>CAYSJJ010000024.1:0-30962 GCA_964431365.1 uncultured Geobacter sp. | reverse complement strand
CGGCTGCCGGGTCTCCGTGGCCAGACGCCCCCCATTGCTGCTGCTGCGGCAGGATATGGGTGTCATGGGGATTGTGACACCAGATGCAGCGGCTCTCGGAGGAGGTACCCCGCAGGGCGACCCAGCCAGCCGTTGTATCGGCTGTCGTCGGAGGGTTGCTGGCGTTGTTCCATCCCGTGGTTGGTGAAAAGGTGCTGGTGCTGCCATAGTTGCTGTTCAGCTCGGGAAGGTGGCGGTTATCAAGGCCGTTCAGAGCGGAACCGTCGACATGGCACTCTTTGCACGTGGCCTCAGCGTCCACACCGTTTTGCACCGGATTCTGAGGAACCGCCCCTCCATGGCATGAAGAGCATGAGTTCTGGTGTGAATGGCCATGGCAGGTGGTACAGCCGGCAACATTCTGGCTGAAATGGGATGATGCCCGCCATTCGTCGGCAATCGCCCGGCCTGTCACCGTGGATGCCATCGTACCGTGGCATGAGGAAGCAATGCATCCCTGTGACTTGGCGACCGCGTCACTCGCGTCCGAACCTCCGCTTACCCCGCCGCCGCAGCCGGCAATGACGGCCATACCAGCAATCGAAACCGCCGACGTCAGTATCCGAAATCCTTTCATCCATACCCTCCTATTTGAGCAGTCTGTATAGATACACAAAGGTCCCGCCGACGGAGAAGCCCGACAGAAGGCCAAATATCTGGTTCATCAGAAGTGCGAAGTTCGCCCGGCCGGTGAACTGTTCGTAGTCAGACTCCTCACCGGTAATGGCAATGATGTCCAGCCAGTCCTTGTCCCACTGGTAGATCTGCAGATAGAGTTCCGACCCTTTCCAGAGTACGATCAGCAGAAAGACGATGCCGAAGGCGACGAACCCCTTGCCGATCACGGAATCCTTGACCACTTCGTGAATCTTGCGGATCAGGTCGATGATGAAGACCGAAAGAATGACCCAGATGGTATTCTCGATCATCCTGAGGTTGCGTGCCGTGTTGGCGCTCGGGGTCGGGTTGAGGATGATGAAGGCTGCGGCCAGGGCGATCATGACAATGGTCCCCAGGTAGACCGCCCGCTTACTTCCGGATATATCCAGGGTGCGGCTGAAGATGTAGTATTCAAGGAAGCCGTGGGCGATCAGGATGATGGAGATGGCCCCTATCAGGTTATGGATCGGCCCCATCTTGGCGTAGAAGGTAAACGGGTTCAGCTCATAAGCCTGGCTGAGGAAGATCAGGAAGAAACCGGTCCCGATACTGGTCCAGACCCGGGCGTTGCCGATACTGAAATAAAAGCTGATGATGCTGGCAACGAACCAGGTGATCGCCTGGATCAGCGTAACGATATTCATCGAACCGATATCGAAGTTATGAATGCCCTGAAGCAGGCCCTCTAGTAAACTGGCTTCCATGAACCCCCCTTTATCCCTTTTACCCTATGCCGAAATCCTGGCCGCCACTTCGGATTCCATGGTCTTGAGCATCTCCTGGAGTTTCGTCATGCTGGTCAGAAGCTTTGCGCCCTTTTCGATGCCGGCCATGAAACGTGCCAGGCCGTCCTTGTCCAGCAGGCAGAGGCGGCCGCCCTGGTCACCAAGCTCCTTTTCCACCAGGGTGCGACCGACCTTCCCCACATAGGCCGAGACGATCTCCTTCAGATCCTCTTCGAGCTCGGCCAGCTTGGCGTTGGTCGCCTTGCGGTCACGCTCCTCGGCTTCCTTGCGCTTCGTTTCCGCCGCAGCCTGCTGCTTGGCGGTCGCCGTGTCCCAGAGCTTGGTGATATTCACCACCTCCAACAGATCGTACCCCATCAGCTCTTCGGCACTCTTGGTGGCAAGGACGTCAATCTTGGCGCCCGGCAGGGCGGCAACCTTCTGTGATTCGGTGGCCGAGGTCTCGATATCCTGCGAACCGTCATGGAAGAACCCGAGCGGAGCACCGTCCTTGTAGAAGATGAGTGCCGTCCGCTCGTCGGTGTAAATCCTGAGGACGCCGTTCAACTGCTGCTCCTTCAATTTCTCCAGCAGAGCCTTGATGTCGATCAGCTTCAGTTCCTGTCCCTTGTAGAGAACTTCGCCGTGCACCAGGGCATGGAGACCCATGGTCAGGTCCTTTGAAAGGCGGTACACGCTGAGCACGCCCCCCTCGCCCACGATGAGGGAACAGAGTTCTGCAATGGCCTCAAAGGCGGAAACGACCGTTGTCCCCTTCTCATACATGGCACTGATCAGCTTTCCCCCTTCGAAGAGGAGAACCGCTTCGGTGTCGAGAAACTTGAAGTCCAGATAACCGGTAAAACCGCCGAACTGCAGCTTTTCAAGCACCTCGGGGAGCTTTACCTTATTACCGGCAATATTTTCGTACAGCGGATTCCCTTTGGGCAGTAGGAACATCATCAGCTCCTTTGGATGTTATCTGGCTGTGGAGTGGTGAGAATAGTCAAACTCAGGGCCTACAAAATTAAAGTTTCTTTCGGCAATGCCGGAGAAAACTTTAGAACTGAATAGCTCGCAAAACAGCATCCAGAGCACAAATTGAAGCCACACACCGCACAGCGCTCCGTCAATCGCCGTTCTCCCGTTCGCTCGCGCTGTAAATGCTCTCGAACATATGCTCGATACTGAAGAAGCGACGCAGCAGTTCAGGATCGAAATGCTCCCTGGGGCGGATGCGGTCGTCTCCGTCCCGGAAGACCCGAAGCGCATCTCCGTGGCTCATGGACCGTTTGTAGCTCCGTCGGGACCGGAGGGCGTCGTAGACATCGGCAATCCTGACGATTCGACCGGCAAGGGGGATACTCTCTCCCCTGAGCCCGGACGGATAACCGCTTCCGTCCCAATTCTCGTGATGGGCAATGGCGATCTCCCGGGCGACCTGCAACCGCGGCGAATCGCCCAGTATCCGCTCGCCAAACACCGGATGCATCTTCATCAGTTCCATCTCACCGTCGTCGAGAGGACCCTGCTTGAGGAGAATTGCCACCGGGATCTTGATCTTTCCCACATCGTGCATCTGGGCTGAAAAGGAAACCGCTTCCACAAACTCCACCGGAGCACCTGCGGCTGCAGCCAATGCGCCGGCATAGCGGTTGACCCGCAGGATGTGCTGCCCGGTATGCTCTTCCGCAGCTTCACACGCCCTAGCCAGGGCCTCGATGGTGTAAATGAACGCCTTCTCCGTCTCCCGCACCTGGTCGGAAAGGGTGATGAGCGAGCCGATGACCACGCCGAGCCCCCTGAGGACATCGGCGTCGTAATCGGTTGCCGCGCCGGGGAAATTGAAGGCGATCATCGCGCCCGGCGTCTCGCCGCTGATCCGGCAGGTTATGAAATTCCGTACCGCCGACGGCAGGACCGACCCGATCTCGGGTGGGATGTAATGCTGGTACTCGTCAAGGGAGTCGCCGCCGTTTGTCCGGTTGGAAACCACCACGTCCGCCTGCTTCTCCGTAACGGCGAGGGTCGCAGCGTAGTCGGTGCCGCTATCGATGGCGATCTCCTCCGACCCCTCCACGAGCTTCCCTTTTCGCAGGTGAAACACGCGTCCCCGCCGGATCGTCCCGCCAGTTCCCTGAAAGCCGATAAAGATGCTCTCCGGCCCCCGCCTCCCCTCACCGCCCAGCACCTGCTGGACTGCCTGAATGTACAGTTCGTTACTGGAGAAGCGTTGGCAGCATATCTCCTGTAACACCTTGTCGGTGAACCGGAGCAGCCCTTGGGTCTGCTGCAGCGACATTTCGCACAGTTCGAGAGACATTCCCCATCTCCATTGGCCGATGCCCGGCTCATTAAGAAACCGCAGTTTATGAAATACCTCTTATAACACAAAACACACAAATGTCAGCACTTGCTTACGGTATGGAGATAGCCCGATTGGTCGTGCATCGCTCCGGAGAGTTGCGTCACCATGCCAAGACGGTTATGGTGTATCCATGGACGCCATCATTCGATTTCTCAAAGGCCTTTTCCCGAAAGAGCATCACGCTTCCGTCTGGCTGGTCGGCGGCATCGTCAGGGATTATCTTGACCATAAGGCCGGCAATGACGTCGACCTGATCACCACGCTGCCGCCTGATGCCCTCAACTCCTGCGGATTTAGGCCAGTGGCGGCAAAGAGTGCCGCACCGATCCACTTTCTCTTTCACCCGAAATTCGGAAAGATCGAGGCGGTCACGATCGACTCGCCAAGCTCTCTTGACGACGACCTCCAGAGACGGGATTTCACCGTGAACGCCATGGCCATGACCCTTGATGGCATCGTCATCGACCCCCTGGGGGGGAGAGAAGACCTGGGAGAAAGACGTCTACGCACCTGCTCCGACAGTTCCTTCGTTGACGATCCGATCAGGCTGTTTCGTGGGCTCCGGTTCGAGGCCGAAGGATGGCGACTGGTGCCGGAAGCAGAACGGCTCATGAGCGGCGCTAACTGGGATGACCGCTGCGCAGAGATCCCTGTGGAGCGGTTCAGCACGGAGATGCTGAAGGCGATCACCGGGGACGACCCGGTTCGCTTTTTTCAGCGGATGCTGTCGTTGCAGGTGGGAAACCGGTATCTGCCGGAGCTGTTCCGTATGCCCCTGGTGCCGGCCGGTCCGCCTGAGCACCACCCGGAAGGGGACCTTTTCAGCCACACCATGCAGATCCTGGGGCGGATGGCGACATCGACCCGGGACCAGACCGCCCGGTTCTGCGCCCTGTTCCACGATCTGGGGAAGCTGGCAACCCCTGTTGAAGCCTGGCCGAAGCATCACGGTCATGAAGAGACCGGCTTTGCCATGGCCCCCCTGCTCTGCAACCGCCTCCGTCTCCCGGCAGCCATGCGGACGGCTCTGGCCTGGAGCTGCCGACTACACGGGGTGGTCAACCGGTGGGACGAGCTCAGGGACTCAACCAGGATCGAGGTTGCGGAAAAGGCGCTCAAGAGCCGCACGGACCTGCTTCTCCCCTTGCTGGCGGCTGCAGACAAACCGGGATCGGTGCTGGACGGCTGGGAGGATACGCTTTGCTGCGCCGCTCTGAACGCCGAGGCCCTCGGGCTATCACAAGCCGAACTCGATGCCAGGCCACCGCAGGAGCGACGCGCCCTCCTGCTGCAGAAACGGGTTGAGCGGCTTCGAGACGAACGGTACGGATAAGCGAACTGTGGATAGGGCGAAAGCAAAAGGCCCGCTGATCGCGGGCTTCAGGCTATTGACAAACCTCACTTACAAAATCAACAGATGCCCCAAAGAAAAAACGCCTTCGCAGGATGTCCTGTAAGACGTTCGCTTGCTTTCCTGAAGGGCAAAGCCCCAACCTTTGGAGGCATGTTTTGGTGCAAACCACCTTTGTCAGCAATCTGGGCTTAGAGGATATCCCCTAAGCCCTTTTTATTTTTACTGTTGCAGGCTCGGCGCACACACCAGGATTTTGTCGCGACCAGTATTTCCAAAACGGCAGGCAATTAATTCATTCTAATTGCGACAATCATCACGCACTAATTCCGGTTCACTCCGATCAAAGGACCATACTTACGAGGATAGTCTCGGACTAAAAAGCAGGGTGAATCAAGGAGATAGTGATGACGTTGCACAGGGTATATTCGTCGCTCGCGATAATCACAGTATGTTGCATAGTTCAGGCATGAGGCTCTTCGGGGGGATGCGGTGGCCAGCCCATGGCAGCCAACGCATCCGTGACAACAATAGTGCCTCCGGCAGAAAAAGTCGAAAAGGTTCTGAGTGCCCATGATGCAAACAGAAATTGGCGGGCTGTAGCCAGCTCCTCAGATGGTAAAAAGCTGGTCGCCGTGGTACAGGGAGGCAATATTTACACATCCACGGATTCCGGGGCGACCTGGATCAGGCGCGATCCTTACGGAGTTTGGGTATCTGTTGCCTCATCCGCAGATGGTACCAAACTGGTTGCTGCAGATCTAGGTGGTCAGATTTACTCTTCGACTGATTCTGGCGGAACTTGGACCGCTCGTGAAGAAGACAGAAATTGGAGTACCGTTGCTTCATCCGCGGACGGTAATAAATCGTTAGCGGCTGAGTTGGGCGGACAAATTTACATATCCATAGACTCGGGGGTGACTGGACGGCGCGTGATGAGGACAGACAGTGGCTGAGTGTGGTATCCAGCGCAGATGGCACCAGACTCGTAGCCAGCGTCACAGCGGGTGGGCAGATATACACCTCCTCAGATTCAGGGGCAACCTGGACCGCACGCAATGGCACGGGGGGATGGTATTCTGTGGCCATATCCGCAGACGGTACTTACCCTGCCAGCTAACGAAACGACCGGGATCATGTGTGAAAGCGCAATCGCTTCTCGATGATCGGCTTTGTCGTTACTACCGACCTTCCCCCTGCAGGTAGTGGTAGTTGTTGCGGGAAATTAAGGCAGTAGGTATCGGTGATGCGATCCCAGCTGTACCTATTGTTGATCCGTTCGTGTGCCATGGTTTTCACCCGGCTCAACTGTTCCTGCGGACAATATTCCAGTCTGCTAATGCATTCCGCAATGTCGTGATCATTTTGAAAATAGGTGGCTATTCCACCCGCAACTTCCCGGTTAAACCTATTGTCGTGGGCAGCAACAAGGTTTCCGCACCCGAGTGCCTCCAACAATGACGGGTTAGTCCCTCCAACGGTATGGCCATGGAAATAGGCGAATGCATGAAACCGCAGCGCCTGCAGTTTGCGCTTATCGTAAACCGGACCGATGAATCGGGTACGTGTATTGTTCAATAGCAATAATTCTTTCACATATTCAGTAGCTGGATCAATGCTGCCTACTATTACCAGGGGGTGCTCGCTCTTCGATTGCAGGTACCCCTTTACAATCTCCTTTACCGAGTTTTCCGGTTCAAGCCTGCACACAACGAGATAATACTGGCCGGTGGTTAGTTGCCACTCCTCGAGGAGACCAACATCGGGCGCGACCTTGATCACTGGCGCCCCGTAGGGAATCACGCTCACGGGAGGATGACGGACATGGCGGGATTGAAGATGCTGCAAAATACCGTCGGCATCGGCAATCAACTTGTCGGGTGTCCACATAGCCACGGCTTCCATCGTCCTTAACCAGAGTTTTGCCAGTGCACCCCACTTGGACCTCGCCCATTCCACCCCATCCATGTTGATCCAGACCTCGCTACCCCATAGCCGTGGGATAAAACAAAATATGCTCGTCGCATAACCGAGCATGTAGACTACATCGTACGCCTTACGAGCATGCCACAGACAAAGCAGGTCGAAAATGATCGTGGTCAGCGGACCGAGATGTGGAGTCCGGATATGCACGAGATTAACGCCCTGATAAGTGGCTTCGCCCCCTTCTTCTCCCCCTTCGCAGTAAACCGTTACTTCTATGCCGCGTTTCACTAGCCTGACGGCCAGTTCTTCTGCAAAGGTCTCAAAGCCACCATAACTTGCTGGAATTCCACGTGAACCAAGGATAGCGAGTTTCATGTGCCCTTCCCTTTCCCCCCGCCGCAAGCGGTTAGGTCACATGACCGACATCACGAGCAGGGGTGAACAGAGCTGACAAAATTTCGTATCTCATGTTGCCTACGGCTGGAAATAGCTGGATGATGCAGATAACCATCGCATCTTTATGGACATAATATCAGTTTGCGCAAATAGAGAAGATTGGAGGATGTCCGTAATTGAGATCGGATGTTCATGACGGGTCTGATCGGGGTTTCAGGAGGCGAAGATGCGGTGTTGTCCTATGGGGATGATGAAAATACTGTAGGTTTGAGAGAGAGGAGTGAGATTGCCTCTTCGGATCGGAACAAGTTTAAAGCTTGAGTGCGTTCACCATAACCATATAAAATCAGAGCGTAAAGTAGAACGTTGCCCCCTTCCCTTTTTCGCCATCGGCCCAAATCCTGCCGCCGTGGCGTTGGATAATCCTTTGCACGGTGGCCAGTCCGATGCCGAAACCGTCAATCCCGTCGTCTAGCTGGAGTCGCTGAAAGGGAGTGAACAGCTTGTCCGCCTCTTCCTGACTGAAGCCAGCCCCGTTGTCGCGTACAAAATAGACCAGATCGTCCTCAGTGTTGAGAGTACCAAATTCGATGCGAGCGACATCCCTTTTCACTGAATACTTCCAGGCGTTTCCCAGCAAATTATCAAGGATAACTCGCAACAGGTCAGGATCACCATAACCTTTTACTCCTTTTGCCACACAAAATTCCACACGGCGCAACGGTTCATGCGCCAATAGATTGGTTAGAATTTCGTTGGCAATGACACTGAGATCCGTCCATTTTTTTTCGATATGCCTTCGAGAATCAACTGAAAATCTTAGTAGTGCGCCGATGAGGCTGTTCATCCGTATTATCTCACTGTTTATCACCTGCAGGTACCCCTTACCGACGTCGTCCAGGGAAGAGGCATGCATGCCAAGCAGCAATTGGGAGAAGCCGCTGACGTTGACCATGGGGGAACGCAGGTCATGAGCCACCGTATAATTGAAGGACTCAAGCTCCTGGTTCGCCAATTCAAGCTCCGTTGCCTTTTTTTCAAGTTCGATGTTTAAATCCCTGATCAAGACGTTTTGTTGCTCGACTAGTTGTTGCGAACGGATTATGGCTAAGATTTTATCAAGGACCTTAAAGATCTGTTCAATGTCGATTGGCTTAATGATGTAATGGCTGATGCCAATCTCTATGGCTTGAAGCAGGCGCTGAGGATTGGAGTACGCTGTTAAGGCGATGATTTCGGTAGAGGGACTCAACGATTTGATTTCAGCAGCCATTTTAATACCATCGACAATGGGCATATTGATATCGGTAATGACGATATCAGGTTGGTTCTGCTTGAACGACACCAATCCTGCGTCACCGTTTTCGGCAGTAAAGAACCGTAACTCCGGGTAACGATGACAAATAATCCCACCGAGCAGTTCCCGTGAACTCTGTTCATCTTCCACATAGAGCAAGGATATGCGACGAAGTACAGAATCATTTGTCGCCATAATCGACCTCGATTCATCATGAAGATAAGACAAATTGACTGAATTAAGATGGGCTGTCAACAACGTACACTGCCGACTTCCGGCGGATGGAGCTGCGACACAGCCAACGACAGGAACTTATAGATTCAACCTATAAATTCAAAAGAGAAAACGGCATCATGCCGTTTAACGACGTGAACATCTCCCGGAGATCTGCTGTGAATCCGGCCAGCGTTCCGGCAAAAGCGACCAAGGATTTTGTAGTCGCAAGATTGGAACGTATTTCATTATTATACTTGCCAGCACATTGTCAAAACAAGTGACGGAATCGGCCTTAGACGGACCTTCCCACCGAGCCATTGCAAACTTTGTGATTTCGGGAACTAGAAACTCAGAAAATCCACGAAGACACGGTCAAAATCCTTGCAGTTGGCCAGTTCCACGACTTCGACCCGGGAAACAAGCTGCTCCATCTCCCGGCGGCTGTCACGGTTGAGCAGAAATGCCTCACCGCCGGTCTTGGCGGTGTTGCCGACAAAATCGATCCTGCCGGCGGCCTCCGAAGGGAGCAGACCTATGGTGAGAAGACTCTGGGCGGTGAGATGAAAACCGAAGGAGCCGGCGATAAGGACCTTGTCCAGGGCCGCGGCTTCCACCCCGGTATGGCGCAGGAGAAATTCCACTCCGGCCCGGATCGCCCCCTTGGCCAGTTGCACCTGACGGATATCCTTCTGGGAGAGGTAGACCGTGTCGGCCAGGCTGAACACCGGTTTGCCGTCCACCCTGATCAGGCGGGCAGCCAGGGCCGGCGGTAGGCCGGACGCATCGGGAGGGACGAACTTACCGTTCTTCGCGATAACGCCGTGGGCCACCAGTTCGGCCACGATGTCCATCAGCCCGCTGCCGCAGATGCCGACCGCAGGAGTGCCGCCGATGGTCTTCAAGCGGACGTGCCCGTCCTTGAGGATGGCGAATCGCTCGATGGCCCCCTCCCCGGCCCGCATGCCGAAGGTAATGTTCATCCCCTCGAAGGCGGGACCGGCAGCGGTGGAGGTGGCCCAGAGCCGGCCGTCGTGAACGATGGCCATCTCACCGTTGGTGCCGATGTCGACGAAGAGTACCGTCCCCTTCTCGTCGTGGAGCCGCACCGCCTGCAGGCCGGCGGTGATGTCGGCCCCCACGTAGGCGGAGATGACCGGAGGGAGATAGACGACCCCACTGGCGGCTATGACGAGCCCCACCGCCTGACCGGACAGCCATGATGCGCCGGTCAGTTCCGGAGTATAGGGATACTGCCCCAACGAACGGGGATTGACTCCGGCCGCCAGGTGGAGCATGCAGGTATTGCCGCTGAAGATTACCTCGTAAAGCCTCTCCTGACGCACGTCGGCAGCGCGTGAGACCTCAAGGATGAGCCGGTTGATCTCCCCGATTACCCCATCCCGCATCTCGGCCAGCCCGGTCTCCTCGGAGGCGATCCTGATCCGGGAGAGCACATCCTGGGCATGACGGCTCTGGGGATTGAGCGCCGACGCGTTCTCCACCTCCACCCCCCTGTTCAGATCGACCAGGGAGACCACCAGGGTCGTGGTACCGATATCCACGACCACGCCGAAGGCCTCCCCGGAGGTATCCCCCTCCTCTTCAGCGACAACTTCGTTACCGTGATAGACGATCGTAACGTCCCGCTCCGCCAGGTACTCCTTGATAACGTACGGTGCCAGGGTCACCGCCACGGCATGGCCATGGCTGGTGATCTTGAGCGACCGGTCGTCCGGAACGTCCGGCACCGACACGGCGATATCACCCACCACCTCCGCCTCGCAGGAGAGGACCTGCCCGGCCAGTTCCTCCCGCCGCGGGAGGTGGTGAATCCCCTTGCGCACGATCTTTTGCAGCGAATCGGGATCGAGATGCACCGTACATTTGCCGCAGGAAACGGCACCGTTGCAGGGGGATTCGATCAAGACGCCGGCCAGGCGTGCCGCCTCCAGTATGGTAGTCCCTCTGGCAACGGTAATGGAGCGGTTTGCGGGAAGAAAGTGGACGGTAACCATCTGTTATGCACGCTCCTTCACGGTTTCGGTCATGGCCCGGATGTTCGCCACCGGTGACGAGGTACTGAGTCCACAGGCCGGAGAGATGATGTCCACCCCGTCCTTCACCAGGGCCCGCGTCTGACGGGACACCTTGTCAGGCTCCCCCAGCTCCAGCAGAAAGGTGCTCACGTTCCCCATGGTGGTCAACTGGGGATATTCCTCCTTGAGGAGCCGCAGGTTCACGAAGGCGTCGGTACTGATGGCGTCGGCGTGGAGCAGCGGAATGGACGGCTTCACCGCCCGCATCTCGCCGCAGATGTGTACCAGGACCGGTACGCCGGTGGCGTGAAGGCCGTCGATCACCCGGTTCAGGTAGGTCACCGCATAGTCGGCGAACATCTTTGGACCGAGGATCTCGCCGGTGGCGGTGGGGTCGCCGATGCAGATGGCACTGGCTCCGCTCTCAACCAGGATGCGGCCAAAGCCGATGAGAAACTCGCTCACGTACTCCAATACCCGGTGGGCCTGTTCCCGCTCCTTGCGCAGCTCCTTCAGGAACTGCATCGGGTCCATGATTGCTGCGGCGGTGCTGATGGGGCCGCAGAGGCTGCCGATCACCGGCACGTCCGGATCGGCCTTGGCCAATCGCTCCCCTGCCGCGGCCACGGTCCTGATCCGGCCGGCGTCGAGCATGCTGCCGATATCCTTGAAGAGCACCGACTGGACCGACGGGAAGCACTCCCGGGCGATCTTCGGCTCGCAGGCAAGGGTCCCGAAGTCGATCTCGCTCCCCAGCACCTCGGCCTCAACGGTCATGCAGAACGGGATGCCGAAGTTCTCGAAGCCGGTGTCGTCATGCACGTCCCGGGATATCTCGGCCATCAGCTCGCTGCTGAAGTGCCCCTCCGGCAGGGTGTGGCCGGTCCTCTTCATCACGTCGACGATGGCGGCGTTCATCATCCCGCCGGTGCAGACTACCGGCGGACGGTCAACCTTCTTCTTCTGCACGACATGGAGCAGCCGCTCCTTCGGACTTAGACTCATTCAGATAACTCCTTTACTCACCGCAGAGGTCGCAGAGGAACGCTGAGGAGAATCGCAAGAACAAGGTCCATACCCATTGTATTCTCTGCCTTTGCGTCCTCTGCGGTTAAACAAGATGTTCAGACTTAACCGGCCACCCAACCTGCCGGACCGTATCCAGCATGGCGTGGATGTTGGCGAACGGGGTCTCGGTAGGAAGGCTGCAACCGGAGGCGACGATGAACCCCTTCGGGTTGTCATGGGCCTCGCGAAGAGAGGCAAGCGTCGCTTGACGGACATCGGCGGTCGTCCCCTGGAGCATGACCGCCGACGGGTGGACGTTCCCCATGAGCCGCACCCGCCCCCCCACCGCCAGCTTCGCGTCGGTCAGGCTGGCATCGTTGTCGATGCTGAGGCAGTCGGCGCCGGCATCGGCCATCGCCTCCCAGATCCTGGCGGTCTTGCCGCAGATGTGGAGCGTGACGCCCCTGTCGCGGCCGTGGATGTAGTCGATCAGTCGCTTCAGGTAGGGAAAGGAAAACTCCTTGAACTGGCGCGGACTGATCACGGTGGTGGACGACATGGCATCGGTCAGGCTCGGCGTGGCACCGCAATCGATGATGGCGGCGGCGTAACGGAGACTCGTTTCCAGCGACAGTTCGCAGAGACGGTGCACCATCTCCGGCTCCCGCAGCATTAGCCGCGCCAGGGTCTCGGCGCCGACCAGGAACGATGCGTTGGTGAACGGGCAGGTCACCGCCCCGGTCACCGCCACCTCCGAGCCGACCTCGTCCACAGTGATCCGCATCGCCTCAAGGTGGTGGGGGAGATTGCCGTCCCGGTTGGGATCGGCCGGCCGCAGCCGGTCGATGTCGGCCGGGTTCCCAAGGGCCGGCGCTGCCAGGTAAGCGGTCTCGTCCGCGGGATATTCCACAGTCGCGCCCATTGCTTCCGCCTGGGTATAGAGGTCGGTGAAAATCCGGATAACGTCGTAGCCGAAGAGTCGGTAGGCCGCGATCTGGGCCTCGGCGATCAGCTTCCCGTTTCCCCGGAACTCACCCACCTTCACACCTGTCACCCGGGCCGCCGTGTTCCCCACGATCGGCACGCACGGCAGCCGGTCGACCGGCTCCCCCCTGGCATAGGCAGCCAGCCGCTGCAGCGGCTTCATCGCATCCCCCTTCATCAGGCGGCCGCCGCTGCGGAGGCGCCGGTCAAGCGCCGGGCCAGCCTCACGGCATCGGCGGCATTGACCGCGTAACCATCGGCGCCGATCCGGTCGGCAAATCCCTGGGAGATGGGACCGCCGCCGATGATCACCTTGAACCGGTCACGAAGCCCCTGGGAGTCCAGCTGACGCACCACCTCACCCATGCCGTCCATGGTGGTGGTCATGAGTGTCGAAAGGGCGATGATGTCGGCATCGATCTCCTTGGCGGTCTCCACGAAGCGGGCCGGCGGGATGTCCCGCCCCAGGTCGGTCACGTCGAAGCCGGAGGTCTCCAGCATGATCTTCACCAGGTTCTTGCCGATGTCGTGGGTGTCCCCCTGGATCACGCCGATCACCACCCGCCGTTTTTCGGCCACGCTATCCTGCCTGATGTGCGGTTTCAGCACCTCCATGCCGGCATACATGGCGTCGGAGCAGATGAGGAGCTCGGGAATGAAGTACTCCTCCTCGTCGAACAGCTGGCCGGCACGCTCCATCCCGGCAGACAGCCCCTTCTCGATGGCCTCGTAGGCGTCGAGATGCGTCGCGACCACCTCTTCGGCAGCGGCCACGGCCTTGTCCTCATCCATATCCACGACCGCGTCAGCCAACTCCTGGAAGAGCTTTTCCTTAATGTCAAACATTGCCTTCCTCCTTATGGTCCCCCTCACCCCACCCCTCTCCCACCAGGGAGAGGGAGATCTTCCCCCTCCCTTGATGGGAGGGAGCCAGGGGGAGAGTGAAATTACCTGTTCACCACAATGGCGCTGATCAGATCCTCTGCCAGCCGCAGGCCACCGCTGAAGCCGGTGTACCCCCTGTCCAGGACCGCCCGGTTGGCCACCGGGAAGGAGACCGCCAGGTGTGGCGCACCGAGCTGGGTTGCCAGCTCCCGATCCAGAGAACTCCCAACCACAAAGGCGGGGCCAAAGGCGTTGTGATACTTCTCTCCGCTGGACCGGGGCCAGACCCGGTTCAGGTGCCCGATCACCTGGCTGGTATCGGTCTCGAAGGTCAGGCTGGTCCTGAAACCGGACGCGAGGTTGGCCACCCGGCCGGCCAGTGTTTCCTCTTCCCCTTCCTTCAACTGGTCGGTGCAGACGGTCAGTTCCGGCAGCCAGCCGAGATCGTCGGCCAGGAAGCGGGTCAGGGCAACGCTGTAGTTGGCGTCCCCCACCACCACGGCGTAGCGCTGCAGGTCCAGGTCGTTCCAGCAGTCGGTGAGCGGCTCCAGAATCTTGTAGTACCGTTTCTTCTCCCGGCCGATGACCGCCTCCACCGATGCCGCGGGAAACGACAGGGCCTCTCCCACGACCCGGAGGAACTCTTCCGAAGCCGACGGCCCAATGGGGAGCGGAAGGGTCACGAAGGGCGTCGCGTGCCGCTCTTCGAACTGCCTGGCCGCCTCCTGTCCGTAAACGTCTGAGACGACGATGTTCAGCTCGGCCTCGCCGGCCCGGCGGATATTCTCCAGACTGTCTGCCGGTGTGAAGAAGGAGTTGACCTCAAGGCCCAGAAGTTCCAAAAGCTGTCGTGCTCCTTCCAGGTTCCCCCGCCAGAATGGGTCCATGTACGGGACCACTCCCCACAGGTTGACCTTCCCCTTCACTTTGGGCAGGCCCCGCTCCAGGTAGTCCTTGACCAGCGCCTGCAGGATCAGGTCGTATCCCCAGTAGGAGTTGCCGCGAAAGCCGTCGGTGATGGCGCCGATGACCGGAGCCCCTTCGTCGCGGAAGTCGTTGACCACGGCGAAGATGTCGTCGCCGATCATCTCCGGTACGCAGCCGGTCAGCACGACGTAGAGCTCACCATCCACCACCTTCAGGGTGCTGGCTATCTGCTCGCGAAGACGCTCCTCCCCGCCGAAGACCACCTCGTTCTCCTGCATGTTGGTGCTGGGGACCGTGAGCGACCCGCAGTAGCCCCCCACCTGCAGGCCGCTGCCGCCGTTCTGGGTCCAGGCGAAGTTGCCGGCGCAGCCCGACGCGGAGTGGAGGATCGGCACGCCGCCGGGAAGCGCGGTCACCGTGCCTACGGCACCGCCAAGGGAGCACATGTACCGTGCCCGTTCGACAAAATGCTCACTCATTGCTCGCCCTCCCGCGGGTATTGAGATAGGAAAAGGGCTCGGCCTCGTACCAGGTGTCGGTGTAGGGGAGCCGTAGGTTTGCCGCCAGGTTCCGGTTGTAGGCGGGGTTCTTCAGCTGGCGATGGAGCCGGCGGGCGATTTCGAAGACGCCCCGGTAGCCGATGTACGCCAGGCCGGTGTTGTAGATGACATGGGTCGGAATCCCCAGTTTGGCAGCGGTCATGTTGCCGTTGGCGTGACCGAGAAAGAGGTCGGGCTTGAGCCGTCGGAGCAGGTTGGCCTCCTCGAACGGCTGGACATTGGCAATATCCACCACGTAGTCGCTCTTGGCCTCCCTGGCCAGCTTCCCGTACTCCACATTGGCGAACTGGTCGTGGTGGAAGGAGCGGATCCCCACCACCTCGATGCCGATCTCCTGGAGAAGGCGGGCCGTGGCCAGGGCGCGGAACTCGCCGGCGCTGATGAAGACCTTCTTCCCCTCGAACAGAGGCCGGAACTGTTTCAGTGCCTCCTTCAGCTCCGCTTCTTCGGCGGCGATCAGCCGCTCGGCCTGCTCTTCCTCGCCGAAGGCCGCGGCGATGTCCCGCAGCCAGAGGCTGGTATTCTCGATCCCCACCGGCATGTGCCGGATGATGGAGGGAACATTGAACCGCTCCTGCAGATAGCCGAGGAAGTAGTCGTCGTGGGTCGGGCAGGTGCTGATGGATAGCGCGGCCCGGGTCACCTTCACGAACGAATCGGGGTGTGAGAAGACCGGGAAGACGTTGGTCTCCAGGCCGATGGCGGTGAGGAGCCGCTCCAGTTCCAGCTCGTCGATCCGCCCCATGGACGAGACGTTCATCAGGTTGACGGTGCGGGAGAGTCGCTCCTGGTTCCGCAGCACCGCCAATTCGTCCTCCGGCTTGTGCTGGGTCACCCCACGCTCCGCCAACAGGTTGCGGCCGATGGTGTGGTACACCGCGTCATAGGCAGTGGCCCAGATCTTGGTCTTGAACCCTTCACAGTGGACCGGCAGCAGCCTGGCGCTCACCTGGGGCTGGACCTTCAGCGCCACGCCGTCGATGTCGTCACCGATAATCCCGGGCACACAGCCGGCGACGATGGTGATGGTAGCTGGCCGGTAGCGGCGGTCCGCCTCGATGATCGCCTGCTCCAGCTTCGGCTCGCCGCCGCTGATGACGTCTGTCTCGTCCAGGGCCGTGGAGAGCCAGATGCCGTCCTTGGCCTTACCCTGGCGGGCAGCGCTCCCCACCCGCACGTTGGCGTTCTGGGAATGGGTGCAGGAGCCGCACCCCAGGGCGCTGTGGAGCAGCACCACGTTGTCCGGCAGGGTATTCAGCATGGCCAGGGCCGGCAGCAGCAGGCAGATGGACCCTTGCGTGAACCCCCGCTCGCCGTCGTCGATCAGGCAGCTCTTCCCCCCTTTCCCCTCACCCCGCCTCGCCAGACCGCAGATGCTGTCGCTGTGGGCGATAACCGCCTTCAACCGGTCTTCCCGCTTGGGCGGAACCTTGTTGTCGAAATAGTTCATATCAATTACCTCCAGTAAATTTGTCATCTTCGCAAACCTGTCAGGTCCGCCAGCGGAGCAGGCGCCGCTCGAGCCGCTCCGTACCCCAGGTGATGACCGTCACCACGATGCTGATGAAGATGATCCCGACAATGACCCGTTTATAGTCGACGAAGTCGGCGAAATTCTTCACGTACCAGCCGATTCCCGAGTTGGCGCCGATCAGTTCGGCGGCGGTCAGCAGTACCAGCGAGAAGACCAGGGCCAGGGTCGCACCGGTGCAGATGGACGGCATGGCCCCCGGCAGGATGACCCGGAACAGCAGGGTACTCTCCCGCAGGTTCAGCACCTTGGCCGAATCGATCAGTCCCTTGGGTATGTTGAACACCCCGTGCACGGTATTGATGAAGATCGGCCAGAAGGCCCCGATGAAGATGACGAAGATCGATGCCGCCCGGAAACTGGGAAGCAGGGCGATGGCGTAGGGGATGTAGACGATGGGCGGGATCGGCCCCAGGACCTTGGTGAAGGGGTTGACCGCCTTGAAAAGCCTCGCCCGCCACCCCACCAAGAGGCCGAGAGGGAGTGCCAGACCGAGGGCGAAAAGATAGCCGCTCACCAGCAGGATCAGCGAGTTCACCAGCCCCTTGAGCATGTCCGGCAGCTCGGCGATAAATAGCTGCAGCACCTCTTCCGGCTTGGGAAAGAGCATGGTGTCCAGGATCACGAACCGTCCGGTGGCCAGGTACCAGAAGAGCAGAAACAGGTAGAGTACCGCCGCAACGTCGCCGGCGCCGGACCTGGCCGACTCCTCGGCACAGAGGGTTACCCGGAGGAGATAGACGGCTTCGATGGCCGCCGAAACGGCTATCAGGTGATACGGAACGCCGCTGCCGGCCGTCGGCCAGAGCAGGGTCGCCACGAGGACGGCGAAGAGCAGATGGGCCGGATGGACAACACGTTTCATGAACGGTTCCCGCGTGATGAAGGTTACGGGCGCCGTGGTGACGCCCGTTGACTCAGACTGGATACGACTGCCGAAGCCATCCTTCGTTCGCCCGGAGGCGCTGTTTGCCTGTGCCGATAATTCCATGGGTTTCTCTCGCTCAGTGCTTCTTGATGTGCAGCTCGGGATCGCCCGATTTGAATTCCCTGTTCAGGTTCTGCCAGAGTCGTTCCTTTGGTTCGCGTTTCTGCAGTGTCGCCAGGGCGCTGGCGTACAACCGGGTGTTGATCCGATTGTCGATGGATTCACTGGAGGTGATGTAGTCGGCTTTTTTCATGAAATCCCAGAACTGGAGCACCGATTTCCGGTGGGGATCGGGGCTGACCAGGAGATGTCCGCCGTAGATGTCCTTCAGCAGGTCAGCCTTGTCTATCTGCACATACTTGGCAACCACGTCCACCGTACCGTTCTTGTCGGTCAGGTAGAACTGGTACGCCTTGAGCAGTGCGGTCAGGAAGTGCTCGAAATCGGCCTGGCGCTCCTTGACCGTGGCGGTCAGCGCCACCTGCCGGCAGCAGGTGTGTCCCTTGATGACGTCGCCGGAATACTTCACCACCTTGAGCCCCTGCTTCTCGGCCAGGGTGAAGTAGGGTATCCAGACCAGACCCGCATCCAGTCCCCCTTTTTTCACCGCCTCCATGACTGCGGCCGGTGAGTCGAACTCCTTGATGGTCAGATCCTTCTTCCAGTCCAGACCGGCCTCATGGAGAGCTGCCCTGAAGACCACATCGCCGGTGGCCAGGCGCACCGCGCCGATGGTGGCGCCACGGAAATTCTTCAGATCCTTGAACCGTTCCGCTTTCTCGGGCTTGGCGATCAGGCCGTGCCCCTCTCCCATCTGACCTCCGAAGATGGTGAAGTCTGCTCCCTTGGCGATGAATGCCAGTGGTGCGGACGTGCCGAATGATCCTGCATCCAGTTTGCCCGTCTTGATCGCCGTAAGCCCCTCACCCGAGTTGGTAAAGCGGGCCAGTTCCACGTCCAGCCCTTCCTTCTGGAAATAACCCTTTTCCTTGGCGACGAAGTAGAGGAGGTGCCCGGATGTGGGGAGATAGCCGACCTTGAGTTTCTTCAGTTCGGCAGCCTGGCTTCCTGCGGCCCAGAGGCCGAGCAGGGCGATGGTAAGGATCGAAGTAATAATGCGACGCATCGTGAACTCTCTTTCTGCTGTATCTCAGCTTGGGTATTTGCCCGTTTCATGAGACTGCGGGAAAATCGCAGCCGGCCCTAGTTGTTCTTCTTGTAGAACGTCAGCATCTGCTGATACGTCTTATCGTTCGGGTTCTTCCTGACCACGTCGTCCAGGGCCTGCTTGTAGAGTGTGGTGTTGATATGCCTGTCCAGCGGGTAATCCTGGGTGATGTAGCCGGCATCCCGGATATGCTGCCAGAAGTCGAGGATCCCCTTGCGGAGCGGATCGGGGTTGGAGTCGGCCACGCGCTTCACATAGGTCTCGTTCCGGATGATCTCCTCGTCGATCTTCAGTGCACGCGTGTAGATCTTCACGGTCTCGTCCGGGTTGTTCTTGTAGAACTTGTAGGCCCTGATCAGGGCAGTCAGGAACTTCCGGTAGGTTTCCGGATTGGCGTTCACCTGCCCCGTATGGGCCACGATGCGGCAGCAGGTGTAGTCCGGATAGAACTCCTCGATATAGTGAGCGACCTTGAGGCCATAGTTCTTCTCGGCAAGGGAAAAGTGGGGCGGGTAGACGAGGCCGGCATCCACGGCCCCTTTCTTGACCGCCTCGACCACCGAGGCGACGGTACCGAATTCAACGAAGGTGACATCCTTCTTGTAGTCGATCCCCGCCTTCTTGAGTGCCCCCTTGAAGATCACGTCGCCGGTGGAGAGCTTCACCAGGCCGATCTTCTTCCCCCTGTAGACCTTCAGGTTCTTGCCGGACAGTTCGGCCAGCCGCTCGGGACGGGCAATGATTGCCTGACCGCCGATCATCATGCCGCCGATGAAGGTGAATTCGCTCCCTTTGGTGATAAAGAGGATCGGGGCGGTGGTGCCGAAGGTCCCCACGTCCAGCTTGTTCGCCTTAAGTGCCGCCAGACCTTCGGAGGCGCTGCCGAACTGGAAGAGATCCACGTCGACCCCCTCCTCCTTGAAGTACCCCTTTTCCTTGGCCACGAAATAGAGGCCATGGGCCGGTTCGGGCACATACCCCACCCGCAGCTTCGGCAGGCTGGCCCCGAAGGCGGTTCCGGCCACCATGGTCAACAGCAGGACAAACGCGATAATTCTCTTCATTGTGAACCTCCTTTTAGAGTGATTGATTTCTTCTCTTTGTTCGGGCAGCAGTCGGGCACGCAGACCGCCTCGCTGAACAGCTTCCGCAGCAGTTCGTCCTTCAGCCCCTCCCGGTCGACCAGCCGGTCGAGGGCGTCGCAGTAGATCTCCTCGTACAGATGGCTGGCCAGGAAATCGCGGGCCATCCCCTCCCGCTGCAGGCCACGGGCGCGCCAGAGGCGCTCCATCCGGCGATAGTCGGCGCTCGGTTCCACATGCACCGTCGCACGGGACGTTATCTGCCCCACAACCCGCGCCCAGACCACATCCGGAGCTTTCTGCAGGGCTTGGTGGGCCCGGATCAGCGCGGTCACCAGGCTGGTAAGGAGCTGCTTCGCAGGTGCTCGGGGCGAGCCTGCCACGACCGTAACGATGCCGCCGCTCTCCTGCTCCGCGCGGCCGGCCTCGTCCAGATCGGCCAGCGGCCCGGCCGGCGGAAGGGTTCCGCCACCGCCGATGATCCGCAGCCCCCTGCCGTCGGCAATCTGCCGCAGGGTCTCGCCGACGGCGAATGCACCGGCGTCGATCCTCCCCGCAGCCAGGTCGGCAAGACCGCGCTCAGTGTCGTGGTAGCGGATCAGCCGGACCTGCACCCCTTCTGCCCGGAAGAGTCCCTTTGCGCCGGCCGCCACGCAGAGGATGCTGCCGGGATGGTCCAGATAGCCGAGCCGCAGCGTCTGGGCGGCGAATCCGGCCACGGACGTCAGGTGGAGAAGGAGTACGACCGCCAGGGTGATCGGCCAGCCTTTCGTCATGGTCAGATCCCCTCCCCTTCGGTCCGGATGGTCCGCCCCTCGTCCAGCTCGTCCAGCACGTCGGCATGAAGCTCACTGATCAGGCGGTCCCGCAGCGCCACGAACGCCGGGGTGCCGAAGAGCTCCTGGCGGCGGCGCGGCCGCGGAATATCCACCTCAAACACCCCCCTGACGGAGCCGGGATTGAGCCCCATGACAACCACCCGGCTGGCGAGGAGGATGGCCTCTTCAACATCGTGGGTGACAAAGAAGACCGTTTTTCGCTCTGCAGCATTCTGCTGCCAGAGCTGGAGCAGCAGGTCCTGCAGGCGGGCACGGGTGATGGCGTCAAGGGCGCCGAACGGTTCGTCCATCAGCAGTACCGGCGAGTTGATGGCGAAGGCGCGGGCAATGGCGGCGCGCTGACGCATCCCGCCTGACAGGGCACCCGGCAGCTTGTCGAAGACCGTGCCGAGACCGACCATCTCCAGATACTCCCGGGCAGTTTCCCGCTGCTCGGACTTGGATCGGCCGGGAAACGCCTGCTCCAGGGCCAGGACCACATTCTGGCCCGCGGTCATCCAGGGATAGAGACTGTAGTCCTGGAACACGACCCCCCGGTCGAGGCCGGGACCGTTGATGGGACTGCCATCAAGGGTCAGAGTGCCTGCCACGGGCTGGGCCAGGCCGGCCAGCAGCCGCAGAAGAGTGCTCTTGCCGCAGCCGGAGGGACCCAGCAGGCAGACGAACTCCCCAGCCGCAGCGGTAAAGGTGATCTCCTCGAGGATCTTTTGACTGCCGTAGGCGTACGATATGTTGTGCAGGGCTATTTCATGCATGGTTGTTGTCCGGTAGCTGAATTTTGGCTGACTGCCTGCGCCGACAGGAACTGACACAAAAAAAGAGGCCAAGGTACAGGGGCGAAAAAACACCCCTGCCTTGACCTCCAGTTTTTCTGGTCAGTCAAAAAGGTTATGACAAATCTGAATCTATAACTACTCTGTGGCTACGGACCGTGCTGATCGGTCGACCAGTTCCTAAACATCCTGGAACAAGGCCGTGGAGAGGTAACGCTCCCCGGTGTCCGGGAGGATCACCACGATCAGCTTCCCCTTGTTCTCCGGCCGCTTGGCTATCTGGACGGCGGCGAATGCCGCTGCACCTCCGGAGATGCCGACCAACAGGCCCTCCTCGGTAGCCAGACGCCGGGCGGTATCAAAGGCCTCTTCGTTTTTCACCTTGTAGACTTCATTAATGATTGCCGTGTTGAGCACCCCGGGGACGAAACCGGCACCGATCCCCTGAATCTTGTGGGGACCGGGCTGACCGCCGGAGAGCACCGGGGAATCGAACGGCTCGACGGCCACCACCTGGAATTCAGGTTTACGCCCCTTGATCACCTCGCCGATGCCGGTGATGGTACCGCCCGTGCCGACGCCGCCGACCACGATGTCGACCTTGCCATCCGTGTCGGCCCAGATCTCTTCGGCGGTGGTGGCGCGGTGGATCGCCGGGTTGGCAGGGTTGTTGAACTGATGGGGGACGTAGGAGTTCGGTGTGGCAGCGGCGAGTTCTTCGGCCTTTTCGATGGCCCCCTTCATCCCCTTGGCACCGGGCGTCAGCACCAGTTCGGCACCATAGGCCTTGAGCAGGTTGCGCCGTTCGATGCTCATGGTGTCGGGCATGGTCAGGATCAGCCGATACCCCTTGGCCGCGGCCACGAATGCGAGGGCAATGCCGGTGTTGCCGCTGGTAGGCTCGATGATCACCGTATCCTTGTTGATCAGCCCCCGTTCTTCACCATCCTTGATCATGGCGAAACCGATCCGGTCCTTGACGCTGCCGCCAGGGTTGAAGGCCTCGAGCTTCCCCACCACTTCGGCAACCGTTCCGTCAGCGATGCGGGAAAGCCTGAGCAGAGGGGTCCTGCCGATGAGTTCGGTCAGGTTGTTCGCGATGCGTGCCATTGATGATCCTCCGTTTCGTTTGCGTCTATGGATTGATGCGGGCATATGACGCCCGCGGCTTCAGGTTGATGAAACGTCTGGAATTCTCGAGGGTCTTGAGCGCCTCCTCGATGCTTCCGCCGAGCATGAACGGGAGGATGCGGCGTCTGAGAAGCAGGTCGATGGCCGTCGGGCCGATCTGATCAACCGCCACGGCCTGGCAGTCAGCGATGAGCTCGACCGTTCGTTCCAGGAGATCGTCGCTATGCTCGTGTCCGGAACAGGCGGGCTGATTGTCACGGCTGCCGAGATACCGCCATTCCCCATCCGCATGCTCGTAAAACACGAAGCGCCCGGCCCGGCCGAAATGCTCGTTTAACGAAACGCCGTCACTGCTGGCCAACGCCACTTTGAGCCCCATCCATTCCTCCCCCACCACGTCGATCGAATTACAACCATTAGTCTATTGATTTTATATTCTTTAAACAAAGACTACATTTTACGACAAACCAAGTCAAGTTTTTTTATACCAAACAAAGACATTCTTGACACAACTGATATGGTTTAAACCGAAGGCGGCACGGCAAAGCCAACTCAGACCGACAAGTGGCGAAGCACGGTCTCTTCAGGCAGACCCCTTGCCTGCAAGCCGCTCCGGGTCGATGGGCCAGCGAGCGTAGCTCCTGGCCGCATCCACCAGAGCCAGGATGTTCTCCGGCGGGGTGTCGATGGGGAGCCCGCAGCCAAGACCGAGGATGTACCCCTTGGGGCTGTCCCAGACCTTGACCAGACACTCCTTCGCATTAGCCCGCACGTCGTCCGGCGTCCCCAGGTACATGCTGGCCGTGGGGCGGATGTTTCCGAGGATCGCCACCCGTTCCCCTACCTGGATCTTTGCCTCGCCGATGTCCACCGCGTCATCGAAGGAGAGGACACCGGCGCCGGTGTCGGCCATATCCTGCCAAATCTTCCGTGTGTTGCCGCAGACATGGAGCGACGGCGCCGCCCCTGCTGCGACGGAGATCGCGGCCACCACCTCCTTCAGATACGGCAGGGCGAACTCCCGGAACTGCCCGGCGCTGATCAGGGTGCCGGAGGCCGTGGGGTCAGCAAGAGCGATCCTAACCCCCATCCGCGCAGCGGCCGTGGCAAAGGAGATGATGCTCTCCGTGGCGAAACGGAGCAGCCGATGAACGAAGGGAGGGTTCCGGCGCAGATCCCGGAGGAGTAGCTCGGTTCCCCTGATGTTGGCCGCAGTGGTGAACGGTCCGGAGGTGGTCATGGATACCGGGACCTGGTCGCCGATCTCCCGGATCACGATCTCTGCCGCCTCCATGAACAGGGGAAGCCTTCCGTCCCGCAGCGGGTCAGGCACCCTGAGCCGGTCCAGGTCGGACTCCTGTTTGACCACGTACTCCGTCACGTACGGGGAACTGTCGGGAAAGGCGACCCTGCTCCCGATCGCCTCGGGAATCCCGTTCAGCCCGGGTCCGGTGTTGACCATGTCCATGCCGTACCTGCGCCAGGCCGCGATCTGGCCTTTGGCCATAAGTTCGGCCGAATTGTTGTACTCCCCCACGGAGACGCCGATCACCCGGGCTGCATGGTCGCTGATCAGGAGGTTGACCGGGATCCGGTCGTACGGCCGACCCTCCAACGCCGCGGCGGTCCGCTCCCTGGAGGTCATGGTCTCGATGAAATTCATAGACATGGCAAAAACCCCTTGCAACTCGTAACGTGACACATACCCGTCGGTGAGGACGCTAAATGTTGGCGGCCCTCCCCCGCACCTCGCCGGTCTCCATGGCCAGCAGGGTATCGGCCCATTTGAACGCCCAATCGTGCAACTCCTTCACTCCCAGCGGTTCCGGCACCCTGGAATCGGTGTGGTCGTAAATCTTCTGGGCCAGCCTCTTGTAGACCTTGGCCTGCTCAGAATCAGGAAACGCCTCGATGGTGGTCTTCCCCTGCAGTTCGGACTGGGTCACGGTCACCGAGCGCGGCACGTACTCGATTACCTGGGTCCTGGTCTGGGCCACGAAGTCGTCAACTATCTCCTTGGCATATTCGGTGTTGATCGAGTTGGCAATCACCCCGCCCAGCAGGGCTCCGCCGTTGTTGGAGTACTTCTTGATCCCGTTAAAGAGATTGTTGGCCGCATAGATGGCCATGAAGTCCGAAGAGGAAACAGTGAATACATGTTCGGCGATCCCTTCCCTGACCGGCACGGCGAAACCACCGCAGACGACGTCCCCGAGAACGTCGTACACCACCACGTCCAGGTCGAGCTCTTCGAAGACCCTGAGCTGCTTCAACAGTTCGACCGAGGTGATGATCCCGCGGCCGGCGCAGCCGACGCCGGGAGCCGGGCCGCCCGCCTCGACGCAGTAGATGCCGTTGAAACCGTCAAAGACAACCTCGTGGGACTTGACCGTCTTCTTCTCCCGCAGGGTGTCGAGAATGGTCGGGATGTAGCCGCCCCCGCGAAGGGTGGTAGTGGAGTCGCTCTTCGGGTCGCACCCTATCTGCATGACCTTGAGACCCGACACCGACAGTGCTGCAGTGATGTTTGAGGTGGTGGTCGATTTTCCGATCCCCCCCTTGCCATAGATCGCGATGGTTTTCACTTTCTTCTTGGACATCTCGTTACTCCTTTTCGTGGTTTGGACCTGACTGTTAACCTTTGATCCTGAATCTTTCAGTCTTGTCTATCTGCGCAACCTTGCCTTCCTGGACAACCAGGGTGATGGAACCGAAACGGACCGTCCTGAGCATGTCCGTGATCCGCTGCATCGTTTCCGGCGGGAGCGGATCGTTACTCGTCTTACGGATTATCACCGGTGTGTGCGCCATCTTTTTCTCCCGCCATTCATTGCCGTCTGCTCGTCCCGGCCCGCAGTACCTACTATAAATTGGCAATCTACTAGGCTATTCAGATAGCACTACCTGGTGTTGTTGGCGATAGCACAGCCACTGGCTCCCACCTGGACATCCTGGCCGATCAGACCGATGGCATCGGCCCGGCACTGTCGGCAATGGCGAAACTGACCGATGATCTTTTCGTTGGCACCCCGTACGGCCTCGAGCTGTTCGGGGGTCGGCGGCGTCACGTGGGCAAAATCCGCCTGCGCGATGAGCGGCATGACATTCATGACAAATGCCCCCAACTCCTTGACCTTCTCGGCAATAAACGGTATCTGCGAGTCATTTACCCCAGGAATCAGCACCGTGTTGACTTTGACGGTCATGCCGTACTCCACGGCCCGGGCGATCCCTTCCAGCTGGTTGACGAGGAGAATGCTGGCACCGGCAGCGCCACTGTATCGTTTCCCCCGGTAAAAGACGTGAGAATAGATCCGCCCGGCGATCTCGGGGTCAAGTGCATTCAAAGTCACCGTCAGGCTCCGCAGATCCAGTTGATGCAGCCGCTCGATGGTATCGGGAAGCAGAAGTCCGTTGGTGCTCAGGCATTTGATCAGGTGCGGAAACTCTTCACCGATCAGGCGGAAGGTTTCGAAGGTCTCTTCGTTGGCCAGCGGATCGCCGGGACCGGCAATCCCCACCACCTTGATGACCGGCCAGAGCTCCTTGTGCGCCAGGACCGTGCGGACGGTTTCCACACCCTGCTCCGGCGTGAGGATACGGCTGGTGACACCGGGCCGCGACTCGTTCACACAGTCATGACGGCGCGTGCAGTAACCACACTTGATGTTGCAGCGTGGCGCAACCGCCAGATGGATCCTGCCGTTCTTCTGATGGTTCCCCCCGAAACAGGGATGCCCTTGAATACTTTTATGTCCGTTGCAGCTCTTTGCCATCTGCGCCTCCTTCCGGAGCATAAAAAAAGGCCAAGGATATCTTCCTTGGCCTCCAGTTGTCTGGTCAGCTGAGCAATAAATATTTTGTCTATCATTTTTATAGAGTAAAATCTAAAAATATCATTTCTGTCAAGAACATTTTTCGATCAGGTCACACATTCTTGACTTCTCATATGTGTGAACCATCAGCAACAACTCCAGTTTCGAGTTCGGCAATTATCTCGCCCCACTTCGCGGCCCAGTGTTTGAGCTCCCAGCAGTCGAGGAAGATCGGTCGAGGGACTACGGTCTGCCCGGACACCTGACGGGCCAGTTTCCGGTAGACGTACGAATTGTGGGAGAACGGCGCCGACTCGATCAGGGTCTGGTTGTAGAAATCGCTCACCGACACCATCAGCGAATGGGGCACGCTGGCGACGATCGAGGTGCCGGTCTTGCCAACGAAATCGGCGATGATCGATTCGTAAAACGGCCCGGTCAGATTGTTCACCACCACACCGCCGAAACGGCAGTCGCTTGACGAGAGCGTATTGAACCAGGCAAACAGTTCGTTTACCACGTTGATGGCGGCCATGTCGGCAGAGGTCACCACATACAGGCGCACAACTCCCTCGATGGCTGCCGGCAGGACAAATGACGAGCCAGGCTCCCAGGCGATGTCATGAATGATGAATTCGGGGCGCTGCTCAACGATGAACGGATGCTCGAGCAACGGGGCCGTCTGGGCCGCCTCTCCCTCGATGGTCAGTTCACCGGCCTCGATGCAGAGCGCGCCCCTGAACCCGAAGGTATACTGCGGCAGGGCCACGCCGGCGCTCCACGACGGCAGCGGCTTCAGTTCGTTATTCCCGCGCAGGGTGGCAGTCGAGTTCCACCGTGGGTCGTAACCGATCAGGGCAACAGTACGTCCTGTCTCGACAAGCGCGGCGCCAAGGTTGGCAGCCGTGGTCGACTTCCCTACCCCGGCTTTACCGACGATCAAAATATGCTCTGCCATACAACACCTCCTGAGGTTGGAACCTCATCCCCCACCTGCGGTCAACCGCTTAAATCTATCTATTTTATAGATTTAAGCGGCAAAAAAATTTAGATGTAAAAGTTCAGCACACCCTTCTGCTGCTGCTCGGCCTTGTCCATCGACTCGAGTACGTCGGCCAGCGTCGTGTTGTCCAGGACCTTGGCCATGGCCTCCCGCAGATCCTTCATTACCAAACGGATGCCGCAGGTCTCCTCGCTCACGCACTCCTCGCACTTGGCATAGGCGGTCTCGCTGACGCAGGGGACCGGCGCCAGCGGTCCTTCCATGACCCTGATGGCCTGACCGAAGGTAATGGTCTTGGGGTGTTTCCCCAGGCAGTAGCCGCCCCCCTTCCCCTTCTTGCTCTGGAGGATCCCGCTGTTCTTCAGCGCCAGGAGAATGGCCTCGAGAAACTTCTTCGGGATTCGCTCTTCCCGCGCCAGGTCGGAAATGAGGATCGGCCCCTTCTCGTACTGCCGCGCCAGGTAGAGCAGCGCCTTAAGACCATATTTCGTTTTCTTCGATATCATCATTTACCCTACTTTTTCTATGGACTTTATTATACACCATTTTACATGTCAATAGATTTTCTCGGATCTTGGCGCACCAAGAACCAAAGAGGTCCGGCACGTTCAACCCTGCCGGACCTCTTTGATATATACGTTTCAGGAGTATGCCCTGAAAGTTTGCTCGCACGTTCCTTTACGTCTCACAGCATCATTTCCCAGTTAAACGGATAATGACCCTTGGCGCTCTTACCGTTGTCACCAAGATAGACGCCTTTGGCTTTCAGCCACCATGAGCCTTTGCGGTCATAACCACTCTTGAAGTGGAAGCTCAGGCGGTCACGCCCCAGCGAAGGATAGTTTTCGTCCCAACAGTCGTCGTTCTTCGTACTGCAGTCAACGTCGATCTTTATGTAACAGACAATCGAATCAGTGCCGAGCGTCCAGCTCGGATACCAGTTGTGCCAGCCGATATGCCACCCCTCGGGGTGTTCTGCGTTGTATGTGTCAGCTCTGGTTGACTTGTGTATTTTGACGGGCCCTTGTCGGCGTGAATGCGGCATCAGTACTGCCGCTCACCTTCGGACGAAGTCATGCGCAGGAAAGGTGGGGGGTTGAACTCTCCCGGGGGCGGCTCAACTGAGATGTGCCGGCCGACGACGGGACGGCGAGCCACCACGTTGCCAAGGCCTGTACATGGGGCTGCTTCAATATGGTCATATGGTTGCCCGGGCCATGCCAGAAGCTGAGGTTCGGCGCCCACCGTCTCCACCCCGCCACGGTGTCGCTCTGCAGAGCTCGATTGGTCTCTTCATCAACGCGCTCATCGGAAACACGCACCAAGCGCAAAGGATCGAGGTAGGGCTGCCGCGGTCGGTAGCTCGTACGGAGCGCCGCACCGAAAGTACGAAGCGTCCCGCGCAACGCCTCGTCCCTGGAGGTCTGCGGCATGAGCCCCACACGGACCAGGCTTTTATGCAGAAACGCCAACTGCCCTGCTTCATCCAGCGATTCAAGCCGCGTCAGATCGATGTCAAGCGACGTTCCCGCACTCTGCTCCAGTATCTGGATGAGTTGCGTCAAAACGTCCATGGTGGACTGCTCGGCAGCGAGCCTGGCCCCGGGAACGCCGCTGTCTATGACGGTCAGCGAGGCAACGGAGCGACCGGCTGCCCGAAGCTGGTGAGCCATCTCCAACGCGACCCAGCCACCGAAGGAGTGCCCCAGAAGATGCACGGAGCCCTCTGGCTGCCGCGCATCGATTTCCCGCAGATATGCCGCGGCAGCAGCCTCTACGGTCGAGTGCGGCACGAGGAGACCGTCCACGCCACGGGGTTGGAGCCCATACAGCGGCACCGACTCTCCTACTGCGCTGGCCAGCTCACAGAACCCGGCAACACTGTCACCCGCGCCGGGCACGCAGAAGATCGGAATGGCGCCACGCTTGCCGGTCTGGATCGTCACCAGGGACCGGTAGTGCAGTTCCGGCAGGTTGGGTTGCTGACGTGCCCCCGCGTGGGCAATCGCATTGGATAGAGCCAGGCCAAGCACGGCGACGTGGGGGGCCTCCATCATGGTGAAATGGTTTCCCGGCACCTGCATCAGTTGGATCTGCCGCCCCGGCAGAATCGAATCCCACCCCAGCATGAGATCCCCGGTATCTTCCCCTTGCCCAACAGGCCGTTCTTCCGCAGCAAAGAGATGGACAGGGACCGGGATGCCACGGGCCTGGTAATTCGCATAGGCGTGGAGGTGCGCCTTTACACGCGCTTTGAACTGCTGGAGTTCATCCGCCGTATGGTGCGCGGAGATACCGGGCAACCCGACCCCTTCGCACCCGTTCAACAGCGCCTCGGAATCCATCCTGTCCCCCCTGAACGATGCGGGGGTGCGGCTGTCGAACAGGCCGACAAACTCGACCCGTTGGTCCTGCCCGATGAGTTGCGCAGCGACCTCGTAGGCCACGACGCCACCGAACGACCAGCCTGCAACCCGGTAGGGACCCTCGGGCTGGACCTCGCGGATGATGCGCACCAGGCGTGCGGCAATCCCTTCCATGGTCTGCAGTTGGGGCTCATCCAATGGTACGCCCGCCAGACCGTAGACCGGGATGTCGCGATCGATGTGCAGCGTGAGTACGGAGACATACAGGTCCAGACCCGTGTAATCGTGGACCAGGAACAGGGGGCGCTGTGAGCCGCCGATGCGGACCGGGGTCACCCCGTTCACCATCACATCTGGTTTGTGCTGTTGTACGTGTGAGGCAAGCGACTCGACAGTCGGATGCTCGAACAGGTCGGCAATTGCCAGTTCGACGCCGGCCCGCTTGAGCCTGCTGATCATGCTGACCGCCAGCAGGGAGTGTCCACCCAGTTCGAAGAAGTTGTCGTGGCGGCCGACCTGCTCGATCTTCAGCATCTCTTCCCAGATCTGCGCCAGCCGGATCTCGATCTCGCCCTGGGGGGGCTCGTAACCACGGGCGGCAAAGGCGGCGCCGTCCGGTGCCGGCAATGCCTTGCGGTCCACCTTGCCGTTGGGGGTGAGCGGCAGCGACTCCAGGGGGACGTAGGCGGCAGGCACCATGTACTCGGGCAGACTGGCCAACAGGTGGCTACGCAGCTCTTCCGCTCCCACCACAGGGGCGCCGGCGACAGCTTCGGTGTAGTACGCCACCAGCCGCTTGTCGCCCGGGCTGTCTTCGCGGGCCAGCACCACGGCCTCCCGGATAGCGCCGTGCTCCGCCAGCCGCGCCTCGATCTCGCCCAGCTCGATGCGGTAACCGCGGATCTTCACCTGGAAGTCGTTTCTGCCCAGGAATTCGATGGTGCCGTC
>CAYSJJ010000023.1:24808-50426 GCA_964431365.1 uncultured Geobacter sp. | reverse complement strand
GGCAACCTTGACAGCGCCACCAGCGACGAGATCATGCAGCTGTTCACCCACCTCAACCAGCAGGGGATCACCATCATCATGGTCACCCACGAGCACGACGTGGCGGCCCATGCCGGCCGGCAGATCACCTTCCGTGACGGAAGAATTATCGGGGATACGAAAAGCTGATGGCCTTTCTCCAAACTCTGAAAATAGCGCTTCGCGCCCTGCGCACCAACAAAATGCGCTCGTTCCTCACCATGCTGGGGATCATCATCGGCATTGCCGCGGTCATCGCCATGATGGCGGTCGGTTCCGGCGCCAGCTATGTTATTTCCCAGCAGATCGCCAGTATCGGCTCCAACATCATCCTGATCATCCCCGGTTCGACCACCAGCGGGGGGTTGCGTTCCGGCAGCGGCGGCGCCCAGACCCTGACCAGCGATGACGTCAAGGCGATCATGACCGAATGCCCCTCGGTCGAGTCGGGCTCCCCGACGGTCCGCACGTCAGGCCCGGTGGTCTACGGCAACATGAACTGGTCGACCATCATCATGGGAACCACTCCGGAACTGTTCGATATTCGCGAATGGCCAGTGGCCAACGGTCGGAGCATCGGCCAGCAGGATAACGATGGTGCCGCCAAGGTCTGTCTGCTGGGCGAAACGGTGGCGGAGAACCTGTTCGGGGGGGACGATCCGGTGGGGAAAATCGTCCGGATCAAGAAGGTTCCCTTTACGGTGATCGGTGTGCTTGATCACAAGGGGCAGTCGCCCCAGGGACAGGACCAGGACGATACCGTGTTCGTGCCGCTCAGAACGGCGCAGCGCAATCTGGTCCGCTCCCAGTTCATCAACTCGGTCGGTGCGGTCATAGTGAAGGCCCGCAGCAAGGAGCTGCTGGGGAAAGCCGAGGAAGAAGTCCAGGCGCTGCTGGACCAGCGGCACCGGATCACCAATGGCAAGGAGCGGGACTACTCCACCCGGAACCTTTCCGAGATACTTGCCGTAGCCGAGCAGTCGTCCAAGGCGATGTCGCTCCTGCTCGGTGCCGTTGCCTCCATCTCCTTGATCGTCGGAGGGATAGGCATCATGAACATCATGCTGGTGTCGGTGACGGAGCGAACCCGCGAAATCGGCATCCGGATGGCCATAGGTGCCCGCAAGAACGACATCCTGCTGCAGTTCATGACCGAGGCGGTGCTGCTCACCATGATCGGCGGCATCATCGGCATTCTGCTTGGTGCCGGCGGGGCCGGCATTGTCTCGAAAATCCTCACCTGGCCGACCCTCATCTCGGTCAAGTCCATCACCATTGCCGTGGTCTTTTCCGCTGCAGTCGGCATATTCTTCGGCTTCTATCCGGCGAGGAAGGCGGCAAACCTCAACCCCATCGACGCCCTGCGCTACGAGTAACCGGCTCTAGAGAAACCAGCTGACGGTCGAGCAAAGGCGTTCCAGCAGGCGGATGAACCAGCCTCGCCGCTCGTGCTCATCCAGGAGGATCCGGCGGGACAGGGCGAGGTCGGCGGCAAACATGGCCGCTACCTGCCGCCCGAACTCGTGGCTGTCGACGATGACGTTGACTTCATAGTTGCGGTGGAAACTGCGCTGGTCGAGGTTTGCCGAACCGACGACCGACCAGTAGTCGTCGATCAGCATGACCTTGGCGTGGAGCATGGTCTTTTCCCGCTCGTAGATCTCGATGCCGGCCTTGAGCAGGGGGGCATACGTGCCGCGGCTTACCAGCCTGACCAGCGGGACATCGCTCCGGGCCGGGAGCATGAGCTGTATCCGGATGCCCCGATGGGCGGCGCGGAGCAGGCTGCGCACCACGCGGGGGCCGGGGATGAAGTACGGGTTGGCGATGCGGATGATGCTGGTGGCGCCGGCCATGGCCATCCTGAAAGCGCTCCGGATGTAGGAGCGGTTGTGGTGCGGCCCGCCGCTGACGATCAGGACCTGGTCCCGGCCGACCCACGCCTGGGCCTGGTCCGGCAGTGCAAGCGGGTTTTCGCCGGTTTCCCCGATCCAACTCTCCTGAAAGAGCCGCAGCAGTTGGCGGGCCGCCGGGCCTTCCAGCGAGAGGGCCACGTCCCGCCACCGTCGATGGTCCTCGCCGAAGGCATCATATTCGTCGGCGATATTGATCCCGCCGACAAAGGCCCGCCGTCCGTCGATGATGGCCATTTTGCGGTGATCTCGCTTGTCGAACCAGGCGATCCCCCGTTTGAAGGGGGGAGGGTTGAACGGGAGGCAGCGGACCCCTCCGCTTTCGAGGCGTTTGAAAAAGGCGTTGGGGGTTTCAAAACTGCCGATGTAGTCGTAGAGGAGTAACACCTGGACCCCGCGAGCCGCTGCTGCCAGCAGGCGTTCGGCCAGGCGCCGGCCGGTCGCGTCGTCGCGGATGAGGTAGAACTCGAGACAGACGCTCTCGTTTGCTTCGTCCAGGGAGGCGAGCAGGGTCGGGAAGAACTCACCGCCGTGGGGAATGAGGGAGACGAGGTTTCCCGGAGAGAAGAGCGCTTCGGTGTTTCGCCGGAAGCGGCGAAAGAACCGGCGGGAGCGGAGAAATCTGTCGCTGCGGGGGCGTCTGATGTGTGACATGCCTATCATCCTGCCAGCGAGGAAGTGGGAAAAGGGAACCGGCCACGGAGCCCCGTGGCCGGCAGGTAAAAACGCTACGGGAAAAGCAGCTTCATCACTCTTCGTAGGCAACGACCCGGACGAGGCCGATGGTCTCGCCGGTATCATCGGTGGTCGGGGTGTCGGAGACCGATATGACCCGTTTGATGCCGTTGTCGGCAATGAACCGGTTGACCGTCTCGTCGAGGATGGCCAGTTCCTGCATGGTTTTCAGCGGACGGATCTCCATACCGAATGTCTTGACCTTGACAGCCATGGTGCACCTCCTTGAAAGTGAATTAGGCGGCAACAACCTCCGTCACTCCGGGGACCTTCTCCTTCAGGGTCCGTTCAATGCCCATCTTCAGGGTCATGGTTGACATGGGGCAGTGGCCGCATGCACCTACCAGCTTCACCTTGACGACCCCTTCAGGGCTTACGTCAATCAACTCCACGTCACCACCATCGGCCTGCAATGCGGGCCGAACCAGATCCAGCACCTTTTTCACTTCTTCGATCATTGTATCCTCCTTGCGGTTTGTCCCTGCGCCTACATCCTACGGTTGGCGGGACCCCTTTTCGGGGAGTCCCGGTGTGGTCAGGGTAAAGGGGTCGAGCAGTCCGTTCAGGGTCTTCGTGTCCAGCAGACCCCGCCCGACGATGACGTCACGGATGCTTCGACCGGTGGCGACCGCCTCCTTGGCGACCTCTGCCGCAGCGGCATAGCCGATGGCCGGGGCCAGGATCGTGGCCAGTCCCACCGATTCTTCCATGTATTGCCGGCAGCGGTCGCTATTGGCGGTAATGCCCCGAACGCAGCCGGTGGTGAATTTTTGCACGGTATTGGTCAGGATCTCCAGCGAAAAGAGGAGATTGTAGGCGATCACCGGCATCATGACGTTCAGCTCCAGTTGCCCCGCCTGGGCCGCCATGGTGACCACCGTGTCGGCGCCGATCACCTGGAAGGCGACCATGTCGGTGACCTCGGCCATGACCGGGTTTACCTTGCCGGGCATGATGGACGAACCGGGCTGCACCGGCGGCAGGACGATCTCGTTCATCCCGGTGCGGGGCCCGGAGGCGAGGAGGCGGAGGTCGTTGGCGATTCTGATCAGGTTGACGGCCAGCCCCTTCAGGCTACTGCTCAAGGAGACGAAGGGATCCATGTTCTGGGTCGCTTCCACCAGGTTGGCAGACCGGAGCAGCGGGTAATCGGCGGCATGTGACAGCTCGGCCACAACCTGGTCGATGTACTGTTCCTCGGCGTTCAGCCCGGTGCCGACGGCCGTGCCGCCGATACCGAGTTCGCACAGAGCGGGCCGGCAGTGCTCGATCCCGGCGAGATTCTTGTCGATGGCCAGGGCATAGGCGGCGAACTCCTGGCCGAGGCGGATCGGTACCGCGTCCTGCAGATGGGTCCGGCCGGACTTGACGATCTGGTCGAAGACGATCCCCTTGGCATTGAGGGCGTCGCGCAGGCCTGATACGGCAGGGGAGAGCCGGTCGAGGAGCCGCAGGGAGGCAAGGCGCATGGCGGTCGGAAAGACGTCGTTGGTCGACTGGGCCATGTTGACATGGTCGTTGGGGTGGACCCGGGCATAGTCGCCCCTGCTTCCTCCCAACAGTTCCGCCGCCCGGTTGGCCAGCACCTCGTTGACGTTCATGTTGTGGGAGGTACCGGCCCCGGCCTGGAAGGGATCGACCACGAAGTCGTCGTCGAATTTCCCGGCCAACGCCTCCTCGGCGGCCTGGATGATGGCCCGGCCGATGTCGGCCGGGAGGCGTCCGGTGGCCATATTGGCCCTGGCTGCAGACTGCTTGATGAGGAGTGTGGCCCATACCAGGGCATGGTGGGGCTTCAGACCGGAGATGGGGAAATTCGCCAGCGCCCGGGCGGTCTGCGCGCCGAAATAGGCGCTGGCCGGTACTTCCACCGGCCCGAGGGTATCCCGTTCCAACCGTGTCATGGTTTATCGCCTCTTTTGCTACTGCCGGGCCTTGAGTGCCGCGTACTGCTCGTCGATCACCCGCAGGTGCTCCACTTCCTCGTTCCGGAGGGTTTCGAGCATCTTCCGGCCATCGGGATCGACGGTCTTCACCAGGAGCTCCTCGTAGTAGGCGATCCCCTTCTTTTCGATATCCCGGGCGATCTGCAGCGCCTCCACGTCGTCGGTGCTGTAGGTTACCTGGGGGACCCCCGGGGTGTCCGGCTCCAGTTCGATGGTGGCCCCGCCGTAGAAGACCCAGCGGCCGCTCTCGTGGAGAGACGTGCAGAGTTCGTTCAGCTTCAGGTAGTGCCCCTCTTCGGTCTTCGCCAGCCAGCGGAAGATCCGCTTCCCGGCCGGGTCGAAGGTCTTGTGTTCGGCCTTGGTATAGAAGTCGAACGTCTCCTTTTCCATCTCCATGGCTCGCAGAATTGCGTCCAGCATCTCCTTGCGGTTCTCGCTCATACTGACTCCTCCTTCAGCAGGTTGCTGAAAAACGGCCATCTCGCCACCGTCCTCGAAAGCCTCCTTGTGCGGCGTAGCGCTGCTACGCCTCCGCGGGGGCCTTCTGCGGATGCGACGACCTGACCATTTTTGAGCAACCTGCGCTGTTGTTTAGATGGTCCTGAAGGGTCAGCAGCTCCTCGACGTTTCTGGTGAGGGCTACCCGGCTCCCGAGGCTCTCCGGTAGACGCAGGTCGATGTCGTAGCGGTCCCCGACGAAGAGGCATTCTTCCGGTCGGGCTCCTATGGCTGTCAGGTGACGCTCCAGCGAGTCCCGATCGGGTTTCGGCCGCCAGGTATCCTCGATGGTGAATATCCGGCGGAAAACGTCCGGCAGCCGCAGAGCGTGCATGATCCGGCCGGTCAGTGCCCGGTTGTTGTTAGTGTAGATGTAGAGCCCGTAGCTGTCGGCCAGGGAGCTGAGCAGTTCGTTCACCCGGTTGTCCGGGGCGATGAGCGGTGTCGGGTCGACCTCTTCGGCAAAGTGACGGTGGAGGGCGGCCAGATCGCCGCCGAGCTCCTGACAGGCGCTACTCAACGTTGTCCCCCAGCCGGTGGCGGCCGAGAGCCGCTCCTTGGTGTCACGGATCAGCCGGTCCGCCTCCCCGGTGGCGACCGACAGGAGGGTGGCGACGTAACGGCAGGCCGACTGGTGGATGGCCTGTGCCAGGTCGCGATCGACGTAGAGGGTGCCGTCGAGGTCGAAGATGATCGATGTCAGAGTGTGACCCATGGTGGCAGACGCCTTTTAGAACAAGAAAATAGCTATTCTTATAGCTTGGCTGAAAACACCAGGTTGCTCAAAAATAGTCAGATCGTCGCACCCACAGCAAGCTTCGAGGGAGGCGTAGCGGCGCTACGCCGCACCGAGGAGCTTGCGAGGACGGCGGCGAGATGGCTGTTTTTCAGCAACCGGCCAAGTTCCCTCAGTCTATCAGGGGGGGAAGAGGGTGTCAAAGGGAGCTCCCCCAGTCGCCGAGGCAGAGCAGACGCGGATCGGTCACCCCCTTGGCCTGGACCAGCACCTTGAAGGTGTCTCCCATCCCGCCGTCGGGGAGCATCAGTTTTTTCAGGGCCAGGCGGTCCTTAATGGCTTCCTTTTCGTTGGCGGCCCGCATCTCCATGACCGCCAGCTCCTGCATCATGCCGGCTGCCAGGAGAAAGCGGTACTGCTCGCCGTACCAGACCGTGGAGATGCCGAGCGTCTCGCCGAAACGAGAGAGGGTGGTGAAGTCGACGTGGGCGGTCATGTCCTGGAGACCGACCCGCAGAAAGGGGTTCTCCTCAACGGTGTGACGGTAATAGCAGAGAAGGGTGCCGTTTCGGCGCATGGGTCCATATAGTTCGGGGGCCAGGTAGCCGTAGTCGATGGTGAGGATGAACCCCCGCTCAAGGGCGGCGGCCACATCCTTCAGCCAGTTGAGGGCGGCCAGCCGGATCTCCGCCCGCTGCCCCGGCCCGAGCACGGTCTCGATCCGTTCCAGGTAGGCGGCCAGCTCCGGTGTGGAGGGGGGGGCCAGCAACTCCCCGAACCGATCCCCGTCGGCGGTGACGAAGACCTCCCGCACCCCGTCGGCGGTCATCTCCACCAGGTGGACCGGCAGGGCGTCCACCAGCTCGTTGGAGACCAGGCAGCCGGTAAAGGTAACGCTCCCCGCTGCCAGCTCCTCCGGCGTGCTCCAGGCGAGGTGCACCCCATGTTCGTGCAGGAGCGACCGTTGCGCCTCCCGGAGAGAAGGCTCCTTCTCGATCAGGCGGTAGGTGACGGTCCGGTAGAGCTCCGGCTCCAGGTCGCGGACGCCGTCCATGATGTCGCAGGCGAGCCGGCCGCCCGCCGCCCCCATCTCGACGATCTGGAACGTGTCGGGCCGTCCGAGCTCCTGCCACATCCGGCAGATCTCGCGGGCCAGGAGCCGGCCGAACAGGGAGTGGACGTTGCTGCTGGTGTAGAAATCCCCCTCCGCGCCCACCTTGCGGCCGGGAGAGGTGTAGTAGCCGAGACCCGGCTCATAGAGACAGGCTTCCATGAACCGGGCAAAGGTCATGGGGCCGTCTGTGGCTATGCGATCAAGGAGTATCTGCCGCAGGGGGCGGTCATCGTCGTTCATTAGGCGCCTCCGGGGAAAGCTACTGTATAGTGCACGGCCCGCGTTTTGTCAACGAAAGCGGCGCCAACGGGCGGTTCCGAGGTGTTATTCTGCCGGCTCTTCGCAGCGGTACTGCTCAGCCAGCCTGGCGGCGATCCCCCTTACCTCCTCCCGCAGTCCGGCCGGCGCCAGCACCTCGGCCTGGTCGCCATAGGAGAGGATCCAGGAGAGCATCTCCATCCGCCCCCCGGCCAGGAGGCTGAGGGTGACGCTCCCGTCGGGAGCGCTCGCCACCTCCTGGCTCGGGTGCCAGATCCGGTCCCGCACCGCATGGGCGATGGCCGGGGTGAACCTGACCGTAAGGGGGATCGACTCCTCGGCCACGATCCCGAAGGCCTGATGCAAATGCTCTTCGGGAGAGAAATCGGCGGGTATCTCGAAGCGCTCGCGGGAAAGCTCCAGCGATCGGATCCGCTCCACGGCAAAGGTCCGGAGGGCCTTCCGGTTGTGGGCATAGGCGATGAGGTAGAGCCCCCCCTTGTAGAGCATAACCGTGTACGGGTCGATCCGGTAGGCGGTCGCCCGCTTCCGGCCGGTCCCCCGGTAGTGGAGGGTGAGGCGGTACTGGTGGATGAGGGCGTCCTGCAGCGTGCGGAGTGTATCGTGGAAGGGACGGTACTCCCTTTTTCCCTGCAGGAGAGGCAGGGAGATGCGGGCGATCCTGTCCAGGTGGGCGGCGTAGCGCGGCGGCAGGGCACTGTTGATCTTTCTGAACATCGCCTCCAGGTCGTCGGCGAAGGGGGTACCGGCCAGCGGCTCCATCTGGGAGCGGAGAAAGTGGAGGGTCATCAGTTCCGGCAGGGTGAAGGTGATGGGGGGGATGTTCCTGAAGCGGGTGGTGAAGCGGTAGACCTTCCGGTCCCCCTCCCGGTCCCCCACCAGCGGGTAGCCAGCCTCGGCGATGGCGATCAGGTCCCGGTGAATGGTGCGGCGGGTAACCCCTGTCTCCTCCACCATATCGTCGATGGTGAGGCCGTGGCGGGCCTCGATCAGGCGGATCAGGTCGTGGAGCCGGGCGGCCTGGGAGTATTTCTTCGCCGGCTTCCCCATGTCACAGGTCACCGGTCAGCTGCTGCAGTTCGTACAGCTTCGGATTCAAGCTCTTGACGCAGTCGATGATCTCTTTCAACTGCTCCTCGTCCATCCCCACCTCTTCGTCGATCCCCTGGAAATAGGCATATCCCTTGGGAAGCGACGAGAAGCCGCCGTCCCGGTAGAGGGTGACGTCCACCAGGTCGTTTACCCGGCCGGTCGCTTCCCACGGGTCCCGGTAATTGAACTGGCGGGCCACCACCTGCAGCTCCAGACCGTTGTCGAAGGCACCACGCACCTCGAAGGAGAATTCTCGCGGTGCGCTGTAGTGCTCGCTCCGGCCGGAACGGGCCATCACCGTGGCCCCGGCAGCTTCCAGCAGCTCCCGGACCGAATCGACGGTCATCGGTGTGAAATCGGTATCCATAGAGATTCCTTTCAATCAAAGCAATTCAACGCGGATCAACGCTGATTCAAACGGATTGACGCGGATAAACCGGGATACATCTTCCGCGATAGACTGAAAAAGGTCCGTGCAGATCCGTGTTGAATCGTCTCAAACGTCAAGTCGCAACTCTATCCCCCACGGCACCGGCCTCTCCCCTTCCTTGGTCAGCACCCAGAGGGTCGGGAACTCCATGGCCTCCGGCGCCGGGCCGATCCCGTCGGTCAGGTAGATGACCGCTGCCGGCCGTGGCTGCATCTGCCGGGCGTGGTCGAACACCGGCCTGAGGTCGGTGAAGCCGCCGCCGTGATAGCTCTCCACCACCGTCGGCTCCCCCCGGAAGGCGTCCAGCCGCTGGATGCGGCTGTTGGCGTAGAGGACGGTGAACTGGGCATCCCGGCCGCGGGCGATCTGCAGGAGTTCCCGAGCAAAGGCCTCCCGGAGCTCCGGGGCATTGGTGGAGTCGCTTACGTCTACCCCGACCAGGAGGTTCAGGCGGTGGCGCTTCCTGCTGCCAGGGGTGGTGTGGGCGAAGCGGCGGCTTTCCCGCTGCCAGGTGCTTTGCCTCCCCACCCGGCCGGCCGTGGCGACGAACTGGCGGAGCACCATCCGCCAGGGGATGGCTGGCGGCGCCAGGAGCCCCTGCACCAGCTGCCGCAGTTCGGCCGGGACCTGGCCGTCGGCCTGCTTCCAGGCGTCCCGCACCATCCCCCGCACCACCTCCTCGGCCAGCTTCAACGGGGTGCTGTCTGCCTCCTCCCAGACCTGATGGTCGTCCAAGGGTTCCGCCTGGGCGGGCGAATCGGACTCCCGGGCCTGCTGACACTCCGGCTCCCCCGGTCCGACTTCGCCGCCGCTCTCCCGGTCGGCGTCGCCGCTGCCGGCCCCTTGCAGGTTGCCGACGTCGAACGGGTTGGCCAGGAGGTTGTAGTACTCTTCCGCCGCCAGCTCCGGCGGCAGACGGAAGCGCTCCGGCTGGACCGCCTCGGCCGGAAGCCCCTCAATGGACGGATTGATGGCCAGGTCGCAGGCCAGGTCCCAGTCGTGGTGGTTTCGCTCCTTGCGCCGGGCCATGTGCAGGTGGAGGAGGTGTTTGACCACATGCTCCAGGAGCGCCTCCTGCTCGTCGGGAGTGAACAGGGCGAAGAGGTCGGCATTCACCGTCAGGGTGGGGGTGCCGGCCCGGATCGTCACCCCCAGGGCGTGCGGCGAGGCGGCCGATGCCCGGTGGAGGCCGATCAGCAGGTAGCCGTAGAACGGCCGTCGTTTCAGGAGCCTGACAATGGCATTTTCTAGTGGGCGGCTGGTCATGGGTAACCTAACTGCAATTCAACGCGGATGGACGCGGATTGATAAGGATTTGCGCGGATTGAGCCCGAAAAGAAGTGTTGGAACAGTGAACCGGTCCGGTTGATCTGAAAGATGAGGCTTTTCCGCCGTATCCGCACTCCGTCAAAATTCGCGTCCATCCGCGTTGAATCGGTTTTGACTTACGCCTCCCGGCTGATGTTCCGGATCGCCTCCAGCACCACCCCGTCGTACTCGTCCCTGGAAAGGGTCAGGGCCACGGCCGGGATCTTCAGGAGCTCCTTGACCAGGGCGAAGCGGAGGTCGCGGGGGAGGCAGTCCAGGTAGCCGATCAGGTGCTCCTCACGCTGGCCGGAGAGGACGGGCTCCTCACGCAGCAGTGAAACGATCCCGTTCATGGTGACCGCCTGCAGGTCGTCGCGCTGCTGTCTGACCCGCTCGGCCACGGCATGCCAGGAGTCCAGCACCTCGCCGGGGGAGACCGGCCGCTCTCGCCGTTCGGCCTGCCAGCGGAGGAAGGCGATGGCCGCCTCCTGGCCGACGATCCCTGCGTAGACCTCCATCTCCAATTCCCGGGGGAAGCGGCACTGCTGGCGCAGGACGCTCACCATCTCCCACCCCCGCTCGGTCGGCTCGGCCTGGAGTTCCATGGCCCCTCCCTGGCGGGCGAGAAGTTCCTGGTTGGCGGCCAGGAAGTCGCGGACCCCGCGGTCAAAGTCCTGACGCTCGGCATGGCGCGCCCAGCAGCGGTAATCGGTTTCCACGTAGAGCATCACCATCCGGTCGATGAGCGCCCGGTCCAAAGGGGTGACCTGATAGCTGCCGTCCGGCGGGTTTATGGTGACCACCACCTTGTGCTTCCGGTCCAGGGTGTGGGTGTGGAGCGCCCGCTGGCCGCCGGCCATGGGGGGCTCCACGAACTGGAAGATCGCCTGGAGGGTGTCCTCCTGCTGGGCCCGGTTCAACTCGTCGCAGTGGACGACGGTCTCCGGGTCGTCGCCGGTCGGCCACCAGGAGGGGCGGGACCAGTGCATGGTCGTCCCTTCACGGTAAGGGATCCCCACCAGGTCCCCCACCTCCATCTGCCCGAGGCGGAGCGGCACGTAGCGACGGCCGATCTCCCGGCAGACCTGGACGATGCCGGCGCTCTTTCCCACCCCCCGATGGCCTACCACGCAGGGGGTGAGGCTGGTCTTGGTGACGATCTCCTTGAGAACCGTTTTCATCTGTTCTATGTTCATGGCAGATCTGCCCTCACGTTTGTAGTTGTGGGAATTATCGTGCAGGGTCAGGGCCCCGTCAACTGTTTGTTGGCTCTCCCGGTAAGCGGCTTCCCTTTGGGCGGATGTGTGGTTTACTGGTGGTGAAATTGCACGGAGGTAGATATGGCAAAGGGATATCAGGCCAATAAGGAGCATATGTCGGCGATACAGGCACTGGGCAAGGGGCTGGCCAAGCGGGCCGGCTTCCGGTGCGAGTGGTGCGGCGCCGGCGAGGACCTCCGGCCATGGGACTACCGGCCCGACCGGGAGCCGGAAGAGGACGGCCTGGCCCTGCTCTGCAGCGGCTGCCGGGAGCTGGCTGATGGCCGGTCCGGGGATGAGCATCAACTGCGGGGGATCAGGGATGCGCTCTGGAGCAACATCCCGGCAGTGGCGGAGGGGGCGGCACGGGTGCTGGCCCGTTCCCGCGAGCCGTGGGTGCGGGAGGCGATCGACGAGAGTCTCATCGACGACGCAGTCAAGGCCGAACTGCTAAAGGGGCTGTAGGGGCGCGGACGCATGGACGAACCGAGGAAGCCTTCATCACGCCGGCGCCGGCTTTTCGTCCGGATCGCCGCTCTCTTCCTGCTCCTTCTGGGGGGAGGCTTCCTCGCGCTCAAGCTCTATCTCCTGTCGCCGCTGGCCCCCCGTCAGCTGGGGAACATCCTGACCGCGCAGCTTGGCCAGCCGGTCTCTCTGGGGGGGCTGCGCCTCTCTTTGGGGGGGGTGGCGCTGGACGGGGTGCGGATCGACAACCCCGCCGGCTTTGACGGCCCGCCGTTGCTGGCAGTCAGCAGTGTCAAAATTGTCCCGGCCTGGGGCGACCTGGCAGCGGGGCGCTACCGGCTCAGGTCGGTCACCATCGCCGGGGTCCGGGCGATGCCTGCCCGAAACAGCGGCGGCGTCTGGAACTTTGCCGGTCTCCTCCGGCGGCCGAAAAAGCCGGGCCCGGGAGCGGAGTTCCTCGTGGACCGGCTGACCGTTGCAGATGCGGCCTGTACGGTGGCTGGCCAGCGGGTCGAGGATCTCTCCGTGACGGTCACCGGCCTGGCAACCCGCGGGTCGCGGCAGACGACCTTCGGGATCGGCGGGCGGGTGGCCGGGACCAGGTTTACCATCTCCGGTGACGGCCGGCTCGGCGATCGTCCCGAAGCCCGATTCACCGCTAGCGCACCCGATATCGCGGCGCCGGCAACGGTCACGGGGGGAAAGGGACTGGCGCTGCATGACGCCACCGGCTCGCTGTTGCTGCAGGGGACGCTGCATGAGGGGCTCCTGGCCCTGTCCGGCAAGCTGGACCTGCGTGGCGGATCCCTTGACCTGAAGGGGTCCACCGTGCCCGTGGCTGCCGATCTGACCCTCCGGGGGGGGTACCGGATCGCTGACGACACGGCATCCCTGGAGAGCCTTCGGCTGAACCTCTCAGGCCGGCCGGTCGTCCAGGTCAACGGCACGGTTGCCGGTGTACGGGGGGAGCGGCGGGCGGAGGGGACGCTGGCGTGGCAGCAGGCCTCACTGGCCGAACTGTTCGCCCTCCTCCCCGCAGGAGTGCGGCGCAACCTGGCGGTGGCCGGCACGCTGGAGCCCGGAACCCTGCGCCTTGCCGGAAACCGCCGGGACGGGGTGACGGCTGGCGGGGGCCGGGTCGTGGTGAACAGAATCCTGGTGCGCAAGGGGGGACGGCTGATCGTCAGCGGCCTCGGGGCAGACCTGGAGGCACGGCGCGTCGCATCGGGCTGGGCCGTTGGCGGAGAGATCCGGACCGACTCCCGGGACCGGAACGCCCTTTTGCAGGAGGTGGCCCTCCCGGTCCGGATAGGCCTTTCCAGCCGCTTCAACCTGCAGACGGCAGATATCCCCTCCTTCACGGGGAGGCTGGCCGGTGCGCCGGTGAGCGGCAGAGCCAGCTACCGGTCTGCCGACAAAGAACCGCTGCGCCTCGCCCTCGTTGCCCGGCCGATCCCGCTCCATGAGCTGTCCGGGATCATCCCCGGAGAGCGTCTCCGGATGCAGGAGGGGAGCGGTGACGTCTCCCTGCGGTTTGCCGGCCGTACGCCCCGGGAGTGCCGGGGAGAGTTCACTGCCCGGGTGAGCGGCCTTGCTGCCAGCAGCGGCGGGCGCGCGTTCACGGCCGGTTCGGCGGCTGCCGACGGCGTCGTGACGGTTGCGGCCGGCGTGCCGTCCCTGGCCGGGACCCTGGCCATCGACAAGGCGATGATGGACGGCAAGCCCCTTGCCTGCTCCACGCGGTACCGTCTATCCCCGAAGGAGTTCACCCTGTCTGCGCTGCAGCTGCGCATGGCAGGGAAAGAGCTGCGGGGGGCCGAGGTTTCGGGTGACGTGCCCAAGGTACAACGTCGCGCCGGCGAGACCGTGCTTCCCCTTCTTCTCAGGTGGAGCGGGGTGGGGGGAGATCTTGGCCGGTATGGTTTCGCCGACTGCCGGGGAGAGCTGCGGACCGATCTGCACAGCGTCGCGAACAGGCGCTGGCTTGTGGGCAAGGCGGCCATTGGCGGCGGACAGCTGTTGGTTGCCGGAACGCCGGCAGGGGCGTTGACGGCCGACGCCACGCTGCGGGAGGGAGAACTCCGGGCCACCTTGCACGGAAGCCTCATGGATGGCGGATTCGATGGCAGCATCAGCCTCGATCCCTTCGGGTTCTCCCGTGGCGTCACCTGGCGCAGCAGGGTCGTGGCTGCGTCGTTTGCCAGGGTGGGGAGCCTGTTTCCGGCCGGCACGTTCCCCCGGCCAGAAGGGGGGACGATCGACCTGCAGTGGGATGGCGGCTATCGGCCGGGAGAGGGTGTCGGCGGAACGGTCAGGCTGGCCGGCCAGGAGATCTCCCTGGTGGACGCGAAGGGGAAGGGTATCCTGGCCGACGGCAGGGTGCGGGCCGTGGCGGAACTTGGCTCCGGCAACCTCGCCCTGCGGGAGGGGAGCGTCGGTATCGGGCCCGACCTGAAGGTGGCCGTTTCCGGTGAGCTTAAGCGGGCCTTCGCCCCCGAACGCAGCGGCACGTTCCGGCTGACAGCACCCAGGACCGGACTCAATGCCCTGTTCGATGCCTTTGCCAACCGGCTTCCCCGTCCCCTCCAGGAGGCGACCGTTGGTGGCGAGCTGGCGGCCGAGACGAGCGTCCGGGTGGACGGACGTACGGTTCAGGTTGACGGAATTTTGATACTGGCCGATGTCCAACTGGAGATCCCTGGCCAGAAGCTGGTGGTGAGCGGGGTCCGGGGGACACTCCCCTTTTCCCTGGTCCCGTCCGGAAAGGGGCGGGTACCGGCACGGCCGGCCACGCGGGTCAGCCGCGACAACATGGCGGCACTCCTGGCGGATGCCCGCCATCGCCTTCCGCCGGCTCCACCGTTCAGGATAGCCACGGTCCGCTTCGGCCCTATGGAGGTGGACGACCTGCAGCTCACGGTCCGGGCCGGGGATGGTCTCACCGAGCTCTCCTCGCTGGTGGCGACCCTCTATGGCGGCCGGCTTTACGGTAACGGTTTCTTCCGGCTGGGGGAGGGGGAGCGTTACGGCGGCAACCTGCTGCTTGACGACGTCAGTCTGCGCAGGCTCTGCGAGGCGTTCCCGGCCATTAAAGGGTATATCTCCGGTCGGCTTGATGGTATAGTGAGCCTCGCCGGCACGGCGCCCGGTCGGGCTGGGCTGGTGGGATTCGTCGACCTCTGGACCCGGAACAGCCGGGACGAGCAGATGCTGGTCAGCAAGGAGTTCCTCCAGAAGCTGGCCGGCAAAAAGCTCCGGGGCTTCTTTTTCCGTACCGACCGTCCCTACGACCGGGGAGAGATCAGCGCCTCCCTGGAGGGCGGCATGCTGACCTTTAACCGGCTGGACCTCTCGCACACGAATTTTTTCGGCGTCAAGGACCTGAGCGTGGCCGTGGCCACGGTCCAGAACCAGATCTCCCTGGAGCACCTCCTTTCCGTGGTGAAGGAGGCCGCCTCGCGGGGGAAGGCGGTCAGCACAGGCGGCGAGGCACCGGTGGAGACGGAGTTCAAGTGGCAGGAATGATGGAGAGCAACCGGTAACGGATCACGTTTATGGAATTCCGCATCTACTACGAAGATACCGATGCCGGCGGGGTGGTCTACCACGCCAACTATCTCGGCTTTTTCGAACGGGCACGCACCGAGTTCTTCCGGCAGCGGGGGGCGTCGGTCCGGGAGCTGCACGACCAGGGAAGCGTTTTTCCGGTGGTCCGCCTGGAGATCGACTACAAGTCCCCGGCATATCTGGATGACCTGGTCCGGGTCGAGACCGAGGTGCTGGAGATGGGGCGGACCTCGTTTACCCTGGGACAACGGATCGTCAGGCCGTCGGACGACAAGCTGCTGGCCAGCGGCCGGGTGACCCTGGTCTGCGTGGGCCCCGGCATGAAGGCGAAGCGCCTGCCGGCGGATGTCGTCCGGCTGCTGGAGCGTGGCTGATGATATGAATCCGTGAGGGGCGCGTCTCGTGGAGCGACTGAGCCCGAGCTCCAGCCGCTGTAGGCGAAATGGAGCAAAGGCGGCCCATCGTGTCTGAGCCCGATAGGGCGAGTTGATGGGCCGGCGCGTAATGAGCCGTACAGCGGCGGTGCGAGTGGCGCTCGAAGTGGAACGTGACGTGACCCTCACGAATTAGGAGATCCTTTTGACGGGAATGACACCTCAGGTATCCATCCTGATGCCGGTCAGAAACGAGGAGCGTTATCTCGGGGCAGCCCTCCGCTCCATTGCCGCCCAGACCCTGGCCGACTGGGAGCTGGTGGCGGTGGACGATGGCTCCACCGATGCCACCCCGGCCATACTCGCCGAGGCGGCCGGCCGCGATCCGCGCATCAGGGTGCTCCGGCCGGTCGAGCGCGGTCTGGTGCCCGCCCTGAACGCCGGGCTGGCTCTATGCCGAGGACCGCTCGTGGCTCGGATGGACGCCGACGATATCGCTCACCCCCGGCGCCTTGCCGAGCAGTCGGCGTTTCTTGCCGCAGAGCCGGGAGTCGGGCTGGTCGCCACGGCCTTCCGCCATTTCCCCCGGAGCGGGCTCAAGGTCGGCATGCTCGCCTACGAGGCTTGGCAGAATGCGCTCGCATCCCATGAGGCGGTGCTGGCCGACCTGTTCGTGGAGTCGCCGTTCGTCCACCCCAGCGTGATGTTCCGCCGGGAGGCGGTGCTGGCCGTCGGAGGGTACCGGAACCCGGGGTGGGCCGAGGATTATGACCTCTGGTTGCGGCTGGCCGCTGCCGGAGTCAGGTTCGCCCGCCTGCCTCAGACCCTCTTTTTCTGGCGGGACCGCCCGGAACGGGCAACGCGTACCATGACGGAGTACACCCGCGAGGCGTTCCGGGCCTGCAAACTCCACCACCTCTGCCAGGGGTTCCTGAAGGGGGAGCGGGAGGTCGTGCTGGCCGGCGCGGGCCTGGAGGGGAGGGCATGGTGCCGGTCGCTGGAGTCCGAGGGGATACGGGTCGCGGCCTGGGTCGATGTGGACCCACGCAAGGTGGGACGTATACTTCATGGCGCGCCGGTCGTAGCCGCGGACAAAATGGTGTCGGACGGCCGCAAGCTCCTGATCACCGTCGGCACCCGCGGGGCGCGGGACGGGGTCCGTTCCTGGGCGCTAGGGGCCGGCTTTACGGAAGGGCTGGATTTTCTCTGCGTAACGTGATGGGAGGTGTGACGTGGCAATAATCGCACTGGTCCCGGCTGCCGGGATGGGGAAGCGGATGGGGGCGGGGATCAACAAGCAGTACCTGCAGCTCGGCGGTATGCCGATCCTGGCCAGGACGCTCCGTATCTTCGAGGATGCGCCGTTTGTCGACCGGATCGTTCCGGTCATTCCTGAGGACGAGATCGAGTTCTGCCAGGAGCAGGTTGTTGATCGGTACTGTTTTCGCAAGGTCCGGGAGATCGTGGCCGGCGGCAGGGAGAGGCAGCAGTCGGTTCTGAACGGGCTCAGGTCGCTGGACGGCTGCGCCGAGGACGACATCATCCTGATCCACGACGGTGTCAGGCCGTTCGTGCCGCTCTCCGTGGTGCAGCGCTCCGTCGAGGTGGCCAGGGAGCACGACGGTGCCCTGGTGGCGGTACCGGTAAAGGACACGGTGAAGGTGGTGGAGGATGGGATCGTAACCGGCACCCCTGCCCGGGAGACCCTCTGGCTGGCCCAGACTCCCCAGACGTTTCGCTACGGTGTTATCCGGGCGGCCCACGAGATCGCCGACGCCGAACAGTTTCTCGGCACCGACGACGCCTCGCTGGTGGAGCGGTTGGGCGACAAGGTCCATATCGTCATCGGCGATTACCGAAACATCAAGATCACGACGCCCGACGATCTGGTGCTGGCCGAAGCCTTCCTGCAGGCAGCAACTAAACGTGAAGAGTGAGAGGTGAATATCCTATGATGCGAATCGGACATGGTTATGACGTCCACCGCCTGGTTGCTGAGCGGAAGTTGATCCTCGGCGGGGTGGATATCCCCTATTCAAAGGGGCTCCTGGGGCATTCGGACGCCGATGTGCTGCTTCATGCCATCTGTGACGCCATCCTGGGGGCCATCGGCGAAGGGGATATCGGCAAGCACTTTCCCGACACCGACCCGGCCTATAAAGGGATATCCAGCATCAAGCTGCTGCGCCACGTCTTTCTGCTTGCCGACGACAAGGGGTATCGGGTGGGTAACGTGGATGCCACCATCGTTGCCCAGCGTCCCAAGCTTGCCCCCTATATCCCGCAGATGCGGGAAAATATTGCCGAAACCCTCGACTGCGAGCTCGGCCGGGTGAACGTAAAGGCGACCACGACCGAAGAGCTCGGCTTCGCCGGCCGTGGTGAGGGGATTGCCACCTATGCCGTTGCGCTGATGCTGCAGAAGCAGTAACCGCTTTTCATTCGGCTTGGTGGTGTGATAAAGTTCACCACTTATTATCATTCCAAAGCAGAGGGTTATTCATGGCCTTGAAGCTCTATAACACCCTGACCGGGACCAAGGAAGAATTCGTACCGCTGGAGCCGGGGAAGGTGAAGATGTATGTCTGCGGCGTAACGGTCTACGATCACTGCCACATCGGCCATGCCCGGGCGAATGTGGCCTTTGACGTGGTGTACCGCTACCTGCAGGCCAGCGGCTACCAGGTTACCTATGTCCGCAACTATACCGATATCGACGACAAGATCATCAATCGGGCCAACAAGGAAGGGGTTCCCTACAACGTCATTTCCGAGCGGTACATCAAGACCTTTGACGAGGATATGGCCCGTCTCGGCCTGGCGCTCCCCACCCATCAGCCGCGGGCGACCGAACACGTCGACGATATCATCCGTCTGGTCCAGACCCTGATCGACCGGGGACATGCCTACCAGTCAGGGGGCGACGTCTATTTCAGCGTGGAGACCTTCCCGTCCTACCTGAAGCTTTCCAAGCGGACCCTGGAGGAGATGCAGGCCGGTGCCCGGGTGGAGGTGGGAGAGCTGAAGCGTAACCCGATGGATTTCGCCCTCTGGAAGGAGGCAAAGCCTGGCGAGCCGTTCTGGGAGTGCCCCTGGGGAAAGGGGCGGCCGGGGTGGCACATAGAATGTTCCGCCATGAGCAGTTGCCTCCTGGGGGAGACGTTCGATATCCATGGCGGTGGCAGGGACCTGATCTTTCCCCACCACGAAAACGAGATCGCCCAGTCTGAGGCAGCCACGGGTAAGCCGTTCGTCCGCTACTGGCTGCATAACGGGTTCGTGAATATCAATGCGGAGAAGATGAGCAAATCCCTGGGGAATTTCTTCACGATCAGGGAGGTTTTGAACCGTTACGACAGCGAGGTGCTCCGCTTTTTTCTCCTGTCGGCCCACTACCGTTCCCCCATCGATTTTTCAGACCAGAACCTGTCCGAGGCGGAAGTGGGGCTGGAAAGGATCTATAAGGCGCTGGCCGGCGTCGACGAGGCGCTGGCCGGGCCCGCGAACGTTGCCGCTACCGCCGGTGCGGCCCACGCCGAACTGGGAGAGCGGCTCGTCTCTTTCGAGGCGCGTTTCAAGGAGGCGATGGATGACGACTTCAATACTGCCCAGGCCCTCGGACATATCTTTGACCTGGTGAGGAGCGTGAATCGCTTCCTGGCCGATAACGAGGTGGACCGGGCACTGCTGGACGCGGTGCGGTCAACCATGGCCCGGGTGGCAGAGGTGCTCGGCATCTTTACGTCGGAGCCGGCAGCATTCCTGGCCCGGATGCAATCGCGGAAAGCTGATGAGCTGGTGATTGCCGTAGAGGAGATCGAGCGGCTCATCGAAGAGCGGACCGCTGCCCGCAAGACGAAGGACTTCAAGCGAAGCGACGAGATCCGTGACTATCTGTTGGAGCGCGGGGTGGCGTTGCTGGATGGGCCGCAGGGGACCAGTTGGAAAGCCAGGTGATACAGCTTGCTGAAAAACAGCCATCTCGCCGCCGTCCTCGCAAACTCCTCGGTGCGGCGTAGCGCTGCTACGCCTCCCTCGAAGCTTTCTGCGGGTGCGACGATCTGGCTATTTTTGAGCAACCTGAGGCTTTCGACACAAGGCGTCAGGTGGGGGCCTTTAATGAGGGTACTGGTTGTCATTTTCGCGATGTTTCTCCTTGCCGGCAGTGCCGGGGCGGCGGAGAAACGCGTCACCCTCTTCCTTGACGGGGCCCGGGTTGAACAGAGCCATGCGGCCAATGGCGGCTTTCTGGAGATATCCCTCCCCGCCGGCATGAAGCCGGGTTCGCTTCGCCTCGTCCCCCAGGGTGCAACCCGCATCGAACGGGTCGATGTCGTCCCGGCCCGCCTGCCGCTGCGGGTGGAGCGGGAGCTTGCCAGACTGGTCGAGCGCCGTGAGCGCCTTCAGGATCGCCTTCAGGCCCTGAAGACCAGGGAAGGGGTTTTCACCGCCGCTGCCAAGGCCCAGAGCGGCAAGGCCCCGCGCAAGACCAAGACTAACCCGGAGCCTCTCCAGAGCATCCGCAAGGGGACCGATTTCGCCCTGGCCCAACTGGAGGAGGTCTACAGCGCCAGGCGGAGTGTGGAGAAGGAGATGGCGGTGCTGACCGGCAAGGAGAGTGCGCTGCGCAAGGAGGGGAATGCCGGCGGCAGTGTCGCCCGGGTCTGGCTCTCAGGACGCAACGCCGGGATCAGGGCCATCTACCTGCAGAGCGACCTCTCCTGGACCCCCCGCTATGCCATCAGGCTTGGCGCGGAAGGGACGGCCGAGGTGACGATACACCCCCGCCTCCCTGCCATGGCAAAGGGGACGTCGCTTAGCGTGGCGCTCTCCGCGCTGGGCGCCGGTGGCGAGGCCGCCGGTCCGCTACCGGTGCGCGACGATTTCTCCACCGTTGCCACCATGCGGCTGCCGGTCCAGCTCCGGCAGGGGGGGAGCGATGATCTTTCCCGTCTGGCTCTGACAATGACCAATTCCACGGCCACGACGCTTCCCGGCGGCGATGCAGCCTGCTTCCGGGAAGGGGTATACACCGGCGGAGCCCGCCTGACAGCGATCCCGCCCCGGGAGAGCCGCGAGATCGTCTGCGGTGAGTGACGAAAGCACGAGCAACCAGTCTACTTCACGATGGAGACGTTTATGACCAACAAAGCAATCCGCCTGTTCCTGGCCGTAGCCGCCACCGCGGCCCTGACCGCCTGTGGCGGGAGCGGCACGACCACCACCATCCCGGTAACCTCCATAACGATATTCAACGGCCACAGCGTCGCGTTCAACAACCATTCGGCCATGCTCTGGGGGTACAACGGCTCAGGGCAGCTGGGGAACGGCGTCACCAATACCAGCTACACGCCGGTCACCCTTCAGGAGAACGGCAAGCCGGTCCATGGCCTCGCCGGGATATCGGCCGGATCTGCCCACACCCTGGCCTTTTTCAACAACAGCACGGTCCATGCCTGGGGGGCCAACTTCTCCGGCCAGCTGGGGAACAACACCGTCTCCAACGGGGTGCTGAGCCCCGTGCGCGTCGTGTTCAAAAATACCAGCTCCCTGCGCGGTGTGGTCGCCGTCTCTGCCGGTGAAGACCACTCACTGGCTTTGTTGAACAACTCGACGGTCTGGGCATGGGGTGCCAACTATGCCGGCCAGCTTGGGGACAATACGACCACGAATCGCAGTTTCGCCGTTCAGGTCAAGGATCAGGCCACCGGTTCGCCTCTCACCGGCGTTACCGCCATCGCCGCCGGCGGCGGTCATAGCCTGGCCCTGGTCGGCGGCGAAGTCTGGTCGTGGGGGGCCAACGACATCTCCACAACCAATTCGCAGGTCTCTATCACCGAATCCCATGCCGCCCCAGTCAGGGTCATGACGGCCGCCGGTACCCCCCTTAACAATATCAAGCTCATCGCTACGGGGGGCCTGACCAGCGTTGCCGTTGACAACTCCGATAAGGTCTGGGTCTGGGGATTGAACGATTTCGGTCAACTGGGATTCAATCCCGGGACCGTTCCCCCCCATTCGTTCGATAAGGTACCGCGCCAGATAGGTGGTGGGCTTATAACTGGGAGCATAAAGGCTGTGTCGGTCGGTTTGGGGCACATCCTGGTGCTGGCCCAGAACGGTTCCACCTGGACCCTCTGGGGCTGGGGGTTCAACGGGTATGGTCAGCTGGGGGGCGTGTCGAAGGACATCACACCTACGGAGATTGTTACGACACCGAGGGCGGTTACCGGCCTGAGCGGCTCGTTCGATCCGGCAGCTCTCACGGTGAACGGCATGAGTCCTATTCTGGCCATCGGCAATCACTCGCTGGCCAAGACCAGTACAGGGCTCTGGGCCTGGGGGAACAACAATTACGGTCAGCTTGGCGTGGCACCCGACAATACGCGCAACTTCAGAGCCGAACCGCAACAGATCACCGGCTTCTAGGTATCTGTCTAAAATCGTTGGAATATGTGTCGAAAGGGGGAGCCGCTGTGCTCCCCCTTTCCCGCTTGACTTGACAGGCATAAGTAGGCTATTTTGCCAGTTTGTTAAACCGGCCGGGAAGGCCTTGGAAAGGGATGATATCCGGGATGGAAGAACTCAGCGAACTGCTTCTGCAACGCCGCCGCAAGGTGGATGCCCTCTGGGAGGCCGGGGTGAACCCGTATCCCAACGACTATCGGCCGCAGCACACCACCGCCGACGTGGTCTCTGCCTACGGCCAGGTGGAAACCATCGAGGAGAACGGCCCGACCTTCGTGGTGGCTGGCCGGATCATCGCCCGCCGCTCCTTCGGCAAGGCGGCGTTCATCCAGCTCCAGGACCGCAAGGGGCGGCTGCAACTCTACGTCCGGAAGGATGTCGTCGGTGACGAGTCGTTCGCCACCTTCGAGACCTTCGATATCGGTGACATCGTCGGCGCCAGTGGCACCCCGTTCAGGACCAAGACCGGCGAACTCTCCCTGAACGTCACCGGGATCAGGCTCCTGACCAAATCCTTGCTGCCGCTTCCCGAGAAGTTCCACGGCCTGACCGACGTGGAGACCCGCTACCGTCAGCGCTATGTGGACCTGATCGTCAACCCGGAGGTGCGGGAGGTCTTCATCAAGCGTTCCCGCGTCGTCAACCTGGTCCGCGAGTTCATGGTAGCCCACGACTTCCTGGAAGTCGAAACCCCCATGATGCAGCAGATTCCGGGAGGGGCCACGGCCAAGCCGTTCGTCACCCATCATAACGCCCTGGACATGGAACTCTACCTGCGGATCGCTCCCGAGCTCTACCTGAAGCGTCTGGTGGTGGGGGGCTTCGAGCGGGTCTTCGAGATCAACCGGAACTTCCGGAACGAAGGGATCTCCATCAGGCACAACCCGGAATTCACCATGATGGAGTTCTACCAGGCCTATGCCACCTTTGAGGACCTGATGAACTTCACCGAGGAACTCCTCTGCCACGTTGCCCAGGAACTCCTCGGGACCCTGGACTTCACCTACCAGGGGCAGCCGATCAGCTTCCAGCGCCCCTGGCGGCGGTTCACGGTCAAGGAGGCGATCCTTGAGTACGGCGACATCGACGCCAAGGCCCTGGAAGACCGGGACCTGGCCTATGCCTACGCCAAGAGCATCGGCCTCGATCTGCCGGAGGACATCGGCTACGGCAAGCTGATCACCGAGATCTTCGAGGAGGTGGCGGAAACCAAGCTGATCCAGCCGACCTTCATCACCGCCTATCCGACCGAGGTGTCCCCCCTTTCCCGGAAGAGCGACGCCGACCCGGAGATCGTCGACCGCTTCGAGTTCTTCTGCGCCGGCCGCGAGATGGCCAATGCCTTCTCCGAGCTGAACGACCCGGTGGACCAGAAGGAGCGCTTTCTCGCCCAGGTGGCGGCCAAGGCCAAGGGGGACGAAGAGGCCCACTACATGGATGAGGATTACATCCGCGCCCTGGAGTACGGCATGCCGCCGACGGCAGGCGAGGGGATCGGCATCGACCGGCTGGTGATGCTTCTCACCGATGCGGCCTCGATCCGCGACGTCATCCTCTTCCCGCAACTCAGGAAGGAAAAGTGACGGATCAGGGGGGGAGCGGTAATAGCCTCATTTAGGCTGTTCCGAACCCCGAGCCCCGGACCCCGAGCCTGTTCTTATGCCCTACGAACTGTTCATCGGCCTCCGCTACCTGAAGGCCAAGCGGAAGTCGACATTCATCTCCATCATCACCCTGATCTCCACGGCCGGCGTTGCCCTGGGGGTGGCGGCCCTGATCATCGTCCTGGCGGTGATGACCGGCTTCGAGGAGGACCTGAAGGAAAAGATCCTCGGCACCAACGCCCACATCGTGGTGCTCGGCAGCGGCGGCTCCATCGCCGACCAGCAGGGGCTGATCGCCAGGCTGAAGAAGTTCGACGGGGTGGTGGCGGCAACACCGTTCATCTATAACCAGGTGATGCTGGCCAGCGGCAAGAACGTCTCCGGCGTTGTGCTGCGCGGCATCGACCCGCAGAGCGACCGACAGGTGACGAACCTGTACAAGGCGATGGTGCAAGGGAGGCTGGAGGATCTTGCCACCCCGCCGTTGCCCGCCCCTGCGGCAGCGGCCGAGAATAAGCTCCCCGGTCTGGTGATCGGCAAGGAACTGGCCAGGAACCTGAACCTTTACGTCGGGGATACGGTCAATGTGATCTCCCCCATGGGGAACATCACCCCCATGGGGATGATCCCGAAGATGAAACCGTTCCGGATTGCCGGGATCTTCAATACCGGCATGTTCGAGTACGACACCACCCTGGCGTATGCGGGGCTCTCGGAAGCCCAGTCGTTTCTCGGCCTGGGAGACGCGGTGACCGGCATCCAGCTCAAGGTGGCCGATGTCTACAAGACCGGCGAACTCGCCCGGCGGATCAACCGTGAACTGGGTGGCGCGTACTACGCCAGGGACTGGATGCAGATGAACCGGAACATCCTCTTCGCCCTGAAGACGGAAAAGACGGTCATGTTCATCATCCTCACCCTCATCGTGCTGGTTGCCGCCTTCGGCATCGCCTCCACCCTGTTCATGGTGGTGATGGAGAAGACCAAGGATATCGCCATACTCAAGTCCATGGGGGCGACCGGTCTGAGCATCATGCGGATCTTCGTCTTCGAGGGGCTGATCATCGGTCTGCTCGGTACCCTGTTCGGGCTCCTGGGGGGGCTCGTGGTAGCCCTGAACCTGGAGGCGATCGTCGGCTTCGTACAGCGGGTGACCGGTTTCGAACTGTTCAGCAAGGACGTCTACTATCTGGACCGTTTCCCTTCCCAGGTGATACCGGCCGACGTTGCCCTGGTGGCGGTGACGGCGGTCCTCATCTCGTTCATCGCCACGCTCTATCCTTCGTGGCAGGCGGCGAAGCTGATGCCGGCCGAGGCTCTCAGGTATGAGTAACCCTCTCGTCGAGGTTGTCGGCCTCCAGAAGTCGTACGGAAGCGGTAGCGCACGGGTGGAGGTGCTGAGGGGGATCGATCTCTCGGTGCAGGCCGGGGAGTCGGTGGCCCTGGTTGGGGCCTCCGGGGCCGGCAAGAGCACGCTCCTGCATCTGCTGGGAGCGCTGGACCGGCCGACCGCCGGCGAGGTCCGCTTCGGCGGCGAGGATATCTTCCGGCGCAACGACCAGCAGCTTGCCTCCTTCCGGAACCGTAGCATCGGCTTCGTGTTCCAGTTCCATCACCTCCTCCCGGAGTTCACGGCACTGGAAAACACCATGATGCCGGCCCTGATCAACGGGATGAAGCGGGAGGAGGCCCGGGGCATTGCCGCCGATCTCCTGGCCGCGGTGGGACTTTCCCACCGGGTGACCCACAAGCCGGGCGAACTCTCCGGCGGCGAGCAGCAGCGGGTGGCCATTGCCAGGGCGTTGTCCCTTT
>CAYSJJ010000023.1:0-24798 GCA_964431365.1 uncultured Geobacter sp. | reverse complement strand
CCTGGCGGACGAACCGACCGGCAACCTGGACATGAAGACCAGCAGCGAGATCCATGAGCTTTTCGCGTCACTCCAGGCCCGGATCGGGATCACCCTGGTGGTCGTAACCCACAACGAGCAACTGGCTGGCCGTCTCGGCCGGACGGTCCGGTTGGTGGACGGGACGTTGGCAGATAGTTGAGTAAACGGCGACCAGTGGCCGGCGGGCAAAGACTTTTCGAGCCCCAATCCCGAGTTGAGATCTTTTATATTGTGTATCGTGGAGGGTATTTGCTCCGTTCATCCAGACCCATACTGTTAGCCCTGCTGGGCGTTCTCCTCTGCATCTCTGCCGCCTTAGCCGAGACCGAGCAGCGGATCGGCCAGGTGGTCGTGAAGGGGAACCGTCGGATAGAAAGCGCCGCCATCACCAATGTGTTGAAGGTGAAGGAGGGGGACCCGTTCTTTCCCGAGAAGGTAGACGCGGATGTGCGCTCCATCTACAAACTGGGCCACTTCCAGGATGTGAAGGCCGAGACCTCGACGGGCGAAAAGGGGCTGGTTCTCACCTATCTGGTGACCGAGAAGCCGGTCGTCCGTGTCGTGACCATCGAGGGGAACAAGGAACTGAGCCTGGAAAAGGTTCGCGATGCCCTGGATATCAAGCCCAACAGCATCTTCTCCCAGAAGGAGGTGGCCAAGGGGATCCGGAAGGTCAAGAAGCTCTATGCCGACGAAGGGTACTACCTGGCGGAGGTGGAGGAAAAGACCGAGAAGCGTTCGGAAACGGAACTGAACCTGCGGATCACGGTCACCGAAGGGAAGAAGATACTGATCCGGCATATCCTTTTCGACGGCAACCGGGCGTTCACCGCCAGCAGGCTCAGGAAGGCGATGGAGACCACGGAACAGTGGTTTCTTTCCTGGCTGACCGGAGCCGGCACCTACAAGGAAGAGGTCCTGAAAAGCGATGCTGCCGCCATCGCCGACCTTTACTACAATAACGGCTATGTCAACGTCAAGGTTGGCGAGCCGAAGGTCGAACTCCTCCCCGACAAGTCCGGGCTGCAGGTGAGCATCGCCATAACAGAGGGAGAGCAGTTCCGCACCGGCTCCATCGATTTCAAGGGGGATCTCCTGGAGTCCCGTGACGTATTGGCCACGAGGGTCAAGATGAAAGCAGGAGATGTCTTCAGTCGGGCTGCCCTCCGGATGGATGTCTTCACCCTGACCGACCTGTATGCCGACCAGGGGTACGCCTTTGCCAACGTGAACCCCCTTACCAGGATGAATCCCGGACAGAATTCCATCGACCTGACCTTCGACTTCGAGAAGGGGGAGAAGGTCTATATCGACCGGATCAACATTGCCGGGAACACCAAGACCAGGGACAAGGTCGTCCGTCGGGAGCTGAAGCTGGCCGAGGGGGACCTGTACAGCAGCACGGCCCTCAAGAAGAGCAAGCAGAACCTGATGAACCTGGGCTTCTTCGAGGAGGCCAACCTGGCCACGGCCAAGGGGAGCAGCGACAACAAGCTGAACCTGAATGTGGACGTCAAGGAGAAGCCGACCGGCACCTTCAGCATCGGCGGCGGTTACAGCTCACTGGACGGCCTGATCGGCCAGGGGTCGGTCCAGCAGGCCAACTTTCTCGGCCTCGGCCTGAAGATGAACGTCTCCGCCTCCATCGGCGGGAGATCGCAGACCTATAACCTGGGCCTGACGGACCCGTACTTCATGGACACCCGCTGGACACTGGGGGCCGACCTCTACCGGACCGAACGGCAGTACATCGACTATACCCGCCGGGCCACCGGTGGCGACCTCAAGGCCGGCTACCCCCTGAGTGACAACGTGAGCACCTTCTTCGTCTACAAGTACGAGGAGAAGCAGATCTACAACCAGTCCCAGAGCCTTTTGGACAGCATCAGGAACGGTCTCATCACTCAACCGGAAACCACCTCCACCACCAGTGCCATTTCGGCCAGCTTGACCCGGAATGCCACCGACTATCGCCTCGATCCGACCACCGGCATGATTAACAGCCTGTCGGTGGAATTCGCCGGTCTGGGGGGAACCAACCGGTATCTCCGCTACATCGGCCAAACATCCTATTACATCCCGGCCTTCTGGAGTGCGGTCTTTTCGGCCCATGCCACCCTGGGACATATCCAGGCGCTCGGCAAGGAGATCCCGATCGACGAGAAGTTCTATCTCGGCGGCATCAGCACGGTGCGCGGCTACGGCGGCAGGACCGTCAGCCCGTTCAGGACCAATACGGTCGTGAGCAGCGACGGGAAAGGGATTCGGTCAGACACCATTGCCCGCGCCTACATCGGCGGGGACACGGAAGCGGTGGGGAACCTGGAACTGGTCTTTCCGCTCCTGAAGGATGCGGGTCTCAAAGGGGTCCTCTTCTTCGACGCCGGTAATGCCTACGAAAGGGCCAGCGACATCTTTTCCACCATGAGGACCAGTTACGGCTTCGGGGTCCGCTGGTTCTCGCCCATCGGTCCGCTCCGTCTGGAGTACGGCATTCCGATCAACCCCCGCAAGGATATCGATTCCAGCGGTGGGAAGCTGGAGTTTTCCATCGGCGGCTTTTTCTGACCGATTGTTGCCACTGGATACGCACCACGTAAGCTGCCCGTGTTGATTCAGGTTGTTTGAACTACAACTATTGGAAATCAAGGAGAATCCCATGAAACGCATCGTACTGTTCGTCTTTGCCGCACTGCTGTTGGCTGCGGTCCCGGCCATGGCCGAGGTGAAACTCGGCTCGGTGGATATCCAGAAGATCCTGCTCACCTCGGATGCCGGCAAGGAGGCCAAGGACCAGCTTGCCCAGCGTGCCGCCCGCTATGAGTCGGAGAAGAACAGCAAGGAAGAGGAGCTGAAGAAGCTTAAAGGTGAACTGGAAAAACAGAGCGTTCTTCTTTCCGAAACGGCCCGGGGGGCCAAGGAGAAGGACTACCAGCAGAAACTGAAGGAGTTCCAGCGGTTTCTGAAGGATGCCCAGGACGACCTGCAGGCCAAGAACGACGAATTGACCAACCGGATCGTCGAGGAGATCGTCAAGGTGATTCAGGAGTACGGCCGCAAGAACGCCTTCACCTATGTGTTCGTCAAGAACGAGAGCATGATCTTCATCGACGACAAGTCGGACCTGACCGATGACATCCTGCGCCAGTTCAACGCCGTGAAGAAGATGGGCGACCAGATCCGCAAGTAGAGCAGTATTGCCAAAGGAAACGTACGTGGAAAAGACATTACAGGAACTGGCCGAGTATCTCGGCGGCCGGGTGATCGGTGATGCCTCGGTGCGCATCGCCGGGCTCGGGACCCTCGACGATGCCGGTGCCGGGCAGATCACCTTCCTGGCCAACCCCAAGTATGCAGCCAAGGTGGCCTCCACCGGGGCGGCAGCGGTGATCCTGCCGCCAGGGGCCGACAGCCACGGCCGGAATGCCATCGAGGTCGCCAACCCCTATCTCGCCTTTGCGAAGCTGCTCACCCTGTTCACCTCCCGCCCCTTGGCAGCACTGGGGGTCATGGACGGAGCCTTTGTCGCCGGAACGGCAGTCATCGGGGCCGGCGCCACGGTCTATCCCGGGGCCTTCGTCGCGGACGGCGTGCGGATCGGTGACCGGGTTACCCTCTATCCCGGCGTCACCCTCTATCCCGGTGTCGTGCTGGGGGACGACGTCACCCTCCACGCCGGGGTTTCCGTGCGGGAACGGTGCCGGATCGGCAGCAGGGTCACCATCCACAACGGCACGGTGATCGGCAGCGACGGTTTCGGCTATGCGCCTGACGGTCCGGCCTGGTACAAGATTCCCCAGATCGGCATCGTGGTGATCGAGGACGACGTGGAGATCGGCGCCAATACGGTCATTGACCGGGCCGCCCTGGAAGCCACCGTCATCAGGCGCGGCACAAAGATCGACAACCTGGTCCAGGTGGCGCACAACTGCGTGATCGGCGAGAACTGCATGATCGTCTCCCAGGTGGGGATCTCCGGCAGTACCAAGCTCGGGAACCACGTAACCCTGGGGGGGCAGGTGGGAATCGCCGGCCACCTGACGATTGGGGATAACGTCATGATCGCCGCCCAATCCGGCGTGCCGGGAAACGTAGCGGCAGGGGAGGTGCTGAGCGGTAGTCCGGCCATCCCCCACCGGGAATGGCTGAAGTCCTCGACCGTTTTCAGCCGCCTGCCGGAGATGCGCAAGACCATAGCCGGTCTGGAAAAGCGTCTGGCGGAACTGGAAGGAATGCTGAGGAAATCGGGTGAGTAGTTGATCGGTCTGGTCGGTTCAACCGTTCAACCACCTTTGAATACTGTTTCTTAATGGAGTGGCAGATGATAATGGACATCAACGAAGTCATGAAGATTCTTCCGCACCGCTATCCGTTTCTCCTGGTGGACCGGGTGGTGGAGCACGAGGACGGCAAGCGGATCGTCGGCATCAAGAACGTGACGATCAACGAACCGTTTTTTCAGGGGCATTTCCCGGGGCACCCGGTCATGCCCGGGGTGCTGATCATCGAGGGAATGGCCCAGGTGGGGGGGATTCTCGCCTATCTTGCCTCTGATGACGAGGTGCGGAAGAAGGTCTGCTATTTTGCCAGTATCGACAATGCCAAGTTCCGCCGGCCGGTCCGTCCCGGCGACCAGCTCAGGATCGAGATGACGGCTACCGCCTGCAAGCGCGGCATCTGGTGCTTCAGCGGCAAAGCCTACGTGGACGGCAAACTGGCGGCCGAAGCGGATCTCAAGGCGACGTTCGCTGAGATGGACAGGCAGTAAGGCGGGGCCGGCAAGCTGATGCCGGACAGAAGCCAAGACCATACAACGAGGTGTTGTTCCAAAGGAGTAGTTTGATGATACACGCAACAGCAGTAATTCATCCCGGTGCCGAACTGGCTGAGGAGGTGGAGATAGGCCCCTACGCCGTCATCGGGGCTAACGTCAGGATCGGCAAGGGGACCAAGATCGGCCCCCATGCCGTCGTGGAGGGGTGGACCACCATCGGCGAGTACAACCATATATTCCAGCTGGCTTCGGTCGGAGCGATTCCCCAGGATCTCAAATACAAGGGGGAGGAGACCTACCTGAAGATCGGCGACCGGAACATCATCCGCGAGTTTTCCACGATCAACCTCGGCACGGTGACCGGCGACGGTGAAACCACCATCGGCAACGACAACCTCTTCATGGCCTACTCCCACGTGGCCCACGACTGCCACATCGGCAACAGCGTGATCATGGCCAATGCCGCCACCCTGGCGGGGCACATCACGGTGGAAGACTTCGCCAACATCGGCGGGCTGTCGGCCGTCCATCAGTTTACACGGATCGGCGCCCATTCCATGATCGGCGGCGGCACGCTGGTGGGGCGCGACCTTCCCCCCTTCACCATCGCCGCCACCGGCAAGAAACGGGACGCCGAACTGCGCGGCGTGAACCTGATCGGCCTGAAAAGGCGCGGCTTCAGCGACGAGGCGATCTCCTCCATCAAGAAGGCCTACATGATCTTCACCTCGGACTGCAAGGCCGACGAGGCCCTGGCCCGGATCCGGGCAGAGGTGCCGCAGACGCCGGAGGTGCAGCAGTTCCTGGCATTCGTGGAATCTTCGCAGCGGGGTTGCATCCGGTAGGCTGATGAGCCTGCAGCAAACGCAGAGACGCTGAGCACACGGAGTGAATACAGGGGGACCATGACCGGAACGGTGGCGGTTCCCCCTCGTGTCCTCCGTGTCTCCGTGTTGAACTGAGGAGTTCTTCCCCTTTGGGGAGGACGGGGAGACGTCGTTCGTTGGGCAAGCGGATCATGATAGTTGCCGGCGAGGCCTCCGGTGACATGTACGGCGCCAGGCTCGTCGAAGAGGCGCTTCAGCTCGAGCCGGGCAGCCATTTTTTCGGGATCGGCGGCACTGCCATGCGGGCGGCCGGTGTCGAGACCCTGGTGGACGCCAACACGCTGGCCGTGATGGGGCTGGTGGAGGTCGTCTCCCACTTCCGGGTCATTGCTAGGGCCTTTGCCATCCTCAAACGGATTCTCCGCAGCTCCCCTCCGGACCTCCTTGTCCTCATCGACTACCCGGGCTTCAACCTGCGCCTGGCTGCCGTGGCCAAAGCTGCCGGCGTGCCGGTCCTCTACTACATCAGCCCCAAGGTCTGGGCCTGGCGACCGGGCCGGGCGAAGAAAATCGCCGCGACAGTAAGCCACGTGGCGGTGATCTTCCCCTTCGAGGTCCCGATCTATGAGCGGGTTGGGGCGCCGGTCACCTTTGTCGGTCATCCGCTCCTGGAGATGGTCCGGCCGACCATGACCCGTGACGAGGCCCTGGAGGCCTTCGGGCTCAAGGGGGGACGCGTCGTCGGACTCTTTCCCGGCAGCCGCCGGAGCGAGATCACCTCCCTACTGCCGGTCATGCTGGAGTCGGCGGCCCTCCTCAAGAAACGCTTTCCCGACCTCCGGTTCGTCCTCCCTCTGGCGTCCAGCATCGAGCGGAGCCTGGTGGATGGCCTGCTGGCCGGCAGCGGCGTGGCGGTAACCATCGTCCAGGGGAAGAACTATGACGTCATGCAGGTCTGCGACGCAATCATCGCCGCATCGGGGACCGTCACCCTGGAGATAGCGCTGCTCGGCATCCCCGAGGTGATCATCTACAAGGTGGCGCCCCTTACCTATGCGGTGGGGAAACGGCTGGTGAAGGTGGCGCACGTCGGGATCGGCAACATTGTGGCCGACGAGCGGGTGGTGCCGGAACTCTTGCAGCACGAGGCGGAACCGGCGCCGATAGCGGCAGAGATCGAGCGGTATCTGGCCGATGACGGCTACCGGGATGGGGTCGTCGCCAAACTGCAGGGGATACGCGACAAGCTCGGCGAGCCCGGCGCCTCGCGGCGCGTCGCCGCGCTCGCCCTGGAGATGGCCGGATCGGGACAGAGGCAGTAACGTGGAAAAAGCATTTACCGCAGAGTACGCAGAGGAACATCTGAGAGACGTACGATAGAAACCTCGACCTCGGCGGTTCACGTATAGGATTACATGGAAACCTTCAAGCGACTTCTTACCTACAGCAAACCCTACACCTGGCGGATCATCATCTCAGCCATCGCGTCCCTCGTGGTCGGCGGCATGGACAGCGGCTTCGCCTATCTGGCCGGGCCGATGCTGAAGCAGATCTTCTCCAACAACAACCGGCTGCTCCTGCAGCTCCTGCCGCTGGCCATCATCGGCATCTTCGTGCTGCGGGGGCTTGCCCGCTACGTGAACGAGTACTTCATCCGTACCGCCGGGCAGCTGGCCATCCAGGACATCCGGAACGAGATCTACCGGAGCAACATGGGGTTGAGCATCGGCTACTTCGCCCGCCAGCAGACCGGCAACCTCATGTCGCGGGTCCTGAACGACGTGACCATGATGCAGGAGGGGGTGGCGAACGTCATCACCAGCCTCTTCCGCGACGGATTCGGGGCGCTCTCGCTCCTCGTGCTGATCTTCTATCTCAACTGGAAGCTGGCGATCATCGCCTTCCTGGTGATCCCCGCCTCGGTGGTGCCGGCCCGAAAGATCGGCAAGCGGATCAAGGCGGCGTCCCAGGAGAGCCAAGGGCGGATGGGGAACCTGACCAGCATCCTGCAGGAGAGCTTTTCCGGGATCAAGGTGATCAAGGCCTTTGCCCTGGAGCCGCGGGAGGTGGCCAGGTTCACGGCCGCCAACCGGGAGTTCTATCACTTCATGCGGAAGGGGATCAAGTACGAGGGGCTCTCCGTGCCGGTCATGGAACTCCTCACCTCGCTGGGGATCGCCGGCGTGCTCTGGTTCGGCGGGTACCAGGTCATCAGCGGCGGGATGAAGCCGGAGGCGCTCCTCTCCTTCATCACGGCAATGATCCTGCTGTTCAATCCGATCAAGAAGCTGAGCGGTACCTTCAACACCCTGCAGCGTTCGCTTGGGGCCGCGGAGCGGGTCTTCGCCTCCATTGACGAGCGCTCGGAGATCATTGAGCCGGCAACACCGGCCGCCCTGGAGCGGGCGCGGGGGGACGTGGCACTTCGCGACGTCTGGTTCGCCTACGGAGACCAGGAAGAGTGGGTCCTTCGTCAGATCGACCTGGAGGCCCGCAAGGGGGAGATCATCGCCCTGGTAGGGCCGTCGGGGGGGGGGAAGACCACGCTGGTATCCCTCATCACCCGATTCTACGACGTCAAGCGGGGCACGATCCAGGTCGACGGGATCGATATCAAGGCTCTCCGGCTGCGTGACCTGCTCGGCCAGATAGCCCTTGTGGACCAGGAGACGATTCTGTTCAACGAGACCATTGCCAACAACATCCGCAACGGCCGGCCCGATGCCACCGATGCCGAGGTGGAGGCCGCGGCCCGGGCCGCCTTTGCCCACGACTTCATCACGGAGATGCCGGAGGGGTATGCCACCAGCATCGGCGATCGCGGGGTGCGGCTCTCCGGAGGCCAGCGCCAGCGGCTCTGCATTGCCCGGGCGATCCTGAAAGATGCGCCGATCCTGATCCTGGACGAAGCGACCAGCGCGCTGGATACCGAGAGCGAGCAGATGGTCCAGCAGGCGCTGAACAACCTGATGACGAACCGGACCACCTTCGTCATCGCCCACCGCCTCTCCACGGTCCTCCATGCCGACCGGATCGTGGTGCTGGAAGGGGGGCGGATCGTGGAAAGCGGCAACCACAACCAGCTCCTGGCCCTTGACGGGGTCTATCGGCGTCTGTACGACATGCAGTTTCAGGAATCATGAAGCAGCTGCGCCGTAACATTGCCAGGCAGCTGAGCCTCGGCGTTGCCCCCTATCTCCTCTACCTGCTGATCCGGCTGCTGTACGCCAGCATGCGGATCGAACTGGTGGGGCGGGAGGTGATGCCCTCCTTCACCGGCAAGGGTGAGGGGTTTGTCGGTATCTTCTGGCATGGCCGGCTGCTGATGATTCCGTTCATCTATCCGGGCAGGGCCATGCATGTCCTTATCAGTACCCACCGCGACGGCGAAATCATCGCCAAGGTCATGGAGCGTTTCGGGTTCCGGCTGGTGCGGGGATCGTCGAAAAAGGGGGGGACAGCGGCGCTGAAGGAGATGGTCCGGTTGCTGCGGGACGACAATGACGTCGCCATTACCCCGGATGGCCCCAAAGGGCCGTGCGAGGTTGTAAAGCCGGGTGTCGCGCAGGTGGCGAGGCTGACGGGGAAGGTGGTCATCCCGATGGCCTTCAGTGCGACCAGGGCCTGGCGGTTGGGGAGCTGGGACCGGTTTCTCATCCCGAAGCCGTTTTCCCGCGGTGTCTACGTGGTTGGCGAACCGCTCCGTTACCAGGAGGGGGAAGAGTTGGAGGCATTCCGGGTACGGATCGAGGCCAGCCTGCGGGACGTGACGGAAAGGGCTGACGGATACTTCCGGGACCAGGGACTAGGGACTAGGGACTAGGGATCGGTAAAGGCTGTCAACATGTACCAACTGTACAACATTCTGTTGTTCCTGGCCCTGCCGTTCATCCTGGCCTACCACCTCTACCGTTCCGTCAGCCGCGGGCGGCCGGCGTCGCTGAAGGCCCGCTTCGGGCTGGTGGATGACGGCCTGCTCGCTCCCCTGCGGGGACGCGGGCCGATCTGGGTCCATGCCGTATCGGTCGGCGAGACCATCGCCGCAAAGCCGCTCCTGAAGGGGCTCAAACAACGGTTTCCGTTCCGCCCTCTCATCCTCTCCAACATGACCGAAACCGGCCGTGCCATCGGCCAGGGGATCGGTGAGGTGGACCTGGCCCTCCACTTTCCCTTTGACTATCCTTTTGCCGTCCGCCGGTTGCTTTCGCTGGCCCGGCCGGCACTCATCGTCATTGTCGAGACCGAGATCTGGCCCAATTTTGTCCGGATTGCACGGGAGATGGCGATTCCGGTCGTGATCGTGAACGGCCGCATCTCCGACCGCTCGTTCAGCCGCTATCTCCGCCTGCGACCGTTCTTCGGGGGGGTTCTTGCCCACTTTTCCGCCCTGTGCATGCAGAGTGCCGAGGACGGGAGGCGCATCGCCGCCATTGGCGCCGATCCCGGCCGGGTCTTTGTGGCCGGCAACCTGAAGTACGACCTCGCCGTGACCGTACCGACCCCGGACGAACGCCTTGGCATCCGCACCGCCTATCGCCTGCCGCCGGACGCTCTGGTGGTGACGGCCGGCAGTACCCACCCCGGTGAGGAGCAGCAGGTGATCGCCGCCTTTCGGGCCTTGGCGGCAGCCGGTCTGTCGGTGGTGCTGGTCCTGGTGCCACGCCATCCGGAGCGGGCTGACGAAGTGGCCGGCCTGCTGGAGAAAGCCGGCTGCGCCTACACCCGACGGTCGCGTCTGGCAGAGGATTCCCCCATCCTTGCACCAGGAGAGGTGCTCCTGGTGGACACCATCGGCGAGCTGATGCGTCTGTATGCCGTGTCGGACCTGGTCTTTGTCGGCGGAAGCCTGGTGCCGGTCGGCGGGCATAACCTCCTGGAGCCGGCATCCCTTGCGGTTCCGGTCGTCTTTGGACCGTACATGGAGAACTTTCGCGAGATATCGCGGCTCGTGCTGGCCGGAGAGGCGGGGGTGCAGGTCACGGATGGGGAGACGTTCGGCGCGGCCGTGGCGGACCTGCTGCAGGATGCTGCACGCCGCCGGGCCATGGGGGAACGGGGCCGGAGGGTGGTCGAGGAGAACGGCGGTGCCACTGAGCGCCATCTGGCGGTGATTGAGAAGATTCTGGAACCGAGGACCGGGGACTCGGGAGTGGGAGAGGCAAAACCGTGAAGGGTGAGGAGTATTTCAAGGCGCTTCTGAGCGGGGAGAGGCAGGGCGCAGCCGACCGCCTGCTGCTGGTCCTGCTGCGCGTCTCTGCCGTGCTCTACTCGCTGGTCATGCGTCTACGTGCGGCGGCCTTTGCCGCGGGTCTGCTCAGGTCGCACAAACTCCCCAGGCCGGTGATATCCGTGGGGAACATCACCCTCGGAGGGACCGGCAAGACCCCCATGACCGCCTGGCTCGCCCGCTACTTCCTGTCACGGGGGAAGCGGGTGGCGGTCCTCAGCCGTGGCTACGGCGGGAGACTGGAGGGAACCGTTGCCATCGTTGCCGATGGTAACCGCCGCCTGCTGGAGCCGGAAGAGGCCGGCGACGAGCCGTGCCTCCTGGCGGACCTGGTGCCCGGGGTGATGGTGGTGATCGGCAGCGACCGTTACCGGGCCGGTTGCCTGGCCATGGAACGGCTGAATCCGGACATCTTCATCCTGGACGACGGCTTTCAGCACCTGCGATTGCGGCGCGACCTGAACATCCTCCTCCTTGATAGCCGGGAGCCGTTCGCCAATGGCCGTACCCTCCCTGCCGGCTTCCTCAGGGAGCCGGTCTCGGCGGCAGGCAGGGCGGACCTGGCGCTTTTTACCCGCTGCAGCGACGACGTGCAGGTTACCGTGCCGCTGCCGGTCAACGTGCCAACCTGTCGTGCCAGGCACCGGCTGAGCGGATTCACCTCCCTGTCCGACAGCACCCAACGGCGATTCGAGGAACTGGCGGGACTGCGCGGGGTGGCCTTTGCCGGGATCGCCGATCCGGCCGGTTTCTTCGACGAACTGGAGCACGAGGGGGTCGTGCTGGCTGCCACCCTGGCCTTCCCGGACCATACCGGCTACGGCGATGATGAGTGTGCTGCCCTGGCCCGGCTGCTCCGTTCCACGCGCGCCGACTACCTGATCACCACGGCCAAGGACGCGGTGAAGCTGATGGCGCTGGGGAGCGAGGAGGTGCCGTGCTACGTGGCTTCTCTCGAACTGGAGTTCTCCGATCCGGCTCTGCTCGGCGAGCGCCTGGACAAACTGCTTCAAAACCGGAGGTAGATATGGCACTATCGGACGAATTGCTGGCGATCCTCGTCTGTCCGCACTGCAAGGGGAATCTTTCGTACGAAGAGGAGCTCCCGGCCCTCACCTGCGGCGCCTGCAGGCTCCGTTACCCGATCCGGGAGGGGATCCCGGTGATGCTGGTGGATGAGGCAGAGAAGTTAGGGACTGGGGATTAGGGACTGGGGATTAGGGACTGGGGACTGGCGACACCTTGACGGCAGAAGGCGAAGATTTGGGTAAGGCTGTAGAGACAATCGATCCGGCCGCTATCGGCAAGATCCTGATCCGTGCCGTAAACTGGCTGGGGGATGCGGTCATGACCACCCCGGCCATCGGTGCGGTGCGGGAGTTCTTTCCCAATGCCCATATCAGCGTCCTGGCCACGCCGTTGGTGGCGGAACTTTTCACGTACCACCCCTGGGTTGACCAGGTGGTGGTGTATGACCGGAAGGGCCGCCATCGGGGCGCAGGGGGGAGGCTCAGGCTGTCGGCGGAGCTGAAGCGTCATGCCTTCGACCTGGCGATCATCCTCCCCAACTCGCTGGATGCGGCACTGCTCCCCTGGCTTGCCCGCGTGCCGCGCCGGCTTGGCCTCCGGAGCGACGGCCGGGGGCTGCTCCTGAACTACGGTGTGCCGAAACGGCAGCAGGTGACGACCGGTCACCAGTCCGAGGCATACCTCTCCCTTCTTGCCCATTACGGCATCACTGCTTCGGCCAAACCGCAACTGCTGGCGACCTCGCCGGCCGAGGATGCCGCGGCGGCCCGGTTGCTCAGCGCTGGCGGGATAGGACCCGGAGAGTATGTTGTCGGCATCAATCCCGGTGCCACCTATGGCTCGGCAAAGAGGTGGTACCCGGAACGGTTCGCAGCCGTGGCCGACACCCTGGCCGGACGATGGGGGGCGAAGATCGTACTGACCGGCGGATCGGGCGAGGCGGGGATTGCCGCGGATATCGCCCGGACCATGTCGGCACCGGTGCTGGATCTGGCCGGGAAGACCGGGGTGCGGGAACTGATGGCGGTGATCAAGCGCTGCAACTTCTTTGTCACCAATGATTCCGGTCCGATGCATATCGCCGCGGCCTTCGGGGTGCCGCTGGTGGCGGTGTTCGGCTCCACCGACAGTTCGACCACCTATCCCCTGGCAGAGCATGCGGTGCTCGTGCGTGAACAGGTCGACTGTGCTCCCTGCATGAAGCGGGAGTGCCCCACCGACCACTGCTGCATGACCGCCGTCACCCCGGCCATGGTGGTCGAAGCTGCTGAGCGATTGAAAGAGCAGAGCGATCGGCAGTGTTCGCCGGTATCAGTTCCGAACCCCGAGCCCCGAGCCCCGAGCCAGTCATGAGAGTATTGATCGTCAAAACCTCCGCCCTCGGCGACATCATCCATGCCCTCCCGGTCCTGGACTATCTGCACCAGGTGTCGCCCGGCATTGAAGTGGACTGGGTGGTGGAAGAGCCGTTCAGGGAGATTCTGGTCGGGCACCCGCAACTGGCCATGCTCCACACGGTGCGGACCAAGGCATGGCGAAAGGCACCTTTCGCAGCGGCGACCAGGCGGGAGATCGGCGCCGTGCGCCGCGCCCTGCGGGAGAGGGCCTATGATCTGGTCTTCGATATCCAGGGAAACGTGAAGAGCGGCCTGATTGCCTGGTCGAGCGGCTGCAGCGACCGGGTGGGATTTGCCCGCGACGTGGTGCGCGAAACGCCGAACCTGCTCTTCACCACCCGCCAGGTCCCGCTGCGGCGCCAGGATTATCATGTGACCGACAAATACCTCCGGCTGGTCAGCGTGCCGTTCGGCCGGGATTTCAACGGTATGGCGCTGAAATCCACCATCGCTACCCGGCCGGAGGATGATGCAGCGGCCGAGGTGCTCCTGTTGACACTGGGCGACGGACTGGTGTTTCTGTTCCACTGCGGCACCTCCTGGCGGACGAAGCTCTGGGCTGACCCTCGCTGGTCTGAGCTGGGCCGAATGTTGCGGGAGGAGTTCCCCGACTGCTCGATCCTGCTTTCCTGGGGGAGTGAGGCCGAGCGGCAGAGTGCGCTTGCGGTTGCACAGGGGGTTGGCAAGGGGGCGCGGGTGCTCGACCGGTTCACCTTGACAGGACTTGCTGCCTTGCTGAAAAGGGTCGATCTGGTAGTGGCTCCCGACACCGGGCCGTTGCACATTGCTGCAGCCGTCGGCACGCCCACCGTCTCATTTTTCCGCGCAACCAACGGCAAGTTGACCGGTCCGCGCGGCAGCAATCATGTTGTCATCCAGTCACCACTGTTGTGCAGCCGTTGCGCCCGCAAGGAGTGCGATCGGGATGCGGAGTGCCGTGAAAGTATTACGGTTCAGATGGTTATCAACGGCATCTGTTCACTGTTAAGCTGATGGGCAGCTCAGGCAGCGACAAATTCTGAAAGCGGGTAGTTGATGTATATTTCCTTTGTTATTGTGAATAGGAATACCAAAGCGATCCTGCTTGATTGCATCAAATCCATCTATGCCACCGTGTCCCCCCTCACTTTCGAGATAGTGCTGGTTGATAACGGTAGCTCTGACGGTAGTCTGGACGCTGTGAGGGAGGCTTTTCCCGAAGTCATCTGCGTGGAGAATGGCCGTAATCTTGGATTCGCCAAAGCGAACAATCAGGGCATCAGAAGGGCCGCAGGAACCTACCTGGTGTTGCTCAACACCGACACTGTTTTGACCGATTCAGCCATTGCCGATATTACTTCATTCATGGATGCGCATCCGGAAGTTGCCATTTGTGGAGGGCAACTATTGAATTCGGATGGGACACTACAGAATTCCATTGCAAATTATCCTACCCTTGCCACCGAACTTCTGAACAAGTCGATACTTCGCCGCCTGTTTCCTCGGCGTTATCCCGGCAAGGAGGCTCGCTTCGAGTCACCAGTGGACGTCGAATCGATCATCGGTGCCTGCATGGTGGTTTCAAAGAGAGCCGTTGATCAGGTCGGTATGCTCGATGAGGATTTTTTCTTCTTCTTTGAAGAGACGGCCTGGTGTCTGGAAATGAAGCGTCATGGTTGGCGGGTGGTGTTTCACCCCACGGCGCGTATCTATCACCTTCAGGGGGGGACTGCCAAGCGGGTGAACATCGCTGCCCGGGTAGAATACTGGCGGTCACGCGCATGTTTTTTCCGTAAGTATCACTCCCGGGCTTCCACCCTGTTGCTGGCTTGTGGACTGTTGTTCAAATTGTGCTGTTCGCTGTTACTCCAGGTGATTGCGTCCCCTTTGAGCAGCAAGGCCCGCAATCGTCTAAAGGTCAATGCAGCTCTGTTTGCCTGGCATCTGCGGGGATGCCCCGTCGGATGGGGGTTGGCAGGGGACCTGATGACAAATGACAGCCCCGGGAGTTAAGGGAATGGCTGCGAAAATTTCGTGCGTAGTAATCGCCAGGGATGAAGAGCAGAGAATCGGCGATTGTCTCGCGAGCGTGCAATGGGTTGATGAGATCGTGGTCGTTGACTCGGGGAGCAGTGACAACACTGTTGAGATTGCCCGTGGATTCACTGATAAGGTTCACATCGTCCCTTGGCGCGGCTTCGGTCCACAGAAGCAGGCTGCTGTTGATCTCGCCACGTACGACCTGATCCTCAGCATTGATTGTGATGAACGGGTGACGCCGGAACTGGCCGCAGAAATTCGTGACATCGCGGGGGAGGGACTCCCTGTGGCCGGCTACTCGGTTCCCCGCAGGACCTTTGTCGGCAGGTCAGAGATCCGTCATTGCGGATGGTATCCCGATCGGACCATTCGCCTGTTCGACCGGCGACGGGGCCACTTTTCCCCGGAATCGGTCCATGAGAGGGTGCTGGTGGACGGCGAGGTGGGGACGTGTCGCCATCACCTTCTCCACTACTCGTTTGCCGGTTTCGGCGATATGTTGACAAAGATGAACCGGTACACCGATCTCGGGGCTGAGAAACTCTTTGCTGCAGGGAGGCGCGCCGGATTCCTCGACGTGACGGTGCGGCCAGCATATACCTTCTTTCGTACCTATCTGCTGCAACTGGGCTTCCTTGACGGTTTTGCCGGCTATCTGGTATCAGTTTCCAATGCGGTATCGGTTTTTGCCAAGTATGCAAAATTGGTGGAGCGGCAGCGGAATCGACGGCGTAGTGAGTGAATGCTATATGAGAGCAGAGGCGAATCGGTAGGCCGTTGCCCATCCGTATTCATTGCCGGGAAACCAGGTTGTCGCACTAATCAGTATGAAACCAAGATTTATGAGCTCGCGAGTGCCTGCTGAGCCTATCAATTGTCCATGCCTGGCATAGATGTTCGGAGTACTATATGAAAGTCAGCTGTTTCACCTTCGTGCGCAATGGCGAGATCCTTGGTTACCCTTTCGTCCAGTCGATCAAGTCTGCGCTGCCACTATGCGACGAGTTCGTGGTCAATATCGGTCCGAGCGAGGACGATACGCTACGCCTTGTGCAGGAGATCGGCGATCCCAAAATCAGGATCATCGAAAATGTCTGGAACGAGCAGATGAAGGTGAGCGGCTATGTCTACGGCCAGCAGAAGAATATCGCCCACTTCAACTGCACCGGAGACTGGGCGTTTTATCTGGAGGCCGATGAGGTGCTCCACGAGAGCGAGTTGCCAAAGATCAGAGCAGCCATGGAAAGGCATCTCCCCGACCAGCAGGTCGAAGCCCTGGTCTTTGACTATCTTCATTTTTACGGCAACCATCGTACCTATGCGTGGAGTCCGGGCTGGTACCGTCGGGCACCGCGCATTATCAGAAATACTATTCGGAGTTATTCACCGGATGGCCTGTTCTTCCTGGTGCTGGGCTCCAATAAACGGGGTCGCTACCCGCGGGCAGCCTTGGCCGATGCAACGGTTTACCATTACGGCTGGGTCAGAAGCGAAGAGCAGATGAATCGCAAGTCCGAGAAGGTGCAGCAGTACTGGACCAAGACACCCCAAAAGATTGATTACAGTCAGGTCGATCCCTCCATCCTGCGAGAATTTGCCGGAACCCACCCTTCTGTAATGGCAGACTGGCTCCCCAAAGAGGTACCCGGGCTTTTTGGGGCCGACCCTTCCCATATCCTGACCAGGCGGGAACGGCGGCACCGCCTGATGCTGAAGCTGGAGCAGTTGTTCGGTCTTGAGCTGAGCAGGAAACACTACCGGTTGGTTCGATGAGGATCGCCATCGTCAGGCTTTCATCGCTGGGCGACATCGTATTCTGCATGGCCTCGCTGCAGCTGATCCGTCGCCGTTTCCCCGATGCGGAGATCACCTGGGTGGCTGACAGCAAGTTCGCCGATATCCTTGACTACCATCCCGACCTGCAAGCAGTGATCAAGCTGGATTTGAAGCGGCTCAAGAAGAATCTTTCGTGGCACGCTATCCGCGCCGAGCAGCGGAAGCTGAGAGAAGCTGGCGAGTTCGACCTGGTCATCGATCTGCACGGGATGCTCAAGTCAGCTCTGGTTGCCCGGCGCCTGGGCGGTGTGCGCACCGGATTCCATCGCGCGGTGGTCAAGGAGCCGCTGGCGACCCTGTTCTATACCAGGACCTTCTCCATTTCGCTGGCCGAGCCGGCGGTTAACCGGTATACCGCCCTGGTCAGCGCCAGCCTCGGCGTCGCGCCGGACCACGACATGCTGACCGGCAAGGCCGCTTTTCTGTTTCATCGGCCCGAGCATGAAGCGGTAACGACAGATTATTTCCGGCATGACAGGAAAAACATCGTGCTTGTCCCGGAGACCAGCATCGATTACAAAAATTACCCGAAGGAAAAGTGGGCTACGGTGGCCAATGCCCTCAAGCAAAATATCCTTGTCTGTCACGGCTCTCCCACCGAACTGGCGACGGCCACCTATCTGGCGGACCATTCGCCCAACGTGACGGTTCTCCCCCGTCTCGATCTGAACCAGTTGAAGGCCGCCATAAGCAGGGCCGATCTGGTGATCGGCGGCGATACCGGGCCGACCCACATGGCCTGGGCCAGCAATGTGCCATCTCTTGCCCTTTTCGGCGCCACGGCGCCTCCGTTTGCTGCGACGGCGCGGCATCGAGTGCTCACGTCGGGGAGCAGGGTAAATCCGGCAAAGCCGGACAAGACAGACGTTTCCATCCGGACGATTCCCGAGACGGAAATTGTACGGATGGCGCAAGAGCTGCTGAATCTTTGATCTACCCAAGGAGCTGGTGATGAAATACCAACCGATCGACCTGTCCGGCGTCAAGACCTACCCCATAGCCACCCGCAGCAACAAGACGGTCATGACGCGTGACAAGTCAGGTGCCGTCAGGGCCGGTATGTCCGTGTCCGACCTCTTGGCTGCCATGCCGCCTCAACTGGGAGCCGAGGCGCTTCTCGGCGTGATCGACGCCGTGGTTGCCGCACGGGAGAAGGGGAAGCCGGTGGTGGTGGCCATGGGGGCCCATGTCATCAAATGCGGGCTCCAACCGGTGCTGAGGAGCCTGGTGGAGGCGGACGTCATCACCGCCTTTGCCCTGAACGGGGCAGGCTCCATCCACGATTACGAGATCTCCCTGATCGGCGAGACCAGCGAAGACGTCGGGGCGGTGCTTCACTGCGGCACCTTTGGCATGGCTGAGGAGACCGGCCGGGATATCAACCGGGCTCTCAAGGCCGGGATTGCCAAAGGGCAGGGGTACGGCGAGGCAGTGGGGCGGTTCATCAACGAGAACGACAACCCCCATCGGGAGTGGAGCCTGCTCTCCATCTGCACGGAACGGGAAATACCGGTGACCGTGCATGTGGCGCTCGGCACCGACATCATCCATCAGCATCCCGAGGCCGACGGTGCGGTTATCGGCCAGGCCACGTTCACGGACTTCAAGATATTCACCTCCATTGTCAGCGAACTGGGGGACGGCGGGGTCTACCTGAACCTGGGGAGCGCCGTGCTCCTGCCCGAGGTCTTCCTCAAGGCCCTCTCCATTGCCCAGAACCTGGGACATCACGTGGACCACTTCACCACGGCCAACTTCGACATGCAGCAGCACTACCGTCCCCTGCAGAATGTGGTGAAACGGCCCACCTCGGGCAAGAGCCGCGGCTACACCGTCACCGGTCACCACGAGATCATGATCCCGCTGCTGGCGGCGGGGATTCTGGATAGACTCGGGAAGAGGGACTCGTGACCGGGCGTCGGCAATGGCTGCCGGCGATGCCTGACCTCTGATCACGCTTCAAGGAGCTTTCATGGAAAGAAAAGATATCGAATCCCTCTTCGCCCGGGCCAAGGAGATCAACGCCCTGGTCATCGGTGACCTGATGCTGGACGAGTACCTCTGGGGGAAGACGGAACGGATCTCCCCGGAGGCGCCGGTCCAGGTGGTGGATGTGCTGCGGGAGGACCTGCGCCTGGGGGGGGCCGGCAACGTGGTCAACAACCTGGTGGCGCTGGGGTGCCGGGTGGGGGTCTGCAGCGTCATCGGTGCCGACGACAACGGGACGCTGCTCCGCCACGTCTTCAGCGGCAAGGGGGTCGATACCGACGGTATCTTCGAAGACCCGCAGCGCCGCACCAGCAAGAAAACCAGGGTGATCGCGGCCCATCAGCAGATCGTCCGGATCGACCGGGAATCGAAGGACGAGATCGGAAGGGAGAGCGAAGATGCGATCATCCGCTTTCTGGAGCAGGAGGGGAGCGCATATCAGGTCTTCGTGGTCTCCGACTACCTGAAGGGGGTGCTGACTCCGCGGGTGCTGACAACGGTCATCGAGACCGGTCAACGGCTCGGCATCCCGGTAGTGGTCGATCCCAAGGGGAACGACTACCTGAAGTACCGTGGAGCGACCGTCATCACCCCGAACCGCAAGGAAGCGGAGCAGGCCGCCGGCGTCCCGATCCGCGACGGCCAGAGTCTGGGCAGGGCTGCGGAAAGGCTCTTGGGGGAACTTGACCTTTCTTCGCTGCTCATCACCCGGAGCGAGGAGGGGATGTCGCTCTTATTCCCCAACGCAGAACCGGTCCACATCCCCACCGTTGCCAGGGAAGTGTTCGACGTGACCGGTGCCGGGGACACGGTTCTGGCGGTGCTGAGCCTGGGGTTGGCGGGGGGCGTGGGAATAGCCGAGGCGGCGCAGTTGGCCAATACGGCTGCCGGCATCGTGGTCGGCAAGCTGGGGACCTCCACGGTCAGCCCGGCCGAGATCCTGGAAGAGGCCGGGAGAAGTCACCGGGACAGCAATACGAAGATCAAGAACCTGGATGCGCTGGCCGGAATCATCGAGGCGGAAAAGGGGCGCGGCAAGCGGGTGGTCTTCACCAATGGGTGCTTCGACCTCCTCCATGTGGGTCATGTAAAATATCTGCAGCAGGCGCGGGCCTTTGGCGACCTGCTGGTGTTGGGACTGAACAGCGACGCCTCCATCCGGCGGCTGAAGGGTGCAAAACGCCCGCTCATCGGCGAGGAAGAGCGGGCCCATGTGCTGGCCGCTCTGGACTGCATCGACTATGTCGTCATCTTCGAAGAGGATACGCCGCTCCGGCTCATCGAGACCCTGCGGCCCCAGGTGCTCGTGAAAGGGGGCGACTACACCCTGGAAGGGGTCGTCGGCCGTGAGGTGGTGGAGTCCTACGGCGGCAGGGTCGAACTGGTGGCATTTGTGGACGGCAAGTCCACCAGCAATGTCATCGACGAAATCCTCAAGCGGTATGTCTGAGAAGTAGGGATGTATTAGAATGTATTATTGTTGAGCCGATTTTTATTGAAAATGAACCGGGGTTGGGGTACCTTACCGAATTCATTAGCTGGACAGAGGTGTGGTTGTGAAGAAGGCGCTTATCACCGGGATTACCGGTCAGGACGGCTCGTACCTGGCAGAACTTCTCCTCCAGAAAGGGTATGAGGTGCACGGGATTATCCGTCGCTCCTCTTCGTTCAATACCGGCCGTATCGACCACATCTATCGAGATCCCCACGAAACCGGCGTCCGCCTCTTCCTGCACTACGGCGACCTGAACGATGCCAGTTCCATCAACAAGGTCCTGCGGGACGTGCAGCCGGATGAGATCTACAACCTGGGGGCACAGAGTCATGTGCGGGTATCCTTCGACGTTCCCGAGTACACCGGCGAGGTGGATGCCCTGGGGGCGGTCCGCATCCTGGAGGGTATCCGGGAGACCGGGCTGAAGACAAAATTCTACCAGGCCTCATCTTCGGAACTGTACGGCAAGGTGCTGGAAACTCCGCAGAAAGAAACGACCCCCTTTTATCCCCGTTCCCCCTACGCCTGCGCCAAGGCCTATTCATTCTACATCACGGTCAATTACCGGGAGAGCTATGGGCTCTTCGCCTGCAACGGTATCCTCTTCAACCACGAATCGCCCCGTCGCGGGGAGACCTTCGTCACCCGCAAGATCACCCGGGCCGCAGCACGGATCAAGCTGGGGCTGCAGGAGAAGCTCTACCTGGGGAACCTGGATGCCAAGCGGGACTGGGGGTTTGCCGGCGATTACGTGGAGGCCATGTGGCTGATGCTGCAGCAGCCGGCAGCGGACGATTATGTGGTGGCCACCGGCGAGACCCATTCGGTCCGCACGTTTGCGGAAAAGGTCTTTGCCCGTCTGGACATACCCTTGGCATGGCAGGGTGACGGACTGACCGAGACGGGGGTGGACAGCCGGACCGGTCGGGAACTGATCGCCATCGATCCGAAGTACTTCCGGCCGGCCGAGGTGGACCTGCTCCTGGGAGATGCGTCCAAGGCCCGGACGAAGCTCGGCTGGGAGCCGCGGGTCGACCTGGACGGCCTGGTGCAGCGGATGGTGGATGCCGACTTCGAACTGGCCGAAATGGAGCGCCGGTCACTTGGATAAGAAGAGCCGCATCTATGTCGCCGGACACCGGGGTCTGGTCGGATCGGCCATCGTACGGAAACTCCGGGCCGAGGGGTACGACAACCTGCTCCTTAGGACCAGCAGCGATTTGGACCTGAGGGATCAGCAGGCCGTTGCCGGCTTCTTTGCCACTGAACGGCCTGAGTACGTGTTCCTGGCCGCGGCCAAGGTCGGGGGGATCGTTGCCAACAACAGCTTTCCGGCCGACTTCATCTACGACAACCTGGCGATCCAGACCAACGTCATCCATCACTCCTGGCTGACCGGGGTGAAGAGACTCCTCTTCCTGGGAAGCAGCTGTATTTACCCCAAGTTGGCACCCCAGCCGATCAGGGAGGAGGATCTTCTGACCGGCCCCCTGGAGCCGACCAACGAGCCGTACGCCATAGCCAAGATTGCCGGCCTGATCATGTGCAGGTCCTACAACCGCCAGCACGGCACCAGGTTCCTGGCCGGAATGCCGACCAATCTGTACGGTCCCAACGACAACTTCGACCTGGAAACCTCCCACGTGCTGCCGGCACTGATCCGGAAGTTTCACGAGGCAAAGGTTGCAGCTTCGCCGACGGTGACGATCTGGGGTACCGGCACACCGTTCCGTGAGTTCATCCATGTGGACGATGTTGCCGATGCCTCTCTCTTTCTGATGACGCTTCCCGATGACAGGACCTCCTCGCTCCTTGACGCCGAATCCTCGCCGGGGTTCGTGAACATCTGCAGCGGAGAGGAGTTGTCCATCCGGGATCTGGCCCTGCTGGTCAAGGAAGCGGTCGGTTATGCTGGAGAGCTGGTCTTCGACACCACCAAACCCGATGGCACCCCCCGCAAGCTCTCCGATCCGGCCAGGCTGCAGGCGCTTGGCTGGCGCCACCGGATCGGTTTGAAGGATGGGGTTGCCGACACGTATCAATGGTTTCTGGATAATCAACAAACGTTCAAGGGGTAACCATGGCAGTTCATAATCGCACCATCTCGGTTGTCGGCCTCGGCTATGTAGGGTTGCCGGTGGCGGTGGCCTTCGGCAGGGTAAGAAAGACCATCGGCTTCGACATCAATGCGGTCCGGATCCGGGAACTGAAGGACGGCATCGACCGGACCGGAGAGGTGGCGGCCGATGAACTCCGCTTGTCCGACATTCTCTACACGGACCGGATCGACGAACTGAAGATGGCCGATTTTCATATCGTGGCGGTCCCCACGCCGGTGGATGAGGCCAACCAGCCGGACCTGACCCCCATGCTCAAGGCCTCCGAGACGGTCGCTAAGGCATTGAAAAAGGGAGATATCGTGGTTTACGAGTCCACGGTCTATCCCGGGGTGACCGAGGACGAGTGCGTGCCGATCCTGGAGCGGGTTTCAGGCCTCACCTGCGGTCGCGATTTCACGGTGGGGTACTCCCCGGAACGGATCAACCCCGGCGACAAGGAGCACACCTTCACGAAGATCAAGAAGGTCGTGGCCGGCCAGGATACGGCGACCCTGGAAGTCGTGGCCGCGGTCTACGGGTCGGTGGTGACGGCCGGCGTGCACAAGGCCGCCAGCATCAAGGTTGCCGAGGCGGCCAAGGTTATCGAGAACACCCAGCGGGACCTGAACATTGCCCTGATGAACGAACTGGCTCTCATCTTCGACCGGCTCGGCATCGACACCAACGACGTCCTGGAGGCGGCCGGCACCAAGTGGAATTTTCTCAAGTTCAAGCCTGGCTTGGTCGGGGGGCACTGTATTGGCGTCGACCCCTACTATCTGACCCACAAGGCGGAGAAGATCGGCTACATTCCCCAGGTAATCCTGGCGGGCCGCCGGATCAACGACGGCATGGGGAAGTTCATTGCCCAGCGGACCGTGAAGGAGATGATCCACGCCGGGCACAACGTGCTCGGGGCCACCGTCACCGTGCTAGGGCTCACCTTCAAGGAGGACTGCCCGGACCTGCGCAACTCCAAGGTGATCGACATCATCCGGGAACTGCAGGACTACGGCATCAACGTTCAGGTGAGCGACCCTCTGGCGGATGTCGATGAAGCTGAGCATGAATACGGTGTCAACCTTGTGCCGTTCGCCGAACTCAGGCAGAGTGAGGCGGTCGTGGTGGCAGTTGCCCATCAGGAGTATTGCCAGCTCTCCATTGACAAGCTCAAGGGGATGATGAACGGCGCACCCCTTCTCGTCGACGTGAAGGGGGTTTTCGACTCCAAAGCCGTCGCCGATGCCGGGCTCAGGCTCTGGAGGCTCTGAAGGCGGAGTACTGACAGGGGATAGAAAATGAAAAAAATACTCGTAACCGGCGCGGCCGGCTTCATCGGCTCCCATCTGACACAGCGCCTGCTCGCGCGCGGCGACCGGGTCGTGGGCCTCGACAACATCAACGACTACTACGACGTTCGGCTCAAGCAGGATCGCCTCGGCCGGCTGGAAGGTCGGGAGGGTTTCAGTTTCGTCAGGATGTCGCTGGAAGAACGGGACAGAATCGCCGACCTCTTCGCCAGGGAGCGATTCGACGTGGTGGTCAACCTGGCGGCCCAGGCCGGGGTCCGCTACTCCCTCAAGAACCCCCACGCCTACATCGACAGCAACATCGTCGGCTTCATGAACATCCTGGAGGGGTGCCGGCATAATGGAGTGAAGCACCTGGTCTACGCCTCCTCCAGTTCAGTCTACGGCGCCAATACGCGGATGCCCTTCTCCGTCCACCACAACGTGGACCATCCGGTCTCCCTCTACGCCGCCACCAAGAAGGCCAACGAGCTGATGGCCCACACCTATTCCAGCCTGTACAATCTGCCGACCACGGGGCTCCGCTTCTTTACCGTTTACGGGCCTTGGGGCCGGCCGGACATGGCACTCTTCCTCTTCACCAAGGCGATCCTGGAGGGGCGGCCGATCGACGTCTTCAATCACGGCCGGATGCAGCGGGACTTCACCTTCATCGACGACATCGTCGAAGGGGTCATGCGGGTGGCGGACAACGTGCCCGGGCCAAACGGCAACTGGAGCGGCGGCACCCCGGACCCTGGAACGAGCTATGCACCGTACCGGATCTACAACATCG
>CAYSJJ010000022.1:17018-50829 GCA_964431365.1 uncultured Geobacter sp. | reverse complement strand
CTTTTTTCTGCCGGCCCCAAACTCTTGCAGACCGCGTTGACAAGGAATCGCGTTTATACCTCTAACCGCGCCCACTGTCAACTTCTTCTTTCGGCAGTCAATCTTTTCTCAGCCCCATCCGTTTGCGGGCCGTTCGTTAACAGGGAGATCGTTTATACAGAATAACACTACTCCGGTCAACCACAAAATACACTCGGAGATATTTTAAAACGAGACCCGAGCAAAACGGCGCTTACCCACCTGAATTACATAGGTTCCTTCACAGGCGAGTTCAGCGTGCTCGTTGCCGATCTTTTCGCCAGCGACCTTCACCCCCCCCTGTTTGATGGCACGCCGCCCTTCGCTGTTCGACTCAACAAGACCGGCAGCGGCCAATATCTTGGCTAGAGACATGGTTTCGCCTTCACGTTGCAGGGTGACTTCCGCCATCTCCTCCGGCACCAGGTGATCCCGGAACCGCTTGACGAAGTTCTCTTCAGCCGTCTGGGCCGCCACTGTCCCGTGATACCGGGCGACAATCTCGCGCCCCAACTGCTTCTTCACTTCCATAGGGTGGAGTGAGTGGTCCTTGAGCCCCTTCTTCAGCCCATCTATTTCCGGCAGGGTCAAATCACTCAACAGTTCATAGTACCGAAGCATCAGTTCGTCGGATATCGACATGACCTTGCCGAAGATCTCATCGGCCGGCTCGTTGATGCCAATATAGTTACCGAGTGACTTGGACATCTTATTGACGCCGTCCAATCCCTCCAGGAGCGGCATGGTGATGACGGTCTGCGGGGTCTGCCCCCATTCCCGCTGCAGTTCGCGGCCGACCAGGAGGTTGAATTTCTGGTCAGTCCCCCCCAGTTCCACGTCGGCCTGCAACGCGACCGAGTCATACCCTTGGATAAGGGGGTAAAGAAACTCATGAATACTGATCGGCATCTGGGTGGCAAACCGCTTGCCGAAATCGTCACGCTCCAGCATCCGGGCCACGGTGTACTTGGCGGCAAGGCCGATCATGTCGGTAGCAGAGAGCTTGGCGAGCCAGTCCGAATTAAAGACAACCTTCGTCCTCTGCGGATCGAGGATCTTAAAGACCTGCTCTTTGTAGCTCTCCGCATTGCGCAGCACATCCTCTCGGGTCAGCGCCTTACGGGTCTCCGACTTGCCTGTCGGGTCGCCGATCATCCCGGTGAAGTCACCGATCAGAAAGTAGACGTCATGGCCAAGCTGCTGGAACTGGCGCATCTTGTGGAGGAGAACCGTATGCCCCAGATGAAGATCGGGAGCGGTCGGATCGAAACCGGCCTTGATCTTCAACGGTACACCGCTCTTGGCGGATTTCTCCAGCTTTTCAAGCAGCTCCTTCTCCAGAAGGATCTCCACTGCCCCTCGCCTGATGACGTCAATCTGTTCAGCAACTGTCATGACAACCCCCAAAGACTCTGCTGCGTTGTACTCATATTCATTCGCAGGAAATATTTACCCGCTCGATTGACTGGGCCTGACCACTCGCACTATCGATCTCGATCACCACGCCGTTCAGCCGGATGTCCTTCTTCGCCACTTCGAACTTGGTGGGGAGCTGGGTCAGGAACTTCTGCAACACCTCGTCCTTGCGGACGCCGATCACCGAGTCAAAGGCTCCGGTCATGCCGGCATCGGTGAGGAACGCGGTCCCTCCCGGCAGGATCCTCTCGTCGGCCGTCTGGACATGGGTATGGGTACCGACGACCGCACTCACCTGTCCGGCCAGATACCAGGCAAGGGCACACTTCTCGGACGTTGCCTCGGCGTGGAAATCGACGAAGATGACCGAGGTCTCCTGGCGGAGTCTGGCCAACTCGCGGTCCGCCGTCCTGAAGGGGCACTCAAGAGGGTTCATGAAAACCCGCCCTTCAAGATTGAGCACGCCGACCTTCTGTCCGCCCGGCAGGGTAAACAGGGCGCTGCCACGACCCGGCGTACCCGAAGGGTAATTCGCCGGCCGCAGGAGACGCTCCTCGCGCTGGATGAAGTCGTAGGCATCCTTCTTGTCCCAGACGTGGTTGCCGGTAGTGAACAGGTGGATGCCCAGCCCGAAGAGCTCCCGCGCCACCTCCACGGTTACACCGAAACCTCCTGCCGCGTTTTCCACGTTGGCCACCACCAGATCGATCCGATGGCGGTCCACCAGCCGGTGGAGCTGCCGGGAAACCGCCTGGCGTCCCGGCTTGCCGACAATGTCGCCGATGAACAGGATATTAACGGGCATACTCGACGGCCCGGGTCTCCCGGATGACATGCACCTTGATCTGACCGGGATAGGTCATTTCGGCTTCGATCTTCTTGGCGATATCCTTGGCCAGGATCACGGCACGCTCGTCGCTGACCTCCTCGCTGGAGACCATGATCCGGATCTCACGGCCGGCCTGGATGGCAAAGGCGTTGGTCACCCCGCCGAACGAGGTGGAGATCCTCTCCAGGTCGTCAAGCCGTTTCACGTAGGTTTCCAGCATCTCGCGACGCGCACCGGGACGGGCGCCGGACAGGGCGTCGGCCGCCTGCACCAGAACGGCCAGCACCGAATTGGGCTTCTCGTCCTCGTGGTGCGCCATGATGGCATGGACAATCTTCGGCGATTCGCCGTATTTTCTGGCTATCTCGGCGCCGATGACGGCATGGGAACCTTCCACCTCGTGATCGACCGCCTTGCCCAGGTCGTGCAGCAGGCCGGCCCGCTTGGCCTGCTTGACATTGATCCCCAGCTCGGCAGCCATGACGCCGCAGAGGAAGGCAACCTCCAGCGAATGCTGGTAGACGTTCTGGCTGTAGGATGTCCGGTACTTGAGACGACCGATAAGCTTCAGTATTTCGGGATGGATACCGTGCACGCCCAGGTCGAAGGCCGCCTGCTCTCCGGCCTCCTTGATGGTCAGCTCCACCTCTTCCTCGGCTTTGTGCACCACGTCCTCTATCCGGCCAGGATGGATGCGGCCGTCGGCAATCAGCTTCTCCAGGGCAATGCGTGCCACTTCGCGGCGGACAGGATTGAAGCCGGACAGGATAACCGCTTCCGGGGTGTCGTCGATGATCAGATCAATGCCGGTCGCGGCCTCCAGGGCACGGATGTTACGCCCTTCACGGCCGATGATCCGCCCCTTCATCTCGTCGGAAGGGAGGGGCACAACGGAGACCGTGCGCTCCGCCACGTAGTCGCCGGCATAGCGCTGAATCGCCAGCGAGAGAATCTCCTTGGACTTTTTGTCAGCCGTCTCCCGGGCCTCTTCCTCTATCGTCTTGATCCGCTTGGCTGCATCGAGCTTGGCTTCGTTCTCCATCGCCTCCATCAGGACGGCCTTGGCCTCCGCGGCCGTCATACCCGAGATCTTCTCCAACTGCAGTCGCTGTTCCTCGATGAGCTGGGAGATTCTCTCCTCCCGCTGCCCAAGGGCCTGCTCCTTCTGGGCAAACGCCTGCTCGCGCTTGCCGAAATCCAGGTCACGTTGATCAAAAAGGTTTATCTTTTTGTCGAGGTTTTCTTCCTTCTGTTGAAGACGCTTTTCAAGGGACTGCAGATCCTTCTTCTTTTCCTTGGTTTCACGCTCGAACTCGGCCTTGGCCTGATATACTTCATCCTTGGCCTTCAGGCTTGCTTCCCGCAGGGTGGTCTCCGCCTCCCGCCTGGCATCCTCAAGAATCTTGGCCGCCTGCTCATCGACGTTCACGGCGGCCGTTCCCGCCGAACGCTTCTTCATCAGGAAGCCAACCAGAAACCCCGCACCAATTGCAACAGCCATCAATAACAAGGCAACTTCAATCTTCATGGCACTCTCCCTTCTATATTGATAAAGAGCCCCGCCTGACCATACGGTGTTCGGTGATGATCATATCCATCTGGACATCGTGGGGCTCACCCGCAACTCTATCCACCAACTGAAAATCGTAACAAAGACCGACCAGGCGCCCCGACCCCTCAAGCGGATGGACGGTCCGGTCGTAAAAGCCTTTTCCGTACCCTATGCGGTGCCCGTCCAGGTCAAAGGCAACACCGGGAACAAGGATCAGATCGAGCGTTTCGGGCGGGTGCAGAGGGAAATCGACCCGCGGTTCAGCGATGCCGAATGAACCGCAGACGAGTTCGCACTCTCCGAAAACCTGCCGAAACACGAGTCCGCCGTCAGCCTCGACCCGTGGGTAGCAGAGCACCTTCCCGGCGGCCAGGGCGGACCGGCAGATCTCCCCGGTTGCCACTTCGTTGTCGCAGGCGGCATACAGGGCTAGTGACCGGGCAGCGACAAACAGCTCCGAACGGATGACCGATTCCTGGATCCGGCCACTCAGGCGGCTGCATTCGTCGGTACTCATCCGCCGCCGACGGGCAAGCATCTCGTTGCGTAGTGAACGTTTAGGCATCCCGAACCATTTCAGGCAATTGAACGGAGACCCGCGACGGGCCATTCCTAGATGGGGGGACGGTCAGGAGGGTTGGAGGTGGTGGTGACAGGGGGCAGAGATGATGCGTTTTCAGGAAACCGGCACTATGTTCAGTTGATCCTTATGTCGCAACGTTGGTCATGGAGCATGCTCTTTCCTATCAGAAGCAGACAACCGGGACGATTACCTGCTGAAACCACTGAAACTTCCCAACCACTTTTCCTGCTATATCTTCACGTCTCCCCGGGAGACCGTCCTAATCCGCCGTCTCCGGCAGAACTTCATCTATGGTCCTGATGAGCTGCGTTACCTGCTCGGTATCATCAACAGCCCGGTCCAGCTTTTTTGCAAGCCTGAGATGTTCTTCAGCCATGGTCATCAGGGTAAGGATGGCAACGGCAAGCCTGTCGCCCCCGTTAGTAACTCGGGACTCGACCCGGCTAACCGTTTCGTTGACAAAGGCCTCGATCTCCTGCACCGATTCGGGCGTGGCGCTACTCCGTACCTGTAGTTCACGCCCGAGAATCCTGATGCAGTAGGAACCGGTCACGCCCCTTGGATCTCCTCGATCGAGGCGATAATCCTGGTTATCTGCTCCTTGACCCCGCCCCGTTCTGCCTTGAGCCGCTCCAACTCCTGACGAAGCTGGTCGTTTTCCAGTTGGAGCGCCCGATAGGCCGCCACAAGCGAATCCACTTTCCCCTGCAGGGTATGTAACAGTTCGATTTCCATGATTAAATGGTGGGCATGTTAAAATAAAGTTTCACTAAAAGTCAAGTAATTATTGGAAATGGCTACTGAAAAAGGGCTTCCACGAACTGCCGGGGGTCGAAATCCCGTAGATCCTCCACCGCCTCACCAACCCCGATATAGCGAACAGGGATCTGAAATTCGTTGCTGACGGCGAGAACGATCCCCCCTTTGGCGGTTCCGTCCAGCTTGGTCAGGGCTATGCCGCTCACCTCGGCCGCCTCCTTGAAGAGCCTGGCCTGGGAAAGGGCATTCTGGCCCGTTGCCGCGTCCAGCACCAGCAAGGTTTCATGGGGAGCGCCCGGAATTTCCCGCCCTATCACCCGCCGCATCTTCTTCATCTCCTCCATAAGGTTCACCTTGGTATGGAGGCGACCGGCAGTATCGACGATCAGGATATCCACCTGTCGGGCCACAGCCGCCTTGCAGGCGTCAAAAACAACCGCCGCCGGATCGGCCCCCTCCTGATGGCGAACCACCTCCACGCCGGCGCGCTCGCCCCAGACCATCAGTTGGTCGGCAGCGGCGGCCCTGAAGGTGTCGCCCGCCGCAAGCAGTACCTTTTTTCCTTCACCGGCAAACCTGCTGGCCAGCTTGCCGATGGTGGTGGTCTTCCCCACACCGTTCACGCCGATCACCATGATCACAAACGGAGCTGCGTCCTTCACCTGCAGGGGCTGGGCGAAGCGCTCCAGCCGCACAAGTATCTCGTCCCTCAGGGCAGAACGGAGGGCCTCCCCGTCCTGCAGTTCATTCCGCTTCAGCCGCTGCTCCAGCGTACGGATCAACTCCACCGACGTAGTTACACCGATGTCGGCGGTAATGAGGATCTCTTCCAACTCCTCCAGGGTGTCGGCGTCGATCTGTTTTCGCCCCAGCACCAGCCGGTCTATGCGCCCTACCAGGCTCTCCGATGTCTTGCTCAGCCCTTGCTTCAACCGCTCGAAAAAACCGAGGCGGGGCTTTTCCTGAACCGCCGGCTGCTCAGCCGGCCGGGGAGTCGTCGATACGGGCTCGGCCTCCGTTTCTGCCAACGGGGGAGTCTCTATCGGCTCCTCCGAGCCGGTCAGCTTATTCATCAAGCCGCGGAAAAAACCCTTCTTTTCTGGCATCAATAAATCTCCTTTTCCAGCGGGGTAATGCACGAGCGAAAATGGAAGAGCGCCTGGCCGAGCAGTGCGGTCCGCCCCAGCGTCATCACCAGCACGTACTCCGGGCCGACCGCGCCGACCAGGATATGCTGTTCGGCCGTGGTGATCACCGTTTCCAGCAGCTCCCCTGCCCCGAGCGTAGCGTGGAGCTCACGCATCCGGTTCAGGATAATCCCCTTGTGTGCGCCGAGCACCTTGAGTTCGTATTCGTCCCCGTCCGGGCAATACTGGGCAACGGCCTCCCCTTCCCAGTCGGCAAGAATGGCGCCGGTAGCGCCGGGAACCTTCTCCACGAGCTCAGTCAGTATGGTTAGGAACGGCACGGGTACCCCCATAAAAATCGATTGAGCGGTTACGGGGTCGAGTAGTCGACCACAACGGCTCTTTGCAGCCCCGCCCAACTACTCTACTACTCACGCACCTCACTGCAACCGGACCGAAACCACCTTGGACACCCCCGGCTCCTCCATGGTGACCCCGTACAGAGTATCGGCAACCGCCATGGTGGTCTTGCTGTGGGTAATGAGGATGAACTGGGAAACGGCGCACATCTCCCGGATCATCTCGTTGAAGCGGCCGATATTGGCATCGTCCAGCGGCGCGTCCACCTCGTCGAGGAGGCAGAAAGGCGACGGCTTGATCAGGAATATGGCGAAAATCAGGGCCACCGCGGTCAGGGCCTTTTCCCCGCCCGAAAGGAGCGAGACGTTCTGCAGCTTCTTGCCGGGCGGCTGCACCACGATATCGATGCCGGTCTCCAGCAGGTCCTCTTCGTCGGTCAACCGGAGTTCGGCCCTGCCGCCGCAGAAGAGACGGGGAAAGATCTCCTGAAACCTGGCGTTGACCAGGTGGAAGGTCTCCTGAAAACGTTTCCTGGTGGTCCGGTTGATCCGCTGGATCGCCTGCTGCAGGGCATGAAGCGACTCCTCCAGATCGGCCATCTGGGCGGTCACGAAGGAGTGACGCTCCTCCAGCTCCCGGTACTCCTCGATGGCCGTCAGATTCACGTCTCCGAGTTCGTCCAGCAGACGCTGCAATTCGGCCTGACGGGCCTGCCGCTCCCCCTCGTCCACCTCCGCATCGACGAAACGGGGAAGTACCTCGCTCACGGAGAGCCGATGCCTTTCGCGCAGGCCGTTTTCCAGATGTTCCAGCTGCAGGTTCAATTCCGACAGCTGCAGGGTCGCACTCCCCACCTGCCGCCTGAGTTCGTCAACGGTGCTCCGAAGTCCCTTGATGGCCGCCTCGCCGGCCTGGAGCTCCTGGGACGTCATACTGAACCTCTCCCGCAGGAGTGCGACGGCTTCCTCGGCCTCGGCCTGGCCGATGACCATCCCTTTGACCGCAGCCTCCTGCTCCGTCAGGAGCCCGGTCAGGCGCTCGGATTCGGCTTTGCTCCGGACAAGCTCCTCCTGTCGCCGGGCAAGGCGCTGTACCAGGTCCGCACGGAGCTCCTCCACCCGCTTCAGCGCCCGGAGGGTGGCCTCGCGCTTTTCGGCCAGGGCCGCCGTCCGGACTTTCAGGGCGGTCACGGCTTCCCGGGCCTGTTCTATGGTACGCCGCCGGACGGTCAGTAATTCCTGCAGCTCCGCAACCGCCGCTTCGCGCTCGCCTTTGCGCTCCTCGGCCTCTTCCCGCCGGCTGCCGGCCTCGGCCGCCTCCCGCTCCAAGAGTTCCCGTTCCTCGTTGAGCTGATCGTCCTCCAGCGCCTTGACCGCCAAACGTTCGTCCAGACGCTGGCACTCTTCCCGGGCCCGCTGCAGATCCTTCTCGGCATTGAGGAGGGTCAGGTCAGCCTGATGGAGTTCCTGACGCACCTGCCGCAACTCCTCCTCGACACCGGAGAGCGTTGCTGCGGCCGCTGCCCGCTCGCTTCCCAGCGCAGCCACCGCCGCCTCCAGGGCCGCCACGTCACCGGTCAGCGCCCTGATCTCACGTTTCTTGGTCACCAACCCCTGCTGGGCCGCCTCACGGGAGCCGCCGGCAACCATGCCGCCACTTGAGGCCAGGTCCCCCTGGGGGGTCACGAACGTCAGGTGCGGATGGCGACGGGTCAACTCCAGTCCGGAGGTCAGATCCGCGGCAACGTAGACGTCCTGGAGAAAGGGGGCGATCCTCCCCTGGTACTCCGGGGAGATCCGCACCAGGTCGAGCAGCCGGTCTGCCCCGGACAAACGCTCGCCGGCTGCCGGCACGACTATCGACGGGAGCAGGAACGAACAACGGCCGCCGGACGTCTCTTTCAGGTGACCGACCGCAGCCAGTACATCGTCGGTCTCGCCGGCCAGAACAGCCTGGAGACGCTCGCCGAGCACCGCCTCCAGGGCGGTCTCGTACTCTTCGCCGGTCTCGACCAGGTCGGCCACGACCCCCCGGAAACGTTCCTTGAATCCGGTGGCCTGGAACACATTCCTGACCCCCTGCCCGTAGCCGGCAAACTGGGCCTCCAGCTCCTCCAGCGAATGAAGGCGGGAGGCGGCCCGGCTCAATTCATCACGGCGCGACTGCAGTTCCCGGTCGAGTCGGGCAAGTGTCGTCTTCAACTCATCCTCGTGGCTGCGAAGCCCCGAAAGATGCCGCTGCAGCTCCTCACGTCCGCTCTTGCCGGAGGACACCGCCGTTGCCAGGTCTCCGGCACGGCCGGTCGCCTCGACGAGACGCTCGGCCAGCGTCACCCCTTCACGACGGCTCCGCTCGGCCCGCTCGGCCAGCCCCTCCAACCGCCGTACCGCGCCGCTCTGCTGGTTGCCGTACTGGGATATCTCGGCCAGCAGGGAGAAAAGAGCCCGCCGCTCTTCCTCCAAAAGGAGCGACGTCTGTTTCTCTTCCTCTGCCAGCTCCCTGAGGGCGGCCTCCTGCTCGGCCAGGGCATCCACCTCTCCGGCTGCTTCGAGACCGAACGTGTCGCGACGCTCTTCCAGCAGGCGCTGCTCGGCTTCGGCTTCCACCAGCTGACGTTCGAGGCTCGCCAGGTCCTCATTCAACCGAACCGCCTGTTCACCGCCGGCAGCCAGTTCCCGGCCGAGCAGCTCTCGACGTGCCTCTGCGGCCTGAAACGCACCCCGCACCTGGAAAAGCCGCTCCTGGGCCTGGGCCAGTTCCTGCTCCTCTTCGCTGAGGGTCACCCGCAGCCGCTCCAGCGACAGCTCCCGTCCGGCCAGATCGGCGGCAGTGGCCGTCTCCCGCTCGGCATTAGCGGCCAGTTCAGCCGCCAGCCGCTCCCGGTCGGCGGCAAGTGCGGAAAAGCGTCGTGCAACAAAGAGGAGCTCGATCTCCCGCAACTCCTCCCGGACGGCCCGGAAACGCTCCGCCTTCTTGGCCTGTCTCTGGAGCGAATTCAGCTGCCGTTTCAATTCCCCCACCAGGTCGCCGATCCGGAGGAGGTTCTGGCGGGTGGTCTCGATCTTCTTCAGGGCCATCTGCTTTCGGGCCTTGAACTTGGTGACCCCGGCCGCCTCCTCGATCAGAAAACGACGATCCTCCGGCTTGGCCATGAGGATCATGCCGATACGCCCCTGCTCGATGATCGAGTAGGCCCGGGCGCCAACCCCTGTATCCATGAAGAGCTCGGCGATATCCATGAGCCGGCAGGGGGTCTTGTTCAGAAAGTACTCGCTCTCCCCGTCCCGGTAGATGCGCCGGGTCACCTGTATTTCGCTGAAGTTCAGATATTTTGCCGGCACCCGGCCGTCCTCGGCGGAAAAGACCAGCGACACCTCGGCCATCCCCAAGGGTTTCCGGCTCTCGCTCCCCCCGAAGATGACATCCTCCATCTGTCGTCCCCGCAGGTTCTTGACCGACTGTTCCCCCATGACCCAGCGGATGGCGTCGACGATGTTGGACTTGCCGCAGCCGTTGGGCCCGACCACCGCCGTGACCCCTTGGGGGAAATCGAGGATGGTCCGATCGACGAACGACTTGAAGCCGATTATTTCCAGACGTTTGATCTTCATAAATCGACGGATGATACCAGAGCACAGCAGCCAATGCAAAGGCAAACAATGGGACGGTTATCCTTGCGCCGTCTCCTGGCCGGGGGTATACTCCCCCTGCAGCACGGAGGTCTACTCCGGCTGGTTTGCGACCGTCCTATGATCATTACCAAAAAGCATCTGACCATACTCGCCGTACTGATCACCCTCATTGCGGGCCTCGCCGGCGGCGCCTGGCTCCTGGTCATCAGGCTCGGTAACCTGGACACCTACCGCGACCAGATCATCGCCACCCTGGGCCGGGAGCTCAAACGTCCGGTCACCTATGAGGCCGGGAGCTTTGCCATGGGCTTTTACCCCTCTTTCAGCTTCTCCAAGGTGGTGGTAAAGGAGCCGGACGGCCAGTCAACCTTTCTCGCCGCGGAAACCCTTACGTTCAAACTCGACCTTTTCCCCCTCCTCGCCCGTCGGATCGCCATCCATGAGCTTGCACTCAAGAGCCCCACGGTCACGGTGATCCGCAAACAGGACGGCTCGTTCAATATCAGTGATCTCCTTGAGGGGGGTGGAAAAGAGCTGCCGCTCTCCCTCCACGACCTCTGGCTTGACCGGGGGACCCTCACCTTTGTCGACCTGGCAGTGACTCCGTCCGGGGTGACCACCACCCTCAGAGAGAGCGAACTTTACATCAGCCGGCTTGCCCGCGGGAAACGGTGCAGCTTCAAGGTTGCCGGCCAGCTGGGTGAAGGTGCCGATGTCCAGACCATCGCCATCGGCGGCAAAGGGAAAATTGCCCCAGCCAGCAAGCCGCTTGTCGACTCCACCCTCGAAGTGAAGGTTATCGGCAAGAATCTGGATCTCGGGCGCTGGTGGCCTTACTACCAGCGCTACGTCCCCTTCAGGCAGATCCTGGGCCGCAGCGAGGTCGATACAACCTTCAGCGGCACGCTGAAGGAATTCGGCGCCAAGGGGCGATTCCGGCTGGCCGGGCTCCGCTTCGACTACCAGCCGATCTTCCACGCGATCCTTACCCCCAGGGACCTCCGCTGCAAGTACGAGCTGCAAGTGAACTCCCGGGAGGTGAACGTCAAGGCCCTCGACCTCCAGATGGACGGCCTGGGGGTCAAGGGAAGCTGCCGGATCAGCGACATCCATACCAGTGACCCCCGTATCACCGCCAAGGCCACCACCTCAACCTTCCGGCTGGAAGAGTTCCACCAGTACATTCCGTACGGCATCATCGTCGACCATGTCTCCAAATGGATCGAGGAGCATATCAAGGGTGGGGTGTACCGGCTGGACGACGGCCGGCTCGACGGCCGGGTTAGCCAGATCCTCCACATGGAACGGGGCGGGAACTACAATGTCCTCTACATCCGGGGCCGGGTGGAGCAGGGGCTCGTCTCGTACGGTGCCAAGATACCGACCTTCAACAGCATCAAGGGTGAGCTGGAGATGCGGGGGAAAGACTTCAACCTGACCGGCATGGCCGGCCGCTTCGGCACCTCACCGTTCACCCTGACCGGCAAGATCACCGATTACCCACTGGACAAGCCTTCCGGCTACCCGTTCAGCATGGTCATGAACCCCGGCCAGGAAGAGCTGGCCTGGCTCGTGGGGGCGGATTTCGGCAAGAAGCTGACCCTGGACGGCAGCTCCACCCTCCGCCTCAACGGCAGTGGCTACACAACCGGCTACAACCTGGCCGGCGACTGGGACCTCACGTCAGCCACCTATCGTTACGCCGACCAGGTGCGCAAGCCGGCCAGCATGCAGAATCGGATCGAATTCAAAGGGAGGATCGACAACTCTTCCGCACGCCTCGATTCCCTGACCTATTCCATCCCCCATGCAGCCGTTGCGCTCTCGGCAGCGTACCGGCACGCCACGGACAAACATCTCAGCGTTGGCATCAGGACCAGTCCCCTGGAAATGGGGGAGCTCGTGCCGCTCCTCCCGCGCCTTGCCGCTTACCGGCCGCACGGCAAGCTGCAGGCCAACCTCCAGGCAGAAGGGACCAAAGGCCCTGCAGATCTTCTCTGGCGGGGGACCGTATCGCTCCAGCGCGGCTCCGTTCAGCCCTCGTCGTTCCCGGCACCGGTCAACGACCTGAACGGGGTCATCACCTTCACCGGCCCGGCACTGCATACGTCCCAGCTATCGGCCAGGATCGGCACTTCCCTGGTCAGCGGGAGAGGGACCCTTGAAGGGTGGAAAGAACCGAACATCAACGTGGCCTTTTCGTCGCCCCTCCTGAACATGGCCGACCTGGGGCTGAAGGGGGCGGAAGGACCGGTGAGGCTGGCGCGGGTCGACGGAGCCATCACCCTCGCCGACAACGACCTGGAAATCAGGAACCTCTCCTGCCAGGTGAACAGGTCGACCCTGAATATCAGGGGGACGATCACCGACCTGAACAGCCCGGCCATCGACCTGGCCATCAACGCCTCGTACCTGGAGCCGGGAGACCTGATCCTCCTGGCCGGGCTCGAACGCCAGGGACAATCTCCCTCCGGCTCTGCGCCGGTGCTGAAGGCAACGGTGAACGCCAGCCGGGGGATGTTCGGCGATGTACCGTTCGAGAAGCTGAGCGCGGTTGCCCAGTATGAAAATCGGGTCACCTACCTGCAACCGGTCTCCTTTGCCGCTTTTGGCGGCAAGGCGACAGCAAAGGTACGGATCGACCGGGGGAACGGCGCCGTCCCCCGCTATCAGCTGGGATACACCCTCGATGGAGCTGCTGCCGAGCAGGTAGCGCGGGCAGTGGGGGTCAAGAAACAGGAGATCACCGGCACCGTCTCTTCCAGCGGCGATCTGACGGCCCGGGGGAACAACGCCGAGGAGCTGAAGAAAAGCAGCCTCGGCTCGTTCAAGGTCGTTTGCAGGGAAGGGGCCATCCGCCGCTTCCAGGTCCTTTCGAAAATATTCTCGATCCTGAACGTCTCCCAGCTCCTCCAGTTCCAGCTCCCCGACATGGTTTCAGGAGGGATGCCCTACGATGAAATAAAGGGGACAATAGCCGTCAAGGACGGCGTCCTCTCCACCAGCGACCTGTTTCTGAAAAGCAACGCCATGAACATCTCGGCCATCGGTAGTATGGACCTTGCCAAGGAGGAGTTGAACCTGACCGTTGGGGTTCAGCCGCTCCAGACCATCGACAAGCTCGTGAACAGGATCCCCATCGTCGGCTGGATTCTGACCGGCAAGGACCGCGCCTTCATTACCACCTACTTCGAAGCCAAGGGAAAATTGGATAATCCTCAGGTCTCGGCCATTCCGGTCAAGGCGATGGCAAAGGGGGTCTTCAATATATTCAAGCGGGTGTTCCAGCTTCCGACCAAAATCTTCACCGATTCCGGCGAAGTTCTCCTCGGCCAATAACCACGGTTCACCGTAAAATTTCGAACGAATTTTTTATTGTAAATCCATTCCAATCTATGCTAGGGTTCCCCTTGCAAAAAAAATCAACAGGAGGATGATCGTGAAGAAGACCATCGTCGTACTGCTCTCCATCGTCGCACTCGCGGCTGCCGGGTGTCAGAAGAAGGAAGAAGCTCCGAAGGCCGCCGCTCCGCAGGCGGGTGGCGCACCCCAGATGCCGGCCGGCAACGCACCCGGTGGCGATCCCCACGCCGGTCTCAAGCCGCAGGAAATTCCTGCCGGTGCAGGCCACAAAGGCAAGGTTGTACAGACCATGGATTCCGGTGGGTACACCTACATGGAAGTAGAAGAAAACGGCCAGAAGCTGTGGGTAGCCGTTATGCAGACTCAGGTCAAGGTTGGCGACGTTGTTGAATTCCCCGATTCGCCGCCGATGATCAACTTCCAGAGCAAGACCCTCAAGAAGACCTTTGACAAGATTATCTTCGCTGCCGGCGTACGGATCGCGAAATAATTTATCGTCGGTTGGATTTACCGGGCGAAGCCGTACGCGGCTTCGCCTTTTTTTTGTCAAGACGCCGTATCCCCTCAAGCGCCGTCTCCTCCCGGGGATCGAGCGAGAGTGCCCGCTTATACCATTCGCGGGCCTGCTCGTACTTCCCTCCGAGGGCCGCCAGTTCACCCAGTGCTGCATGGGCCGGCGCATGGCGCGGCACCAGGTCCAGGAGACGGACAAAGGCCCGCTCTGCCTCTGCGTGCCGTCCGGAAGCGCCCAGCAACTCTCCAAGCATGAGCCATCCCCAAGGGTTGGCCGGCTGGTGGTCGATCAGCTCCCGATACTCGCCCTCTGCCCGCCTCGCATCGCCACATCCTTCATAATAAGCTCCTGTCAGCAGCTTGGTCACCGACGAGAAACCGTACCGCTGCGCATGCGCCTGAAAATCGCGGGGGCGATAGGCATGTCGCTCCGCGACTGCTGTCACAGCATCCAGCAGAGCAGAGGTGGCGTGCTTCACAAAGGGGTCGCTTCTCACGAGGCAGGCCTCGTCGCGTGAATCGGCAAAGAGGGTTTTCGATACATCGCCACGGGCAACTGCCTGCTGGAACAACGCAGTTCCCGGGTAATACGCCAGGGGAGATACATGGCCGTCATGGGGACGAAGCCGTTGGATCAGCCGGCAACTCTCCCGGAGCTCGGACTCCCCCTCCCCCGGGATACCGGTAATGAGGTAGATGGAGAGCTGCAGGCCGACGCGGCGAACCTCATCCGCCACCCGCACCATCTGTTCCGGGACAAGCCCTTTACCCAGCGCCTTGAGCAAGGAGGGGGACCCGGACTCCACCCCGACCTGCACGCATTCGCAGCCGGCCTGCTTGAGGCGGACCAGGAGTTCCTCGTCAAGAAAGTTTGCCCGCGACTGACAGTTCCAGAGGATGTGCAGTTCCTCCTCCACCAGCAGACGGCAGAACTCCAGCACCCTTTTCCGATCGGCGGTGAAGGTATCGTCACGCAAGGAGAAGTAGATCAGACCGAAACGGTCCCGGATACGACGAATTTCGTCCACGATGGCACGGGGGGAGCGAAAGCGGAGCTTGTTCCCCCAAAAACGGGGCGAATTGCAGAACGTACAGGCGGCAGGACAGCCACGGGACGTGACAATGAAGCCGAGCTGCCGCAACGGATCGACACCGATGGCATCGTCGCATTGATCGACCAGAGGCGGCAGTCGGTCCAGTTCGGTGATGGGGGGGCGGGGTGGGGTGGTAACGATCTGTTCGTTATCGCGAAAAACGATGCCGCGTACCTGGGCGAGTCCGCTTCTCCCTTTGCGTGTCAGGACTTCTGCCAGTTCCCGGAAGGTCTCCTCCCCTTCTCCAACGACAACCACGTCCACCGGCAAGCCCGCCTGGAAGAGATCTGCCACGGCATGACTCGCGTGGGGACCTCCAAATACGGTGACGCATGAGGGATTGAGCGATTTGGCCAGAGCGGCCAGGCGAAGCGATTCATGACGATTGTGGGTAAACTGGGAAACGCCGAGAAGTTCGGGATTCTCCTGCCGAAGGCAGTCCGTTACCGCTTCCCAGGAAAAACCGCTCAGGTTGGCAAGACGCACGCTCTGCCCCTGCTGCGTGAGAACACCGCGGATGGAGAGGAGCCCGACCGGCAGGAGGGAGGTATACGGATCTTTGGCACCGGCCGGGTGCGCCCTATAGGCGAGGAGTATCCGCATCGCCAAACTCCCGCGCCAAGCGTGCGGCCAGGGGGATATCCGCCGGCAGCAGGCCGTAGGTTCCCAGGGCCGAAGGCTCCACCCACCGATGTTCCGCCACCTGGAGGTCCCGCACCTCGCCGGCGAGCCAGGAGCAGCGATACACAAGCACCAGCACCGTCCTCTCCGGGTAACGGTAATGGATCGCATCATAGATGCCATCGGCACGGACGGTGATACCGAGCTCTTCCATGAGCTCACGCTCCACGCAGCGCATCGGGTCCTCGTCCGTTTCCACCTTGCCACCGGGAAATTCCCAGTACCCCGGATAGGGGGCGTCATCACGCCGCTTCGTCAGCAGAAATCTGCCATCGTGCAGCACCAGGGCAGCCGTTACCAGAAGCACAGCACCTCCGCAAAAAAAAATCCGGCCCCCCGAGAGGCCGGATTTCCGTCATTGATCTTACTATGGGTCAGTTGCTGCTCATGGAAACACCCAGGCTGTCGTTGCCGGGAGCGTCATCCGCAATCTCTTCGTCAACGCCCTTCACCAGTTCATCGAGATTGAAGGTATCGGGAGTGATTTTGGCAATTCTTTTGGCGCCGATGTAGCGGGCCCGGTAGTAGGGGGTGTTGACCGTGGAGATGACTACCCGCCGATCGCGGGATGAGGCGTGAATCATCCGGTTGTTGCCGAGATAGATGCCGACATGGGAGGGGAACGATGCGTAGGTACGGAAGAATACCAGATCCCCCTTCTTCAGATCGCCGGGAGAAACCGTCACCCCCTCCTCGAACTGTTCACGGGCCGTACGCGGAAGTTTGACATCCATTTCCTGGAAAACCTTCTGTACAAAGGCCGAGCAGTCGAGACCGCTACGGCCGGTACCGCCGAAACGGTAGCGGGTGCCGAGGAAGCCATAGGCAGCGCTCTTGAGGAGCTTGGCATTGTCGGTCTTCAGTTCGATGTTGCTGGAGAGATCCACGGACTTGTTCTGATCCAGGTCCTTCTCCATCAGGTCGGACAGACTCTGCTCGTACTCTTTATCGTTCAGGAGGTCGGCGTAACGCAGTGAAGGTTTGCGGACGACCTTGGCCACCTGCTCCGCGTCGCGCTTCGTTTCCCGCAGAACCAGGACGGTCCCGGGCTTCAGACGCCCCTTACCCAGGCCGTTGAGCCGCTTCAACTCGGCAACGGAGACGCCGGTCCGCTTGGCTATCCTGGCCAGGGTATCGGCACGGCGCACCTTGAAGGTGGCAGGCCTTTCCGCTCCATCGCCGGAGATGTCGGCTTTGGCCGACTCGCTCCGGGGGGGGATAACGAGAACCATTCCCGGTTTGATGCTGGAACGAACGGTGCTATTGGCAGCCTTCAGATCGGCTACCGAGACATGATATTTCTTGGCTAGGGTGGTGAAAGTCTCGCTCTTCTTGACTTTGTGGGTCTTAGCGGCAAAGACAAGAGAAGGGAAGCTCAGGAGCACGGCACAGAGGACTAGAAGTAGTCTGGAAATGATCATCGGCCCTCCTTTCTTGTTTTATAATTAAAATACAGACCGGTAATTTATATAACAATCGACACGAAACGTCAACCCTTAAGAAGAAAATACTCCTCAGCGGCGACCGACCACAACCCGGACCTTGATCGGCGCCTCCTCGAGAATCCGCACCTGAGGCGCCGGCGCAACGAGTTTCACCTCAATGACCCGACTTTCCCTGATCCCCCGCAGATCGACCTCCTCGGTCTCCACGGCCTCCAGCCTTGATAACAATTGCTCCGGCCCGACCACCGTGACCCGCTCGGGTTCCAGTTGGACGCGCATGTTCCGGGGAACGCCGGAAACCTTCTTCAGACGAACCGGCAGTTCTCGCCTGACCTTGCGTTGGGCAACAACCTTCACCTTGGCGGGGGTGATACTCGCAACAACCGTACCCAACGGCAACTGCAGGTTGTCGCTCGTGACCGGAAGATCATTGTTCCCCTCGCGGATCCTTGCCAGATCAAGATCGGCAACGATGTCCAGGTTCTTTGGGGAAGGGGTCAGGCTGGTAAAGACCTTCAATTGTACCTCAACCTCTTCGGGAGAACTGCTGCGCAGTGCCAACGAATCGGGCAGATTGTGATACTTTATGGGCACCGTCACCGTAACGATCCCCACCTGCCGCCCCGTGATGATGAACCAGCAGATAACGACAAGGAGGAGTGTCACCATCTTGGCTACGAGATTGCTGGTGAGGCGCCGGCGGATGGTCTTGACCGGCTCTTCGGGGACCGCCGGACCGAGGAGGTGGGCAAGCTGCTCGGTCAGCTCCTCCGGCTTGGCCACCTCGACCAGGTCGCCCCCCACTGCCAGCGAGACAGCGCCGCGCTCCTCCGAAACCACCACGACTGCGGCATCGGAGCGCTCAGTGATGCCGACGGCGGCCCGGTGCCGGGTGCCGAGATACTGGGGGAGGTCGGAATTGGTGGAGAGCGGCAGATGGCAGGATGCCACGGCAATGCGGCCGTCGCGGATCACCACGGCCCCGTCGTGAAGCGGCGTGCCATCCTCGAAGAGGGAGATGAGGAGTTGGCTGCTCACCAGGCTGTCCAGCGGAACGCCATGGAGCAGGAATTCATCCAGCTTTTCCCGCCGTTGAAAGACGACGAGCGCCCCGGTCCTGGCTGCGGCAAGGGAAAAGACCGCTGACGAGACCTCCATCAGATCGATCCCCACGCCCCCGTCCTGCCGCCCGAACACGGCGCGCAGCGGGCTGAAACGATAGAGGGCCTGGCGGATTTCACTCTGGAATACGACGATGATCAGGACGAAGAGAACCGTCCCGAGTTCCTGAAGGATCCAACTGGTCATGAACAACCCGACATTCTTGGTGATGACGTAGAGAATGCCGAGAAAGCCGAGCCCCATCACCACCTGGAGCGCCCGCGTGTTCCGGAACCAGCTGTAGAGCTGGTAGACCAGAATGGTCATGATGATGATATCGATGATGTCCTGGGGACGGAGGTAGGGAACCACGGAAAGACTCCTCCGATAAGCGGCCGCCGGCAAGCAGTTTTCACTGGCACCGTACCGGCGGTTGTGATAAAACCGTGCAGCGTCAAAACTCCTCTAACCTGCTACAAATCAGCTTTTATAGCATCCCCGATGCAAAAAGGATAGTCCCGAATGTACCAACTTTCCCCAAAAGGTGAGCGGATAAGGGAGATGTTCGACAACATAGCCCCCCGCTACGACTTTCTCAACCGCCTTCTCTCCCTCGGCATCGACCAGCGGTGGCGTCGCTTCGCGGTGCGGCAGATCCGCTGGACCCCGGGGGGGAAAGTGCTGGACGTGGCGACCGGCACGGGCGACGTGGCGCTGGCCATTGCCGCGACAACGCCGGCATCGGTATCCATCGTCGGTGTCGATTTCTCAGCGGAGATGGTGGAACGGGGTCGGGAGAAAGTACGAAAGACCCCTTATGCCGAACGGATCAAACTGGAGGTGGCGCCGTGCGAGTCGATCCCCTTCCCGGACGAGACCTTTGATTCGGCCACCATCGCCTTCGGCATCAGGAATGTCGTCGACCGCCTGGTCGGGGTCAGGGAGATGGGGCGGACCCTGAAGAAGGGGGGGAAGATCGTCATCCTCGAATTCTCCAATCCCCGTTCGCGGTTCTTCAAGGCGATCTACTATTTTTACTTCCTTAAGGTCCTGCCGGTCATCGGAGGATTTTTTTCAAAATTCAGCGCCTATCAGTACCTCCCCGAATCGGTCCTGGAGTTCCCCTCTCAGGAGACGTTCAAAGAGCTCATGGCCGAGGCCGGCTTCGTCAATGTCGTTCACTACGAGTTGACCTTCGGGATTGCCACGGTGTACGTCGGGGAGAAAAGATAGGATCTATTCGCTCGTCTTCTGAAAGATGAGCCGTGCCGTGGGGGTCGCAGCTTCGGGCAGTTCCTCGCTCAGAAGCATCCTCCCTGGGTATGCGGAGAAGATTTGCGGGAGCTCTCCCGGCTGCAGCAGGTAGAGGGGGTTGTGGGGAACAGGGGCCGTGGTCCCGGCCAGGATCGTCTCCACCAGCAACAGGCCGCCCGGAGACAGGGCCTTCACGCACGTTCCGAAGAGTTCCCGCAGCAGGAAGTTGATGTTCAGGATCAGATCGAAACGCCCCGGAATGACGACCCCCTCCAGGTCGGCGTTGATCCAGTCGATCATCACCCCATCAGCACGTGCCCGTCGTTCGGCCTTTGCCAGGGCCTCTTCCGAAATGTCCACCCCGGTCACGCTGAAACCGTTGCGAGCCAGGAAGATACTGTTCCGCCCCTCCCCGCAGGCAAGATCGAGAGCCCGGCGGCCCGGAACGTGACTGCCGATCAGCGGAAGGTGCTCCACCAGAAATGGCGAGGGGCTCTCACCCATCAGGTACCCTTCCCCACGATACCGTTCGTTCCAGCGCAGCCTGTCCGACTCCATCCCCTCTTCTCTCCGCCCATCAACTCACATCAGGCCATGCTTGACCAGCAGGTCGCGAAGGGCATGCTGTACCACCGGCTTGGCAAGGTAGTCGTCGCACGAGCCGAGCAGCCCTTCGAGCATGTCGTCGGGAGAGCTGCTCGCCGTGATCATGAAGACGACCGCCCTCGCCCCCCCCAGCTCTTCCTCCCGGGCGCGGATGGACCTCAGCACGTCGTGCCCGCTCAGCTTGGGCATGGTTATATCGAGACAGACCAGGTCGAACGGCTCCCCTTTGCCCAGCGCCGCCTCGAACATTTGCACGGCAGCCTCCCCGTCTCCCGCAACCTCGACCCTGGCAAGCCCCTCGAATGCCATGGCCAGAAGTTCGCGTGACATTTCACAATCATCGGCAATGAGAACCTTCATGTGGCACTCCCCTTGTCTGTTTCGTACTTGCCAAGCTTCTGCTGTTGGATGAAGGTGCTCTCGATGGCATCGGCCTTGATCGACAACTCTGTGAGTCCGAGGAAACGGAGACCCGATTCGATCGTATTCTCGATAATCGACATCGGCCCCTTCCGCTCTTCCCGGATCGTCTCGCTGTAACTGCCAAGGGTTACGGTAACCCCGTCGTAGAGCATCTTCCTGACATTGATCTTGGGATTGGTCGCCTCATGATGCCGCGACCGGACCTCCTGGGTACGGCCGTTGATGGCAGCGCGGCTGCTCTGGAACTCTTTCAGGTCGGCGGCCGTCTTCTGGGTAGCGTTGAAGCGGGCGATCACCTCCTTGAGCTCGTTGAACAGCGCGTTGAGCTCCTCCTGGTCACCGTAATGGACACCGACGATGATGTGGGTCCGGATCGAAGAAAGCGCACCCAGTGAGCCGGCATCCACGCCCGCGAGGGCAACGCACTCTCCGCCGGACAGGCCTCGCTTGCCGACCCGCACGGCCCCCAGGGTCCTGATGTGACAGTTGCGGATCTCGGTCTCCACCAGCAGGTCGCCGACGACTTCAATGGTAACGTCATTGATGAAATTGGCGGCAATCGACCCGCGGCAACGAATCGTCCCCTTGCTCTGTCCGTTCATCCCACAGAAGGAGACGTTCCCTCCCGACTCGATAAGGCATGCCTCGATGTTCCCGTGGACCTTGATCCCCTTGGTCGCCTTGACGGTAAACCCGTCCAGCACATCACCGCGAATCTCGACAAAACCGTTGAAGTTGATGTCGCCGACCTTGAAATCCACATCCCCTTTGACCAGATAGGTCTGCTCCACAGAAATCTGGTCACCATGGCAGTAGACCCGTCCCTCCGCCTCGGCGTAGATCGTCCCCTCTTCCGCGTCGAATCTGACATTCAACCCCGGCTGAAGGATCAGGGGGGCCCCCGGCTGGCGCAGGATCGTGCGGCCGCGAATCGTGCGGCCATCCTCCCCTTCGCCGGGCGGTAGGACCCTCCCGATCAGGTCCCCCTCATTGACGTTGATGAACTCCTGTACACGGCGCAGGTTCACGATCGCCGAGTCGTCGGCACCACTTATCTCGACCGGCGCGTCGCTGGAGACCTCCAGGACTATCCTGCCGTCCTCGCCCGGAACCATCGGTATCCCAGTGGCCAGGAGCAGCCCCGAAACCGCCTGCTTGCCGTCGGCCGAAGCAAGAAGCGCGGCAACCCCCTCTTCGGCTACCCCCTCGCGAATCCTCGCCTGCGAAAGAAACTCGTCGAGTTCTGCCGCCGTAAGGGGTTTCCCATCCTCGTTCGGCTGGTAGCTGCAGTGGCACGACAACTCGTCAGGGCTGATATCGAGAACGAGCGTATAGCCAAGGCGCTTGAACTCGACGCTCTCTGTTTTCTCTTCTTTGACAAAAACGTTTTCGGCCATCGACAGGTCACCCGATTTCAAAACAGTGTACACAAATTGTATCGGCGCGGATGACACTTTCTCAAATGAGAGCAGCAGATTTATAGGATCTGCAGGGTGGAATGCAATCGGTAGGGACATCAGTCACCTGCCGTCGGACTACTTGAACCGGATGATAAACCTCGTGCCGAAGCTCTCTTCCGGCTGATCGACACCACGCATCGGCGAGCGGCCGAGCAGCGTCTGATCGTAGAAGAGGTTCAGGTCAAGCTGCGGTGCCAGTTTCACCCCCACCTCGCTGCGCCATCCCATGTTCGCACCAGGCTGCCGCAGATCGCTGGATACACGCCACTGCCCCTCCGACCCCGATTGGCCGGCAAGGCTCCCGGACCGGGTAAAGGTAGAGACCGGAATCTTTGCCGCTGTCGAGAGTGAGAATCGTTCAAAGAGCCGCACCGTTCCCCCGGCCTCGGCGTGGAGCTTATGCGTGGAAAGTGCGAGCCCTCCCCCCATTTCATCCAGCCGCTTCCGATAATCGAGGCCGATCCTCGGCTCCAGGGAAAAGGAGAGCGTTGGCTGGTAGAGGACCCCGCCCGTGGTGAGAAGGCGCGACGGGTCAAAAAAACGCTCGGTCTCCACCTCGGCAGGAAGACGGAGCGGGTCGGTCCCGGCGGCCATGAGGCCCGACGCCGGGACAAGGACCAGAGCTGCAGCGAGTATGAATCGTTTCCATTGCATCGCGGTCACCGAGAGCACCTGTTCACAATACGCCGGGCACTCCGCTCTCTCTCCCCCCTACCCCCAGGGCGCGCATAACGTGACGGGTGTAGATGATGGAGACGACGGCAGCACTCCAGTTCACTATCAGTATACCCCACCAGATGCCGGTTAGTCCCCACCCGAGAGTGAAGGCCAGCAACGGGAAGAGGAGCAGCGGGATGGCAAGCTGGCGGAACAGGCCGATCCAGAGGGCGAAGACCGGTTTCTGAAGACCTTGCAGGGCGGCGTTGTTTACGTAGAGGACCACGTAGGAACCCAGCGCAAAGGCATTGATCCGGAAATACCCCCGTCCCGCCTCGATGACGGCGACGTCGGTGGTAAAGAGGCCGATGAGCAGGCCGGCAGCGGCAAAAACCGCCAGCGTGCCGCCGGCCATGAGGGTAAGTCCGCTCTGCAGCGCCTTTCGCTGGGTCTCCCGTACCCGCTCCAGATGGCCGGCCCCGAAGTTCTGGGCGACCAGGGAGAGGGTCGCCACGTTCAACCCCATGACCGGCAGGATGACGATCTGCTCGATGCGGGTACAGATGCCGTAGGCGGCCACTGCGGCCTGACCGAAGCGGCCGAGGTACCAGGTGATGAGAAAGATTCCCAGGGCCACGGTCAGCATGTTCAGGCTGGCCGGGAAACCCTGGCTGAACAGACGGGCAAACGGCTCCCGGCGGGGTATCAGTAGTCGCCACGACTTTCGGGAGACGAGGCCGCTGTTGATCGCCATCACGAGCATGTAGCAGTTGCCGAGCAACTGGATCAGCACCGTGGCCCAGGCGATCCCGGGGAGCCCGAGTGGCGGCAGGCCGAAGCCGCCATAGACGAACCAGGGATCGAAAAGCAGGTTCAGGAGAAAGCTTCCCACCAGGTAGTTGCGGAAACTCCGGGTGTCGCCGGTGGCGCTCAGGATGGCGTTGCAGACGTAGTTGCCGAGAAAGAAGGGGGTACCGCTGAAGAGTGCCCGGACGTAGGCCAGAGCCAGGGCAAAGTACTCCCCGCCTGCCCCCATGCGGGCGAGTATCCAGGGAGCCGCCAGGGAGACGGCCGCCATGATGAAGAGTGCGTGGAGCAGGGCAAAGGAGAAGGCCTGGGCGGCAAAGGTCTCTGCCTCGTCCCGCCTCCCCGCACCGATGGCATGGCCGATGAGGGAGGTTGTCCCCATCAGGATGCCGGCCCCCACCGCCACGATCAGAAAGAACATGGGAAAGCAGAGGGAAAGGGCTGCCAGTGCGCTGGTGTTGATCCGGCCCGCATAAAAGACGTCCACCACGTTGAACATGGTGTTGAAGAAGAAACCGACCCCCACCGGCACGGCCAGCGAACGGAGCAGGTGCGGGATAGGATCGGCGGTCATGTTATGGTGACTGTTCATGGCATCGTACCGTGCGGCAGTTGAAGGCTCAATACTTCAGCACCTTGGCCAGAAAACTCCTGAGCTGGGGGGTCTGCGGTCGGGCAAACAGTTCCGCTGCCGGCCCGGACTCCCCCACCTCCCCGCCGCAGACGAAGATGCAGTGGTCAGCCACCTGGCGGGCAAACCCCATGTGGTGGGTCACCATGATCAGGTCCCGACCCTCCCGGCGCAGCTCCTCGATGATCTCCAGCACCTCGGCGGTCATCTCCGGGTCCAGGGCCGAGGTCGGCTCGTCCAGCAGCAGGAAGCGCGGCTTGATGGCGATGGCCCGGGCAATGGCCACCCGCTGCTGCTGACCGCCGGAAAGCTGGGCCGGCATCTTCCTGGCATGGGAGGCCAGTTGGAACCGCTCCAGGATCCTCGTTGCCTCTTCCCTGGCCGCGGCTGCGGAGAGGCCATGCACCCGCTCCAGAGGGAGCGTGATGTTTTCAAGGGCGCTCAGATGGGGAAAGAGGTTGAAGGCCTGGAAGACCGTACCGATGCTCCGCCGGTGCCGAAGCAGGCTCTCCTCGTCAAAGGCCAGTGGCTGGCCGTCTATCTCCACCCCCCCCCGGTCCGGACTCTCCAGCCCGGCGATCACCCGGAGCAGGGTGGTCTTCCCCCCGCCCGAAGGACCGATGATGGCCAGGGCATGCAGGTCGTCGATGGAGAGGGAGATCCCCCGCAGGGCCTCCTGGCTGCCGAATCGCTTGGCAATGCCGCTCAGCCTAAGTCGCATAGCGGAACCTCTGCTCCAGGCTGCGGCTGACGAGGGAGATCGGGAGGGTCAGGACCAGGTAGCCCAGGGCCAGCGGCAGGTAGCTCTCCAGGGTGCTGTAGGTGAAGGCGTTGATCTCCTGGGCATTGAGGGTGAACTCGCTGACCGCGATGATGGAAAGGAGCGACGAATCCTTGATGAGAGAGGCGAACTGGCCGGTCAGCGGCGGCAGGACCAGCCGCGTCACCTGGGGGAAGACCACGTAGCGGTAGATCTGCGCCCTGGTCAGCCCGATGGCCCGAGCCGATTCCAGCTGCGATTCCCCCACGCTCTCGATGCCGGCCCGGATGATCTCGGAGATGTAGGCCCCGCTGAAGATGGAGAGGGTCAGGACGCCGACGACATAACGGTTCCCCACCCCGAAGGCATCGGCCACCACGTAGAAGAAGACCAGGATTTGCACCAGGAGGGGGGTCCCGCGGATCAGCTCCACATAGAGCGTGGCAAGGGCGCGCAGCGGCAGGAACGACCCGCGTCGACCGAGGGCTGCTGCCAGCCCCAGGAGGAGGCTACAGACCAGGGAAGCGACGGAGATGGCCAGGGTAACCAGCCACCCTTGCAGGAACTTCTGCCGGTAGGCGAGGACCGCCCCCCAGTTCCAGCCGTACTGGAGACGATGAAAGGCAAAGGTGAAGATCAGGGCGACCAGCAGGAGGGCGGTCCCCCAGGCGACCAACCGGGCCGGCAGGGGAGCCTCCCCCTCCCGGCCGCTCCGTTCGACGAAAAGGAGTCTGCTGAGGAAACGTCTCATGATCTCAGCATGCGGAGGTATATCATAGATAGAACGGATACCCCAGCTTCCGGAACGCTTCCTTCTGCTCCCGCAAATACTTGTCCCCCAGACGGTCGAAACCGCCCCGGGCACGGAACTCCTTGAGGAAGCGGTTGACCTGTCCCTTGAGGCCGTCGTTCCCCTTGCGCAGGCCGACCGCCCATGACTCCTTCTGGAACGGGGTGAGCAGCGCCCGGGTGGTGGCCTGGTTCCGCTGCCAGTTCTGATAGGTGGACATCTGGTCGTAGATGAAGGCATCCACCTTCCCCTGCACCACCTCAAGCACGGCAGCCGCCTCCTTGTCCAGGACCAGCACCTTGGCCTGCCTGATCTGCTTTGCCGCGTATGCGTGACCGGTGGTCCCCTTCTTGACCGCCACGCTCCGTCCCGGCCTGTCCAGATCGGCAATACCGTTGATCGGCGCATCTTTCTTCACCAGCAGGCAGAGGCCGGTGGAGAGATACGGGTCGGAAAAATCAATGGACTTGGCCCGTTCTTCGGTGGCGGTCATGGAGGAGATGATCAGGTCGATCTTCCCGGTTTTCAGGGAGGGGATCAACCCGTCAAAGGCCATGTTCTGAATGACGACCTTCCTTCCCAGCGCCTTGCCCAGCTCCTGGGCCAGGTCGACGCTCACCCCGGACGGCTTGCCGCTGGTGTCGGTCATCTCGAACGGCGGGTAGGCGAGCTCCATCCCCACCACCAGCGTATCCTTCTGTGCAGCCAGAGCCTGACCGCAAAAAGCTGCCACGAGCAGCCCCATCATCAGGCAACCGAGAAAACTATGCACGACCGAACGGCGGATCATCCGAACCTCCTTTTCGCATTTCATGAATATCCGTCCGTGGCGGCCGGAACAGGGAAATTCTATCCGGACGGCCCCGGATGTCAACGAACCTCTCTGTAACCGCTTCCTTCGCTATTCTGGCAAAACTTGACCCAGGTCAAAGAGCCATCAGGTGTTTTCGGATATGTTTGGTCCCAAGGAACGGTTGCGACTGTCCGAAGCGACGCTATAGTTTGAAAGTCCGTTCCGACATTAAAATCAACGGCATCAGTGCCACAACCAAATCCAAGGAGGATACAACACCATGGGAATGTTCTGTAACCAGTGCGAACAGGCTGCCAACGGCGTCGGCTGCAATATCTCGGGGGTCTGCGGCAAGAAGCCGGACGTGGCCGCGCTCCAGGACCTGCTCCTGTACGGGCTGAAGGGGATAGCTCTCTACGCCGCCAAAGCCAGGGAACTGGGCGCCAAGGATGACGCCATCGACCGGTTCGTCATCGAGGGTCTCTTCACCACCGTCACCAACGTCGATTTCGACGCCAACAGGATCGAGCAGGATATCCGGAAGGCCGCAGCAGTCCGTGGCCAGGCCAAGGCCCTCTACGAGCAGGCTGCCCAGGCCAAAGGGGTTGCGGCTCCCGCCATCACCGCCGGTCCGGCAACCTGGACACCGGCTGGCGACCTGGCAGGACTGGTCAGCCAGGGTGAAGAGCACGGCATCAACACCCAGCATGTCAACGAGGATATCCGTTCGGTCATCGAAATCCTGATGTACGGCCTGAAGGGGATGGCTGCCTACTACGACCACGCCCTGATCCTCGGCAAGTCCGACGAAGAGGTCATGGCCTTCTTCCACAAGGCCCTGGCGGCCACCACCGACCCGAGCCTGGGACTGATGGACTTTGTCGGCCTCTGCATGGAGTGCGGCAAACAGAACATCGCCACCATGGCGATCCTCAATTTCGGCCATGTGGAGACCTACGGCCATCCGGTCCCCACCCCGGTGGAACTCGGCACCAAGGCAGGCAAGGCGATCCTGGTCTCCGGCCATGACCTGAAGATGCTGGAGGAACTGCTCAAGCAGACCGAAGGGAAAGGGATCAACATCTACACCCATGGTGAGATGCTCCCGGCCCACGGCTACCCGGGACTCAAGAAGTACACCCACCTCGTCGGCAACTTCGGCGGGGCTTGGCAGGATCAGGCCAGGGAATTCGCCAATTTCCCCGGCGCCATCATCTTCAACACCAACTGCATCCAGCGCCCCAGCGATTCCTACAAGGACCGCCTCTTCACCTGGGGACTCGTTGCCTGGCCGGATGTGAAGCACGTGGACGGCTGGGACTTCTCCGCCGTCATCCAGAAGGCCCTGGAACTCCCCGGCCTTCCGGACAACCCGGGGCAGCAGATTCTGACCGGCTTTGGCCACAACGCGGTCCTCGGCGTGGCCGACAAGGTCATCGAAGCGGTGAAGGGGGGGGCGGTCAAGCACTTCTTCCTCATCGGCGGCTGCGACGGCGCCAAGTCGGGGCGCAACTACTACACCGAATTTGCCGAAAAGGTTCCCCAGGACTGCGTCATCCTGACCCTGGCCTGCGGCAAGTACCGCTTCAACAAGCTGGAGTTCGGCGACATCGGCGGCATCCCGCGCCTCCTGGACGTCGGCCAGTGCAACGATGCCTACTCTGCGGTTCAGATCGCCCTGGCCCTGGCCGGCGCCTTCAACTGCGGGGTCAATGAGCTGCCCCTCTCCTTCATTCTCTCCTGGTATGAACAGAAGGCGGTTGTCATCCTCCTTTCGCTGCTCCACCTGGGGATCAAGAACATCAAGCTGGGGCCGACCCTTCCGGCATTCATCACCCCCAATGTCCTCAACTTCCTGGTGGAAAACTTCAACATTGGACCGATCACCACCGTGGACGCCGACCTGAAAACGGCGCTCGGCGCCTGATCCGCAAACGGCAAGGCGTGGAGATTCCTTCACGCCTTGCCGTCCCCTGTCATCCCCCCTGCCACGCTTGAAATCCCCCAAGAAAATTGCTATTGTTCACCGCCGGCACCTAGGCAACACCACTGCTGGAGGTCTTTCCGTTTGTTCCGCACCCTGCTGGGCTGGCTGCTGCTGACAGCCCTCATCGTCCCCCCGGCATTTGCCGCCGTTTCCGAAGACACCCGCCTCGAAGCGTTGCTGGTCCTGGTGCGACTGCGCCAGGAAGGCGCCATGACCCGCGTCCGCGATGAGTATCGGAAGATCGAAGAGTTGTTTGCCCAGGGCGAAGCCCTGGTCAAGGAGAACCGCACCAAGGCGGCAGACGGCCTTTTCAGCCGGACGACCCGTGAAGGGGAGCAGCTCATAGGCCGTCTCCTCCCCCCGACCATCCCCGTATCGGAACCTACCGTGGCGGCAGAGAGTGCCGCTACCGAACCGGCAGCCGATGAAGCCAATGCCAAGGCCAATGAACGGCCCCAGTCAGACCTGCTCGTTGGCGGCGAAAGTATTTATATTGTCGAGAAACCCGAGACGCTGCGATCGGTGGGGGCAAAGGTAGGAGTCAGTTGGCGGCAACTGGCTCGCCTCAACGGTCTTGACCCGCAGGCCCGTCTCAAACTCAAACCGGGCCAGGAGATACGCTTCAACAACCTGCGAATCATTCCGAAGCAGGTCGCCAACGGCATCGTGGTCAACATCCCCGATCGAACCCTGTACCACTTCAAGAACGGGCGCCTGGTGCGCACGATTCCGGTTGCCGTTGGCCGGCCGAAGGACAAGGACGGCGATCCGGTCTGGCAGACACCGGTCGGCAGGTTCAAAGTGGTGGCTAAGGCAAAGAACCCGGTCTGGCGAGTCCCTCCGTCCATTCAGGCGGAAATGGCCGAAGAACGGAAAAAGGTCGTCGACCTGGTCCCGTCGGGCGAGAAGAATCCGCTCGGCAAGTACGCCATCTACACCTCGCTCTCCGGTATCCTGCTGCACAGCACCAATCTTCCGGCCAGCATCTACGGCTTCTCCAGCCACGGCTGCATCCGCATCGCCCCGAAAGAGATGGAGGATTTCTTCCGCCAGGTGCGGGTGAACACACCGGGCGAGATCATCTACAAACCGGTCAAGCTGGCGGTGACCGACGAGGGTCGCGTCTACATCGAGGTGCACCGGGATGTCTACGAAAAGGTGAAGGATCTGCGGAAGGAAGTGGAGCGGCTGGTGGCCAGCAATGGCGTGGAGGGCATGGTGAACTGGGAGAAGGTAACGCGGGTCCTGAAAAACAAGAGCGGCATCGCCGAAGACGTTTCGCTCTAGTAGACGCTTACCTGGGCGGCTGGCTGGCCTGGCAGTATTTGCAGTCCTGCTCACGCCACTTGAGCCATTCGCCGCACTCGACGCACTTCTTGAATTTTCCCTCCACCTCTTTCACCGGCTTCTCGAACCAGACGATCAGGATAAAGATGGGAAACAGGGCGCTGAGGATGCCCCAGACAATCACACTCCGCCCGCGGTTGGCGGCCAGGACGCCGCCGATGATTCCCGGCACCACCATTATGAGCACCAGGGCCAGTTCCGGCCTGATAACATCGTTCATCGTCTCCCCCTTTGCCATACCATCGGTACGATCCCCGCATTAATGAAAAAGGCGCGGGACTACCCACGCCTTTTTAGCACAAACGCCGCTCGCGGCCCAACCCTTTTCAGCCGGCACTACCGTCCGCGCCTTCCGGATGGCTACTACTTGCAGTCGTCCCGCCAGAGGCAGTCATCCTGTCCACACTCCGCGGCCTGACCGGTTTCGTAGCAGGCCTCATTCCCTTCGCCCGACTGGATTGCCCTGACCAGTTCGCCCTTCTTCATGGTTCCGGCCTTGATGCCGCGATTTTTGGCGACTTCCTTCACGTCCTGCATCTTCATCGTTCTGCCTCCTTCCTCTAGTACCTTGAAGTTTACGCGTTGCCTAAAAACTAGTTAAAAATATCACATCCCAAGACCTATGCAACCCGACGAAGCACTTTTAGCGCAGACAACTTCCCCCTCGACAAAATCAGATTTTTCCAATATATTCCCGCATGCTGTATACACAAAAAAACAGGCTCAGGGCTCAGGGCTCAGGGCTCGGGGCAATGGCCAGGTTCTCTTGCCCGTCGGGTCCTGAATTTTCTGTCCGGTGCCGATTCACAGAAAGGAGAACCACCGATGTCCACCAAGCCGTTCGTGTATCAGGACCCGTTCCCCCTCGCTAAGGAAAGCACCAAGTACCGCAAGATCGAAGGATCGGAACAATACGTGACCGTCGAGCAGTTCGCCGGCCAGGAAGTGGTCCGGGTATGCCCGGAAGCGCTCTCCATCCTGGCCAACGAAGCGATGCGCGATGTTTCCTTCCTGCTTCGCCCCGACCACAACGAGTCGGTTGCCAAGATCCTCCGCGATCCGGAGGCATCCCAGAACGACAAGGGCGTTGCACTCGCCTTCCTGAGAAACGCCGAGATCGCCGCCAACTTCGAGCTCCCCATCTGCCAGGATACCGGTACCGCCACCATCGTCGCCAAAAAGGGACAGCAGGTCTGGACCGGCGGCCGGGACGAGGAGTTCCTCTCCAAGGGGGTCTACAAGACCTATACCGAGGAGAACCTCCGCTACTCCCAGACCGTGGCCCTGGACATGTACAATGAGATCAATACCGGCACCAACCTGCCGGCCCAGATCGACATCCAGGCCGTTGACGGCGACTACTACAAGTTCCTCTTCATTGCCAAGGGGGGGGGCTCGGCCAACAAGACCTCCCTCTTTCAGGAGACCAAGGCGCTCCTCAACCCGGAGACCCTGGTCAAGTTCCTGGTTTCCAAGATGAAGTATCTGGGTACCGCCGCCTGCCCGCCGTACCACATTGCCGTGGTCGTCGGCGGCACCTCGGCCGACGCCTGCATGAAGGCGGTCAAGCTCGCCAGCGCCAAGTACCTGGATGAACTCCCGACCAAGGGGAACGAACACGGCCAGGCGTTCCGCGACCTGGAACTGGAGGAGAAACTCCTGCAGGAAGCCTACAAACTCGGCATCGGCGCCCAGTTCGGCGGCAAGTACTTTGCCCACGACATCCGCGTCATCCGTCTCCCCCGCCACGGCGCCTCCTGCCCGGTGGGGATGGCGGTCTCCTGCTCCGCCGACCGGAACATCAAGGCCAAGATCACCCGCGAGGGGCTCTTCGTCGAGGAAATGGACCGCAACCCGGGTCGCCTGATCCCGGAACAGTACCGCGGCAAGCACGAGCACGGGGTGAAGATCGACCTGAACCGGCCCATGAAGGATATCCTGGCCGAACTCTCCAAGCACCCGGTCTCCACGCCGCTGCTGCTGAACGGCACCATCGTGGTCGGTCGCGACATCGCCCACGCCAAGTTCAAGGAGATCCTCGACAGCGGCAAGCCGCTCCCCGACTACCTGAAGAACCACCCGATCTACTACGCCGGCCCGGCCAAGACCCCGAAAGGGAAGGCCTCAGGCTCCTTCGGCCCCACCACCGCCGGCCGGATGGACTCCTACGTCGACCTGCTCCAGGCCAATGGCGGCTCCATGATCATGATCGCCAAGGGGAACCGGAGCCAGCAGGTCACCGACGCCTGCAAGAAGCACGGCGGCTTCTACCTGGGCTCCATCGGCGGCCCGGCTGCCGTGCTGGCCGAAGAGAACATCAAGAAGGTCGAGTGCATCGACTTCCCCGAACTGGGGATGGAAGCGGTCTGGAAGATCGAAGTGGAGAACTTCCCGGCGTTCATCCTCGTCGATGACAAGGGGAACGACTTCTTCAAACAGTTGGGACTCTGATCCGAAGCGAAACAAAAAATGCCCCCGGTTGCGCAAGCGGCCGGGGGCATTTTTTGTTCACCCGGGCACGTCGCTGTCGACGGCCCTCCTCACCCCCTCCCCCCAAATAATGCCTTGACAACAGCCGAACGGATACCGTATACACGACAATTCTTTTTTGTCTTTTTTCAAACAGTTAGTCATTTTTCATAGAGTTGCCTGAACAGCACCTGTCCCGTCGGTTCGCTCCCCTCCCCGAACTCTTCGTCATCCTCCCGCGTGTGGTGCTGTATCGCAGGCCGCTGTCACTATTGCAGAGAAAGAGAGAGTCATGATAAACCTGAAGCCCGAAGTTGTTGCCCAGCTCGAACGCGTGCTCGGTTCGGTGGAGATGCTTCTCCCCAGGACCACCAAGCCGGTGGACTGGAAAGTCTGCTACGCCGCAAACTGGCGCCGTCACTCCTTTTCCGGCTATCTTGAGCCGGTCAAGGTGACCGATACCACTACACTGGACGAACTTCTCGGCGTGGATGAGCAGAAAGAGGTAATGCTCCACAATACGCGCCAGTTCCTGGCCGGCCTGCCGGCTAACAATGCGCTGCTCTGGGGCTCGCGCGGCACAGGCAAGTCGTCACTGGTAAAGGCCCTGCTCAACAAGTACGCGCCCCGGGGACTCCGGGTCATCCAGGTGGAAAAGGAGGACCTGATCTACCTCTCCGAGATCTTTGCCGCCGTGGAGAACGAGCCGTACCGCTTCATCCTCCTCTGCGACGACCTGACCTTCGAGGTGGGCGAGCTGAGCTACAAGATGCTGAAGAGCGCCTTGGACGGCTCGGTCTACTCTCCCCCGGAAAACGTCCTGATCTACGTGACATCCAACCGTCGCCACCTGCTCCCCGAGTATGAAACCGACCATCTCGGCGGAAAGTTCGTCAACGGCGAACTGCAGCAGAGCGAGGCGCTGGAGGAGAAGGTCTCCCTGTCCGACCGGTTCGGGCTCTGGGTCGCGTTCTACGCCTTTTCCCAGGACCGATACATCGATGCCGTACGCCTCTGCATCGAACGTGAGGCAAAACAGCAGAAGACAGACATCCCCTGGACCAAGGAACTGGAACTGGGCGCCATCAAATGGTCCCACGACAAGAGCAAACGTTGCGGCCGTACCGCCTACCAGTTCGCCAAGAACTGGGTGGGACGCTATCTCCTCCCGGCCCACGACGCCTGATCGAGTCGGAAGAGTGCTTGGGGGTTCAGATATCACCGAGCGGGGAAAAGAGTACAGGGGGAGATGGCCGGCTACCCTTGTGTATCGTGGGGTCGGGGGACTTGACATTCTTTCCCTCTCTTCTACATTTCCTTTCTGAGATTCATGCGGCAAGCGTTCCTTGTCCCA
>CAYSJJ010000022.1:0-17008 GCA_964431365.1 uncultured Geobacter sp. | reverse complement strand
GTCATGAACGAAGCGCGGGCACTGATCTCTGTTTTTCACGAATTGAACGCGACGAACGACCGGAAGGTTTCCCAATTCACCTCCTCGCTGATCGGGCTGTTCGGTTCGACCCGGATGTTCGAGGACTTCCTTTCCGATCTGGACAAAGCGTTCACCAGCGGAGAGCTTGCCCCATCGGTCAAGGAACGGGCAGTCAACCTCGCGCGGACGTATATCCCCCAGGTCGCGCAGCTCAACGCTATAGAGGATATCAACGGACATACCATTACCGCTGACCAGCTCCGCGCGATCAGCACCGACTCCCCCCTTGCCCGAAAGCAGGGGGTGCGCGTCATCCTGGCCGCACTCATCACGATCCTCGAAGCGGTCAACAGGCCCGGCTAAATACAAACAAAACGAGGGGCGGACCACTATGCGGTCCGCCCCTCGTTTGAAGTCTATTCTGCCGGTCCGGGCTGGAAGTCCCGGTAAGGCTACTTCTTCGGCTGCGCCTTGATCATCTCGATCTCAAGGCTGATGTTCACATCATCCCCCACGACTACGCCGCCGGTTTCCAAGGCCTTGTTCCAGGTCAAACCGAAATTCTTACGGTTGATCGTGGTGCTGGCCGACACCCCCCGCCGAAAATTTCCCCAGGGGTCTTTACTCTCTCCTGTGGGGCCTTCCACATCGAGGACGACCTCCCTGGTGACTCCATGGATGGTCAGGTCGCCGGTCACCTTAAGCCTGTCGTTGCCGGCCTTGGCCACCCGCCTGGAGACAAATGAGATGGTGGGGTACTTGGCCACATCAAAAAAATCGGCACTCCGGAGGTGCTCATCCCGTTTCTGGACACGGGTGTTGATGGAGGCGGCCTCGATGGTGACCGTCACGTTCGACTTGGTGATGTCCTTGTCGTCGATCTCAACCGTTCCGGAGTGTTTGTCGAAACTCCCCTTGACGTTGGAGACCATCAGATGGCGGACCTTGAAGCCTACGTTGGAATGATCCGGGTCGATGGTCCAGGTGCCGGCAGACGAGACGGCCGGAACGGCCAGCATGACTGCGACGCAGATGAATCTAAGCAACTGTTTCATTACGGTTGTTCTCCCCCGTTTTCTCAACGCGGTCACGCAGGGTTGCTCCGGTCAGATGCCGGTCAGCTCCTGTACTTTGAGTTCCAGGTCGTCGATATTGACCCGCACGACCTTTTTGTCAGCTTCCTCTCCGCGAACCAGCCCCTCTTCCACCCAGGAGAGGATAACCCCCTTCTCCACGCCAAATTTCTCTTCAGCTTCGTCCAGGGTGTACCAGGTTTTCTCGAATGACATGGCGGTCCCCCTCCAGAATTTTTCTAAAGTATATCACCTGGATTTGCTCTCGCAGAAAATTCCGTCCGATCGTCGGAAATAGTGCCGACACTTCCGGTCGGCCCGATCACGTAGCGCTGCAGGCGATCAGGGCGACCCCGGCGACCATGAGCGCGCCGCCAAGCAGCCGCTCGCCGAGGGCCTCCTCACCGAAAAGAAAATGCCCGTAGAGCACCCCCACAAGCAGGCTCAACCGCTTGACCGCTATCATGTAGGCAACATTGGTCATGCTGACCGCAACCATGTGAGTAACGATCTCCACCGAGTAACAGGCCGCCGGGACCAGGCAGACCCGCACGGTGCCATTTTGTGCGGCATGCCTCAATCCGCCCCACCCTTTCCAGAGAGCAACCGGGGTGACGGCCAGGGCCATGAGCGGGAAATAGAACGCGGCAAAGACGAGGGGCGAAGAAGCGGTGATGGCCTGCTTGCCAAGCGTCGAAGTGAAGCTGTAGATAAGGGCTACGCCGACCATCATGAGTGAACCACGCTCCCGGAGTATGGCCCGGAAAGGTGCAAGCAGTCCGCTCTTCAGAGCGTTCAGGTTCAGGCAGTAGCTCCCTGCTGTGATAAGGACCACACCGATGCCGCCGGGGAGCGAGACCCGCTCCCCGAGAACCACGGCCGGGATCAGAAGAAGGAAGAGCGGGGTCAGGGAGAGAAACGGCACGGTGAGGCCGAGGGGGGAAAGCTTGAGAGCCCTGACATAGAGGAAAATCGCCACCAGCTCCAGGGGAAGGGCGCTGAGTGCTGCCCGGTAAAAGTTGACACCCAGGGGCGGTCCCGGCGTAATCGCATAACAGGCCAGGACCACCGGCACAACCATCAGCGTGCGGAACCATACGACCAGGTACTCGCTATGCCGCGCTGCCAGAGCCTTCTTCACCAAGGCATCGCTGGTGGCGGCCGAAAAGGCGCAGACCAGGGTCAAAGGAAGCCAGAGCAGGTTCATGGCGGCAAGGATAGCGCATTTTCTGAAAAGCTGGTATGGTAAAAAACCGTTCAATATCCCGGGGCAAGGGACCGAAACGTATACAACGCGTGTCTCTCCAGCCCACGACAAGGAACTCAGCACACCATGCGCACGACAACACCTCTTCTTCTCCTCTTCTTCCTGTTGACCTCGGTTTCCGCCCAGGCACATCTGTTCCTGACCAACAAAGACGGCACGGTTACCCTCGACCCGTCACGATTCCCAGCCAACCTGAAACCGGGGGTCGAGGTCATCAACAAGAAGTGCGACGCCTGTCATGACATTCTTAGGATCATCAGGCCGCTCGAAACCGGGCGGGCAGCCGACGGCTCATCCTTCACCAAGTCGGAGGTCAGGGAGTACGTGATCAAGAAGATGCGCCGGCCCGGCGTTATTCTCAGCCAGCAGGAGGCACGGGAGATCATTCGTGTCATGGAGCACATTCAGAACGAGGCATCTGGGAGCGGCCACAATACTCCCCCCTTGCGCGCCAAATAAGAGAGCCTTGCCGTAAAAACGACGAAGCCCGCTTTACGCGGGCTTCGAATCCTTCTACCAGTCGATAGTCAACTGTTCACTTCGCTGCACTCTTCCTTGCCCCAGCTATCCAAGTCGCCGTTTTCCAGCAGTACCTGGACCGTATCGCCGCCATAGGTGCAGCCAAAGGAATAGCCGATCTCACCGCTCTTCAAGTTCTTAAGCGGTATGTGTTCTTCACGCTGCTCGGTACGGTAGCAGACGACGTCATATTGTGAGCCTTTCATGGTCTTTCCCCTCCTTCCTTCGCTCTAATTGTATCACACCCTGGCAGGAGGAAGGGAAACCCCCTATGCTATAGTCCGGCTACTGTTGAAACATCCTGGAAACAGCCGTCAATCACCGTCGCTGCTGGTCCTTCTCCGCTGGGAACGCCCCTTTGTCAACGTCGGCCGTGACTTCGGCGGTTCCACCGCAACCGGCGCTGTCGGCTGGGCTGGCTGCGGAGCCTGTTGAACTGAGGCTGCCCCTTCTCCCTTCGGCTCCGGCCCGAGGTTCAGCACTTTCACCTTGGCGCGGTAGCGCGCGGGAACCTCGTACAGACTGTTCGTGTAGTGTGCGGTCCCCCTGCCGTCGGTCCAGGTAAAGACCTCGCCGTGGGCGGAGGTGACCAGCAGGAACAGGAACAACAATTGTCGTTTCATAGCTCTTCCCCAGACATTCGTCACGTCATTCTCGTATCGTACGGTCAACATCAGAAACCGAACCAGATCGCCAGCGCGCTGAGCGAGGCCCACCCGAGCACCCCCACCGTCATGCCGCCGCAGATGAGCGCCAGGATGTGATGAACGGCCCGCTCGGGCCGCCGCTCCTCGTACCCCAGCAGCATCCCCAACAGAACGCCCCCCAGAATCCCGCCGCCGTGCCCCCAATTGTTGATCCCCGGCATCATCAGGCCGAACAGCACGAGACCGACCACCCAGCCGCTCACCTCACGGTAGACTGCGGCGCCATAGGTCCCCCCCCTGCTCTTGCCGTAATAAAGGAGCGAGCCGATCAGACTGCAGACCGCAGCCGAGGCACCGATTGTAAACGGAACCCCGGCCAGATAGGAAACCCAGAACCCGCAGATTCCTCCAAGGGTATAGATGATGAACATCCGGTTGGAACCGTACTCGTTGGTGACCCAGGGGGCGATCTGGCGCAACGCCATCAGGTTGAAGAGGATGTGGAAGATGCCGCCGTGGAGATAATTGGCCGAGAGGAGCGACCAGAGGCGGCCGAGACGGCCGATGGGGAGCGTGCCGGTCGCACCGAGGAGCATGAGGCTCGTCTCATCGGGCGTGAAGGCGCTTAACAGGCCGCCGAAGAAGCCGCGGCGTGACGTAAGGAGCAGCGACAGGATGTAGAAAGCGATATTGGCGGTAATGATGGCCTTGACCAGCCAATCGCCGTCCAGCCGCCCACGCCTCCAGATCGCACCCCACCGGGCCGTCGCGCGGGATGCACCGCACCAGGAGCAGGTGGTTTCATTGCTGCCGATCAGCCGTCGGCAGCGGGGGCAAAGGATGGCACGTTGTGTCATGTTCTATGCTCCCAGATATTTTTCCCGCAGGGCGACTTTGTTGATCTTGCCGACGCTGGTCTTGTCGATAGCCTCGACAAAGCGAACCCTCAGAAGCACCACCTGCTTTGAGACGACCCCTTTGTCCGCATATTCCCGCACATAGTGCTGCACGTCCTTTTCGCCGACCACTCCCTTCTGCTCGTGTTTCAGGACCACCAGCGCCAGGGGCCGTTCGCCCCACTTCTCGTCCGGCTGGCCGATTACCGCGGCCTCGGCAACGCCCGGATGATGTACCAGAATATCTTCCAGTTCCAGTGACGAAACCCACTCGCCCGCCACCTTGATCACATCCTTGGTCCGGTCGGTGATCTTCACATACCCCTGGTCGTCGATATTGGCCACGTCGTTGGTGTGGAGCCACCCCCCCTCCCAAAGCCGGTCGGAAGTCCTGTGGTCCTTCAGATACCCCGGTGTCAGCCAGGGAGAACGGACCACGATCTCGCCGGTGTTCCTGCCGTCACGGCTGACATCCCGCATCTGCTGGTCCACCAGACGCAGATCGACGAGCGGAAGCGGCAGGCCGGTCTTGCAGCGGATTTCCGCCTGCTCCGCAGGCTCCAGCGCCAACATTTCCGGACGAAGGTGGGCAAAGGTCAGGAGGGGGCAGGTTTCAGACATGCCATAGCCGGTGAAGAGATCTATCCCCCGCTGCAGTGCCTCCACGCAGAGCGCTTTCGACATGCTGGCCCCACCGATGACCATCTTCCAGCCGGACAGATCGACGGTACGGCTCGCCGGGCTCTTCAGCAGCATGTGGAGGATGGTCGGGACGCAATGGGAGAACGTGACCTTTTCCCTGGCAACCAACTCCAGCAGGTGATCCGGCATATAGCGACCCGGGTAGACCTGCTTGACCCCCATGGTCGTGGCCACGTAGGGGAGGCCCCAGGCGTGGACGTGAAACATGGGGGTTATGGGCATATAGACATCTTCCCGATGGAAACGCCCTTGGACCGCGGGGGTCCCGAGGGCGGCGATGGCCCCGAAGGTGTGCAGCACGAGCTGGCGATGGCTGAAGTAGACCCCTTTGGGCATCCCCGTGGTGCCGGTTGTATAGAAGGTGGTGGCCCGGGTATTCTCGTCGAATTCGGGGAACTCATACTCCGTGGCGGCAGCGGCCAGCAGGGCTTCGTACTCGCCGGCAAATGCAATGTGAGTCGCTGGAGGGGCCGCTTCGTCGTTCAGAAGGATATAGCTCTTGACCGTATCGATGCGGCCGCGGATCTGCTCCACGATTGGCAGGAATTCGCCATTGACCAGCAGGACATCGTCCTCGGCGTGGTCGATGGTGTAGAGAATCTGCTCGGGGGAAAGTCGGACATTGATGGTATGAAGGACTGCACCGATCATGGGAACGGCGAAAAAACACTCCAGGTAGCGGTGACTGTCCCAGTCCATGACCGCCACCGTGTCGCCCGCCTTGACGCCAAGAGAGGTCAGGACGTTGGCCAGGCGGCAGATCCGCTCGTGAAGGTCGCGATAGGTCTGCCGATGCAGCTCCCGGTAGACGATCTCCTGGTCTGGGGCGCTGACCAGAGGGGTTTTGAGCAGGTTCTTGATCAGGAGGGGATATGCATATGCTGCCATGGTTGGCTGGGAAAAATACGCGTTCATGCCGATGCCTCGCTGTAGAGTCTCCGGGGTCATGCGACCCGTGGCGCAGAATACCGCGACTGCAAAAGCAAGGAAACAGAAATGTTTGCATGGGCCGAGTCGGCATAGTCAGAGAAGCAGAAACCGGATGACAAAAAAAGGGCCGCACCAACGGTGCGGCCCTTTAGATTCCGGAATAGTCCGGGAATTACTTCGCAGCCGGAGCAGCAGCCGGGGCTTCAGCAGGCTTGGCTTCGTCCTTCTTCACGGCTTTCTTGGCCTTCTTGGCTTTCTTGACCTTCTTGGCAGGTGCTTCCTTGGCTACCGGGGGATGACCTGCCGGCATGGCCGGAGCCGCTTCGGTCTTCGGAGCTTCGGCGGCGAGAACGGTACCGGCGAAAGCAAGAGCAACAAGGGCAGCAGCGATGGTAGAGAATACTTTTTTCATGGGTCTACTCCTTTTTTGTAAGGGCTGTGTGGTTGAACTGACTTTTGTTTTAGCAGCGATCATGCCAAGCCGCCAGCTGAGAAAACAGACCACAATTACAACCCATTACAGGCCACAACCCACTATCCGCCTCTGGTCGGGCACCTGAAAACAGCAAACAACAACCTCATATGCGTCAGTTGAGGCGGCGTCTACATTAACGGCGCTTTGCATATTGACTCTCCACAGGATCTGGGTATATCGTCGCCGTACTTAGTATGCCATCCGCCGGACAAAGGAAACGCCATGAAAGACAAGCGAGGATTCGCACTCGGCATCTGTGCGATGGTGATCTACATCGTCGGAGGCATAGGAACCTTCGGCGGCATCGCCATGATTGCACTCCTCAAAGGGGACAACCTGTGGGGCTGGGGTGACGGCCGCGCCATCGGCTATCTCTTCCTCTGTACCGGCCTTTGTCTCTCCATCCTGGGTGTTCTGTTGATGCGGATCCTGCGCAATCGAAAACTCACCTGAGCAAACGCTCCCCGCCCCCATACTCAGCATGCATGGGTTTACATGAAAAGAAAAAGCGTTGAGCAGTTGGTGAAATGGGGGTATTCTTTGCCCATTCCCTACCGATAGCAGGAGTTGCCATGCAGTTCGTTTCACTACTGTACCGTTTTTCGATAGCCTTCTGGACCGGTGGCATCGCCATCTTTACCTTTGTGCTCACCCCCATCCTCTTCAGTACCTTGACCCGCGACCAGGCAGGAAACATCGTCGGCATTCTCTTCCCCGGTTACTTCCGCTGGGGGCTCGCCTGCGGAGCGGTTTCACTTGTCACGCTGCTGTTTCTGCGCGATCGCGCTTTCGTCACCAAGCTCGTCATCATACTGGCAATGCTGGCCATCACATCGGTCCAGGCATTCGTCATCGAACCGCGGGCCGCGGCAATTAAAAAGGAAATACCATCCTTCGAGACAACCAGCAAAGATCACCCGCTTCGCCGCCAGTTCTCCAAACTCCACGGCATTTCGGCACTCTGCAACCTGTCTGTCTTCGGCGGAGGGGCGGTTCTGTTGATCCTGCTCTAAGCCCATGACAGATATGACCAGGGAAGCACCGCCCATAACCCTTGACGAGATCGCCCGCGCACTGGCCGGGTATAGTCCGAAACGATTCGAATCAGACCATGCCCGAAGTGCCGTGGCCCTCATCATCCGAGACGGGGCCGACGGCCCGGAATTGCTCTACATCCAGCGCGCCGACGACGAAAACGACCCCTGGTCGGGCAACATCGGTTTCCCCGGCGGAAGGGTGGAAAAAAGGGATCACTCCGTCAGGGCAACAGCGGAACGTGAAACACTGGAAGAGATCGGTCTCAGTCTGGACTCAGCCTGCTATCTGGGACAGTTGGACGACATCACCGGTGCCCACCTGCCCGTACAGGTCTCCTGCTTCGCCTACGCCGTTGCCAGGGATCAACCGCTCGCACTGAACAGGGAAGTTGCAAAGGCCTTCTGGTTCCCACTCCATGAGTTGCTGGCTCCGGAGCGAAACCATCTGACCGCCGTGCACTTCAACGGAACGACCTACTACCGGCCGGCCCTTGACCTCCTTGGCCAGGACGGGCCGGTTCTCTGGGGGATAACCTACCGCCTCACCGAACAGTTCCTTGAGATCATCGGCCACCCACTTCCCCCACCCACCTGATACCCGCCCCACAAACGTGAAGATGCCCCCCAAGTCGTTGACGCGCCGCCGTTTCTGTGCGATAACGTACCGATGATCAAGCGCCGGACCACCATTAACAGAATATTCAGGATCGCCGGTATCGGCCTTCATTCAGGACGTCAGGTGACGATGGAGTTTCTTCCCCGACGGGAGGCCGGCATCGCCTTTGTCCTGGGAGATTGCCTGATTCCCGCCCGCTTCGACCAGGTTAACGACACCCGCCTTTCGACGCAGATCGCCGGAGGGAAAGGGGCTGTCGCCACCATAGAACACCTGATGGCGGCCTTCTATTTCGCCGGCATTACCAACTGCCTGGTGTACATCGACGGCCCGGAAGTGCCGATCCTCGACGGCTCGGCCTGGGAGTTCTATCAGGAGATGTGGCGGGCGGGGGTCTACGAATTCCAGGAAACCGGGGTCTACCTGAAACCCCACCGGACCATCGAAGCTCGCCACAACGACGCATATATACGCATCAAACCCCTCAACACGCTGGACATCACCATGACCATCGAATTCCGTCCGCCGGTGGGCAAGCAACGCAAACGGGTGACGGACGTTGAGAACGCCTTTGCCATCATCAACTCCCGGACCTTTGTCCTCCAGGAAGAGATCGAGGCGATCCGCAAGGCAGGCCTGGCAAAGGGGGGGTCACTGGACAACGCCGTGGTGATCGGCCACGACGACATCGTCAATCCCCAGGGCCTTCGCTACAAGAAAGAGCTGGTGAACCACAAGATCCTCGACCTCATCGGCGACCTGTATACCAGCGGCTATCGCATTCTCGGCAAGGTCGAGGCCTACAAGACCGGCCACTATCTGAACAACCTCCTCCTTCGCGAGATTTTCTCCTCCCCCGACAATTACGCCATCTATTGACAATCCCCCCAAAGTCAGGCCTGAACGCCCCTCTCCAATCCGCTCGGCTAACGGTAGTTGAGATAGAGGAGCCGTGCGGTGACGGCCAGGACCATCATGATGAAGATCGGCCGGATGAATCCGGTTCCCCGCCGGATCACCAGCTTCGAGCCGACCCTCGCCCCCAGGAACTGACCGGCACCCATGACCAGCCCCTCGCGGAAGTGCACTTGACCCGCGGCAAGAAACAATACCAAGGCAACGATATTGCTGGTGAAGTTCATCACCTTGGTATAGCCCGTGGCCTTGGTCATGTTGTAGCCGAGTCCGAGCATGAGGGCCACTACCCAGAAGGAACCGGTGCCGGGCCCGAAAAATCCGTCGTAGAAGCCGATGGCCAGGCCGACCAGCAGATAGAACGGCACGGTGGAAAAACGCGGGGGACGGTCATCGAAACCGAGGCGGGGAGAAAAGAGGGTATACGCGGCGATCACAATCAGGAGCCAGGGGATCAGGTGGCGAAGGAGGTGCGGATCCGTCCGCTGAACAGCCCACACACCGAGAGAAGCGCCGATGGCTGTGCAGAGCACCCCTTCTCCGCACTGACGGAGATGGACGACCCCTGCCCTGGCAAAATGGAGCATGGCGCTCCCGGAACCGAAACTTGCCTGAAGCTTGTTGGTACCGAGGGCTTCTGCAGGAGGGAGGCCGCAGCCGAGGAGGACCGGAATGGTGATGAGTCCGCCTCCGCCGGCAATGGAATCGATGAGACCGGCGACAAAGGCGGTGAGAAAGAGAATGCCCAGCAAGGGGTACAATGACATCGGCGGCCACCCGGGAAGGAATATGGCCGCACGGTACCGCGCCGGACAAGAGGATGCAACGGAATTCTATTGTGGCCTGACCGGCGGCGTCACGCTGATCGCTTCAATGCCTCCGGTTGCTCGTGCTCCAGATCCTTTTTCTCCACCCTTCTGAGTACGGGGATCTTTTTTACCACGCTGCGCCGCTTTTGCGGCGTCGCGCCCAGATCATGCGGCTCCATCATGAACCCCATTATTTCGAAGTACTGGATCGCATCCCGCAGTACCCTTGCACACGTATTCTTGTCGTTCGGCTGCGCGTCGGGCGCAAGGACAACTACCCGACGGCTTTCCGGCATGTGCCAGGCGATATAGATGCGAGGCGAACCATTTTCGGCCACGGCGCATACAAAGCCACTGCATTTCTGCACCTCATTGCCGATCGGGACCGCTTGGATAGTATTTATGGAGCAGTACACGGCGAGCACGTCGGCGGACGAGCGGTACGGTATCGCGTCGAGGTCCGCCTCCCGCCGGAATTCCGTTGTCCCCTCCTCGCCTGGAGCTGCAAACGAGCCATCACTGCCGAATTCAGTGCCCAGTATGGCCAATGCTTCTTCTGCCCCGGACGAAGGAATATCCTCATCCTCATGCTCCTCTTCAAGAACCGCCGAAGGAGCGGGCAGAACGGCTGTCTCCTGCTGCCTTGTCTGTTCCATACCCTGAGCAGGCACGGATGAGTAAGCTTCCGCAGGTTGAACCGACACATCGAGAGGCAACGTGCCGCCGTTTGCCAACTCCGTCACCAGTTTTCGCAACTCGGCACGCAGGGCCGTCTGTTCGCGACTTGAGACCTGCTCCTGGACCAGTAAAGCTCGGGTCAATCGGTCAACCTCTGCGCGAAGCTGCGCAAGCTCGTCGGCATGGGCCGCCGATCCCGCCTTATGTTCTTCAGCCAGTTGCTCCAGTTCGACAAGAATTGTGCTGTTGTCGCTGGAGAGTTGTGCCAGCTCCAGGCGGGCATCCTTCAACTCGCTCTGTACCTGCTCAAGGTGAACGAGGGACGCCTGTGCCGCTGCGAGCTCATCCCGAAGGCCGATGATTTCGCTGTTGGCTGCCTCGGCACCCTTCTCCAGTTCACTCCGCAGCGTTTTGATCAAAGAGCCGTCAGCGGCCTTTTCTCCCTCGGACCGCTCCTTCAATACCGCCATCTCAGCCTGCAAGCTCTCCAGTGCAGCGGCGGCGGCATCCTTTTCCGCGGCAAGTTGCCTCTCTGCGGCCTCCTTTTCCGCCACGGCCGCAACCAGAGACTCCTGAATCGCAGCCATTTCCTTTTCGAACGCCTCAGCCATAACCTCTTTCGCCGCAGTCGCCTCGGCCAATTCGTGCCTGAGGGTGGCTATTTCCTCTCCGAGCACTGCCCGCTCGGAGGCATCACGACCCGCCTCATCCTGCTCCAGAACCTTCTGTCGATCAGCTGCCTGCGCCAGGAGTTCCTCTGTGTTCTTCTGCACTGCAACAGCCTGATCCAAGCGTTCTTGCAGCTCTGCAAACTTTGCCGTGCTCTGCTTCACTTCCTCCGCCCGTTCCTTCCTGGCTTTTTCCCGTTGTTGCTTTACCGCAGCAAGCTCCGCCCGCACCTCCTGAAGTGTGGCCTCTTTTTCGGCAAGCAACGCCTCGACATCAGGAGAACCGGGCGCAGAAACGTTGACGGGAGGGACCTGCCTATGATCAGGGGTGACCGGTTTGTCGCTCATCGCCGGAGACGACGCCTTCTCTACGGGGGGAACCAGATGGAGGACTTTCTTGGGGGGTGCCGGCGGCGGACGCATGATCCGCAGACTCCGGATGATTACCTGTCGAATAGCCGAACTGAAGTCGATGTTGACCTTATCAACGACGAACCCTTTCGCGGCAACAAACTCCTTGGCTTGCGCAAGAAGCTGCGCGTACCCGCTTGCCCCTGCGGGATCGACATCGGGCGTATAGACATATATCTGCTTCGAGATTGTGTCGAGGAACGACACGTACATCTTCAGGTGCTTACCGTCTTTGGCCGTGCAGATGTATGCTTCGCACGGGCGGCCACGAAAGGAAGGGTCGTCGGGTATTACCGGCGATGTAGACTGATAGAGTTCATACAGGACTGACTCATCGATATTTACATACTCAATGGACGGGTTCAGGGAGAAAGCCATAACATACCTCCTGGAGAGGGAAAGCGTGGATACAAGAAAGCCGGGCGCAGAAATATACCTTCTGATATTTCGGCACCCGGCTGTCTTCGTGAGACCCTTGGGCTATCCGCCCCCCCATCGCTGGAGGTTTAGTCTTTTCGCTTATCAGATCGATTCATCTATCGATTTATTTAGGTTATTTTAACAAGAAGGGGTGTCAGCGTCAAGAAACAGACGCAGATGTTTTTGTGATGTCAGTCACGTGAACCATGATTTCCGTTCAGATGCATCATCGGTCGTTATGAATGGTTCCGGCTAGCGAGTATCGTCCTTTGCCAGGGCCTTTTTCAAGGTTGCGACAAGGCTGGCTACGATGAGAAAGAAGATAACTTCAACGCTAAAATTCCAGTAATGAAGGGTTGATCTCATGCTCACGCCATGAAGGCTATAGTCGGAGACAACCCGGGTGGCGCCTGAGCAGACAGCCACGCCTACCCCGCTCCAGCGGTCGCAAAACCATGCCGAGACAGTGATCGGGATGAGGTAAAAAATCACCAGGGAGTAGTCCCCGGTAAAGTAATCGACGAATCCGAGAACAACAACCATCAGGAGGCAACCGACGGTCATAATCGGCTTATAGGTCATCGTGCAGAACCTCCTGACGCGGGGGTATGAAAGGCTCAAGCATCAAGGCGATTTCGGCCTACTGCCACCGGGCATCTCACGGAGACGCTCCCTCACCGCCCGTTGCTCCCCGGGAGACATCTTATGCCAGCGCTCTCTTATGGCCCTGCGCTCTTCAGGAGGGAGACTGTGCCACTCATCCCTTAGACTCTTTCGCTCATCGGGAGGTAGCGCACGGAACCACCGGAACCGCTCGCGAATTTTTTCCTGCTCGTCAGGGGGAAGACGGCGAAACTTATCAAACCTGAGTCGCAGTTCTTCCCGCTTCTCCGGTGGAAGCTCCTGCCACCTCCGGAAACGCTGGCCGGCTTCCTGGCGCTCCTCCGGCGTCATGTGCCGCCACCGCTCCGCACCGCGGCGCAGTCGTTCCTGACGTTCAGGGGAAAAGCCGTCCCATTGGTCGACAAACGGTTTCAGTGCTTTCTGCTCCTCGGTTGGCAAACTTCGCCACGGAATCCTGACCGGTTCGGCCTGAACGGTCATAGCGCAAGCGAACAACACGACCGCAGCGGCGATGGACGGACATTTTTTCATCTCTTCAGCCCCTTTCGTCCAGTGCCACCGGGCTGGTCGGCCAGCCATCGATAAAAATCAAGATCTTCATAAAATTCGAGCTGTTCCTGGGCAGCAGCGATCTCCAGTTCATCGGGATTTTTAACCTGCAACCCGTCGCGGTTCCCACCGAGCCAAATTGAAACTGCCGCGACCAGGACCGCAACGGTGGCAAGTCCGCCGGCGGTAACCCAACGGGGAACGATATGAAACCTGAACCAGCCTGCCTGCGGGGCCTCAAGAGCTCGCAGACGCGCATCGTGCAGTCGGCGGACCACCGCCGGCGACAGCCGGTCGGACTCTTTGTCCAGCCCACTGACGACGGAGCGAATGAAAGTCTCATTACGTTCATTTTCGCTCATGGCCAATACTCCTTCAGAAGTTCGCGCAATGTGTGCACGGCACGAAAAAAATGGGTCTTTACGCTCCCCTCGGAACAGCCCATGGCAGAAGCGGTTTCGGCAACGTCAAGCCCTTCCCACGAGCGAAGCAGGAAAGCCTGCTGCTGGCGGAGAGGAAGCATCGCGACCGCCTCACCGATGGCCTGCCCCAAGCCTTGACGCTCCAGGAGGTCGACCGGGCTCTGACCTTCTATGTCCGGAAGGGTCTCAATGGGATCATTGTCATCATCTTCACCGGCACTGAAGCCAAGCCAGGTACGGAAGCGATTACGTACTGCCGCGCGTCGATGACAATCGGTGATCCTGCTTTGCAGGGTTCGCTGAAAAAGCACCGGCCACTCGCTCTGCGGCTTGGCGCGATAATTCCGGACAAAGACCAGCATGGCGTCCTGAACAATATCAAGGGCATCATCGGTCGATCCGACCGCGTACACAGCCATCCTGAACGCACGCCGTTCAACCTGTTTCAGGAATTGATTGAGCTCTGCCGCGTTATCCAGTTCCAGCTCCTCGGCACCTGTATCATGCATTCAATGTAAATTAACGCGCTGTTGTCCAGCAGGTTGACAGGATAATCTGTTGTCGCATGACGAATCTCAGATGCCGTCACCTTTACGATGGGGCTGGGTCAGATGCGCCATCGGCTGCCGGTGGTGTCGCGCTCAGAACTCTGCGTGGCGCGGTGTCCTTGGGAATGGGATGACATCGCGAATATTCTCCATCCCGGTCAGATACATGATTAGCCGCTCGAAGCCGAGCCCGAACCCTGCGTGGGGGCAGGATCCCCAGCGCCGGGAATCCAGATACCACCAGAGGCCTGCCGGGTCGATCCCCGCTCCTGCCAGCCGTGCTTCCAGCAAGTCGAGCCGCTCCTCCCGCTGACTGCCGCCAATGATCTCGCCCACCTTGGGAACCAGCAGATCCATTGCCGCGACGGTCCTAGCGTCATCATTCTGCCTCATGTAGAACGCCTTGATCTCCTTCGGGTAGTTGACAATGAACACCGGCCCGTTAACCACCTGCTCGGTGAGGTAACGCTCGTGCTCCGACTGCAGGTCGAGTCCCCACTCCACCGGGAAGTTAAAGGAGACCGGTGCCTTTTTCAGCAGCTCGATGGCCTCGCCATACTCCATCATGGCGAATGATGAGTCGGCGACCTGTTGGATACGTTGGATCAATCCCTTGTCGACATGATCGTTAAAAAAGGCCAGGTCGTCGCCACAATTATCCAGCACGTGACGGCAGAGTGCGCGAAAGAACTCTTCGGCCAGCTTGGCGTCGTCGAGCAGGTCGGCAAAGGCCATTTCGGGTTCGATCATCCAGAACTCGGCCGCATGGCGGGAGGTATTGGAGTTTTCGGCCCGAAAGGTGGGACCGAAGGTGTAGATATCGGTAAAGGCCAGGGCGTACAACTCCCCTTCCAACTGACCGCTCACCGTGAGCCCCGTTGCCTGACCGAAGAAATCGGCGCTGAAGTCCACCGCCCCCTCTAGGCGCGGCGGCTTGTCAAGCGGCAGGGTGGTGACCCGGAAGAGTTCACCGGCCCCTTCGCAGTCGTTACCGGTAATGATGGGGGTATGGACGTAGAGAAAGCCCCGTTCGGCAAAGAAATGGTGGATCGCCTGGGCAAGGGAGGAACGGACCCGGAAGACCGCTCCGAAAGTGTTGGTGCGGGGTCGCAGGTGGGCAATGGTCCGCAGATACTCCAGCGTATGCCGTTTCTTCTGAAGTGGATAACTTTCATCGCTGGGACCGATGACCCTGATCTCCTCGGCGGCAAGTTCGACAGCCTGCCCTGCAGCCGGCGACGGCACCAGCCTTCCCGTCACCACTATGGCGCTACCCGTCCCCAGCCGGCAAATTTCGTCGAAATTGGCCAGGGAAGGCCCGACCACCACTTGCAGGCTCCCGAAAGAGGACCCGTCATTCAGGGCGATAAATGCCACTTCCTTGCCGCACCGTACGGTCCTGGCCCACCCCCGCACCTCCAGCGCCGTTGCCGGCCCACTTGCCAGCGCCTGTTTTACCCGAACCCGCTGATACATGTTTGACCCCGTCAATTCAGAATTGCTGCCATTCTAACACAGACACCAGCAGGAACAACAGCCGGCTTGACCCCACCCACCCCCTCAGCTATAGTTTCAGCCAAACCATGCGCATTACGTTCATTGCACTCCTCATCATTCAGCTGCTCATCGCGGTCAGCGCCACTGCCGCCACTTCGGCAAAAAACTTCGGTGGCGTCGGGATTGACGGTGTTCCATGGGCCGATGGCCAGATAGTTGTCAGACAGCTGGTCGCCGGCGGTCCTGCCCACCAGGCAGGGCTCAAAATCGGCGACATCATTACCCACATTGACGGCAAACCGACCAAGGGCAACGATTTCAAACAGTTGGTCGACTATCGACTCCGGGGACGAGCCGGCACTCCTGTCACCCTGAAAATCCATCGTCCGGGCGAAACCAAGGCACGCACGTTCACACTGATCCGGCGACAACTGGTGATCAATAATCGCTGACGCCCAATCAAAAGGAGAATCTGAGATGAGAAAGATCCTTATCGCTGGCACATTTCTGCTCTTTGCGGTTACCGCCGCCACCGCGGCCGGACCGGCCTCCACCGATGCTCCCCAAAGCACCGTCAATCCGAAAGCAGCCGTCAAACTGCAGTATCCGAAAATCGTTCTCTATTCCGTCTCGTGGTGCCCCCACTGCCGGCAGGCAAAGGAATACCTTACCGCTAACAATATTCCGTTCATAAACAAGGACGTGGAACTGGACAGCGCTGCCATGGACGAACTGACCAACAAGTACAAGAGCCAGGGGGTGCCGGTCATTGTCATAGGCAACGATCAAAAGATTTTGAAGGGGTTCGACGAGCAAAGATTCAAAAAGGCGGTGGAGGAAATTCAGGTGAAGAGGAAATAACCGCTGCTTGCTGTGCCTGATACGCAAAAAGGGATGGGCCATCGAGGTCCGTCCCTTTTTTGTCGAAAATATTTACACTTACTTACAGGGATTAAAAGCAGAACACGGAAACAGTCCGGCATCACAGCAATCACCCGGCAAATGAATCTGAGGAGTTGGACCATCAAAAAAGCGTTAACCTAAAGCATTAGTACGTTTGTCGACATCGTTAACACATCGATATTAATATATCACCCCATACCGGCACTCCTCCTAATTTTGACAAGTTACAGTTGCGGCACAGAAAATGCTACAGCACCCAACAACTCATTAAACCACATTGGAGCAGCTGCCCATGAGCCCTTCACGAAAAAGTCTTCTTTTCTTCGCGGCCATACTCGCCATTGGGGTTATTGATCAGTCCGCCTCGCACGCCTGCACCAC
>CAYSJJ010000021.1:43966-54077 GCA_964431365.1 uncultured Geobacter sp. | reverse complement strand
CGTCAACGTAATAGAGATGATTATACGCCGGATCGGCAAAATACCTCAGGTAAGGGAGAGCGTTTTTAGGAATGAAGGCCCACTCCTCCTCACCCAGGCTGCTCCCGGTAAGAGTCGCCTTCTTGTCGCCGGCGGCGGTCACATCGAGGATTCCCAACTTGAACGCATGGAGCATCCCGTCGTTGGCTCCCACATAAACCATCCCCCGATTGCCATAAGCTGAGGTATTAACGAAGCCGGTATGGGTGTTGCTGTCGCCGTACGTCTTGTCGCCATACCCGGTCGGCACGTCGAGGTTGTACGCATTCAACCTCAGTGACGACTGAAGCCGCGGGGTGGACGATACGATATCCCCCAGCTTCCAGACGCCGTTGGTCCCGCCGATGTTCACCGTACGACTCCGGTAGCCGCTCTGGTCCGTACCGGCGATATAGGAAACGATCTTGTCGCCCTCAGTCTTGTTTGCCGCCTGCAACAGCTGTAGGACGGATGCCTGGTTGGTGTCAAGAGCAGGGAAACTGGTGAGGCTGCCGCTGGTCTGGGTGTAGATGGTCCGTGCCGAGGTCCTGCCCCAGAGCTGCTTGCCGGCCCTCCAGATGCTCTTTACATCGTCGGAATCAACTTCGTCGACAAAGGTATAGGCATCGGCAATACCGTCGCCATTGGTGTCCACGTCGGGCTGACCGTCGCCCTTGAGGTCCTTGTACCGCTTGACCAGCGTCTTGTTCTGGGCGGTATTGAAATAGAAGTTCACCACGTTGTCGCTCCCCAAGTTGAGCAGGTGGGGAGGTTCAGGGGAAGCGGTAACGTAGTCTGTATCCTCCCGGACAGTACTGTTATTGATGAACGGATCGATGTAGTACCACATGTTGTGCATCTCCCCGGTCCAATCAACTGTAGTCTGATTCTCAAAGAATTTCTTGGGATAGAAAACCGCCTGGAGGATGTTTGCCCCGCTCCCCTCGCTGTTGGAGAGGATGGACGCGGCCGTGCCGGCCGAAACACGGGCGAGGATATCTGAAAACGCCTGATCAAGGGAGGAGGCCAGTAACGCTCCGTCCTTAGCCTCGAAGTAGGTATCAGGAATGCCGTCGCCGTTCTTGTCCCATTTGAGAGCTTTGTCGGGCTTTCCTGTATTGTCGTAATCGTTGAATCCGCCATACTTGGCCGTCTTTTGCAGCAGGTCGCGACCCACCGATGAGTTGTCGAAGGCGAACACCGTATAGATTGTCAGGTTCTGCTTGCCCGGCAGATCGCTCTTGCCCAGGGTGCTGCTGCGGAGGTCGGTATTGTGGGCATAATAGGCAACCCCTTCCAGATAATAGGTCCCCTCGCTGCTATTCTCGATCTGGTTCCACTGACTCGTGTACCCTTCTTGGGTGGCAATGCTGTCCATCCAGGTTTTGATATTGAAGTTCGTATCGGTCACCCCTCCGCTGCCCCAGTTGGTGCCGGGTAGATTCCGGTCCTTGGTCGACTCGCCGTCTGTCAGGATCAGCACGAAGTTCTTCTGGCACTTGTATTGGATCGGGTCCTTGCCTGAGTACGTGCCGCCGTTGTACGCACTGGTGGTCGCCTCGAAGTACCTGGTCGCCTCGTAGAGGGTCTCTGCCAGGGGTGTCCAGGTAGTGGGGTCGGTGTTCTCAACCTGGGTAATAAGGTTGGTGCCGGTGGAGCCTATGTCGACGCCCACATACCCGCCGTCCCGGACGCTGTTCGTGTTGCTCTCGTACCGGTAGCCGTCGTTGAAAAACATGATGCCGAAGTTGATCCTGTCCGTGTAGCGCAGGATAAGCCCCTCCTGGGGCGGCTGGTTCCCCACGTAGATCTTGATGTTGTAGGTCTTGTTATTGGTCGTGTCCTTGATCACTTCTGTCGAGGTCCCGGCCTGGACCGTATACTTTACGTTGTTGTAACTCTTGTAGAAATCCCGGTCCGGAGATTCCGCGGCGAAGAGGTAGTTGGCGGTGTTCGCCGACCGAGGCTGGGTCTTTCCCCCCACCAGAACCTTCCTGATGACGTCAATGCGCCGCATGGTGAGCCAGTTCAGGAAATTGCCTGACCAGAAACTGGTCTTGTCGGGGGTCGCCGCCGTGTCCAACTCAAAATATGAGGAGCTGTACTTAAACATCTTTTCGCTGTCGAAGTAGCCGTAGTAACTGGTAGCAGGATCATAGCTGGTATCGTAACTGCTCCCACCCGCCCCGGCAGCCTTGTAGGCAAACTCGTACATGCTCCCGGAATTGTCGACCATCAGCAGAACGTTGGGCTTCAGGGTCGACGATGCACTTGTCACGTAGGGCGGGATCTGGCAGTAGTCATTGAGCGCAGGGGGGGTCGCTACTGCGAGGGTCGTGAATGTCCAACTCTTGGCAGATGCCATGGCATTTCCAGCCAGGTCCTTCACCCCGGTGGAGACGGTCACCGTGTAGTTGGTGCCGTTGGCTAAGGGCGCCGAAGGGGTGAAGGTGGCAATCCAGGTCGCCGGATCGTAGGAGACCGTGCCGGTGACGCCGCCACTGACGGTAAATGTGGAGGTGGAAATGGTCGAAGCCAACATCGACTCACTGAACGTGGCCGTGATAACGGTGCTGGGATCGATGCTGGTGGCGCCGGCGATAGGACTTACCACCGTGACTGTCGGCGGGGTGGTATCGACGCTCATGGTGCGGAAACCCCAGGAATAGTTACTGGCCAAGGCGTTTCCGGCAGCATCCTTCACCCCGGTCGTAACCGTTACCGTATAATTCGTGAACGAACTCAGGTTGGCCGAGGGGGTGAAGGTGGCGATCTTGCCGCTGGCGTCGAGGGTCACGGTACCGGTCACGGCACCGTTGTTCACCTTGATGGTAGAGGTGCTGATGGTCGAGGCGTCCATGACCTCGCTGAAGGTGATGCCGATCTGGGAGGTGACGGGGACATCGACCGCACTGCTCACTGGCGAGGTGGAACTGACCGTGGGGGGGGTGGTGTCGGTGACCGGCTTTGCCATGGTGGTAAAGCTCCAACTGTAGGTCGCCGCCATCTTGGTGCCACTATTGTTCTTCACGTTCTTGTTGACTGTCACGGTGTAGGTCGTGCTGTACTTCAGGTTGCCGTTCAAGCCGATGTATAGCCAGTCGTACGGCGACCAGTTAACCATGGAAGCTGTATAAGACGCACCGTTATCGACGGTAATCCTGCCGGAGAAGCTGTTTGCATCCATGTCGGGATCGTCGAACTCGGCCCAGAAATTACCTATAGCCACGTCAACATTGGTGTCCCCATTTGCCGGGTAGGTCCAAATGATCGATGGAGCCGCGTGGGCGGCAACGGTCGTCCCCAGGAGGATGATTGCGGTCAGAAGGGAAATAACGAGACGTCTCATTTCGGTACCCCCTCAACAAATATGGCTGAGGCCTTGCCGTTCTTTACCGATAACCGCACCATGGAGTGGGGAAGGATTCGCTTGATCTGGGCAGGCATCCCCTCGGAAAAAATCCTCGTCTCCCGTGTTACCTCGAAGCGGCGAGTGCTCCCGTCCGGAAGTTCCACGACGATCCGGGAACCGCTCATGTCGCGAACCTCCCCCCGCACCTCAGGATCAGCAAATGCGGGAACGCCGCTGAAGACTGCCGAGAAGATCAGTGCTCCAAGAATTGATACCGCCTTTTTCATAACCCTACCCCACAAACGCGTTGGTGATGACTGACGAAGACACTGAGACCGCAATCAATGCAAGCAACCAGAGTACCAAAACATAAAGAAATGTCTAATGTATCCTTACGAAGCCAATTCATTGACTTTTTCTGCAGGCCGATGTCACGCCTCGTCAATCACCACGCAAAAACTTCATAGCGACGGCCCATAATGCGCAAAAAGTGTCACTTTTCGTCCAGACAATACTCCTTTAGCTTGTAAAGGAGTGCCCGATGGCTGATTTCCAGCAACCGGGCTGCATGGGTACGGTTTCCACCGGTCTTTTCCAGTGCCCGGCGGATCAATTCCCTTTCCATGGCTTCTCCGGCCTGCTTGATCGAAAGGTTGTCATAGGAAAGTTGCAGCGACGAACTTCCCGTGGAGCCACCGGCTACCCTCTCCGGCAGACAGTTCAGATCCAGCGTCGACTCTTCGCAGAGGATCATGCCCCGTTCAAGAACATTTTCCAGCTCCCGCACGTTACCGGGCCAAGGGTAACGGACCATGGCCTGCATGGCCGCCGGGGAGACCTCCTTCACCTCTTTGTGGAATTGACGTGAAAAACGTGCCAGGAAATGGTCGGCCAGGAGCGGGATATCCTCAACCCGCTCCCTGAGCGGCGGCAGGGAAATGGTGAAAACATTGAGTCGGAAAAACAGATCTTCCCGAAAATGCCCAGCGGCAACCTCCTGCTCCAGGTCCTTGGCCGTGGCCGAGACAACCCTCACGTCCACCTTCTTCGCCGTCGTCCCCCCAACCCGCTTGATCTCCTCATCCTGAATGACCCGCAGGAGTTTCACCTGCAGAGAAAGCGGCATCTCGCCAATCTCGTCCAGGAACAGGGTTCCGCCATCCGCCTGCTCGAACAGGCCGGACTTGTCGGAGGCGGCATCGGTGAACGCCCCCTTCACATGACCGAATAGTTCGCTCTCCAGCAGGTTTTCCGGGATGGCGCCGCAGTTGACGGCCACAAAGGGGGCCGACCGTCTACTCCCGGTAAAATGCAGGGCACGGGCGATCAACTCTTTGCCGGTACCAGACTCGCCCTGTACCAACACTGTGGTTTTCACCTCGCAGAGCTTACGGACCAAGCCGAAGACCTCCTGCATACGCGGAGCCCTGCTGATGATATCCGCAAAGGTATATTCCCGGCTGATTTCCGCTTTCAGCCGGCTGTTCTCCTCTTTGAGACGTTCCCGTTCCTCCGCCTTCTTCAGGACCAGGATTATTTCGTCGTTTTTGAACGGCTTCGAGACGTAGTCGTATGCCCCCAGCTTCATGCACTCGATGGCGGTGTCCACCGTGCCGTAAGCGGACATCATGATGATCGTGGCAGAGGTTCCCTGCCGGACAGCCTCCTGAAGAAAGGACTTGCCATCCATCTCCGGCATCATGATATCGCTGAGGATGACGTCGTAGCGGACCTTGCCGCTCTTTGCCAGTGCCTCCTTACCGTTTTCCGCCGTATCGACGGTATACCCATGTTTTCGGAGGAGAACTGACAGCATATGACGCAGACTCTCTTCGTCATCGATTACAAGAATCCGATTGTAGTGCGCTTCACTTTTCACCCTGTTCTCCCGTTTCATCTAGCTCTGCCACCGGGAGCCAGATGACGAACTCCGCCCCTTCCCCCTTCCGGCTCTGGACGGAAATCTTCCCACCGAAGCCATCCACGATCCGTGCACAGATGGCCAGACCGAGACCGGTCCCGCGGCCGGGGTCCTTGGTGGTAAAAAACGGATCAAATACCTTGTCCAGATCCTCTGGAGCAATACCATCACCGGAGTCCCGCACAGATATGGTAACGGCACGGCCCATTTCGTGCTCCTTTGAGACCAGAGCGGCAGAGACCGAAATGGTCCCCCCTTCGGGCATGGCATCGCGGGCATTCACCAGCAGGTTGATGAGCACCTGAAGAAGCTGGTGTTGGTCGATAAACGGTTCGGGGAGCCCTTCGGCAACGGACAGCGAGACCCTGACCCGCTTGAACACCCCCTGGCGTTCGAGCATGGCCACGGTCTCAGCCAGGAACGGACCGATGGCAAACCGTTCGCATTCAGGACGCCGGGGACGGGCATAATCGAGAAGCTCCCGCACCAGCCGATCGATCCTGTGCGCTTCACGGTCGATCCTGTCGGCATGATCGGCCTTATCCGGCTCATTGAGCAGATCGTCCTTCAGCATGCCGGCATAACCGATGATGGCTGAGAGTGGAGTCCCTATTTCGTGGGCCATGCCGGCCGCCAGCACCCCTACGGATGCCAGCTTTTCGGAGCGTATCGTCTCTTCCCGTGCCACCCGCAGCGCCTGGTTCGCCTCCTCCAGCGAGGCCACATACCGCTCGACCTCGTCCTTTTTCACCTTGAGGGAGCGAACCATCAGATTGAATGCATCGGCAAGATCGCCGATCTCTTTGCTCCCGGCGATATGAACATTGTGGGAGTAATCGCCGGCGGTGATCCGCTCAGTGGCCGCGAGGAGCCTTGACACCGGCAGGACCACGATCCGGCGGAGCATGAAACTTCCCAAGCCGAACAGCAGGAAAAAGTCGAGAACAAAGTAGGCAAAGAAGACGCGCCGCGAGTGATCAAGTCGCGCAAACTCGCTGCCGAAAGCAAGTGAGAGCCGTGCAGCGCCGACCACCTCACCGCCTTCGCTGATCGGCGCATACCTGACAACGGCCAATCCGTTATCGGCAACGACAAACGACTCCTTCCGGCTCCTCATGGTCTCCCGCATTTCGATCTCGTTGAGGGGGCGGTTTGCCTTCAGGGTCGTATAAAACACCGGCGCGCCATTGGCATCGGTAACCAGAAGATCGAGAAAATCCCGCTCCCTCCCGATGGTTGCGGCAATCCGGCCGGCCGGCGTCGGCGTAGGGTCGGCAGGTAGCTGCAGCCGCGGTGGCAGCGCGCTGACGAAGGTGGCAAGAAGAATCCTCGCCTGTTCGTTCTTCTGGGCGATCAGGTCCTTACGTGCAGTCGTGAAAGAGATGATGCTGAGTAACAGCCAGGAGAGGAGGAGGAGAAGGGCGAGAGAGGAGAGGATGGCAACCGACAGGTTGACACGGAACGGCTTCATGCACCCCCCAGAGATGTTATCTGCCGATGTTCAGATACCAGAAAATGAGCTGCTTCCCGTAAAATATATACAGGACCGCCCCGAACGCAAGGTATGGCCCGAAGGGGATGGCCAGTTTGCCGTCCTTTTTCTGCAGATACATGAGGGAGACGCCGACGATCGAACCTACCAGGGAGGAGACAAAGATAGTGAACAGAATGGCCCGCCAGCCGAGAAAGGCGCCAATCATCGCCAGGAGCTTGATGTCCCCTCCCCCCATACCCTCTTCCTTGCGGAGGCGGTAGTAGAGCTCGATGATAAGCCAGATAGTCCCGCCGCCGGCAACTATGCCGATGAGCGAGGATTGCCACCCGAGCCAGGGGAGGAAGAAGGAGAAGACAAAGCCGACCACGATGCCGGGGAGGCTGATAACGTCCGGAATGATCTGGTGATCGAAATCGATGAAGGTGATGACCACCAGGGCGGAACAGAAGAGAAACAGGGCAAGAAAGGTCAGGGATGGTCCGAACCTGACGAAAAGGGCCAGGGTCAGCAGGCCGTTTATCGCCTCCACCAACGGATAGCGCCAGGAGATGGGCGTTTTGCACGAACGGCACCGCCCCCGCAGCACGAGATAGCTGAGGATGGGAACATTGTCGTACCAGCGGATGCCGGCCCCGCAGGACGGACAGGCGGAAGGGGGAGAGACCACCGACCTTCCTTCGGGCAGCCGGCAGATGCAGACGTTCAGGAACGATCCGATCACGGCACCGAAGATGAAGGCAAAGATGTAGAACTGCACCGGCAGCGGCAATGGAAACTCCAATAATGCGCTCGGGGTTCGGGGCTGGGGGCTCGGAGAACCGCGTTTTATCGTCTGAGCCCTGAGCCCTGAGCCCTGAGCCCTGAGCCCTGAGCCCTGAGCCCTGAGCAAATTACTTCAGCCTGCGGATCTTCACGAGGCTATCCTCCAGCACCAGCTTCTTCTCCCGGAACTCGGCCACTTTTTCCTGTTCCTTGGCCACGATCTCGGCAGGGGCGCGCTCGACAAAACTCGGATTGGTCAGCTTCTTCTCCAGGAACTCGATGTCTTTGTCCACCTTACCGATCTCCTTGAGCAGTCGCTTTTCTTCTTCCTCCACATCAACCAGGCCTCTGAGCGGCACCACGATCTTCACGTCGCCAGCCACCTGCACGGCGGCGTCTTCCGGCACGTCCAAGCCGCTGCCGATGGCCAGGCTGGCCAGACGGGCCAGGGAGATGACGTAGTTTTCATTCTGCTTGAGCAGGTTCCGGCTTGTCTCTGAACCGCACTCCAGGATGGCGGCGATCTCTTTGGACGGCGCCACCTCCATCTCGCCGCGAATGGTCCGGATCCCGCGGATAACATCCATGACCAGCTCCATGGCCGTGGCCTCCCCCTGGAAATCCCAGACGGCCTGCGGCTCCGGATACGTGGCAAGCATGATGCTGTCGCTCGCCCTCTTTCCCGGCAGGGCCTGCCAGATCTCCTCCGTGATGAACGGCATGAAGGGATGGAGCAGCCGGAGCAGGTGCTCCAGCACATACCAGAGAAGGTACTGGGCGGCCTTTTTGCGCTCCGGGGTGCCGGAGTAGAGATCGTTCTTGACCAGCTCGATGTACCAGTCGCAGAACTCGCTCCAGGTGAACTGGTAGAGCGTATTGGCCGCGCTGTTGAAATAGTATCCTTCCAGGGAGGTGTTGACCTCCATGGCCGCGTTGTGGAGCCGGTACAGAATCCAGCGGTCCGCATTGGCCAGCGGCAGGCGCTCTTCCTCCTCGGGATACTCCTTGCCCGGCGTCGACGTAAAGAAGAAATGGCGCAGCTGGGCGATCACCGGGTCGTCACTCTCCGGATCGAATCCCTGCAGGTTCATCAGGGCAAAACGGGCTGCGTTCCAGATCTTGTTCGCGAAGTTCCGATAACCGGCGATCCGCTCCTCGGCCAGCTTTATGTCGCGCCCTTGGGCCGCGAAAGCGGCCAGGGTGAAGCGGAAGGCGTCGGTGCCGTACTGGTCGATGATTGTCAGGGGGTCGATGACGTTCCCCTTGGACTTGCTCATTTTCTGCCCCTGGGCATCCCTGACCAGGGCGTGGATGTAGACGTCCTTGAACGGCACCTCGTCCATGAAGTGGAGCCCCATCATCATCATCCGGGCCACCCAGAAGAAGAGGATGTCAAAACCGGTCACCAGGCAGGCGGTGGGATAGAAGGCGGCCAGCTCAGGGGTCTGATCCGGCCACCCCATGGTGGAGAAGGGCCAGAGGGCCGAGGAGAACCACGTATCCAGCACGTCGGTCTCCTGGCGGATCTCGTCGCTGCCGCACTTGCAGCAGGTCGTCGGGTCCTCCATCCCTACGGTCACTTCTCCGCAGTGGTCGCAGAACCAGGCCGGAATGCGGTGGCCCCACCAGATCTGACGAGAAATGCACCAGTCACGGATGTTCTCCATCCAGTCGTAATAGGTGTTCTCCCACTGTTTCGGCAGGATACGGGTGCGACCGTCCTTGACCGCAGCCATGGCCCGCTCGGCAAGAGGGCCGACCTTGACGTACCACTGCAGCGACAGATACGGCTCGACCACCGTCTTGCAGCGGTAGCAGCCGCCGACCGCCATGCCGTGGTCGTCGATCTTCTCCAGCAGCTCTGCCGCTTCCAGGTCGGCAACGATCCGCTTGCGGGCCTCGAACCGGTCCAACCCCTCGTACTGCCGTCCTGCCGCGTTGATGATGCCCGACTCGTCGAAGACGTTGATCTTGTCGAGTCCGTGGCGAAGCCCCACCTCAAAGTCGTTGAAGTCGTGGGCCGGTGTGATCTTGACCACCCCGGTGCCGAACTCGCGATCGACATACTCGTCCGCCACCACCGGAATCTCCCGGTTGACCAGGGGAAGCACGACCATCTTCCCCACCAGGTCCTGGTAACGCTCGTCGTCCGGGTGCACCGCCACGGCCGTATCACCCAGCATCGTCTCCGGCCGGGTGGTGGCGACGGTCACGAACCGGCCCGGCGTGCCGACCACCGGATAGCGGATATGCCAGAGGTGCCCCTTTTTCTCCTCGTGTTCGACCTCGATATCCGAGAGGGCGGTGTGACAACGGGGGCACCAGTTGATCAACCGGTTGTCGCGATAGATGAGCCCCTCCCCGTACAGTCGCACGAAGACCGTGCGGACGGCTTTGGAGAGCCCCTCGTCCATGGTGAAGCGCTCCCGCTCCCAGTCGCAGGAGGCACCCAGGCGCTTCAACTGGCCGATGATCTGTCCGCCGGACTCCCCCTTCCACTGCCAGACCCGCTCGATAAAGGCTTCGCGCCCCAGCTGGTGCCGGTCTTTCTTCTCCCCGGCCA
>CAYSJJ010000021.1:14668-43956 GCA_964431365.1 uncultured Geobacter sp. | reverse complement strand
AAGCTGCCGCTCCACCACGTTCTGGGTGGCGATCCCGGCGTGGTCGGTGCCGGGCATCCAGAGGACGTTGTACCCCTGCATCCGCTTCCAGCGGCAGAGGATATCCTGCAGGGTATTGTTCAGGGCATGCCCCATATGCAGGGCGCCGGTGACATTCGGAGGGGGAATGACGATGCTGAACGGCTTCTTGAATGAGGGGGCCGTTGCGTGAAAATAACCGTTCCGCTCCCAGACCGAGTACCATTTTCCCTCTACCGTCTGGGGCTCGTAGACCTTTGCCAGTTCCTGCTGCTCCATCGTCCAACCTCGTCATAGTTCTTGGTGTTATGAAAAAGAACGGGGGATCCGAAATCCCCCGTTCTTGGGTAAAGATGGTACCGGGGACGTCCCTAATCCCCTATCCCCGCCTTGATCTTCCTGATCTCTTCCTTGATGATGGTCTCTGCCAGGTCCGGAACCACCTCCCAGACGATCCGCTCGATCACCTCCCGGGAGACGCTGGCAAGAAGTGCCCTGAGCTGCTCCTCGTCCAGGGCGACAGTTGCCGGGATGGCCGTTACCTGCGCTGCCTCGGCCACCGGCTCCGGCTGTACGGGAGCCGCCGGGGCGGACACGATCTCCTCTTCCGGGGCAAAGGCCTGCTCAAACGATTCCGTGGGAAGTTCCGCAGGGACCGGCTCGACCAAGCCCTCGAAACCGCCGAAATCGGCCGCCTCCTCAGCACCGCCGACAAAGGACGATTCGGCAAAGGAACTCGGCTCGACGGTCTCGACCGCAACCGCCGGGAACGGCTCGGTAGCCAGGGACGGGGTCGCCCCCCCGGGAGCCGGCTCATCGTAATGGAACTCCTGCTCTCCCACCGGCACCCATGTCGCACCGAAATCCGTAGCTGTCGATTCTATGGCCGGTTCGTAAGCGGGTTCGGGGGACGCATCCAGGTCGGCAAAGGAGAAGGCATCGGCTGCGGCAGGCTCAGCGAATCCTTCCATGGCCGGCACTTCTTCGACCTGGGCAGCTGGTTCGGCGACGCCACCCTCCTCCAGTTCGAACACCCCCCAGAGATCGTCATCTGCAGCGGCCGGGGCAGGTTCAGGGATAGCCTCGGCATCTGATGAAGCAACGGCGACGACCGGCTCGGGCGCAAACCCGACCGGCTCAGCGGCCCCAGGAGCGAAGACCGGCTCAACTGTAGGGACCGATGGAATCGGCGCGGTAAGGGTAGATGCACGATCCCGCCCGATGGCGATAAGCTTCTTGACGCTCTCGATAAGACTCTGGGAATCAAAGGGCTTGCTGATGCAGTCGTCGGCGCCGCACTGACGGGCCTTCTCCTCATCGAACGGCTCGAAGGCACCGGTGAGAAGAAGGAGCGCGGTATTTTTCAGATCCGGATCCCGGCGAATCTCCTGACAGACCTCATAGCCGTTTATTCCGGGCATTATGGCGTCCACCAGCATGATATCGGGGTGGACCTCCCGTGCCTTTTCCAGGGCGGCATTGCCGTTGTCGACGACGGTAAGCTCGTACTCTTCATTGGAAAAAATGATTCCAACGACCTTTTGAATGGTGACGCTGTCATCGGCGAGGAGCAGTTTGTTGCTCATGTACCCTCCCTGGCTGTTTGTACCACGCCTCCCTTGATGTCCGTGCGCAGACGGGACAGGCCCGAAAAAGCTAGCACAAAGGCCGGGGGGTGTCAAGTTCATTACCAGTTTCGCGATGTTGCGCGCACCGCACCGTACAAGGCCAGGGGAAATGCGCCATTCAGCGACCGAACCGCCGGAACGAAGCCCAAGCTCCCCTTCCCCGCCTCGCTCCCGGAGGTGTCGATCCCCAGACGAGCATGCCGATCTCAGCCCGAGATCCATTTGATTTTTTTAACTGCGCACATATTACTCCCTACGCATTAAAGCTCTCACCACGACGACCGATAGGTAACATGACTCGGACTAAACCGGTCCTCTTATGTGAAATTCTTAAGCAATTGCACATGAACATTTGTTCTGGGCCTAACAGCCAAATGCCATAGAAATATGAAATCCTGTTTTACGGAGACTACAACATGAAGACACCCCGCAGACGCATCGGCTTCGGCACCAAGATACTCACCCTGGTTCTCGCCAGTTGCGTCACATTGGCACTGGTCACGAGCCTACTGGCATTCAGGGAAAACCTGGTGGTTTTCGACAACTTCATCGGCTCATACCGGCAATCGCTCTTCAGCGATTTTGATACCCAGGCCAAGAGTCAGGTGGAAGCGGCGGTGAGCATGCTGCAGCGGCTCTATGAGCGCTCGCAGAAGGGGGAGATCTCCCTGGATGAGGCGAAAAAAGAAGGGGCTGATCTGCTCCGAAACATGAAATTCGGCAAGGACGGCTACCTCTGGGCCGACACGACGGAAGGGGTCAACGTTGTCATGCTCGGCAAGCCTGTCGAAGGGACCAATCGTTTCGACATACAGGACGCCAAGGGGACATACCTAATCCGGGAGATCATCAAGAACGGCATGCAGCCGGGCGGAGGTTTTACCGACTACTGGTTTCCCAAGCCAGGAGACCCCAAGCCGTTCCCCAAACGAAGCTATTCCCTGCATTTCCAGCCCTTCGGCTGGGTGATCGGCACCGGCAATTACGTGGATGACTTGGAGGCGATGATCAAAAAGGCTTCCGACGACAACAAGAAACACATCAAGTCGGGGGTCTTCCAGATTGTCGGGTCAACCATCGCCCTGTTAATCATTATTGCGGTCATCTCCATCCTCACGACCAGACGCCTGATACGCCACATCGGCACCGAGCCCGAGCAGTTGGAGGAGATTGCCAAACTGGTTGCCGATGGCGACCTGACCGTCCGCTTCGACACGTCAAACGGCGGGGTGTACGGGGCGATGAAAACCATGGTGGAAAATCTCCGGCAGATCATGGACATGGTAAACCGGAGTGCGCAGGAGGTCTCGGCGTCCTCGGTGGAACTCCACGCCAACGCCCAGCACACAGCCGACGGTTCCCACGAGGTGGTAAGCCAGGCGGATACCGTGGCCACGGCCAGCGAAGAGATGGCGGCAACCAGTTCGGATATTGCCAACAACTGCCACCATGCCGCTGAAAGCTCCAACCATGCCAGTCGGACGGCCCAGGCCGGCGCCGCCATCGTCAAGAACACCGTCGAGGGGATGAACCGGATCGCCAACAAGGTGCGCAGCTCCGCCAGCGTAGTTGAACAGCTCGGCACCCGCTCCGACCAGATCGGCGCCATCGTCGCCACCATCGAGGATATCGCCGACCAGACCAACCTGCTGGCCCTGAATGCCGCCATCGAAGCTGCCCGGGCCGGCGAACAGGGGCGCGGTTTTGCCGTGGTTGCCGACGAAGTCCGTGCGCTTGCCGAGCGAACCACCAAGGCGACCAGGGAAATCGGCGAAATGATCAAGAGCATCCAGGGTGAAACCAGGCTGGCGGTTTCCGCCATGGTGGAGGGGGTCAACGAGGTGGAGCGGGGAACCTCCGAGGCGGCAAAATCGGGTCAGGCCCTTGAGGAGATCCTGTCACAGATCAACGAGGTGACCGGCCAGATCAACCAGATCGCCACCGCCGCAGAAGAACAGACGGCGACCACCCGGGAGATTTCCAACAACATTCAACAGATCTCGGACACGGTCCAGATGAGTGCCCATAGTTCCCAGGAGATCTCCCTCGCCTCGTCCCAGCTCTCCAAGCTCTCGGTGGAGCTGCAGGAAATGGTACGACGCTTCAGGCTCTAGCCCGGCAACGGCAAAACAAGAAAGGCCCCGGCAACGTTATGCCGGGGCCTTTCTTGTTTCTGCTCATCGATGCAGGGATCAGCGCTTGGGTGCAGGGCACTGCTCATCCACCACCATATCGAGCCTCGACCCAACAGGAATCTCCTCCCAGTCGGCCTTCCCGGCCAGATCGAACTCGGCGATCGCCTCCCCTTTTGCATCGGCGTGCTTCACTGCCACGAGCCTGCTCGCACCCTTGGCGCAGTTGATCTCGTAAGAGTAGAGGGAATAGGAGAGAGAGCGGTACTTCTCGTTCTTGAGTGTGTCCAGTACCTCCTGGCGCCCCTCGGCTGCATACGCCACCTTGGCCGTCACCATGACGATCCCGGTCGGCAGCTTTTTCACCCCTGCCTTATCGTAGAAAAAATCCGAATGGTTCGGGGCTGAATCAACGAGTTCCCACGAAGGAGTCCCCCCCATTGCCGGAACCGCCGCCAATGCAACCAATCCCGTTACCAGTGTCAACAGCCTCCATGCCGTCTTCCGCGTCGCCATACGATCTCCTTTCGCCAGCAAGTGTATCACATCCGCGGAGAGATGCCATTTCGCCTACAACCGGTACCAGAGCAGCCCCAGGCGCTCTCGAAGGGCCTTTGCGGAACAGTGCAGCGCTCCGGCATCCGGGAGCCAGCGCGCCCAGTGGCGGGGCGTGTTACCGCCGGTCACGAACTGTGCCGGCAGGGGGGTAACCGCCACTCCAGCCGCGCGAAAAGCCATGAGAGAACGGGGCATATGGTAGGCCGAAGTCACCAGAAGCGGCCGGCGGAAGCCGCTCCTGGTGAGGATTTCCCGACAGTAGCGGGCGTTTTCCTGTGTATCGCGACTCTCTGCCTCGACGATCACCTGCTCCGCCGGCACCCCCAGATCGATGAGGAACCGGCGCACCACCGGCGCCTCGGCAGGCTGTCCGGAGAACACCGCTCCCCCGGAAACGATGACCGGCACCTTCAGCTGCCGCTGGGCGCGCACGGCCGTCAGGAGGCGGCACGACATATCCTCCGACGGCCTGCCGATGCCGGTCAGGTCCGGGACGAACCCGTCGACACCGCCACCGAGGAGAATGATGACATCCCCCTGCAGCGGCTTGGGGATGACCAGCCCCCGCTCCAGGCCTCCCATCAGCAGCGTGCAGACCGGGCCCGTTGCCAGGAGCCAGAGGGAGGTCGCCAGCAGGAGATGGAGAAGAGCAGACCCGTAGCGCCGGCGACGGTAGCACCAGCATCCGTAACCGGCGAGAAACAGCACGAAGATGCCGGGGGGGAGGAGGAACGGGGTCAGAATCTTCTTCAGCGCAAACATGGCAGCTGCGTTCCCTTCCCCCGATTGCCACTCAACATCGCCCCCTCCTGACCAGCCGTTCTCCCAGGTCGCGGCCGATGCGCACGCCCAGGAGGGCCAGAGGCCAGGCATGCCAGAAGAGGTCGAAGATATCGATCGGCCGCCTCAGTTCACCGGCGAGAAGGAGCCGGATCTTGGCCACCAGGTGTGGTTCGGGGACGAAGGGAGCACAACCGAGCAGCAGGGCCAACGGCACCAGCAGCCGGTAACGGAGAAACATCTTCACGACAGCTCCTTCATCGGGGAAGTAGGAACAACGTCCATGCCGTTTTAACATCGCGCGTTACGGCCGTCACCGCGGCATGACGGTCACGGCCCTATCAGGGGGAGCAGATCGGCCAGGGAGAGGATTGTCAGGTCGGCATATTCGGGCCAGCGGAAAGAGCCGGTCCGGTCTACGTGGATCGTGGCTGCACCGGCGGCGCGGCCGGCCTGGAGGTCGAAGAGATAGTCCCCCACCATGACAGCTGCCGACGGCTCCGCACCCCACTGGACCGCGAGCTTGCGGATACCGTCCGGTTCCGGTTTGGGAGGGGCCTCGTCCCGGCCGATGATCGCCGACGGCTCGAAATAGTCCCGAAGGCCGAGATGAGCCAGGGTGACCAGCGCGATCTCCCTGCTGTTGCGGGTGAGGATACCGAGCCGTGCGCCCCGGCCGGCCAGGCTCTCCAGCAGCAGTTCAGCACCGGGTGCGGTCGCAGTCCGCAGCGTCAGTTCCAGTTCGATCTCGTGCAGCCGGGCATGGCGGAGCGCCGCCTCGGCCGGCGGCAGCGCGTCCAGAAAGTCGAGGATGTCCGCTTCCGGCGGCACGCCGAGCGCGCTCCGGATGGCGGCGAAGTCATGCACCGGGAGGGTCAGGGTCCCGTCAAGGTCGAAGACCCAGTAGTCGCTGGAACGTAACCAATCCATGGGGTGAGGATACTGTTTTTTCGTTTGTTGGGCAAGACGGATCGTTCCGGGTTCCCGGGGAGCGGCGCGTGACACCCTGCGGACGTCAGGCTGAATCCATGGCGTCAAGGAACGCCAGCACCTCCGGCAGGGAGGGGATCCCGCTCCGGCCGCCGATCCGGGTGCAGGCAAGGGCTGCCAGGGCCGAAGCGAAGGTGATGGTTCTCGTCAGCGGCCACCCGTTCAGGAGGCCGAACAGATAGCCGCCATGAAACACGTCGCCGGCGCCGGTGGTGTCGACCACGTCCACCGGAAAGGCCGGCACGTCAAGGAGTTCCCCGTTGCTCCGGGTGAGGCTCCCCCGTGCACCGCGGGTGATCGTGAATACCGGGTAGCAAAGCCTGTCAGCCAACTCTTCGAAGCCGGCCACCGTGCCGTCCCAGCCGAGGTCGAGGGCGAACTGCTCGCCGGCCACCACATAATCGCTTTGCTCCGCAAGGGCCGTCATCCCCGGTCTCACCCGTCCCGCATCCAGCATGACCCTGACCCCTTGATCCCGCGCCTCGGCTGCCAGGACCAGGGAGACCTCCGGCATAAGGCCGTCCAGGAGCAGGAAATCACTCCCTGCCAGGAAACCGCCGGGGATTTCCGTTGGCATGAGCGGCATGCCGGTCGGGCGCTGCCAGAAGATGGTCCGGTTCCCCGCAGCCGGCTCGATCAGGATGAAAGCCCGCTGGGAAAGCGCCCCGCTCCTGGTCACCACTCCGGCGACCTCTACCCCCTCTGCCACCAGCGAAGCGCGGATCTGCTCCCCCAACGGATCGTCCCCCACCACGCCGGCAAATCGGGTCCGGATCCCGAGGCGGGCCAGGGCCACCAGGGCGGTGGCGACTGGCCCGCCCCCCTGCTCGGTCCATGCCTGCACCTCGGCCTTGCTGTCCGCCGCCGGATACCTCTCCGCCAAAGCCAGGTAATCCCAGCAGCACTGCCCTACCCCGGTCACGGTCATCCCTGTTTCCTTGGCACCAAAAGAGACGCCGGGAAAGCTCCCGGCGTCGTGACGATACCACATACGCTGTCGTGAGGAGTGCGCTATTTGCGGGCGCCGACGCTCACGTTCTTCACCACCATGTCGACGATGGGGAGCTGCGGCACCTTGTCCAGCCCGTAGACGGTCTTCAGGTCCATATCCTTCGGGACCGCCGCCAGCAGCGACTCGGCGACTTTCTGGTCGGCCTGGCGGTAGCGGAGTTTCACCTCCAGCGCCACCTGTTTCACTCCTGCGGGCGGGGTGAGGCCATAGTAGACATCCTTGTAGCCGCGGGGAGGAATCGTCTCGTGGCGGGAGAATGAGGTTATCACCCAGGGATCGACGGAAAAGTGGAAGTCCTTCCCCATCCCGTCGGAGTTGAAGATCCTGGCATCCTCCGGCAGAGTGCCGTCAGGCAGCACGCTCCCGCTCGACAGCAGCACCCCTCCCTGTTCGTCCCTGGCCGTCACCTCCAGCCACATCTGGCGCACGTTGGTCAGCGACGTGGGGAGGTTGTGCCCTGCCCGCACGTTCTTCACCCGCACCCGCACCTCAGCCAGCCCGCCGCTTCGGTATACCGGCTCCACGTCCAGCTCGGCGGCACTCTTCAGCCGCTCCACCTCCATGTCGTACTGAGTCATGAGACGTTTCGCCAGTTGCTGGTCGCCGGCCTTCCGGGCAGCACCGGCCGACAGGTAGGTGAGGAGGTAGTTGACGCCGCTGAAGTAGTGCCGGTACTCCCCGCGGGCCGGCTTTTTGAAGGTATCGGCCGCCTCGCGGAAGGTCTTGATGTCCACCATGTGACAGTCCTGGCAGAGGATGTCCAGCTGGGCGTACGGACCGTGCTTCCACTCGTTGTAGGTCGCCTCCAGGGGGAAGTGGGAGTCAAAATGGTAGACCTGGTGGCACGACGCGCAGAGATCGGCCTTCAGGTGAAAGGCGGTCTGCTCGCAGTCGTGGAACCCGCCGCCGCAATCCGGGGACGGCTTGAGCGGACCCCGCTTCACCGGCCGACCCTGCACCCCCGTGGTCAGGATCAGCGAGCCGTTTTCCGGCTCGTGCGAAGGGGTCTGCCAGTGGGTCACGCCGCTCACCGAATGGCAGATGTCGCAGGAAACACCACTCAAGGCCATGGGGGAGAGTCCGGTCAGGCCGGGCCCCTTGATCTCCCCGGTCACCACGCCGGCCGGCGAGTGGCACCCTTCGCACTGGCGGGTGATATCGTGCCCCACCGCCTTGGTCGCCTTGTTCAGCTCCCCCTGGTAGACCGGGTCCTGGAAGGCGAGGCTGTGGACCGACCCGTTCCACTCCTGGTACTGCTGCTGGTGGCACTCTCCGCAGGTTTGGGGGGGAGTGAACGGGACATCGGACTTGTTCCATTTCAGGAGGGACGGGTAGTAGGGGTAAAAATCCCGATTGAAGTCGAAGACCGCCGGTTCGGCTGCAGCCGTCCCGACCAGGGCAAGAAACAGCAACCCACCGAAAACAAACCGTTTGAACGGAGAACACATGATCAACACACCTCGGAGCAGTGATTGCCGGTAAGTAACCGGCCCGCCATGAGGTTTACCAGCAGGAAGTGCGGTTGTCAAATCGGCCCGGACGGGTACACTTGATTAGCTCAAACCAACAATCAAAGGAGAATCTACCATGATCGTCGGCAAGCTCCCCCATCGCGCCGACCTGTTGTACGAATTGAACAGGGTGGCGAAAAATCAGGGACTGAAGGCGGGCTTCATCCAGGTCCTCGGAGCCCTGCAACGGGCCCGGCTCAGCTTCTATGACCAGCAGAAGCGGGCGTACCTCGAACTCGCCTTCGACAGCCCCCACGAAATCGTATCGGGAACGGGAAATATTTCCGTACGGGACGACAACCCCTACGTCCATCTTCATCTGGGGATAGCGGACAGCTCAGGGAGGGTGGTGGGGGGACACTGCCTGGAGGGGTGCTCGGTGTTTGCCGTGGAGTACGTAATCATCCCGTTCGTCGGCATTACACCGCGCCGCATCTATGACCCGACGACCGGTCTCTACCAGTGGGAAAAGGAGAGCTACAGCTTTTAGGGTTCGGGGTTCTGCCCTGAACCCTGAGCCCCGAGCGCCTCATCCCCTGTCCATGCCGTCCGGGGCCTTTTCCACCGGTCCGGGAAGATTGACGCCGTTTTGCATCTTCAGCCGGTAGGAATCATGGAGTAACGGCAGGATCTCTTGATGGAACCGGTGGTCCATCAGCATCCCCCTGACGACTGAATCCCGGATGGGGCTGCAGCCGCAGAGCAGCAGGGCGGCAAGGCCGAGGGCGAGGCGTCTGGGCATGACGACCCGGCCGGATTATTCTGACTGGCTCGGCCGGCCGGGTGCGGTGATGTGCCTGCCGATGGTGTCCATGATCCGCCGCGCATCTTCGTTCCCCTGCTGAATCGCCTTGAGGAACCAGCGTATCCCTTCTTCCCGGTTCAGCTTCACCCCGTCCCCGTTGTAGTAGAGAAGGCCGAGGGCGTACTGGGCCTTGTCGTGCCCCTTTTCGGCCGCCTTGCGGTACCAGTTGGCCGCCTCCTTCATATCTTTCCTGACCCCTTCCCCCTCTTCGTAGAGGTGACCGAGGTTATACTGGGCATCGGCCTCACCCTGGATGGCCGCCTTGCGGAACCACTTGGCAGCCTCCTTGTAGTTCTGCTTGGTGCCGTCGCCGAAATAATGGAGCAGGCCGAGGTTGAACTGGGCCGCCTCCAACCCGTTTTCGGCTGCCTTCCGATACCACTTCAGGGCCTCCTTGGGATTCCTGGCCGCACCTTCGCCGCGCTCATACAGGTACCCCACCTTGAACTGGGCCTTGACGAATCCCTTGTCTGCCGCCTTCCGATACCAGGCAAGTGCCTCGGACAGGTGGTTCGGGCTGAACCCCTCCCCTCCGCGCTCGTAGAGCTGCCCCAGCCGGAACTGGGCGCGCACGTTCCCGGTTTCGGCGGATTTGCGGTACCAGCTCATCGCCTCCTTCCGGTCCTGGGTGACCCCCTCACCCTTTTCATAGAGTTCGGCAAGCTCCTCCTGGGCCACGGCATGGCCCTGTTCCGCCGCCTTCCGGTACCATTTGGCAGCTTCGGTGTGGTCCTCCTTCATCTCCTTGGCCTGGGCGTAGAGCCGGGCCACCTGAAACTGGGCATCGGCATTACCCTGCTCGGCCGCCTTGCGGTACCACTTCAGCGCCTCGCGCTTGTCGACCTTGACCCCGTCACCTATGGAGTATGCGCTCCCAAGGAGGTACTGGGCGCGGCTATGCCCCTGCTCGGCCGCCTTGCGGTACCACCGCATCGCTTCCCTCTTGTCGGCACGCTGCACCCCCTTCCCGTCGGCATACATCTGACCGAGCATGAAGTTGGCCCTGGCGCTGCTGTCCATCCGGAATTCCCGGATGGCGGTGGCGTAATCACCGTCATCGTAGGCCTTCATACCGGCGGTGAAGTCGGCAGAGGCCGTACCATCGGCCCGTGTGGAGCCGCACCAGATTGCGATAATCAGGGCAATAATCAGTAGAGTCCGCATAGTTCCCTCCGTTTCGACCTACGTCCGCCGGTCCTTAAAACCGCGGCGGCAGCAACAACGGGGCGGATTATAGACAATTACCTGATGGACGTCAAACAAACCGGGATCAGAGTTCGATGGTCATGCCGTCCCGCAGGAGCTCGATGTGCGGAACGCCGCACTCAGCCAGTTCATGGAGGATCTGCCCGTAGTGCTGGGGCTTGGGGTGGGTTACATAGATACGCGGGGGGAGATTGCGCACCTTGGCCAGTTCCCTGGCCAGCAGACGGCTCGTCAGATGACCGGTGGTGATGGCCAGTTCTTCCATTTCGTTGGGAAAAGAGACCTCGACCAGCATGACATCCAGACCGCTGGCAGCCTGCCAGAGCTGATCGGTCGGTCCGGTATCGCCGCTGTAGAGGAACGACCTGCCGTCCCGGGAGATCACGTAACCGACCGCCGGTACCGAATGATGCACCGCTACGGCCCGTACCGCGTAGCCGGCCACATCCACTGTCTCGCCGGGAACGATCGGTCGATAGGTGACAGCCGGCGCCTCAGGGCTCGGAATGGCGCTGAAATCCGGCCAGAGGAAGCCGTTCAACAGGTGCTGGCGGAGGACGTCGATGACCTCGGGGATTGCCACCACCTGCAGGGACTGCTGCCGGTTGGCGACAACGATATTGTCCGCCAGGAAGGGGAGCCCGCGGACATGGTCCAGGTGGGCATGGGTCAGGAGGATATGGCTGATCCGCTCCTGCTCGTCTGCGGTCAGTACGGCGCCGGTGGTGCCGGCATCGAGGAGCATGACCCCGTCCAGGAGGAACGCTGGCGGATTGAAGCCGGGGAATTCGGCTCCGCTGCAGCCGAGCACGCGAATCTTCATCAAAGCTCCTCCGGCGGTCGAACAGGGATTTGTCATCATCCCAATTAAACCAAATCTCATCCATGCGTCAATCAGCTGGCAGCCGAATAGAGTGAATATCGTCCCGCCTTGTGCAACGCGCCCTTTTTGCTATTGTTTACTGACGCCACGAGCCAAAGGAGAACGCGCCGCATGCAGACCGAAACCGAGCAGCTCCGGAGCCAGCTGGAATTCCGTAAACGGTTCATGGAGAAGATCAACGAGATACATTCGGCCGTGAACCTGAACACCATCCTGGTGGAACTGAAGGAGAGCATCGCCGGCCTGTTCGAAGCGGAGCGGATCACCATCTACGTTGCCGACAGCCGGCGGGGGGTGCTGGTCTCCCGGGTGAAGAGCGGGAACGAGATCCAGCAGATCGTGGTTCCCATCGACCGGAACAGCCTCTCCGGCTACTGTGCATCGACCGGCAGCATCCTCAACGTCAGGGACGCCTACGACGACCACGAACTGACCATGGTCAGCGGCAGCCTCCGCTTCGACAAGCGCTGGGACGAGAAGAGCGGCTTTCGCACCCGGCAGGTCCTCTGCGTACCGATGAAATTCAACAACGTCCTGATCGGGGTCATGCAGCTGATCAACAGGAAGTCCGGGGAGAGCTTCACCGAGGCCGATGCCGGCTACGCCGCCGAACTGGCCGCCTCCCTCTCCATCGCCATCAACAACATCCATCGGCTCAGCGCTTCTGCCAAGCTGATCCGGCAACAGACCCGCTATCACTATCTGCTGAACAAGAACCTCCTGGACGAAAAGGAGATCCAGAAGGCATCGGCCCACCCGGACGTCGCCACGCTCGGCCTCGACCTGGTCATACTGCGTGAATGCGGCATCCCCCGGGAAGAGCTGGCCAAGAGCCTCAGCCTCTATTGCGGGGTCGAGTTCATCCGCTTCGACCCGGAACTCCCCCGCCTGGACGAGATCCTGGAGCGGATCAGGCCGGAGCGCCTGAAAAAGGAGCGCTGGGTGCCGGTGAAGATCGAGAACGGCATCCTCTTGGTGGCCATGGAGGACCCCACCGACCTGGGGAAGCAGGACCTGATCCGTTTCGTCTATCCCGAGTACAAGCGGATCAGCTTCGTCGGCTGCTTCAGGGACGACATCGAGAAGTTCATCGACCTGTTCTATCGGCTGGAAACGGCCGGCCAGGGGGGGACGGGCAGCATCAACGAGATCCTCAGCAGGCTGGACAGCGCTGACGAGCCGGACGTGGAGCAGGAGGTGCAGAAGGTCTCCGAGCAGGACAGCGCCATCGTGCAACTGGTCAACAAGATCATCTGCGACGCCTACCACGCCAAGGCTTCGGACATCCATATCGAGCCGTATCCGGGGAAGAACGACGTGCTGGTCCGGATCAGGATCGACGGCCGCTGCAAGGTCTACCAGCGGATACCGTACAAGTACAAGCACGCCGTCACCTCGCGCATCAAGATCATGTCGGGCCTTGACATCGCGGAACGGCGCAAGCCGCAGGACGGCAAGATCGACTTCAAGAAGTTCGGCCCCATCGACGTGGAGCTGCGCGTCGCCACCCTCCCCACGGCCGGCCAGCTGGAGGACGTGGTCATGCGGATTCTCGCCTCCGGCGAGCCGCTCCCCTTCGACAAGCTGGGGCTGACCGAACGGAACACCCGGTGCTTCGAGGAGGCCATCCGGAAGCCGTACGGGCTGATCCTGGTGGTCGGCCCCACCGGCTCGGGGAAGACCACCACCCTTCACTCGGCCATCGCCAGGATCAACGAGCCGGAAACCAAGATCTGGACCGCCGAGGACCCGGTGGAGATCACCCAGAAGGGACTGCGCCAGGTGCAGGTGAACGCCAGGATCGGCTTCACCTTTGCCGCGGCGCTGCGCGCCTTCCTGCGGGCCGACCCGGACGTGATAATGGTCGGCGAGATGCGGGACGAGGAGACCACCTCCATGGGGATCGAGGCATCCCTGACCGGGCACCTGGTCTTCTCCACGCTCCACACCAACTCGGCCCCGGAGACGGTCACTCGGCTCCTGGACATGGGTATGGACCCCTTCAGCTTCTCCGACGCCATCCTCTGCATCCTGGCCCAGCGCCTCGCCCGGCGGCTCTGCAGCGACTGCCGGGAAACGTACACGCCGTCACCCCGGGAGATCGAAGAACTGATCGCCGAATACGGCAGCGACGATTTCGCCCGGACCGGCATAGTCCCGTCGAGCATCACCCTGGCCAGGCCGGTCGGCTGTCCGAAATGCAACGACTCGGGATACCGGGGGCGGCTGGGGCTGCACGAAATCCTCTCCGGCACCGACGAGATGAAGAGCCTGATCAAGAAGAAGTCCGAGGTGGAGTTCATCCGCCTGCAGGCCATGGCCGACGGCATGACCACGCTGAAGCAGGACGGGATACTCAAGTGCCTGCAGGGGGTTACCGACATCCGGGAGGTCCGGCGGGTCTGCATAAAATAAGGAACGAGGAGAAAGGAACGAGGAACGAGGAAATACCCTTGTTCCTCGTTCTTTGCGCCCTGGGCCTTGTGCCTTGTGCCCGGAATCTATATGCCCAAACTCACACCGTCCGCCCACATAACCCTCTGGCGCACCCTGATCGGTACCGCCGTCACCCTCCTGGTGGCAGGGCTCATGCTCTGGCAGTTCCCCCCCTTCGAGCTGCTGGAGGCCAAGCTCCTCGATGCCCGTTTCAAGTTGCGGGGGAGACAGGCGCCCCCCGACGCCATCGTCATTGCGGCCATCGACGAGAAGAGCCTGCAGAAGCTGGGACGCTGGCCCTGGCACCGGGAGGTGCTGGCCCGGCTGGTCGACCGGCTGAACAGTGCGGAGGCGGCTGTCATCGCCTTCGATGTCCTCCTGAGCGAGCCCGACCCGGACGACCCGCTCCTGGCAGCAGCCATGGAACGGGCCGGCAACGTCATCCTCCCCATCTCCTTCTCCTTCACGCCGGCAACTGCGCCGCAAGGGAGCGAGGGGATTGCCCAGGCCGCCTACCCGCAGGTAAAGAACCGGCAGCGTTTCAAAGAGTTCTCCCCCATCACGGCGGAGACGATACTCACACCGGCCCCCCGGCTGACAGCCGCCGCCATGGGGCTGGGGCACATCAGCATGCTCCCCGACCGGGACGGCACCATGCGCTGGGAGGCGCTGGTGGTCGGCTTTGGCGACCGGTTCTTTCCTCCCCTGGGAGTAACGACCGCCGCCGCCTTCCTGGGGATACCCAGCCAGCGGCTGGCCATCGACGCGGCCCGGGGGGTGGAGATCGGCCGGACAATCATCCCCACCGACGGCTGGGGCCGGACCGTGATCAACTACTACGGCCCGGGGGGCTCGTTTCCCACCTATTCCGTCTGCGACATCCTGGACGGCACGGTCCCGGCCGAGCGGCTGCAGAACAGGACCATCCTGGTCGGCGCCACCGCCACCGGGATCTACGACCTGCGGGTCACCCCCTTCAGCGCCGCCATGCCCGGGGTGGAGAAGCACGCCGCCATCGTCGCCTCGATCCTTGACCGCTCGTTCGTCAGGCAGGCGCCGCAGTCGATCGCCCTTGCGCTCCTGGTCGCTTCCGGCCTGCTCCTTACCCTGCTGCTGAACCGCCTGCGGCTCGCCGGCGCGGCAATCGCCACAGGACTCATGCTGGCCGGCCTCTTTCTCGCCGGCCACCTCCTGTTCGCCGGCTACGGCATCTGGCTCAACCTGGCCTATCCCGCCAACAACCTCCTCTTCATCTTCATCGCCATCACCGCCTTCAACTATGCGGTGGAGGAGCAGCACGCCCGGAAGATCCGCGCCATGTTCGCCAGCTATGTCACCCAGACCCTGGTGAACGAACTGATCGAGCACCCGGAACTGGCCCGGCTCGGCGGCGAGCGGCGCGAGGTCACCATCCTCTTTTCCGACATCCGGGACTTCACCGGCTTTGCCGAACGGCACAGCCCCGAAGAGGTGGTGGCGATCCTGAACGAGTATCTGGGAGCCATGACCGACGTGATCCTCACGTGGCGGGGGACCCTGGACAAATTCATCGGCGACGCCATCGTGGCGTTCTGGGGGGCGCCGCTCCCGAACGAAGAGCATGCCGAGGCGGCGATCCGCTGCGCCCTGGAGATGCAGGCGGCATTGGCGGGGCTGAGACGGAAATGGGAAGCGGAGGGGAAAACGCCGCTGTCGTCCGGCATCGGCATCAACAGCGGCGAGGTGCTGGTGGGGAATATCGGGGCCGAGGGGAAGAAGATGGACTACACGGTCATCGGCGACCAGGTGAACCTCTGCTCCCGGGTGGAGGCCCTCACCCGCCGCTACGACGTCCCGATCCTGGTGACCGGCAACACCCTGCTGCGGCTGGCACCCCGGATCGACGCCGGCTCCGTGTCAGGCATCGCGCTACGGGGTATGGAGCAGGTCATCGTCAAGGGGAAGGAGGAGCCGGTCCCGATCTACGCCCTTGAGGAGTTGGCCGACCGAACCGCCCCGGCCAGCGTCACCCCCTGCCCGACCGACCGGGTCGTCCGGCTCACGGAAAAGTAGCGCCGCCGGCGGGAATCACTTCAGCAGTTCCCTCATCTTCTGCAACTCCCTTTCACTGCATTCGGGGCACATCCCGTGGCTGAACAGGGCTTCCGAATGTTCGCTGATGTATATCTCCATCTGCTGCCAGATCTCCTTGTCATTACGGATCTTATGGCAATAGGAGCAGATGGGGATGATCCCCTTGAGGACCTTGATCTCCTCTTCCAGCTTGCGACGTAGCGCCTCCTGGGCCTCCACCCGCTCGGTCACGTCGACACAGCTGCCGATGTAGCCGGCGAATTCACCCTCTACGCCGTAGAAGGGGACCCCGCGGTCGAAGATCCAGCGGTAGACCCCGTCGTGACGCTGCAGACGATACTCCATCTCGAAGATCTCCCGCCTGTTGAACGACTCCAGGTAGATCTTGAGACAGCGGTCGAAGTCGTCAGGGTGGACCCCTTCCGCCCAGCCGTTGCCGTACTCCTCTTCCATGGAGCGCCCCCGAAAGGAGAGCCAGCGTTCGTTGAAGTAGTCGCAGAGTGCGTCCGTATTGGCCCGCCAGCTCAATATGGGCGACTGCTCCATCAGGGCTTCATATTCCTGCAGGGTAAGTCTCGGCTTTCCCATTACGCCTCCCTTCTAGGGTATCGGGGCAGAGCGGCACCGGTCATGGCGAGATCGAGAACGACGCCGAAAGCCCCCAGAGGTCACCGGCTGTCGATACCACCATGATGCGGCAGCCGTTGCCGGCCACGTCCAGCCGCTCCGGCGGCACCGGGAGAGTGAACGAGCCGGTCGAGCCGGCGATCGCGGCCGGATTCAACCGGACCCAGTGGGCGCCGGGAAACGGATCGCCGCTGGGCTGAGGGGTTGCCAGCCGCTGCGGGTCGTCCGCCAGCAGGTAGACATCGACCCCGGCAGCGGTGAGGAGCGAACCGTTCCAGGTCACTACCGGCGGCGGCCCTGTCATGCCGTACGTCCAGGCCGTCGGGCTCGCCGTTACGCCACCTGCCTGCACAGGCGTGGGGCCGAAAAAGACGGCGTTGGTGGTGGACTTGGGACCGTGGAAGAGCCAGACCGTCTCGACGTTGCGGCGGTTGTCGAAGTCGTTGGCCGTCACCGACAGGTTGCCGCCGATCGAGACCTGCGGGAGAACTGTGGAAAAGGCGGCGCTGGTGTCACTCAGGAGCAGCTCCTGCTCCAGCCAGAACCCCATCTTGTTGACGGTGTCCCACCCCTGGTAGTTGAGGCGCGTCTCCAGCCAGCTGGCGGCGAACGCCGAAGGCTTGCCCACCGTGTAGCCGAGGGTTCTTCCCAACCGGGCATCGGCCAGGAAATGGCCGTCGGTGGCCGCCGTCACCCCCGTGATCCCCGCCAGGGTCGGGAAATAGCCGGCAGTCAGTTCGCTCCTCAGCCAGGGACGGGAGGGGAGGACAAAGGGCCTGGTCTCGACCACCGCGCCGTTCGTGTCGTACAGGGTGAAGGTGTACTGGGCGAATGCGGGGATGCCCGAGAGCTGGGCGTCGGTCATGACGTACAGCTCCTGCTGCATGGTCGGCAGCGGCGGCGCGGCCATGAACGTCGAGCCGAGCATCAGTCGCGGGACCGGGGAAAAGCTGTCCTTGACGAACGATACGCCGCCGGCCGGCAGGCCGGGCCCGGTGAGGCTCGCCGTGGCGATGCCGGCGTTGCCCGGGTCCTCAATGTGTGCGAACAGGCCGCTTTCGACCCGGGGTGCTGCCGAACCGTCCAGCCAGGTGATGGAGTGGCCCCGGAACTCGATGCGCGACTGGTAGCCGTTGCCGGCGATGACCCACTCCCCCCCCTCCTTCACCATGGTGAAGCCACCCTCGGGGAAGCCGAACGAACCGTCGCTGAAGGTCCCCTTCCCCATCACCGCGTAGGCGGAACCGAAGGCCTTGGTCTTTACCGAAAGGGAGACCATCCCTTTTGCGGCAATTCCCTTGGCGTAATCCTTCATCGCCCGGCCGATGGCCTGGGCCCGGGTCTCTCCGTCGTCGATGCCGAAGTTCGTGGCATAGAACGGGTCCAGGTCGGCGCTGGTCAGGGCCGCCCCTTTCGCCTCGATCGTCTCCTTGAAGTATTGGTAGAGCCTGGCCGTGATCGCCTGGTCGACATCCTCCTTCATGGAGATGTCCACCGGCTTGTCCGTGCCGTCCAGGTCGACCAGAGTGCTCCCCGCATAAGGGGTGTTGCCGAAATTGTCCTGGGCGGTCACGGCGATCAACCGGCCGGTTCCGTTGGGAACGGCGAACGAGTCGACCACGGCGGTCTGCCCCTTGACGACGGTGATGCTCCTGACGATGTCGGTCATGTCCGGGGCGCTGACCGTGATGGTCACCCTCCTCACGATGGAGGGGAGATAGCCGCTGCCGGCAGTGGTGGTGCCGGCGAATACGGCCTTGGCCGCCCCCCCGCCCCCTGCGGAAGAGCCGAGTTTCAGGGTGACCCGGGTCGTAGCGGTGGAGGAACCACCGCCGGAGCAGGCGGCGCATATAAGAAGGAGCATCAGAAGGCTCACGCAGCGAAGGGTTCGTATCATGGCCGCTCTCTCCTAGGGGAAGTTGACCCGGACGTTGACGTTGCTGTGGGTCGATACCGGCACCGGCGGTGGCGGTGGCGGGGGGGGCGGCGGGGCGGTGGTGATGGTCGTGATCTGGGGCAACGGCGCGGCAGCCGGCGCGGTGGGCGGTAACGTGGTCGGCATGACCGTTATGACGGGGAGCGAGGTATCGATGGCCGGCGCGGCTGAGGTCGTCGTGGGTGTGGCGGTCGTTGTCGATGGGGCCGCTGCGGCGGTCGTCCGGCTCGCCTCTCCCGGCGTCCCCGTTGATTGGCTGGCTCCCTGGCCCGAGGCTGCGCCCTCCTGGCCACTGGCCGATTTCTCCGGCTTAGGCGTGGAGAGCTCTTTTTCCATACGGTTCAGCTCGGCGGGGAGGGCCTGCCGAGGCGGCAGCGGCGGGGCCGTGGCGGCAACGGTCGTCACGGTCCCGGCCGGAACGGTCACGATACGGTCCGGGAGGCGGGGATTGTAGGTATAGACGCTCCCCTGCTGCACCACGATCCCGGTGACGCGCCGATCGTGGGTAACAGTGAACACCGTCCCCCTGACGCCGGCGACGGCGTTGGGGGTATGAACCTCGAAGCGCCGGCCGGGACCACCCTGTTTGACCGTTGCCGGGTTGACGACGGTCTGCACCGTCCCCCGCGGCAGACGCACGTTGGCGCCGTTCCCCTTCTGACCCGAGAACTGCTCGCCGATGTCGACCCGGCTCCTCTGGGCGATCTTGAGGAGGGTGCCGTCGTTGAACGCCACCTCCGCATACCCGCCGCTCTTGGTCCGGACGAAATCGCCCGCAGCCAGGGGATCGCCGACCCGGGCAGGGACGGCCGGGAGCTTCCCTCCCCGGAGCAGATCGACGCTGCCGGTCACGACCCTGAAGGAGGCGATACCGGCGGCCAGGCCGCTCCCCGTCATCATCAGGAAGAACACCAGCACCAGCCCGATCAGCAGGCCGGGGGCGGTTCCAATTCTGGTTCTCATAGGCCGCACCTCAGAAACGGAGTTCGAGCCCTGCCGAGTAGACGTTCCGGTCGTACTCGTACAGGGGGATGTTGGAATAGGTGGTGTAGTGCGAATACTGCAGGTTGAGGAAGACCCGCTCCACCAGTTCGTGGCTCAGGGTGGCCGTTGCCGCGTAGCTGCTGTCGCTCCGCTTCACACCGTAGGCTGTGTGGCTGTTCAGGTACTCCTGCCACCAGCCGTCCAGGGAGACCACGGCGCTGGTCCTGGCGGCGAGCGGCAGCACCAGGTCGAGGGTGAGCCGGTTCCCGATGTTGCTCCAGTTGTTCCCCGCCGCGTCGTCGAAGGAGCACTCGTACCTGAGGTTGGCCATCCCCCTGGCATCGGCGAAGAGGTACAGATACCCCAGCTGGCCGGAATAGCCGTGGGCGTCCCGGTCCTCCTCCACGGAGGCCGGTGCCTGCAGGTAGTCCCGCCAGCTGTAGCCGAACCCTGCCTGCACCAGGTGCCGGGGAGAGAACATCAGGGTGGCGGTCGGCTTTACCGACAGCTGCTGGGAGTATCCGGTGTAATCCAGGAGAGTATGGCTGTAGGTCACCGGCAGCGAGAGCACGGCCTTTGGCAGGCGATAGGCCGGGACGAGGGAGAGACTCTGGCTCAGCTGGCTGTACTGGTCCAGGCGGAAATAGGAGTTGTTGTAGAGGCTGTACTGGGCGTTGAAGAGCCAGGGCCCGCCGGATGGGGCTTCGTAGAGGAGGCGCAGGTTCTGGCTGCTGCTCTGGTCGTGCCCCGAGGGGAGGTTCAGACCGGCGATGTCCGTGGAGGGCTTGACCAGCACGTTGTCGTCGTACTGGTAGTTGACCCCGACAAAGAGCCGCCACATCCGGTACCCTTCCGGCAGGGCAGCCATGCGGCGTTCGTACTCTTTGGCGAACGTGGCCAGCTCGGACGAGGGGTTGTTGGCGATGACCGCCCGCAGGCTTTCCCGCGCCGCGTCCATGTCGCCGGCCTGCAGCTGGAGCTGGGCAATCTGGAAATCAGCCGGCTGGGCATAGGCTGCGTCGGCCTTTTTGGCCGCGGTGAACGCGAGGATGGCCCCGCTGTTGTCATCCTGCCGGGCAAGGACCTTTCCCTTGAGGAAGGCGATGGCTGCAGGGTTGACACCGGCCTGTTCGGCAGCGGCGATCCGCTGCCGGGCCTCGGGGAACTGGTCCTGGAGATAGAGGCATTCGATCAGCTCCGGGTAGACCTCGTGCATCCCCGGCTGGCGCTCCAGGGCAGCCCTGAACTGGCCGGTCGCCCCGCCGAGGTCGCCGGTCTGCATCAGGGAAAGGCCGAGGTAGTAGGCGACCGTTGCGGAGTCGGGCTGCTGGCGCGAGCAATCGCCAAGGGTGGCGATCGCCTCTTCGTAGCTTTCCGCCCGGTATTCGGCAATCCCCTGGTCGAGCAGGCTCTGTCCGGCTGAAACGACGGACGGGAGCATGGCCAGCAACCCCAGAAGCAGGAACGAAATTCTCATGAGCCCTCCTGCAGCAGTCCATGGATAGAATCAGAACAGCGCGTTGGCCGCGCAAAACCGCATAGAAAAACTTAATATATTTGGTCGAAATTACAACAGGAGAGCGGATATTTCTGCGGGGAAACGCGCCCTCCCCCAGCGGGGGAGGGTCGGGGTAGAGGCGGACGGTTACTTGCGGATGAGTTCCATATCGATGCCGTAGCTCTTGATCTTCCGGTGGAGGTTGCTCCGTTCCAGCTCGATCGCCTCGGCGGTACGGCTGATGTTCCAGTTGTACTCCTCCAGCTTCTGGATGATGAACTCCTTCTCGAACTCCTCCCGCGCCTCGCGCAGCGACGGGAATTCCAGCATGGAGTCGAGCCGGGGCCCCGCCTGGTTACGCGATGAACTGCCGGCGGCCAGGTAGTCGGGGAGCTGGGCAGGGGTAATGGTCCCGCCGGTGGCCATGATCACCAGCCGCTCGATCAGGTTTTTCAGTTCCCTGATGTTCCCGGGCCAGTCATACCCATTCATCACCTCCAGCGTCTCGGGGACGATGCTCTTCGCCTCGCGCCCTTCGCGACGGCAAAAGAGATCGAGAAAGTGGCTCGTCAGGGCAGGAATATCGTCGCGACGCTCCCTGAGCGGCGGCACGACAAAGGGGACGACGTTGAGCCGGTAGTAGAGATCCTCCCGGAAGGCGCCCCGCCGGATCTCGTCTTCCAGCACCTTGTTGGTGGCGGCGATGATCCGCACATCCACCTCGATGAGCCGGGTGCCGCCGACCCGCTCGAATTTCCGCTCCTGCAGGATACGGAGGACCTTGGCCTGGGTCTTCAAGGACATGTCACCGATCTCGTCCAGGAAGATGGTCCCGCCGTCGGCCAGGTCGAACTTCCCCTTCTTCTGGGCCAGGGCGCCGGTGAACGCCCCCTTTTCGTGGCCGAAGAGCTCGCTTTCGATCAGCTCTTCCGGGATGGCGGCGCAGTTGATCTCCACGAACGGCTTGGCCCGCCGCTGGCTCAGGGAGTGGAGCGCCCGGGCCACCAGCTCCTTGCCGGTTCCGTTCTCGCCGGTGATCAGCACCGAAGCGGCGCTTTCGGCCACCAGCGCGATATGCCCCTTCAGCTCACGCATGGCCGGGGTCTCGCCGATCATCTCCACGTCGCCGAGCACGACGCTCTGCAGCGACCTGTTCTCCTCGGCCAGGCGGTTCATCCCCAGGGCGTTCCTGACGGTAACCAGCACCTTTTCCAGGGAGAGGGGCTTTTCGATGAAGTCGTAGGCGCCGAGCTTGGTCGACTTTACCGCCGTCTCTATGGTGCCGTGGCCGGAGATCATCACCACGGTCAGGGTCGGATGCTTCTCCTTCAGCCGCTGGAGCGTATCCATCCCGTCCATCCTGGGCATCCAGATGTCCAGGAGGACCAGGTCCGGCACCTCGGTCTCCACAGCGGCCAGGGCCTCCAGGCCGTCCACGGCAAAAACGGTCCGGTACCCCTCGTCCTCCAGCACCCCGGCCAGGGAGGTCCTGATCCCTTCTTCGTCATCAACGATCAGAATCGTGGCGTTCATCTTTACGTTTTCTCCCTTATCCGTGACGGCTGCCGCGCCACGGAGCGACTGTGCCAGAGCGCCAGCCGCTGTAGGCGAAATGGAGCGTACGCCGGCCTGATTGTCTGAGCCCGTAGGGCGAGTTTCAGGCCGGCAGCGGAATAAGCCATACAACGGCGGTGCGAGCGGCACACGGAGCGGAGTGGTGCGGCAGCCGTCACGCATCCACGTCCTCAGATATCACGGCTTCTTCAGCCCCACCTCGCGTGCCAACGCCTCCCAGGCGGGGAGGCTCCGCCGGATCATCTCCGGGTCGACGCAGTAGGCGATCCGGAAATAGCCGGGGGCACCGAAGCCGGCCCCGGGGACCAGGAGGATATGGTGCTTCTGGGCCGTCCTGACAAAGGCGACGTCGTCGGCCAGGGGGGACTTGGGGAATAGGTAGAATGCGCCGTCCGGCTTCACCATCCGGAACCCCAGGCCGGTGAGGGCGTCGTAGAGGAGGTCCCGCTTGGCCTGGTAGGCGCCGATGTCCACCGACTCCCGCTGGAGCCCGACCACCAGGCGCTGCATGAGGGCCGGCGCGTTGACGAAGCCGAGCGTCCGGTTGCAGAAGACCGCCCCTTCCATGAAGAGCTCGATGTGGGTCATCCGGGGGTTGGCGGCCAGGTAGCCGATCCGCTCGCCCGGGAGGGCCAGGTCCTTGGAGTGGGAGGTAACGATGATGGCGTTGTCCACGTAGGGGAAGATGTTCGGCACCCGCTGGCCGTCGTAGGCGATCCGGGCGTACGGCTCGTCGGAGATGACGTAGATCTGCCGCTCCAGCTCCCGCTCCTTGCGCTGGACCAGTTCCCCCAGCTGCCGCAGGGTCTCGGCCGGGTAGATGACGCCGGTCGGATTGTTGGGGGTGTTGATGATGATGGCCCGGGTCTTCTGGTTGATGGCGGCCGCGATGGCCGGCAGCTCCAGTTGGAAGGTGTCGCGGTCGGTCCAGACCTCACGGGGAACGCCGCCGTGGTTGTCTATATAGAACTTGTACTCGACAAAGTGCGGGGTGAGGATGATCACCTCCTCGCCCGGGTTGAGGATGGTCTTCAGCACCACGTTCAGGGCGCCACTGGCGCCGCAGGTCATGACCACGTGGGACGCTGCCACCGGCAGACCGGAGGACTCGGCCAGCACCGTCGCCACCGCGGCCCGGGTCTCCTCGTAGCCGGCATTGCTCATGTAGCGGTGCATGCCGGGAAGCGGCTCGCTGGCCAGCTTCCGGAACGCCTCGTCATAGCGCGGCGGCGGCTCGATGTTGGGGTTCCCCAGGGTGAAATCGTAGACGTTCTCGGCGCCGAACTGGGCACGGAGCCGCTCCCCTTCCTCGAACATCTTCCTGATCCATGAAGCGCTCTCGATGAAGTTCTGGATCTTTCCCGCAATGGCCATAACACTCGCTCCTCGACCGTGGCATTTTTGCAACAGTTTTTAGCATATTCGACTCACCACGGCAACTGATTAACGAGCATCCCCCGCAATACCGTCTACGGAACGTGCCACAGTCATCGAGACGCCTCCCGCAGCGCCCGGACGAACTCCCCGATGACCGCGTAGACCCGCTCGGCCCCCTCCCCCTGGAGGATGCCGTGGTTGTCCATTTCGAAGAGCCGGTAGGACTTCTGCTTGGAGCCGAGCCGATCGAAGAGCCGTTGCGACCCGCTGGCGGCGACCACGGGGTCTCCCTTTGCCTGGACCACCAAGGCCGGCGCCGAAACGGCAGGGAGTCTCGGCTCCAGCTCTTTCATGAACGATCCCATCCCGGCCAGGGCGGCGACGGGGAGGCGGCAGTAGTTGATCTCCGGGTGCTCGGGAACGATCTCCACGTATTCCCGTTTCCCCTCCTGGAAGTTCAGGAAATCCATGAGCCGGTTCCAGACCACGACGGTGGGGGCGAACCGCGAGGAGATATCCTGCAGCTGCATGGGAGGAGAGACGGCAAAGACCCCGGCGACGTTGCCGAGCCGGGCCGCACAATCCATGGCCAGTCCGCCGCCGAAGGAAAATCCGCCGACGACCACCCGCCTGCAGATCATCCCCATGGCCGCATACCCCGCATCCACCGACTCCCGCCAGTCGCTGCCGCTGCGCCGGGCAAGGTCTTCCGGCGAGGTGCCGTGTCCCTTGAGGCGTGTCACGTAGACCCACACCCCCTGTCGCCCCAGGTACTCGGCCAGGCCGGCCAGCTCCCTCGGCGCGGCGAGAAAGCCATGGACCAGGACGACCCCCAGCTCCCGGGAGGCCCCCTTGATCAAGATCGGCCGGCCGACCTCCCGCCCCTTGGATTCGCCGGTGCGGAAGAAGGCCTGGTAATCCGCGTCGAACTCCCGTTCCAGATGGCGCAGGAGATGGCGGCCCGCCAGGTACCGGACCACCGACGGCGGAAGCCAGGCAATCATCCGCACGAGCCGCTGCAGTTTTACCAGGGGGAGCACCTCGTTGGCCACCACGCCGATGGGGTTGTCGACCCTGGCCCGGTGAAAATCGAAGGAGGAGGAGAACTTCGACGGGTCCTTGACGAGATGTACCCCCTCCTGTCGCAGCACGCCGGTCTCCAGGGCCAGGGAGAGGAATTCGTGGAACTTGTGGTAGCGGTCGTCGGTGAGCAGGGCGATCTGGCTGCTTTCCAGGCTCTGGTGCCGGCAGAGGCCGCTCCCCCCCATCTTCTGGCTGAGCAGGAATACCCGGCAACGGAAGTCGTCCTCCTCGATCTTCCTGAACGGGAGAGCGCGGAGCATCGACGCGAAGAGGTGGTCGTGGTTTACGGTGGTAAGCCCGTAAATGGCCTCCATGTACCGCTTCGTCAGCTGGTCCGCTTCCCGCCGCATGGCCGGCCGCGACGGGATACGGTCGTTGAAGTCGATCCGCTGCAGCGAGGCGATGTCCCGCCTGATCGGGCCGCTCTCCAGACGGTCGCCCGCGTCGATGGCACTGCCGAAACGGACGTCGATATCCACCCCTTCCAGGAGCATTGCCCCCTCGGTGAGGAGTTCCTCGTGAAAACGTGGCGGCACCGGACCGAACAGCCTCGCCGCGAGGCGGCTCAGGGCGTTCTCCTGGGCGCGGAGCGGGTAGTAGGTGATATTCACCGGCACGATCCAGGTCCGGCCGGCCAGCACCGGCGCCAGGTCCTCGATGCCGAACAGCAGCCGGAGCCGCTCCGCCTCGTCCGGGAGCTCCCGGACCAGCACGCGCAGCCGCTGCCGGTAAAACTCGGTACGGAGCGCCAGGAACGCGGCCCCGGTATGGGGCGGCCGCCGGCCGCCGGCGCGGGAGATGGCGTAACGGGTCTTCTCCACCAGCGCCTTGTCCTTGACCATGTATCCTTCGGGAAAGATGATCCAGTTGGCCTCGCCGTTCAGCAGGCTCTTGACGATCAGCCGGTCACGGTCCGGCGCCCTGGTCGACACGGCACCGACCGCATCGAGCATTTTCCCCAGAGTGCCGCGGAACATGGAGGCATCGGCCAGGGACCATACCGGTCTGTTGGTCAGGGAGAAGATGTGCACAGGAAGGAGAAGCGTTTCGATCCGGGTGAAGTGGTTGACGACGAAGATCAGGGAGCCATCCGGGACCTGCTCCCGGCCATGGATGTTCACCCGCACCCGGGAGACCGCCTCCATCAGCGCGATGGCCCGGCCGGAGGTGAGGTAGGCGTAGCGGTTCACCTGCCGCCCCCCCCTTCCAGGACGACCGACAACACCACCCCGGGCCGGTTGGTCATGATCGAATCGACCCCCAGCGACCGGTACTTGCGGGCACCACGCACCGAATCGACGGTCCAGACGTGGATCTCCAGGCCGGCCCGGTGCAGGGCAGCAACGAGGCCGTTGTCGAGCAGGGCATGGGCAGCCGAGGAGAGGCCGTCCGCCCGGCAGCCGGAGAGCAGCGCCGGGAGCTGCTCCCGGGATGGCCGCCCCCGGCGGTACGACACGTTCAGGCAGCTCCTGAACTCCGGCAGCTGCTCCTTGAGCAGGCTGACGAGCTGGGGGCTGAAGGCGAGCAGCCTGACCCGCTCCGGTGCGACCCCGGAGCGGACGAGGAGCTCCCGCAGCGGTGCCACGATCTCCGGCCCGCTCTTCAGTTCGATGTAAATCCGCTTTCCGGCCGGGAGCGCGGCAAGTATCTCCTCCAGGGTCGGGATCGGCTCCCCGCGCCAGCGCTCCCCCCTGAGGGCACCGACGTCGAGCCGGCGGAGCTCAGCCAGCGAGGCATCGGCCACCCTGATGTCGCTCCCGGCGGTACGGCCGGTGGTGTCGTCGTGGATGCAGACCACCTGGCCGTCCCTGGTCAGGCGGAAGTCCGCCTCTATGCCATCCGCCCCCTGCTCCCAGGCCAGCCGGAAGGCGGCGAGGGTATTTTCCGGGGCGTCGCGGGAGGCTCCCCGGTGGGCGATTACGAGCGGTCTGCGGTCCATCTGTTCACCTGGTGTCCCGCGCTCAATGCGGTCCGACACCCTTTCCATTTGCTGCGGCACTCCCCTCGAACACCACCTCGAGCCGCCCGGTAATGGCAAATGTGGCAAGGTACTGCCCGGCAGTATTCCTGGGCCAGGAGACTTCCGGCTCCAGTTCGTAAAAGAGCCAGCTTCGCAGGAAGTTCCGCCTATAGCGCGTGTAGACCTTGTAGCTTCCCACCATTGCCGAGGCGCTGGTGTTGCCATAGATGCCGGCGGCCACGGTTATGGCGCTGCGGGGAGAGAGCTGTCGGATCATGGAGAGCTCCGTCCCCCACTCAGTGCCGCTGAACTCCTCGGAGAGGGTCCCCGCATTGGCCCAGCGCATGAGCGTATCCCGGTCGAGCAGCCGCTCCAGGTCGATCTCGGTGGTCTCCCCGAACCCGCTGGTGTTCTTGAGGAAGAGCGTCTCGCCGAACCGGAACTGGACAAGGTCGGCGATCTTATGGGTGTACTGGAAGCGGCTCCGGACAAACCCTTCCGGCGGGATCGCCACCCGGAAGCCGGCACCGAGGAACAGGTCCAGATCGGTCTCCTTGATCAGCGCGTAACGGAGCTCCGTGTTGACCAGATGGGCATTCCGGGTCGTCCGGTCGAAGCCTGGGGTACCCGGGTCCTCGGGGATACTCGGCGACGCCTGCTCCGTGTCGTCCTCGCCGGTAATGGCCAGGCGCAACCGGTCGCTGACCCTGGAAAGGACTACATTGGCCCTGAGCGTCATCCCCGGCTTTATGGACCCATCCTCCGCCACCCGGAAGGAGTTCCGCCAGCGGAGCAGATATCTGGTCTTGCGCAGTTCCTCGGTCTTGACGTTGCCGAAGAAATCGTCGAAACGGATAACCTGCCCCATGATATCCCGCTCCAACTTGTCGTGGGAGGCCTCCATGCTCTTGCCCATCGAGACAATCTGCTCCTCCAGTTCCTCGAACGGCTCCTCGAACGGCTTATCGTTCAACTCCTCGTCGTCCTCGGGGTGAGGGGCGGCCAGGGGAGGCTCGGCAGCGAACGAGACTCCTTCCCACGAAACGGCAAAAAACAGCGCCGCTGTCAGAACCAGGGCACATTTCCATACAAAACGATATGACATCCCAGACCTCTAACTGGTTGTGATAAACAGCCGTCCTCTCAAGCTTTCGTGTGACTCCGGCCCCGGACTCACCCTTCGCGGTGCAACTTCGTGCTGCGAGTGAGACGATTTGAGAATCAATAATACCACACCATCAGACTACGTCCGGCAGCTCCGACTATTTCGGGTGATTGCCGTACGACAGGTTTTTTTGATATATAAACCATGAAAGCCATCATCCACCAACAGATCTCCCGGAGTCGTGTCAAGCCATGGAACATATCTGTATCATTGCCGATCGGGCGCACCGCCCATTCTACGAAGTGCTGGACACGGGAGAAAAGCATCTCACCTTTTACGATCCGGCCGAGGCCCTGGAATCAGCAGGGGCATGCGGATTATCCGTCATGGTCCTGGACGCCGGCCACTCACCGGATACCGGCCTGATGCTGCTGAAACGGATCAAGGGGTGCTGCGTCACGGTACCTGTCATCTTTCTTACCGATGTCAGTTCCGAGGAGTTGGCAATCGCCGCTTTCAAGGCCGGGGCTCGGGAGTATATCAAGAAACCGATCGACCAGGCCGTATTGCAGGCTACGATTCAGGAATTGGCCGTTCCCAGGCAGAGATGCGCCGACACCGGGGTTCCCACTCCTCTCAAAGATACCGCGACCCGGGGGAGCAACTCGTTCTGCCTGAGCTCCGACCTCCCGGACGTGATTCTGAAGTCGGTACGCTACCTGAACGAGCATCTGGCCGAGGAGATCTACCTGGAAGAGATCGCCAATGAGGCGGGCATGAGCAGATTCCATTTCTGCCGCATCTTCAAGGATCACGTCGGCCTGACCCCGATGCAGTTTCTAACCGTGACCCGGATCGAGCGGGCGAAGGTATTGTTGCGGAAAGAAGGGGCAACCATTGCGTCCGTCATCTACAAGGTCGGCTTTAACGACATCAGCGAATTCAACCGCCAGTTCAAGAAAATGACCGGCCTGACCCCTTCCGAATTCAGGAAATCTCTCAGGAAACAGGACGGTTAGGACCCTGCCGGACACAGGGGAAACCGAACAGCAACATTCTCACAATAAAGCGCAATATTCCCCAAGAAATTCGTTCGCTGTTTTTGCCAAGA
>CAYSJJ010000021.1:0-14658 GCA_964431365.1 uncultured Geobacter sp. | reverse complement strand
TGTTGAAGGAGGCAAAAACCATGAACGGACGATATTTCACTGCCACATGCCTGGCAGCAGCATTGGCCCTGTTCGCCGGCCTGCAGTCGGCATCTGCAAATACCCAGATTGCACAGACCCCGCTCCCGGGGAAGAACATTCCCAAATATGTGGACCCTCTGCCGGTATTCGGTCCGGCAAGCGGCGGCACCGCTCCCCGGGTGCAGGCCGGCGCAGGCTACAGCGTAACAGCGGAGGAGTTCCAGCAGAGGGTGCTCCCGGCAACCGTCTACGCCCCACTCACGGCCCCGTTCAATGCCGGGACCTATGTCTGGGGTTACCGGATCGGCAATGCGCCGGCTCTCTACCCCGGCTTCACCGTTGAAGCCCAGCGCGGCGTCGCCGTGGACGTCACCTATGTGAATAACCTGCAGCAGGCGAACGGCGCTCCCCCCTTCCTGCAGAAGTACATAACCGTGGACCAGACCCTGCACTGGGCCGACCCGACGGGCATGATGGGGTCGTTTGCCGCCTATGCCGGCCCGGTCCCCACATCCACCCACCTGCACGGCGGCGAAGTCTCCTCGCTCTTCGACGGCGGCCCGGGACAGTGGTTCACCCCCAACGGGCTGCAGGGGGCCGCCTATGCGACAGTCGCCCCCACACCGCCGGGAAGCGCCATCTACCACTACCCCAACTCCCAGGAGGCCACTACCCTCTGGTTCCATGACCACGCCCTCGGGGTGACCAGAACGAACGTCTATGGCGGCCTGGCAGCCTTCTACCTGCTGCGCGACGCCTTCGACACCGGCGTTCCCGGCACCGGCCTCAATTTGCCGGCCGGTAGCCAGGAACTGGAAGTGGTCATCCAGGACCGGATGTTCGACACCAACGGTCAGCTCTTCTTCCCCGACCTCGGACTCAACCCGACCGTGCATCCGTTCTGGATTCCCGAGTTCTTCGGCGACACCGTCGTCGTCAACGGCAAGAGCTGGCCGTTCCAGGCCGTGGCGCCGCAACGCTACCGTCTCCGCCTCCTCAACGGCTCCAATGCCCGGTTCTACAACCTGAGCTTCGACAACAAGATGGTCTTCCATCAGATCGGCACCGACGGCGGCCTGCTGGACGCACCGGCACCGCTGACCTCTCTGCTGCTGGCCCCTGGCGAGCGGGCCGACCTGATCGTCGACTTCGCCCTCTTCCCCAACAGTACTATCCTGTTGACCAACGACGCCAAGGCGCCGTTCCCCAACGGCGCCCCGGCAGATCCGCAGACCGTCGGCCAGATCATGCAGTTCCGGGTCGGCGCCCCACTCCCGGTCGGCGTGACCGATACCAGCTTCAATCCGGCAGTTGTCGGCGCCACCCTGCGAGGTGGGATCAACCAGCCCCCCGCCATCGTCCGTCTGGTCAACCCGCTTACCGGGGTGCCCAACGTGACGCCGAGCGTCAAGCGGCAGCTCACCCTGAAGGAAGTCATGGGGCCTGCCGGCCCGCTGGAAGTGCTGGTCAACAACACGAAATGGAGCGGCAAACGGGCGACCGATAACTCCGTCATTCCGGGGAGCCAGCTCCTCTACGGCGACGGCATGATGCAGGACACCTACGCCAGCGAACTGCCGCGGGTCGGCGATACCGAGCAGTGGGAGATCATCAACCTGACTGCCGATGCCCACCCGATCCACCTGCACCTGGTGCAGTTCCAGCTGATCAACCGCCAGCCGTTCCAGGCGAAGAAGTACATCAACGATTGGTCGAAGCTGTTCCCGGGTGGCGTGTTCGTGCCCGGCTACGGGCCGCCCCTTGCCTACCTGACTCCCAACGTTGACGGTGCCATTGGCGGCAACCCGGCAGTCACCCCGTACCTGCAGGGAAAGGTGGCGCCCCCCCTGGCCAACGAAGCCGGCTGGAAGGATACGGTGGTCATGTATCCTGGCCAGGTGACCCGCATCCTTGTCCGCTGGGCACCGACCAACAGCCCGGCGACCGGTGCCGGCGCTCCCGTTGCCGGCGTCAACCTCTTCCCGTTCAATCCGACCGTCGGTCCGGGCTATGTCTGGCACTGTCACATCATCGACCACGAGGATAACGAAATGATGCGGCCGTACCGGCCACAACCCTGACGACACAAAGATCCATCGACTTCAAAAGGGCGGGTTCCGGAGCGGAGCCCGCCCTTTTGGTTCAGCGGTCGAGAAGAAGCAGCCAACTGATCATCTCAAGGGGGTGGGGGTGGGGCTGCGCCTGTCCGACCCGGGTACAACGTATCCCGCAAACGGTCGTGAAGAGTGCGCCAGAAGCCTGCAAAGACGCGCCCCATCCGTATCTTCGCCAGCCAGCCGATCAGGTAGAAAACAGCACAGATGAGAAGAAGGAGGCCATACAGCTTCGGGTTCCGGATCAGGCAGGCGGCGAGCTTCAACATGCCGCCAAAGGAGAAGGAGATCCCCTCGCCGCCCCACTGCCGGTAGGAATCCCACAGGACCAGAGCGACAGCCGCCAGTGAGGCCGCGAGGAATACCAGGTGCGAGTAGTGCAGGATCCAGACCCATGGCCTCACGCTCTCCAGGAGCGATCTCCGCCCCTGCAGGGCCGTCGTTATTTCCCTGCCGATGGAAGCAAGGTCCGTCGCCCCGGCGTCGGTGGCGACGATCCGGCACCCTGTCGGGATGTTTCCCGGCGCATACCCGCCGCTCCCCTGGACGACACGCTCCACGGCGCTGAAATGGATCTTGGGCGACACGCCGTGCGTGCGGCAGATGGCCTCGATGTCCCGCGGCAGGTAGCGATAGTAGACCCCCAGACCGGCCCGGGAATCGTAGAGTTTGTCAAAAGGGTTCTGGTGGTCGAGAAACAGCTGCCAGTCGCTCTCCACGAACCGAAGCCCGGCATCTTTCGCCTTGTTCATCATCCAGTAGAGGGAGACCAGCGACATCCCCTGTTTCGGGTATCCCCCTCCCACGTTGGAATGGACACCGGGAAACCAGAGCTGCTCGATCCTCCCCTCCGTCCCCTCCTCCGTTTTCTCCGCGGTTTCGTCCCACATGAGGGGGTGGAACGTGCGGCGTTCGTCGTCTATGGAGAGGGCATGGCAGGCGCGCTGCACATGGTCCCCCAGGACGTGATCGGGGAATTTGAACCGAAAGAGCCTGTTCAGCACGCCGGAAAGCTCGTCAAAGGGGAGCCCCACCGCATCCACGGTGTCCCAGACGCCGATGAAGCGGATCCTGACCCTCCCCTCCGGGGCATGCTCTCCATGCACGACCGCATGCCGGAGCCGGAAGCTCTCTGCCTCCTCCCACACCCCTTTCGCCTTTCCGCCGCCGTCCCGATAGGTTGCGCGATAGGTACCGTAGGCCTCATTTACACGAGTAGGGAGATCCTCACTCCCCGGTTTCGCCCGGTCGATGATGCCGCAGATGCCGATGAACCCTGCAAGGCTCCTGACCGTGAAGGCCCCCCGGCTGAAACCGAACAGATAGATGTTGTCCCCCGGCTCGTAGACCCTTACCAATTCCGTGTAGAGCTGCCGGATGTTCCTGCTGAGCCCCCAGCCGAAGGCCCCGCCCAGCAGCATCAGCGGCTTGAATCCCTGGGTCCCGACGCCATCGTCGTAGATTGCCACCTGCGGGCTCAACCCGGGGTCTGTCCAATGCCCGTAGATGTCCACGGCCTCGAAGATCTTGAAGACGTTGGTCCCGCGGTCCTTGATGGCCGTATTGCCGGTCCCGTCGGAACAGATGTCGATGTACTTGTTCGCAGCCATGGGTCACCTCACCGTTCCCACACCGACAGGCCGACCATCACCGTTGTGGCGTCATCGGTCACCGGCGGAATCCTGCCGTTGGCTACCCGCACGAAGAGGGCGTTGACGAACCCCCAGAGCGGCTCCTGGCTGAAACTGTAGCTCAGGCCGCCCGCCTCGTAGATGGCGTCGTCCCGGTCGGCGCTCCGGATGGCGCCCGGCAGGCCGTCGCTGAGGTAATAGCGGAGGTCGAAATGGGCGTTCAGCGGCTCCAGCGGTCCGGGAAGCCAGGCTCCCACCGGCAGCTTCCACGAGGCGAAAAGCCGGAGCCGGCGGGAGTCGTCGTCGCTCACCCCCAGCCTCCGCTGCAGGTCCGAACGATCGACGAAGACGAGGTCGTACCCCACGAACAGCGAGGGGACCAGCGCCTTGAGCCCCCGGTTTTCCGTCAGCACGTACCCGAGTTCGGCTCCTGAGGTGATGTTCCGGTTGTCCAGCCGCTGATCGGTTTCGTACCCGGCCAGCAGGCTGAGGCTCACGCGGCCGTAGTTGAACCCCGCCTCTTCGGTCCGGTACTCTCCCGGCTTCTCCCCCAGGGCCACCTTTGGCGGGCGATAGAGGTTGACGGCGGTGGTGATCCCCGCATCCGCCGCCAGCGGATGGCTGTTCAGGTCCGGGTCAACCGCGACGCTCCCCTTCGTGCCGATGCGGGCGCTCAGGTTCTTGCGGAACGACTCCCGCTCCGGCTGGGACCAGAGCACCGTGGAGAGCCCCAGATCGTAGTCCAGCGCCACCGTCCAGTCGCCATGGGCGGTGAGGAGACCGGGCCGGACGCTCTGCCTGAACTCCAGGAAATCGTCGGCACCGGCGGCAGCGACCGGCAGCAGCATCGCCAGAACCAGGCAGAACGCCCGCAGCCCGTACATGGTGCCGACTGGCCGCGGATCACGCGAAAGAGTAGATCGCATCGCACGCCTCCCCCACCTCGTGGATGTACGTGGAACCGTTGTCGAAGAGCGCCTCCAGGGCGGCCATCGCCTTCCGGGTCTCCTGGTTCTTCTCGTAGCTCCCGCCGTTGGTGCGGAGGAACGTGTCCAGGTTCTCCGCCATCGCCTTGAGCTTGAGGCTCCAGATCTCCTTCGCCTCGAACCCCTTGTTCCAGTAGGCCAGGTCCCGCAGCTTGAGCAGACCGGCCGGTTCGAACCCCCTCGCCTTCTGGCTGTCGCTGAGCTGTCCCTCGGCAAGGAACGTGTAGAGATAGGCATGCACCTTGTTGTTCCAGCTCCACTTCGGCCCCAGTGACGGCTTCGGCAGGGTTGCCGAAGGGCCGTACATCGCCCTGACCGCCCCTTTCAGCCAGTCGGCCGCCTCCGAGAGGAGCGCGTCGCGCTGCTGGTAGACGAACCGGGCGTACTGCTCCAGCGGGAGCCCCAGGGGCCTCCCCTCGGCGGGAAGCCCCAGGTAGTCGGCCGGGTTCTTCTCCGAGATCTGCCGGAAATCGTCTTCTGACATGCGTTTGCGGAAATACTTCCAGTAGTTCTTTTCCGTGAGGCGCTGGCGCGAGAGGAAGAAGTCGGTCCCGAAGAGGATGCGGCTGCGGTAGAGGCTCTCCTGCAGCAGCTGCGCAAGGTTCGCGAAGTAGTTCCGCTCCGCCTCCCCCCCCTCCATCGGTTCGCTGTGAAAGGCGATGTCGGCATAGACCCCCTCGAACTGAGCCATCAGGCCGAGGATCGTGCGGGTCCAGCACGGATCGGGGATGGTCGCCGAGGTCAGGTACTTTGCGCCGCCGAAATGGCCGAAGCAGATCTTCAGCTTCGGGTGCCGCGCCAATATCGCCTTCCAGAGCGCCGGGTCGGAATTTCCGCGCGTATCGTCCGCATAGTAGAACCCCCCTTCGCTGCAGTGCATGAGAAGCGGGATGCCGCGCTCCTCGCAGTAGGCGTAGACCTTGAACATCTCGGGGCTGTCGATGGCGTACCCAAGCGAAGGATAGAGCTTCACGCCGACGAATCCCCTGCCGTTCAGCGCCGCCTCCATGATGGCGAAGTGCTCCGGCCGCCGGGTGTTGACGGCGACAAAGGGGAAGAGCCGTCCCGGGTATGCCAGGACCTGCGCCGAGGTGTCGGCAAGCTGGCGCTCCAGCAGCTGGCGGTTGCCGCCGTCAGCGGTGATGTCCATGGCCAGCGCGATGACGCCGTCCTGCAGGGTCAGCTGCTCCATCAGGGTCTCGGTTACCTGCCGGATCCCCGGCAGCAGGGCGATGCGCAGGAACGAAATCGCATCCAGCATGTCAGCCTTTGCCGCGTCCGTGTCCTCCTGGCCGAGGGCCTCCCCGATCCGCCCCAGCAGGGTGACCAGTCCTTCGACGGCATAATCCTGCAGGGCCACCCCGCCGGAGAGTTCGAGCCGCAGCGAGTCGCTCGGCGACAGGTTGTCCAGCATCTTCCTGAAGTCGGCAGAGGTGGAAACCTTCTGCACCACGTTGCGGAAGAGGGTCTCCTCGTCAACGTACCCCCCCGCCTTCTTGAGGATGCTTTCCACCTGCCTGGCGAGTTCGTTTTTGACCAGGTCGGGTATCTCCATGTCGGTGATCCGCTTGAGGAGGATCTCCAGCGTGTGGGTGGTGAAGACCGACGTGGCATTGAATACGTGGGCGTGGCAGTTGATGCGCATACGGCCTCCTGACGACAGCTCCGGGCGTTACGGTTGCCAGTGGAGATTCCGCCCCATTACGCCAGGATCCCCCTCTCCCGGAAGATCCTGGTCAGCCCCTTGCTCCGCTTCCCGGCGAAAAGGTTCTTCTCCGCCATGATGATTGCCTCGGCGCCGTCCTTGAAGTCCGCATACTGGCTGAGATAGAAGTGACTCTCCAGGATGACGGTGTCGGCCTTTCGGGCGCCGAGGAGCTTGCGCACCTGCCAGAGGGAGGCCGACCAGATCACGCCGTCCGCGTGTTCCTCACCCTCCATGTCAGCCGGGTATCTCTTGGGACTGTCCAGCCTCCGGAGGCACTCCTGCGGCCCCCCCTGGTACCCCTTTGCATCCCACTCGCCGAGCTTTACCTTTCGTGGCGCCTTCTTGAACCGGTAATAGAAGGTGCCGGCCAGGTAGTCGCCGAACCCTTCCCCCATGGCCCGCCCCTCGGTCTTCTGGCCGTATCCCGGGATAATGGCGTCCTGGATGGCATGGCCGTATTCGTGGACGATGATTTCGGCATCCTCGGCGTCATCCACCCCGCCGTCGCCGAAGGTGATATCCTTCCTGCCGGGAGAGGGGTCGTAGAACGAGTTGTCCTCACGGGTGCCGTGGGCATTGACGCGTATGGGGCGGGCGAGTATCCCCTTGCTGCCGGTGAATCCCAGCGACTGGATATACCGCTGCAGCGTGTCGATGTGGTAGTAGGCCATCACCTCTTCGAAGCGCTCGTCCGCCCGGCTAAACCGGAAATCGAAGCCGGCGGAGTTGGCGCTGTTCTTCGTCTTCGTGGTGTCGACGTACGGCCCCTTGAGAAAACCGCCCGGCTCAAGGTCCTTCAACTGCACCGTCCGGTAGGCCGGGTCAAAAAGGGCCTGATCCCCGTCCTTCAGGTCGAACAGGTCGTCCCGGTCAAGGGTGACGACCGGATTGGGGACAAAGACCCTCCCCTTGCCGACCGCCTTTCTCAGCACGTTCCGCTCGTCGATCACATGACCGGTGACCCTGTCGATGAAGAGTATCCAGGAGCCGGCAGGCTTCTCGGTGCCGAACTTCACCTTCCAGACCGGCCGGAAGGTCCCTTTCATGGCGTAGACCATGCTCTCCTTAACGATCTCGGTGGCAAGGGTGCCGTACTCCTTCGCCCTCGTCCCGATGATTCCGTCGATCTCGCCGTCGGCGAGGACCGCGCCCATCTTTCTCTTGCCGATCTTGTTCTCCAGCGTTGTGGCCGGGACCGTGTCGTTCATCACCATGAAGATCCGGTTGTCGTTGTTGATGTGGATGGCGACCCAGGCGCCGTGGATCGGGGTGCCGTCAAAATATTGCTGGAACAGCACCGCTTTTCCCCCCAGGCTTTCGGTCACCTGCTCGAACCGGAGGTCCTCCATGGACGCGGATATCTTGAGCACCTGCAGGTTCTCCTTCAGAAACGACTCGGCGACCTCGCGCGGCTCTCCCGCCTGCGGTTCGGTCTCGAAGTCGTAGACCTTCTTGGGAACGTAGTTGTCGCGGTCCCAGCGGACCTTGCATCTGTTGAGATCGAGCATGACATCCTCCTTGATAGTGAACGAAGACTCCCCGTCATCTCAGCCCTTCCCCTCCTTTGCCTTCGAAGCCGGGGCAAACGAGCCGACTATCCTGTCGAGTATCGAAAAGAGCAGCTCCACACTGTAGCCGGCAATGAACGACAGGGCGAACGGCGACAGCCGGGTGGTGGTGGACGCGGTTGCCGGGTCGATGAACCAGCCGATGGCAAGGCCCGAGAGGCCGCCGAGGAGCAGGCGGGAGAAGTAGCCGGCGTTCTCGCTGCCGGTGTAGGTATAGTTTTTTATGTTCTGGGAAAGAGTCCGGAGGATGTAGGCGCAGGCGCCGACCAGCCCGTACAGAAGCGGCAGGATGTACAACTCCAGCACCTTCAGCAGATACTGGGCCTTCTGCACGTAAATGAGCGGCTCAAGGATGGCCCGGTCCTTGGCGTCAGCCAGCAGCCTGGTGTGGGAGATGCCGGGGCCCACATGAATGACCTTGAAGAAGTTTTGCAGCGCCAACTGGCTGGCCGAGTACTTCAGGCTGTAGTCCTTCAGCTCCGCCTCCAGCAGGGCAATCCGGTAGCGGCTGTCGTCGTCCTGCTTTTTGACCACCATCAACTGGAAGAGCTCTGCCCGGTCTTTGGTGGTATTGGCGGAGACGATGTTTATCTCGTTGGTTATGATGCTCCCGTACAGCCACGTTATCTGTACGAGCAGCAGGGCCCCGAGGCAGAGCGCGGTTATGGACCGGAAGAACATCGTGGTGACTTCGGAGAGCGGCTTGTCGGCCAGGAACAGGAGCCGGTGAAGCCGGTTGGGCCGCTTGACGTATATTTCCGTGGTGGCCTTTATGCTCTCGAAGTCGATCGGCTCCAATGACTTGGCCAGCGCCCTCATGGCGACAAAAAATTTGTGCTCCATGGCCGCGGTCAGCCCCTTCCGTCTAAAGGCGTTCAGGGCGGTGGTTATGTCGGTAATGGTCTCCTCGCTGATCACGCCACCGTTCTTTGTGGCGAAATTCAGCAGCACCAGCGCCTCATTGATGTTTCTCTCGGTAATGTACGGTGTATATTCCTGTCGTTCCGACATGACACACCTCCGGCGGGCGAAGTATCCGATCAAACAAAAAGGGGACACTGCTTTCTTTTGCCATTACCATTGGTAGTGAAATAGCAAGCAGTGTCCCCCACAGGTTAAAGTGGAATGATTTTAGCGACGTTTGCTGGTAGCTGGAGACTCCTCGTATCTGACTATGGAATAAGTTTAATTGATATTTTTAATTAGGCAAATCATCGCAACACTTTTTTCTCATTATCCCTTCCCCATCACAAGCCGGTGATCTCCCGATCCTTCGGGTACTCGACAGCGATCCCGAAGGTCAGCTCCCGCTTCTCCCCCGGCTTCACCTGGAGCTTCCAGACCAGGGTGCCGTCCGCTTTCACCTCATCCGGTTTCTGGCTCGGCTCTTCCAGGGAGACCTTGATCTCCTCGTCCCCCGCCAACGGCAGCTGGTCCCGGATGGTTATGGTCCGGGTCTCCTTGCGGAAGTTGCCTGCCTCGATGCGGTAGCGGTAGCTCTGCCGGCTGCTGCCGAACAGCCCCCCCTCCTTGTGGCGCTTAAGTTCCTCCCGCTTGACCGTTACCTGGTCGTCGACCCCGAAAAAGAGGTCGAACGTATCGCCGGAGGCCACCCGTTTCAGCTGGGACGTGCCGATGAAGCTCCCGCCGCTGAAGATGTTCACCTTGCCGGGAAGGAGCGGATAGGGGGCGTTGTTCACCAGTTCTGAGCGGAGGAAGGCATGGGGGGAGAGTTTGGGGACCGCCAGGTACTCCACGTTCACCGGTATTGTTTCCATGGCGACGATGGAGCCGTGCCGGGTACCGTCGGAGGGGATATCAACCGGCCGGGGGATGTGGAACAGGATCGAGCTCTGCTCTTCGGCCACCTGGGCGGTCAGGTGCGGGGCGGGCGCCGCCGGGGCCTCGGCGGCCAGGGCATCGGGAGCCACGCCATACACTTCGGCATCCGCCCGTTCAGCCTTGGCCCGTTTGAGCATCATTACCGAGCCGGCTGCGGCTCCCCTCGGCATCGGCACCGGCGGCCGATAGAAGGAGATCCGCCAGGGGTACAGCTCCGGCGGGGTCCCCCCCACGGCCGGCCGGGCGGTGGAAAGGGAGAGGTCCACATTGTTCCACTCCTCGCCGGTCTGCTGCATCACCTGCGCCCTGAACAGCAGTTCCGTCGATGCGCCGTCAACGGCCAGGCGCGCATCGTAGGACGGCTCCCAGCCCGCCTGGGGGACGACGCCGGAGAGCTCCAGGGTCAGCTTCCCTTCGCGCTTCACCTCCACGGCGACCTCGACGCTCTTCGTCTCCCGCCGCCCGGAGCCGCGGACCGCATCCAGCTGCCGGTTCAGGGCGTCGATCCGGTCCCTGATCCGGGCCCCCTCCGTCTCCAGGTCCCGCGTCTTCTCCTCCACCGTGGTCATGCCGTTGCCGACAAAGGTCAGCGCCTCGTTCAGCTCGGCCGCGGTCGGCTTCCCCACGGCCAGCTCCTTGGAGATCCGTTCGCCCCACCCCACCCGGATCGACTCGATGAACCCCTTCTGTGAGGCAAGGGCCGCCTTGCGGGCATCCAGGCTCCCCAGCTTCCGCTGCAGGGTGCGGATCTCCTCTTCGATCTCCCCGGCCCGCTGTTCCGGCACCTGCGCCAGGAAGGCCCGTTTCACCTCCATCCCCACGATGGTTGCGCCGGCGCTCCCCTTCCCCTCGACCCTGAGGGAGTCGTCCTGCAGGAGAACCGGCAGCGGCTCCAGAGCGATGACATAGCTTCCAGGCTTGAGGTCCAGGGTAGTGCTGCGGATCGTCATGGCCCGGTCGGGGTAGACGGTGACGGCGGTGATACGGGGGGTGGCCGCTACGCGGCGGCTATCGGCCCCGTCTGCGAGCATCGGCAGCAGGAGCGTTCCCAGTAGCAGCAGGATGCGGATGGTGTGCATGTGTTCTCCTTTATTTCTGACATTGTTCAAGCGCTTCCGGTGTGACGCTTACCGGTTGCACCTACTAACGATACCAGAAATGAACGAAAATCCACGCACCCGGCAACATCGGACAACTTACTTTTCCCCAGCCTCTCTTCCCCTCGCCAGGAAGGGAGGACGAAAGGGTCCCGGCCACTCAGGCCACCATATCCCGACAGCCGAGCGCCCTTTTCTGGGCTTCGATGACGCCGTCAAGGGAGAGCCCCAGCTGCTGCAGCCCCATGGCGCCGGCTGCCAGGTCGAGGCGCTCCATCTTCACGGTCAGGTCGAGGAACTGTCCCAGAATCCCTTCCCGGTTCACGAGGGCAGCCCGCACCTCTTCGCTCAGGTTGAGTTCGGCGACGATATCTTCCATGGAGACGCCATAGATGCTGTCCAGAAGCGAAAGGATACCGACCATGAAGGCTTGGTCAGCGGCACCGTACCGCCCCTTCAGGGAGGGATGCTGCTCCGCGAGCTGCTCCATGAACGCAGCCCGGGAGGCGGCCAGCTCAAAAAGCGGGTTGTCCTTTGCCTCCACGTTGTCCGAGGAGTAGAGGGAGAGCTGCACCCACCTTTTCAGCTGCTGGCGACCGAGGATCGTCAGGGCATGCCGCACGTTGCCGATCTTTTCCCGCATGCCGACCGACACCGAATTGACGAGGAGGAGGAGTTTGTGGGTAAGGGTCGGGCTGGTGCGGAAGACCTGATCCAGCTCAGCAATCATCGCGTCGGCCAGGAGCAGCCGGAGGAGCTTCAGGATGGCCGCGACGGAGTCGTTCATCTTCTTCTTTGCCACCACCGCAGGCCGGGCAAAGTAGTAGCCCTGGAAATAATCGAAGCCGAGCCGGTGGCACATCCTGAAGGTATCGACCGAATCCACCTTTTCGGCCAGGAGCTTGGACGGATGGCGGCGCAGGAGCGCGACCTGATCGGAGAGACGTGCCATGTCGGCCTGCACCAGGTCGACCTTGACGATATCCATCAGGCCGTACAGTTCTGCGTGTTCGGGATGATACTCGTGCTGATCAAGGGCCAGGGAAAAGCCGGCCTCCTTCAGCTGGCTGCAGCGCGCCAGGAGACTCTCGGTCGGCACGATCCCCCCCACGAGATCGAGGCCGATGTGCTCCCTCGGGAGGATCTCGATGGTATCGCTCATCAGGAGATCCACGTCAACGTTGACGAACCCCTGCCGCCCCCCGAGGACCTCCCTGATCCCGAAGCCGCTCAGGGTATGGACGATGACGCTGGCAGTGGCATGGGACGCGCTCTTCATCTTGGCCGCCCCTGCCGAGTCGGGGGAGCGGAAGAGGAGTTCGTAGGCAACGATATGTTCGCTTCTGTCCAGAATGGGCTGTCTGCCCAGCAGGAATTTACCGTTTTCTGGCATACTCACCTCGTACAATGCAACACCGGTCCCGGAGGGAAATGAGCCCCGACAACCGGCCTGCTTGTCGGGTTCACCGGTCTATCTGCTTAATTTTTAGCAATTATCAACAGCCACTGATCACGCCGGCACCTTCCCAATCCCGGCCGGCCACCGTAACCAGCATGCACTCACTAGCAAATAGCGCTCCAACCGATGCACGACATCGTGAAAGCGAAAGGCCTCCACCATTAACCGGTGGAGGCCTTTCGCTTTCCTCGGACGGACAACCTGCCGGTCGTTATCGGTTAGGGTCCGGTTGTGAACGACCAGGTGATCGGAGCCGCAAGATGGATACCGTAGATATCGGCGAGGGCGGTGGAGAGGCTCGCCGTGTGGTTGGTCAGCGCTGCGAGCAAACCTGCCGGGCCACTAAACACAACCGAGTTCCCCGCTCCTGCACCCGTTTCAAAGGCTGTGGGAACCGGAACCGCTCCTGCAGTCTGCACAAGGGAGAAGGCGCCCGGGATGGTAGCGACGTCCAGCGGCTTGTTGAAGAAGGCGTAGATGGTTGTCGCCCTGCTGACGCCGGCTTGCCCGTCATAGGGGAAGAGTGTGGTCAACCCGTAGTTGCCGGTCGGGATGAGAGTGATTGACCGACCGTTGGCCAGGTATGAGTTATTGTACGAGTAGAGGGTGTCATCGATGCCGTCGCCTTTGTTCAGACCGACGGTGGCGGAACCGCCACTCCCGATCGCGCTGACATTGTTGTACTGGAACTGGATGACATTCGGACCATTTGATCCGTTTTCATGGAGGGTGACCTCGAAATCCCCGCGAGGGTTGGTATCACTACAACAATGCTGGATGCCGCTGTATTGGACGACGAAACGGCGATTCGGCGCGCTGCCGAGGGTCTGGTAGACGATCTTGCCCGGCACGGAGACGTACAGGTCGTCAAAATAGGGTGCAATGCGAACGTATGCGTCGCTGGAAGGGAAGGGGTAATTCGAATAGGTCGAGTCCCCGCTCCCGAAGGTAAGGTAGCCGTTGCTGCCGATGTAGACCTGGGTATAGGCAGTGCCGTAATAATTGAAGGTAAAGCCGATGTTTACCGCGCCCGAACTCAGGTCGTCGCCATACACGCCGGAATCGGTGCCGGTCGCCGTGATGTTTTCATAATTGAAGGGGAATGCCCAAAAGCCGCTGAATGCATTGTTGTCGGCAACATGGTGCGACGACAGCTGCAGCGGCGTCGTGTTTATGCCGGTGTTGGCCGTGAATGTCCAGGTAAGCGGCTTTACCAGGGTGCCGCCGGTACTGCTAGTCAACTGCTGCTTGAGTATGACCCGGTACAGCGTCCCTACCTGCAGGTGTAAAGACTATGCTCATGGGATTTGTCGTAAATGTGCCTGCCACCTGAGCACTGTCGCTAGCACGCTCAACCCTGAAGTTGGTAGCGTTGACACTAGAGGGATTAATGTTGGTATTGAACGAGACGATTACCGTGGTAGCCTGGTTTACGTCCAGCTGACCATTGTACGGCACGGTATTCGTTACGATCAGTGATGCCTTTGGCACGCCAGGAACAGTCCCTTGTGACAATTCCCCGGTCGACTGTGTGGTCGTTGTCTGACCGCAGCCGGCCACAGTCAGTAGCGCAGCGGCGGTTAGAGTGAGGGCCGTTCCGGAAATCCATTTTCGCAGCATGGGTAGTCCTCCTTGCATCTGATGAGATTGGTTAAGGTGCGATGAAACCATCAACCGTGGCATGGCTCATTTCCGGACCAGATCCGGGTAGTTCAGCGCGAAATAGGCGTTCATCATCTCGTCCCAGGTGAAATCCCTGATGAATGCAGTCTGGGTCAGCCGACCGGTCACCGGGGCAACGTCGGTATAGTCGAACGCATAGGTGGAAAAGCGTATCGCCTCCGACAGATCGAAGAAGACGATGTTCATGCCGTTGGCGCGGGGCCGCTTGCTGCCGTGATATTCGGCAATGATGGCCGTCCTCAGCGCCCCCTGCAGCCCGGCAGTCGGGGCGACAGCATCCAGGTTGACGGCGAAATCCTGCAGATCGACATAGGTGGCCGTCTGCAGCTTCTGCGTAGCCGACAGGGCATCGGTAATCCCCTTCACGGCGGCGTCACGGGAGAGAGGATCGTCCAGTTTCGCCCTGAGGGCCCGCGCAACGGCATCGGTCTCCCGCGCGAGGGTCTCAACTGCGGGGCCGAGGGAGATGGCCGAAATGGTCTGGTCGCCATATCCCCAGGCCGGGGATTCGGCAAACTGACGATAGCTCTCCACCATCGCGACGGCCAG
>CAYSJJ010000020.1:0-56312 GCA_964431365.1 uncultured Geobacter sp. | reverse complement strand
CCTGCCACAAGGGGGATCAGCCGGGCAACGCCATTGCCAGCGGCAAGCATACCGCCCATGTGGACAACGCCCCCTTCCTCGGGAGCAACTTCTCCTGCGTCGACTGCCATGCCAGCACGGTGAGCAGCAATACCGTCATCAGCAGCCCGGAGCGGCATGTCAACCGGATGGCCGACTACTCCGGCGCTCGCGCCGGCCGCTACACGCAGGCTACCGGTCTCTGCTCCGCCACCTACTGCCACAGCGACGGCAAGGGTGGGGCGCCGGCGGTTGCAGTGGCCTGGAATGACGGTTCGGCGATCAACGACTGCAAGGGGTGTCACGGCAACGAGCCGGGCGGCACCTTCACCTCGGTGGCCGGCGAGCCGAACTACCCGAACGCCGGGGTCGACCTGCTGCGCGCCAACAGCCACGAACGCCACATGGGTGGCATCGGCGGCACCACCTGTGTCTACTGCCACAACAACACCATGGACGCCACCGGCAAGCTGAAAGTCGGCACCCTGCACGTGAACAGCTCCCGCGACGTGGCCCCCGGCGGCGGCAAGAGTTTCGCCTATGATCCGGCCACCCGGAGCTGCTCCAACATCACCTGCCACGGCGGTCCGGCAGCGGTGCGGTGGGGGGCCACCTTCCCGGTGGACTGCACCGGCTGCCACGGCAACAACGCGCTCAGCTTCGCGCCGATCAGCTCGGGCAAGCACAAGGCCCACATGAACAACAAGCCGGTGCTGGGCAAGAACTTCGTCTGCGCCACCTGCCACGCCCTGACCGCCCGGTCCGACGATCGCGGTATTGTCGACACCTCGGTGCACGGCAACGGGTTCAAGAACTACACCGGCTCTCTGGCCGGCGGTCGGGGGAGCTACACCAGTGCGACCGGCGTCTGCTCGGCCAGCTACTGCCACAGCGACGGCAAAGGCGTACAAAAGGATATGGCCCTGACCGGGTGGAAGTCGACGGCAGCCCTTGACTGCACCGGTTGCCACGGCAGCAGCGCAACGCCCGACTTCTCCAGCCAGGCCGGCGAGCCGAACTACGTCAGCACCGGCCCAGGCACCCCGGGCGCCAACGACCACAAGAACCATGTGGACTTCGGTGCCCAGACCTGTATCGACTGCCACGCCGACACGGTTGACGCGGCCGGCGCAATCCTGCAGAACGTCAGCTCCCACGTGAACAGGCGGATCGACGTGGTGCCGGGGGGGGGCAAGAGCTTCCTCTATGCCGCAGCAACCAAGAGCTGTAGCGACATCAGCTGCCACGGCGGCAAGGGCTCCTTCACCCAGGTATGGGGGACGCCGGTGAAGGCCGACTGCACCGGCTGCCACGGCAATAACGCCGCCAGTTCCACGCCGATCGCTTCGGGGCGGCACACCGCCCACGTGAGCAACCCCGATCTGGCCGCCAATTTCAACTGCACCGAGTGCCACGCCAAGACGATCAACAACGATGAGCGGAGCTTCGCCAACCGGACCCTGCACGGCAACGGCTTCATCGACTACTCGGGGGTACGGGCCGGCAGGAGCGTGACCTACGACACGGCAACCGGCGCCTGTTCCGCCACCTACTGCCACACCGACGGCAAGGGGCGGCAGAACGTGGCGTTCAATCTGGCCAACGGCTGGAAATCGTCCACGACCTACGGCGACTGCATGGGGTGCCATGGTAACGACCCGGCCGGTACCTTCACCTCGGTGGGGGGGGAGCCGAACTATCCGAACGAAGGGGTCGAACTGCTCCGGGCCAACAGCCACGAGCGGCATATGGGCGGTGTCGGCAGCAGCACCTGCATCTACTGTCACAACAGCACCATGGACGCCACTGGCAAGCTGAAAGCCGGGACTCCTCACCTGAACGGCTCCCGCGACGTGGCCCCGGGCGGCGGCAAGAGTTTCGCCTATGATCCGGCTACCAGGAGCTGCTCCAACATCACCTGCCACGGCGGTCCGTCAGCCGTTCGGTGGGGGGCCACCTTCCCGGTGGACTGCACCGGCTGCCACGGCAACAACGCGCTCAGCTTCGCGCCGATCAGCTCGGGCAAGCACAAGGCGCACATGAACAACAAGCCGGTGCTGGGCAAGAACTTCGCCTGCGCCACCTGCCACGCCCTGACCGCTAAGCCCGACGACCGCGGCATCGCCGACACCTCGGTGCACGGCAACGGGTTCAAGAACTACACCGGGTCGCTGGCCGGCAGCCGAAACAGCTACAGCACCGCCACCGGTATCTGCTCGGCCAGCTACTGCCACAGCGACGGCAAAGGGGCACCGAAGGATATGACCCTGGCCGGGTGGAAGTCGACGGCAACCCTGGAGTGCACCGGCTGCCACGGCAGCAGCGCCGCCCCCGACTTCACCAGCCAGGCCGGCGAGCCGAACTACGCCAGCACCGGCCCCGGCACCCCGGGCGCCAACGACCACAAGAACCATGTGGACTTCGGCGCCCTGACCTGCGTCGACTGCCACGCCGACACGGTGGACGCCGCCGGCAGCCTCAAGCAGGACGTGAACTCCCACCTGAACCGGAACATCGACGTGGCACCGGGCGGGGGCAAGAGCTTCACCTTCAATGCCTCTGCCAAGAGCTGCAGCGACATCAGCTGCCACGGCGGCAAGGGCTCCTTCACCCAGGTCTGGGGGACGCCGGTGAAGGCCGACTGCACCGGCTGCCACGGCAACAACGCGGCCAGCTCGGCACCGCTCGCCTCGGGGCGGCACACCGCCCACGTGAACAACCCGGCCCTCGGCGCCAACTACAACTGCACCGAGTGCCACGCCAAGACCATCAACAGCGATGAGCGGAGCTTCGCCAATCGCCAGCTGCACGGCAACGGCTTCATCGACTACTCGGGGGTACGGGCCGGCAGGAGCGTGACCTACGACACGGCAACCGGCGCCTGTTCCGCCACCTACTGCCACACCGACGGCAAGGGGCGACAGAACGTGGCGTTCGACCTGGCCAGCGGCTGGAAATCGTCCACGACCTACGCCAACTGCATCGGCTGCCACGGCAACGATACCGCAGCCGACTTCACCAGCGTCGCCGGCGAGCCGAACTACGCCTCCACCGGGGCGAACCAGCTCCGCTCCAACAGCCACAAGCTGCACGTCGGCACTGCTGGCGCCGCCACCTGCACCTACTGCCACAGCGCCACGGTCAACGTGGACGGCACCACCATCAAGGCCAACCACACGAACCGGGCGATCTCCTATGAATCGTCCGCCATCGTTGGCAAGACCTTCACCCCCGGCGCCAACAAGAGTTGCTCCACCATAGCCTGCCACGGCAGCGGCTCGCCGGCCGCCACCTGGGGCGACAACCTCGGCTGCGCCGGCTGCCACGGCGGCAATGCCGGCAACAGTCCGATCACCACCGGCACGCATACGGCCCACATCAACAATGCCGGCCAGATCGGCATCAACCTCGGCTGCGTGGAGTGCCACGCCCCGGTCGTCAGCGGCGACACCGCCTTCAGCAACCGGACCAGGCACGCCGACGGCTTCGTCAACTTCTCCGGCGCCAAGGCAGGGAAAAGCGCGGCTGCCTGTAATACCGCCTACTGCCACAGCGACGGCAAAAGCGGCCCAGGCGCGACGGTGGTCTGGGGGAGCACGCCTCCCTTCACCAACTGCGTCGGCTGCCATGGCGCGGCCGCGAGCCCGGCGTTCGCCAGCGCAGCCGGCGAACCGAACTACGCCAGCCAGGCCGGCCTGTTTGCCAACAGCCACCTGGCGCACACCACGAAGCTGGCCGACAAGGGTGCCGCCTCCTGCACCATCTGCCATGTCAACACGGTCACGCTGGCCGGTACCACCGTTAGCGCCAGCGGCCTCCACCTGAACGGCCAGATCGAGGTCACCTTCAACACGGCCAAGGCCGGCTCGTCGGCCTTCTACAACCCGGACAAGACCTGCAGCGGCACCAGCTGCCACGGCAGCGGCAACCCGAAGTGGGGCGACGCCGCCAGCGCCGGCTGCCTGACCTGCCACCCGACGCTCCCCGGCTCCCACGCCGCCCACCTCGGCAACCTCTGGACGTCCGGCAGCGTCACCTTCTACAACTTCACCGCCAACCGCTCCAGCGGCACCATCTACCGCTACGGCTGCGCCAACTGTCACCCGACCGACGAGCTCAAGCACCGGAACAACACGGTGGATATCGATCTCTCCTGGAACAAGGGGGGGAGCGGCACCCTGAACAAGCTGAACAAGCTGGTTGCGGCCGCCGGCGCCGGCTACACCAAGAACGGCACCACCAGCTTCACCTGCGATACGGTCTACTGCCACAGCGACGGCAGGGACAAGGACAACCCGACCTACAAACCGTCTCCCAACTGGTATGCCGCCTTCAACGGCAACCGCTGCGGCATGTGCCATGACAACCCGCCCCGGTACGCCGGCCAGTCCCACTACGTGGCCCAGTCGAACCTGGGGAACAACGGCAAGCCTCCCTACATGGAGAACGGCCACATGGTCGGCATCCACTTCAAGATCATCTCCAAGGGGGGGACGCGGAACGGCTTCCTCGGCTTCTCCTCCAGCGGCAGCATGGCCCACGGCAATACGGCCCTGGCAACCACCGTCAGCTGCGTCACCTGCCACAGCGGCATCGTGAGCGCGACCAAGATCGACACCTACGCCATGGACGGGACGTCGAGCCTCTTCCGCTGCGGTTCCTGCCACACGGCAACGACCCGGACGCCGCTGCAGTCGGGCGAGATCGCCAATACGGCGCTGCATATCAACGGCACCAAGGATGTCCTCTTCGCGCCGGTCACGTTCAAGACCAAGGCCCAGCTCGCCAACGTGGCCAACGCCCTCGGCTGGACCCGTAACGGCAGCTACAAGGCCGACGACTCGTACGACAGTTTCAACCTGGGGGTCTCTACCTGGGATGCCCAGACCAAGACCTGTCTCACGGCGTGCCACGTGAACCAGCCCAACATCACCTGGGGTGCGCAGCTGCAGTGCTTCAGCTGCCACGCGAACCAGTGAGGGGGGGCGCCATGACGACGATCAAAGTGACCAAAGGTGACACGAGCATGAAGATGATGCGTCAGAACCCCATGAACAAGCTCCTGCGAGTATGGCGCAGCCGTACCGCAGTAACGGCCGCCCTGGCTATCCTGTTCGGTACCGTCCCGATAGCCCATGCGATCGATCTGATGCACAACAGTGCCGATACCGCCTCCAAGAAGTGGCAGGCCCAGGGGGGGTGGGGGGTGGCTGGCGGCAAGTACGGACAGTTCACTTGCGCAACCTGCCACGAGCCGTATTCCGGGAGCCTGAAGAGCGTCCGGCGGGTCATCTCCACCATGAACGGCGAGAACTGGCCGAACGGCTCGCCCGAAGTGGCGGTGAGCTTCAACAACCTGACCAGCATGGGGGCGGACAAGGGTGGCCATGCAACCTCGAATCGCATCTGCGAGGTCTGCCACAGCCAGAACCAGTTCCACAACTTCAACACGGCCAACAACTCCGGCGGCCTGAACCACCCGACCCCCGCTGCGGTCTGCACCTCCTGCCACAAGCACAATACCGGCTTCAAGGCTGCCTGCGGCGGCTGCCACGGTAACCCCCCCACAGCGGCGGTTCTCGGCGGCGACTACGGCCTGATCGGCACCCCCCGGGCGTCCAATGCCATGGCCGCGGGGCAGGTGGGGGCCCACGCCACCCACACCCAGGCCCGGGCCATGGTCTGCGACACCTGCCACTACATCAATAACGGTACCATCAAGATGCCGAACCTCTCCAACACCATCGACATCGGCTTCTACGGTTTCGGCGGCAAGGTGACGAGCGGTACGTATGTCCCGTATTCCTCCGTGACACCCCATGCCAACTTCAAGTTCAACTCAGGGACCCCCAACACCACCATCGCTTCCGTGGTAAACACGTATGCGGCGGCCAACAAGTGCGTCGGTGTCTACTGTCACGGCGGCGGTGTCAAGGTCGGTGCCACCCAGACGAAGGCGCCGCTCACCGGCGGGAGCAACACGACCCCCCGCTGGGACGGCACCAGCCAGAGCGCCTGCGGCAGCTGCCACGGGACCACGGCCGCAACCCCACCCACCATGGGGAGCCACGTGATACATGCCGCGTCAACCGGCGGCAACAGCTACTCCTGCGACCTCTGCCACCCGGTCTCCGGCGACAACACCCATGTGCAGGGAAATGTCCGCTGGGCCATGAAGACCACCGACCCGCGGGTCGGCACCGGTGCCATTTACAACGGTGCGGCCAGCGGCTCCACCGGCGACCTGGCACCTTCGGCCACCTACGGCCAGTGCAGCAATGTCGCCTGCCACAGCGACGGCAAAAGCGGGCCTCCCCGACTGACTGCCACCTGGGGGGACACGGCCTTCGACGCGGATTGTGCCGGCTGCCACGGCGGCAATGCGGCGAGCAGCGCCCCCATCGCCACCGACATGCACGGCCAGCACGTCAACCAGGCAACAGTGAACGGTGAACTGTTCGGCTGCGCCGAGTGCCATGCGCCGACGGTCAGCGCCGACCGGGCCATCGTCAACCGGGCCAACCACAACAACCGGTTCGTCAACTTCTCCGGCGCCAAGGCGGGGAGGAACAAGGCCGCCTGCAACGCCGCCTACTGCCACAGCGACGGCAAAGGGGGGGCCGGCACGGCGGTGAGCTGGACGACCGGTCCTGCCATTGCCAACTGCATCGGCTGCCACGGCGCCGCCACCCCGGCCGACTTCGTCAGCGTGGCCGGCGAGCCGAACTACGCCTCCACCGGCGGGAACCAGACCCGCTCCAACAGCCACAAGCGGCACGTTGCTGGAGGCGCGGCCAGCTGTATCTACTGCCACAACGACACGGTCACCCCTGCCGGCGGCCTGACCGGCAGCAACCACCTGGATCGGACCATCCAGGTGGCCAAAGGCGGCGGCAAGGAGTTCACCTACGGCGCCGGCAAGAGCTGCTCGGCCATCAGCTGCCACGGCACCGGTTCCCCCGACGCGGTCTGGGGCGCCACCATGCCGGCGGAGTGCACCGGCTGCCACGGCGGCAACGCGGCCGCGGCACCCAACGATATCAAGAGCGGCAAGCACACCCAGCATATCAATCAGCAGGCCATCAACGGCGAGAATTACGGCTGCGTCGAGTGTCACGCCCAGACCGTCAGCGCCGACCGGACCGTGGCGAACCAGGCCGGTCACGTGAACCAGTTCCCCAACTACTCCGGTGCCCGGGCCGGGAAGAACGTCACCGCCTGCAACACCGCCTACTGCCATAGCGACGGCAAGGGTGGGGCAGGGACGGCGGTCAGCTGGAGCACCGGCCCGGCCATCGACAACTGCATCGGCTGTCACGGCGCAGCCGTGCCAGCCGACTTCACCAGCGTCGCCGGTGAACCGAACTACGTCTCCACCGGCGCCAGCCAGCCCCGCGCTAACAGCCACAAAAAGCACGTGGGGAGCTCCGGTGCCGTTACCTGCGCCTACTGCCACGGGGAGACGGTGGTGGAGAGCGGGGCGCTCAACACCAGCACGAAGCACATTGACCGGACCATCCAGGTGGCGCAGGGCGGTTTGAAGAGCTTCACCTACACCGCTGCCGACAAGTCGTGCGCATCCATCTCGTGCCACGGGGCCGGCTCTCCTGTCGCTTACTGGGGCGCCACCATGCCGGCGGACTGCACCGGCTGCCACGGCGGCAACGCCGGATCGCTTTCGGCCATCACCACCGGCATGCATGGCCAGCACGTGAACCAGGCCAGCCTCAACGGCGAGAACTACGGCTGCGCCGAGTGCCACGCCCAGACCGTCAGCGGTGACCGGACCGTGGCGAACCAGGGTGTTCACGGCAACCAGTTCGTCAACTACTCCGGTGCCAAGGCCGGCAGGAATGCGGCGGCCTGCAATGCATCCTACTGCCACTCGGACGGCAAGGGAGGCGCCGGCCTCGCGGTCAGCTGGACCACCGGCCCCGCGATCAGCAACTGCATCGGCTGCCACGGCAGCGACTCTGCTCCCGATTTTACCAGCGCGGCAGGGGAGCCGAACTATGCCAATGCCGGGGCCGGTCTCCTGAAGTCGAACAGCCATAAGAGTCACACGACCAAGCTGACCGACAAGGGGGCGGCATCGTGCGGGATCTGCCACGTGAATACCGTGTCGGCCGGCGGGACGGCCATCGCGGCCAGCGGCCTGCACCTGAACCGGCAGGTTGAGGTGACGTTCGACAGCGCCAGGGCGGGGAGCGGGGCCAGGTACAATGCGGACCGTACCTGCAGCACCACCAGCTGCCACGGCAGCGGCACCCCGAAATGGGGCGACGCTGCCAGCGCCGGCTGCAGCGCCTGCCACCCGAATCTGGGGGGGACCCACCTCCTTCATATCGGGGACCTCGCCTCGGCGAGCCTGGTCTCCTTCTACAACTTCACCGCCAACCGTTCCAGTGGCACGGTCTACCGCTTTGGCTGCGCCACCTGCCACCCGACCGACCTTGCCAAGCATAGGAACGGCTCGGTGGATATCACCCTGAACATGAACAAGGCCGGCGCCGGCAGCCTGGTGAAACTGAACAACCAGGTGACGACCGACGATACCGGGTACAACCGGGGCGGCGCGAACAGCTTCACCTGCCTGACCGTCTACTGCCACTCCAACGGCAAAAGCCAGTCCCTCCAGGCCGGCGACTACCGGGAGACTCCCAACTGGTACAACGGGACCTTCCCCGGTGGTAACCGCTGCGGCGGCTGCCACGACAACCCGCCCCAGTATGCGGGTCAGTCCCATTACGTGGCATCGTCCAGCATGGGTGACGACGGCGGTACGCCCCCCTTCCGGGAGACCGGCCACATGATCGGCATCCATGCCCTGAGTACCTATGCCGGGAACAACAGGAACGGCTACCTCGGTTACTCCTCCAGCGGCAGCAAGGCCCACGGCAACCCGGCCCTGGCGACCACCATCGCCTGCTACATCTGCCACAGCGGCATTGTCAGCACTACGCAGATCGATACCTACGCCATGACCGGCACAGGAAGCGCCTTCCGCTGTGCATCGTGTCACACGGCCGGGAGCCGGACGCCTCTCCAGACCGGCGCCATCGCCAATGCGGCCCTGCACGTGAACGGGAGCAAGGATGTCGCCTTCGCGCCGGTCACCTTCAAGACCAAGGCCCAGCTGGCCAATGTGGCCAATGCCCTTGGCTGGTCAAGGAGCGGCAACTATAAGGCGGACGATGCCTACGACAGTTTCAATATGGGGAGTTCGACCTGGGATCCCCAGACCCGGACCTGCCTGACGGCGTGTCACGTGAACCAGCCCAATATCACCTGGGGTGCGCAGCTGCAGTGCTTCAGCTGCCACGCCAACCAGTGAGGGGGCGTGCCATGATTCGTACCGAAAGAGAGAGCATAAAGGGTGAAGAGACGATGATGGGGACCTCGATGAACACGCACCTGATGGGGATGATCAAAGCGATGCTGGCACTGGCCGTGACCGGTGCGCTCGGCCTCTTCTCGCCGGCGCCTGCCGGGGCGGTCGATCTCCTGCACAACAGCCGCGACACCGCGTCCCCCAAGTGGCAGGCCAATGGGGGGTGGGGGATAGCCGGTGGCAAGTACGGCGAGTTCACCTGCTCCACCTGTCATGAGCCGAACACGAACCCCAATATCAAGAACGTTCGGAGGACCATCCGGACCAAGAGCGGCGAAAACTGGCCAAACGGCCAGCCCACGGTGACGGTGGAGTTTAGAAACTCCACGAGCATGGGGGACGATACCGGCGGTCATGCCGATTCGTCCCGCATCTGCGAGGTCTGTCACAGCCAGAACCGCTTCCATAACGCCAACACTGCCAACAATACCGGCGGTCTTTCCCATCCGAGCCCGAAGGGGGTCTGTACCTCCTGTCACAAGCATAATACCGGTTTCAAGGCCGCCTGCGGCGGCTGCCACGGCAATCCGCCGAGCCAGGCCGTACTCGGCGGCGATACCGGTATGATCGGCACGCCGCGTCCCTCCAATGCCCTTGAGCCGGGCCAGGTGGGGGCACACGTCACCCACACCGAAACCAGGTCCATGGTCTGCGATACCTGTCACTACATCAGCAACGGCACCGTGAAGATGCCGAACCTCTCCAATACCATCGACATCGGCTTCTTCGGCTTCGGCGGCAAGGTGACCAGCGGCACCTACACCCCCTATACCTCGGCGGGGCGCGGCTTCCGGATCGCTTCCGGCACCCCCAACAGCACCATTGCCGCGGCCGTCACCGACTACCCCAGCGCCAACCGCTGTTCCGGCGTCTACTGCCACGGCGGCGGCGTAAAGGTCGGGCAGACCCAGGTGAAGCCGCCGCTCACCGGCGGGACCAATACGTCGCCCCGCTGGGATGGAGCCGGCCAGGACCAGTGCGGCTCCTGCCACGGCACCACGGCTGCCACCCCGCCTACCACCGGCGGTCACCTCAAGCATGCCGGCTCGACAGGCAACAGCTTCTCATGCGACCTCTGCCATCCGGCCATCGACGTCACCCACGTCCAGGGGAGCGTCCGCTGGGCATTCAAGACCTCCGATGCCAGGGTCGGCGCCGCAGCGGCCTATCAGGCCGCCGGAGCGCCCAGCGCGACAACGGCGGGGGCAACCGGTGATCTGGCTCCCAGCGCCTCCTTCGGGCAGTGCAGCAACCTCTACTGCCACAGCGACGGGAACGGGGGGGTGGCATACGTCGCGACCCCGACCTGGGGAGACACCCTCCCGTCCGGGTGCGTCGGCTGCCACGGGAACAGCGCCGGCAGCGTCAACCCCATTGTCAGCAAGGGGCACAAGGCCCACGTGAACAACACGAGCGGCCGCTTCGCCAACTTCAATTTCCGCTGCAACGAGTGCCACAGCTCGGTCGTGGACGCAACCGGGACTACCCTTATCAACACGTCACTGCACGCGAACGCCTCCAGGGATGTGGCCTGGGGACCCAAGTCGACCGGCGGCGCGAACTACGCCACCAACGGCTGCACCCAGATCTACTGCCATTCGAACGGCCAGGGGACCTACAAGGCGCCGCCGACCACCTGGAACGCTATAGCCGAGGGGCAGCAGGGGACCATCGCGTGCGACTACTGCCACGGCGGTCTGGCGTCCAATACCACGCCGGTTTCGAGCATGCGGCACTCCAACCATATCGGTTCAGGTCCGCTCCCGCACCGCCCCATCCAGTGCAACTGGTGCCACTCCAACACGGTGGCTGCGGACGGTCAGTCGGTCTTCAACGGCACCGACGTGAAGCACATAAACCGCTCCATCGATGTGACGTTCATCAAGATGGCCAACTTCTCCGGCAGCTATGACTCCGCAACCAGGGTCTGCGCCAACACCTACTGCCACACCAACAACGCCACCACCTCCACCCGGGACTGGGATACGACCACAGCCAACACCTGCGGCAACTGCCACGAGGCCAACAACACCACAACGGCCTCGGCCAAGCTCTCCGATGCCCACCGCAAGCATTACAACAGCTCGACCCGGCCGGCCAATACCACCGCCGAGGGGTGGACGAACGTGAACCTGTCGGCCACCAACAACGTCTTCATGTGCGGCACCTGCCACCCGGCCAATCCGACGTCCACGCACATCAGCGGCCCGCCGGCGGGCGTGACCAACGGTTCGGTGGCGGAGGTCGTCCTGCGGCTCCCGTTCACCCCGCCGGCCGGCGCCGAAAGGGCGGAGACAGTGACCCGCGGGAGCGGTGTCAACTATGACGGCCGCGGCTACGGCTACTCCACCGGCACCACCTGCACCACCTACTGCCACTCCGACGGCCGCGGCGGCCCGCCGAAAACCGTCATGTCCTGGGCGGTCACGACGACCAGTTGCGGCAACTGCCACAACCAGTACGGCGATGACCCAGCCAGCACCACCTGGTCCGGTTCCCACAACAAGCACCTGGCCGGGACGACCAGTGCCAATGCCACCTGTAACGCCTGCCATGCAGCGACGGCGGCCAACAACACCACCCTCATCGCCTCCCGCCGCGATCGGCATCCCAACGGCTTCCGCAACGTGACCGGCAACAGCATCGCCGGCGGGTTCACCTGGAACAGCGGTGCCCAGCAGTGTACCAACGTCTACTGCCACTTCAGCAAGCCGGTGACCTGGGGGGGGACCCTCGCCGCAGGATGTATCGGTTGCCACGGCAACAACGCAACCAGCGGTGACCCGATCGTCAGCAAGGGGCACAAGGCCCACGTGAACAACACGAGCACCCGCTTCGGCAATTTCAACTTCCGCTGCAACGAGTGCCACAACTCCACGGTGGACAGCACCGACAAGACGCTTATCTCCACCACCCTTCATGCCAACCGGACCGCTGACGTCTCCTGGGGGCCCAAGTCGACCGGCGGACTGGCCTATGCCACCAACGGCTGCACCCAGATCTACTGCCACTCGAACGGCCAGGGAACCTACAAGGCCCCGCCGACAATCTGGAGTGGCATTGCTGAGGGACAGCAGGGGACGATCCAGTGCGACTACTGCCACGGTGGTCTGGCAAGCAATACCACGCCGGTGTCCAGCCTGCGGCACACCAACCATATCGGTTCAGGTCCGCTCCCGCACCGCCCCATCCAGTGCAACTGGTGCCACTCCAACACGGTGGCTGCGGACGGTCAGTCGGTCTTCAACGGCACCGACGTGAAGCACATAAACCGCTCCATCGATGTGACGTTCATCAAGATGGCCAACTTCTCCGGCAGCTATGACTCCGCAACCAGGGTCTGCGCCAACACCTACTGCCACACCAACAACCCGACCACCAGCTACCGCGACTGGGATACGACCACCGCCAATACCTGCGGCAACTGCCATGAGGCCAACAACTCCACGACATCCACGGCCAAACTCTCCGATGCCCACCGCAAGCACTACAACCGTTCGACCCGGCCCTCCAACACCACGGAAGAAGGGTGGACGAACGTCAACCTCTCCACCACCAACAACGTCTTCATGTGCGGCACCTGTCATCCCGGCAACCCGACGGAGACCCACCTGAACGGACCGCCGGCAGGGGTCACCAACGGGTCGGTGGCCGAGATCGTCCTGCGCCTCCCCTTCACCACCCCGCAGGGCGCGGGCCGGCCCGAGACCGTGAACCGTGGCAGCGGCGTCAACTACGATGGCCGGGGGTACGGCTTCTCCACCGGCACGAGCTGCGATACCTACTGTCACTCCGACGGTCGCGGCGGCCCGCCGAAGAACGTCATGCAGTGGGCAGTCAGCACCACGAGTTGCGGCAACTGCCACGACCAGGCCAGCAACAACCCGGCGACCACGACCTGGTCGGCGCCCCACAACAAGCACGCCAACACCTATGGCAACGGCGGCACGATCGGTTCGAACAACACGACCACCAACAACACCCTGGTCACCTGCGCCGCCTGCCACGCCTCTACCGCATCCAGCAACACGGCGCTGGCGACCAGCCAGCGGGCCAAGCACCCGAACGGCTTCCGCAACGTCTCCGCCAGCAGCACGGTCGGTTCGGCCGCCTTCCGCTGGGATAGCGGCAACAACCAGTGCAAAAACGGCTATTGTCACAGCCGTGCTTATTCGTTCACCGACTACTCGACCCCCTGGATCAAGTGGGACCAGTCAAAGGCCGATATCCATTGCGGCAGCTGCCATAACAGTTATCCGACCGGCCCGAACTACGCCAACGGCTACAAAGGGAAGGCCAACAGCCATCCCAAGCATGCGGTCTTCTGGGGCTTCACCTGCGACTGGTGCCACAACCAGACGGTTGCCTTCCGCAACGTGACGACCATGTATATCTCAACCGTCAGAAACCACGTGAACAAGAACTACAACGTGGTTGCCAACGGCACCAAGACCTTCATCGGCAAGGCGAACACCTTTACCGCCACCGCCACCACCAACCCGCCCACGGTGAAGACCACCTGCTCGAGCGTCAACTGCCACGGCGGCAATACCAGCAAGGTCTTTACCTGGGGTGGCACCAACAAGTGCGGCGACTGCCACTTCGCCACCAACGACACCGTCAACTACGGGTTCAAGAACGGCACCATGGCCGTCATCTCCCGGACCGAATGGCGTTACTCCGGCCATGGCAAGGTGACGGGAACCTATGACGTGACCGGTGCCACCTTTGCCGGCTTCTCGGCCGCTGCTGCCAACGGCACGTCAAACCCCGGCGGCGACCCCTGCCTCTACTGCCACGAGTACGACAGCGTGACGCATGGAAGTGCCGACAACCCGCTGCGGCTGCGCAACTTCAATACCGGGGTCCAGACCTGGGGGAAAAACGGCGTCTGCCTGGTCTGCCACGCCACATCAGGCGCCACCGGAGTCCAACCCGCAGCCGGCTACACCCTGAAGACCGCCACCCGCAAGGTGGACAAATACCACTACGGCAGCAAGCACTCCACGTCGCTGACCGGCGGCCAGTTCTGCTGGGACTGCCACGATGCCCACGGCGACCGGGCCAGCAACACCGATCAGCGGCCGATCGCCATGGTCCACAAGAAGCCGGCCAAGGGGTCGGACAGCGTGACCGGCATGCCGACCTTCCTGACCGTGACCACCGTCGGCAATTTCGTGGCCAAGACCAATGCCGCCAACTTCAGCAAGACCACGGCACCGTACAACGCCCTGTGCAACGTCTGCCACGACAACAAGATCGACGACCCGAGCAAGATGGTTCACTACACGGCCACCTCGTCCGACAGCCACCAATCGACCAAGGTCTGCACAACCTGCCACTCGCACAGTGCCGATACGACCTATGACGGCAATGCCTATCAAGGATTGGCCTCCGCCTGTGACGGCTGCCACGGCGGCAACAACAGCGGCCAGCTCTCCGTGAACACGACTGCCGGCCACGTCATCCACTACAACCAGGCGACGGTGTTCAACCACTACACCGGCAGCAACAAGCACACCGCGGCCGCCTATGGCTTCGCCTGCAAGAACTGCCACGGCACAACGCAGACCAACCACCAGAACGGCGGCACCGCCAATATCCTCGGGACCATCGGCTACACCCAGGGTGGGACTCAGACGGCTGACGGCGCAGGGTACAACTACTACAACGGCGACACCTGCAGCCAGAACGCCTGTCACCAGGACGGCAAGGGCGGACCGCCCAAGACGGCCACGTTCTCCTGGGGCTCGACAAAGAGCAGCCCGAACTGCAACAAATGCCACAACGGCGCCGGGGACGCCTCGCCGACCTGGTCCGGTGCCCACACCAAGCACATCAACGGCTACAACGGCAACAGCCGGCTGACCTGCGCCGCCTGCCACAGCATCACGGCCAGCGGGAACACGACCATTTCCGATGCCCGCAACCACGCGAACGGGACCAAGACGGTCGTCATCAATGCCACCATCACCGGCGTCTACACTGCCGGTACCGGCTGCATCAACACCAAGTGCCACAGCAACGGCACGGATATCGCCACCGGCGCCGCTGCCAGCCACGCGGCGGTCTCCTGGACGGCTGCCCCCGGTTCGCTGGGCTGCACAGGCTGCCATGCCAGCCCGCCGAACTATGCCAACAACTCGCCCAAGAAGAACAGCCACGCGGCCGGCGGCCACCAGATCGGCTGCGACAAGTGCCACTACTCGGTTACCACCACCGGCACCACCATCACGGGCGTGACTGCCCACAACAACGGCTTCTACAACGTCAGTTCCAGCACCAGCCAGTTCCATTATGTCTACAACGCCGGTGGCGGCACCTGCTCCAACGTCGCCTGCCATGGTACCGCCCAGTGGGGTGTGACGGTCATGGACTGCGTCGGCTGCCATGGTTCATCTGTCGCAATCAAGGCCGGCCCGCTGGCCAATACCGGCAGCCGTCGCGCGATCCAGCCCGAGTTTGCCGCCACCTGGTCGCACAAGGCATCGGGCGGTCGGACGGTAGTGGCGGCAGACTGCATCGTCTGTCACATGGAAGGTGACAAGAGCAGCGGCAAGACAACAACCAAACATGCCGACGGGTTCATCAACCTCCGCGACGCCGACACCGGTCTGGAGATCGCCAACGTCACCTGGGACAACGGCACGCCGGGCAGTTTCGTCCCCGCAGCCGGCAACGCCTCCTTCAGCAGGTTCTCACGGGATCTCGGCGCAACCCTGGAGGCTGATCCCAATTTCCTTACCATCGCGGCAGTCGAGGTCAATCACTGCCTGAAATGTCACGATTCGGACGGCGCCCTGGATGTAAATGCCCAGGTGCCGACGACAGGTACTGCTGGCCGACCGTTCGGGGTGGCAGTTGCTTCCACCAGTACGAACGCTACCTCCGTTGCAGCCGGCAACACCACCTCCAACGTCGTCAACGTCGCGTCATCCTTTGCCACGAGCAATGCCTCCTACCACCCGGTACTCGGCAAGGGGAATAACGGTTTTGCCGGTGGCAGCATGATGAAGGCTCCCTGGAACGGCAAGTCTGCAGTAGGCGGTTCCACGACCGCATATGGCTTCCTTATCTCCTGCTGGGACTGCCATGCCGGCGCGACCGATGCGTGGGGAAATGCGACTGTTCAGACCTCCACGGTAACCGCCCACGGGAACGGCACCACCATTAGGGCAGCCGTCTTTTCCAACCATCCTAACCTCTGCACCAAGTGCCATGCCGACACCTATGGCACGGGCACCAGTGGCCATGGCACCGGTTCGGCAGCTGCATCCACAAGTGGCCAGATCGGCAGCAGCCATGCCAACTGCAGCAACTGCCATTCAAGCTTCAACAACAGTCGTCCGTGGCGTGGGGTCGATGCCCACGGCTTCAATCAGATGGCCCAAGTGCGTACCGATTCGACTACGCCGGCCGACAGCGCCACCTGGACAGCCAGCGGAGCGAAACCGTGGGCCTTCATCCGTACCGCAAACCTGGGCAACTGGCGTCCTGCCAAGGGCAGCGGGTTGACGGACGCAACCTCCGGAACATGCGGCAGGGCGTCAACGGGCTGCAGCAACAGCCATGGCTCCTATACTCCGGGGGGCTGGTACTAGCCTGATGAATACGATGAACTGACAAAAGCCCCGCCCGTGCGGGTGGGGATTTTGTTGCTGGCACCACGGAATAGTGAAGATGTGGAGGGATTTGCAGCGACGGCCACCGGCAGGCTGCTGATCTCCAGACGGCTCTAAAGAGAATTAGAGAATTTACGACGGGTGTGACCTCACCCTCACCTTTGGGCAGCTTCGGCTGCCCACTTTTTTGTCAAGAGCATGAAAAAAGAGAAGGGGAAGGGGGAGTCCTTTACGACTTGATACTTCACGGGAAGTGAACAAGCTGAGCTGCGATGGAGCGCGGATTGAATGGACTTGGGGATAGGCGGGATCTATTTCCGTTGCCGATTAGTGCTGATCAACTTTCTGTTTGGGTTTATCCGCGTTGATCCGGTGTAATCAGATTTGATCCGTGTTTAATTGCCTTCAGGGCGACGCCGGCTTGCGAAGGTCTATTCTTCATTGGTCAGCACGAAATTCAGGTCATCCCAGTCGATGGTGATTTCCGGCTTCACCGGAATGTCTGATTTGGGGTCATGTCCGGCCATGCCGATGGCCATGATCAGCAGATCCGACTGGCCGGGGGTCAGCAGCCGCGGGCCCCACTGAAGGAACAGCACCCGGTTGTTCGGGCTGTCCAGCGGGATATGCTGGGATTCGTCGGATATCTTCCCCTCCTTGTTTGAAACGTAGACCAGTTGGGGCCTCACCATGCCGATCCACTCGATGAAGTTGGCCATGCGCGAGAAGCGTTCCTTCTTTTCGTTGATGGCCCGGTTGCCATAGTCGTACATCCCCACAAAGGAGTTCTCCTTCGGGTCGATCAGCGCCTCGTAGAACAGTAGCCGGTCCTTCGTCCAGCCGACGTTGCCGATGGATGTGCCGTAATCCCCCACCCATGGTTCATCGCCGTAGACATAGAAATATCCCGCAGGCTGCTGTCCCACGTTGGTGATCCTGATGGCCAGCACCAGGTACGGTTCACCTGCCCGGTAGAGGGCATAGCGGTCGATCCTGAACGGGACTTGGTCCACAATCGCCCGGTGACGGCTGTGGATGATCAGTTCATGGTTGGTGGCGAACGGGACGCGGCTCCCCAGGAACTCCCAATCCGACGGGTAGACCAATTTGTCCGGCGAGTTCGCGCCGGCAATCCCTTCATTGGCGTTGCACCAGAGATGGAACCATTCCCGGCTGTCGAAGTACGCCATGCCGGTCTCATTCATCTGGACGGTTTCATGGGCGTAGCGGGAGTAGGGGAGTCCGCCACCCATAAAGAGCCCCTGGGGCGATTTCCCGTTGGAGTCGACGAAGCGGCCGAAACAGGTGATGAACTGACTGCCGTCCGGGTCGCGACTCTGGATGAAGCCACGCCCCTGGCGTTCGTTCCAGCGGTACGTTATATGGGCATGGGCTTCGTGGTCCTGCTCGTCTGATGCCGGGCGAAGCATGTTCAGGAGCGGTTCGTACTCGATCTTGGCGATCAGCCGTTCGTATTCGCCGAGGAATATCTCGTCCTTCACCTCCAGCAGTGCCCTGCCGGTTCCCTTGAGCAGGTAGATGCCGTCGAAGACCCCTTCGATGGAAAAGCGGACGAGGGTGGCGATCAGGATCGCGGGGATGATGACGAAGATGACTGCAAGCCGCAACCAGTAGCGGCGGAAGAGTTTCCAGGCGTCATACAACGGTTTCCAGACTATTTTCTGCAGGTTCATGGGGAGAATCCAGTAATGGGTTTTGTACTAGTTATCGGAGCATCTCCGCACCCCTTGAAATGAGTTTTGTCTCAGGACGGTCTGCGGCCGCGGGGGGCGGAGTGGGAGATGTCGTGCGTATGATGCGGGGAGTCGTTTCGTTGCTATGCCTTCCTGAGGGTAAAGGAAAAAGTCGTCCCCTTGCCCGGGAGGCTGTCGACGCGGACGGCGCCACCATGGAGCTGCACGATATGCTTGACGATGGCGAGACCGAGGCCGGTCCCCCCCTCCTGACGGCTACGGGCCGAGTCCACCCGGTAGAAGCGCTCGAAAATGCGCGGGAGGTCCTGTGGCGGGATTCCCGGTCCGGTATCCCCGACAGCTACCTCCACGTCATCCCCCTTCTCCACGGCAACGATGTCGACCGCTCCCCCCCGAGGGGTATATTTCACGGCATTGTCCAGGAGATTGACCAGTATCTGCTCCAGTCGGCCGACATCGGCCAGCACCTGTAGCCCCGACAGATTGCCGATGGTGACCGTGATTTCCTTCTCGGCCGCTTTGTGCTCCAAAAGGGTTCGGGCCGTTGCGGCCACGTCCTGCAGTGCTACCGGGTGAAGCGCCAGGGTGTAGCCGGCCGACTCAAGCTCCGAGAGGGTGAGGAGGTCGCCGATCAGGCTCGCCAGGCGGTCGGCATGGGCCTGGATGACGGTCAGAAAGCGTTCCACGGTCTCGGGAGAGGTCCCGACCCCGCTCTTCCGGAGGGTCTCGGCATACCCCTTGATGACCGTGACCGGCGTCCGGAGCTCGTGGGAGACGTTGGCCACAAAGTCCTTGCGAATCCGCTCCAGCCGTTTCAGGTCGCTGATGTCGTGGAAGACCGCCACCACGCCACCCTTGGTTTCGTTATCCAGAAGCGGGACCCAGTGGGTCAGGATGGTTTTCTCGCCTTCTCCGGAGAGGGTGATCTCCTGCCACTGCTCCGCGTGATCGGTCACCACGGACCGGTAGGTATCGTGCAAGGCCGGATGGCGGGTGATGTGTACGAGCGGCGCTCCCGTAACGTCGGCCGGCAGGGAGAACAGGGTGCGGAAGGCCGGGTTGACCAGCGTGACCGTCCCTTCGGCATCGATGACCAGGAGCCCCTCGCCCATGCCGCGCAGGATGGCGTCCAGCTGGTTCCGCTCAGCCGAGAGCCGCTGCATTTGGCCTTCCAGACGCTCCGCCATCTCGTTCATGACCCGACCAAGTTCCCCCAGTTCGTCGCTGCCCGTTACCGGCAGCGGCCGACGGAAATCGCCGTTGCCGAAACGGGCGGCGCTGGCTGCCAACGTCCGAAGGGTCCGGGAGGTGACGTTGGAGAGGAGGTAGCTCAGGAGCAGGGAGAGGAGCGCTGCAATGGAGAGGGCGATCCCCAGGCTGGTATGCAGGCTGGACATGGTCTTTGCCACGGCGGACAAGGGGAGGGCCAGCCGGACGATCCCCTTGTCGCCGGAGTTGCCGGTAAAGGGGAGAGCCACGTAGAGCATGTCGGTGCGCAGCGTGGACGAGTAGCGGATGGCTTCGCCGGTTCCGCTCCGGAGTGCCGCCTGTACCTCCGGGCGGTTCCGGTGGTTTTCCAGTGAGGCCAGATCTTCCCGCTTCAGCTCGGAGTCGCCGACTACCTCGCCGCTTTCGAGTATGATGGTGGCCCGGGCGCTGATGTTGCGCCCCATGTCGGCGGCGACCCGCGGCGCATCCTCCCGGAGGGTGCTGATCTCCCGTGAGGCCATGAGGGCGGCGAGATGTGCCTCGCTCATCAGGTTCCCCCGGATGCTCCCCACGAGATGGCGCTCAAGGGTATGGTTCAGGTAGGCGTACAGGGTCCCGCCCATCACCAGTATGACGAGCAGGTACGACCCCATCAGCTTGCCGCGCATGGTGATTTTCACAGGCGTCGGCACGTTGCTGCGTAACGGTTCATGCCTCTTCCTCCAACTTGTAGCCGAATCCGCGGACGGTCCTGATCATCTCGCCGCTCGTTCCGAGCTTGGTGCGGAGCCGGGTCACATGGGTGTCGACGGTGCGGGTGTCTCCCACGTAGTTGTAGCCCCAGACGTCCCTCAGCAGCGTGTCCCTGCTCTGGAGCCGTCCGCGCCGCTCGGCCAGGATATGCAGGAGTTTGAACTCGGTGGTGGTCAGGACGACCTCTTCGCCCGCCACGGTCACCTGGTGCCGGTCGGTGTCGATGGCGAGGTCGCCGATCGTGAGGAACGTCCCGGTCGGCGACGGTCCGCCTGCCCGGCGAAGGATCGCCCGGACCCGCAGCAGCAACTCCCGCACCGAAAATGGTTTCACCACGTAGTCGTCCGCCCCGACCTCGAAGCCGACCACCCGGTCGATCTCCTCCCCTTTGGCGGTCAGCATGATGACCGGCACCCCGGCCGTGGCAGCCTTGCTCTTGAGCCGCTTGCAGACCTCGGTTCCCAGGATGGAGGGGAGCATCAGATCGAGGATGATCAGATCCGGCGGCGCTTCCAGGGCGCTTTCCAGCCCTTCACTGCCGTCGTGCGCAACCGTGACGGCATATCCCTCCCCCTGGAGATTGAAGGCGATCAGCGCGGCCAGGTCATGTTCGTCTTCGATGATCAGGATTCGCTGCAATGGGGTGGATCCTTTTCCATGTAGAAAGGTAAGGTTGCTCAAAAATGGTCAGATCGTCGCACCCGCAGCAGGCCTCGAAGGAGGCGGCGAGATGGCTATTTTTAGCTGCGCTGAAACTTCGTTTTCAGCAACCGCTATTTTCGCGGCCAGAACCGCCGTTCCATTTCAGTAAGAAGCGGTCCCAGACTCTCCCGGTCGCTGGCCGCGACCAGGATGGCCCCGCTCTGGCGGGCCGTCTGACGCACCTTCATGGCAGCCAGCGGGTAGAGCTTCTTCATCTCCTGGAGAAGGTCGGCCTTGTTGAATACCAGGAGCCGCGGTTTGTCGGCCAGTTCCAGTTCGGTGAGAATGGTCTCCACCTGGGCGACCTGCTCGGTGAAACGCGGATTGGCGCAGTCCACCAGGTGGAGGAGGAGGTCGGCGTCCTTCAGTTCCTCCAGTGTCGCCTTGAAGGCTCCCAGAAGGGACTTGGGGAGGGAACGGATAAACCCGACCGTGTCGGTGATGATCACCTCGCGCTCCCTCGGGAAGCGGAGCCGGCGGGTGGAGGTGTCCAGGGTGGCGAAGAGGAGGTTCTCGGTAAAGACTTCGCTCTCGGTCAGTGCATTGAGGAGGGTGGACTTTCCGGCATTGGTGTAGCCGACAATGGAGACGATGGGGATGCCGGCCTTGATCCGCCGCTGGCGGCGCTGGTAACGGCCGCGAGATAGTTCCTTCAGGTCCTTTTCCAGGCGGGCGATCCGGTCCCGTATCCGCCGCCGGTCCATCTCCAGCTTGGTTTCGCCCGGGCCGCGGCCGCCGATTCCCCCCATGAGGCGGGACATCTGGACCCCGCGTCCGGTGAGACGCGGCAGGAGGTATTTCAGCTGGGCCAACTCCACCTGGACCTTGCCGTCCTGGGTGGTGGCGCGACGGGCAAAGATGTCGAGGATCAGCTGGCTCCGGTCGATGACCTTCAGTTCGGTCATTTCCGAGATGGAACGGACCTGGGCCGGGGTGAGCTCCTGGTCGAAGATGAGCATGGTCGCGCCGAGCTGCAACGCCCGGATCACCACGTCCCGCATCTTCCCCTCTCCCATGAGGTAGCGCGGGCTGAACTGGCGGGGGTGCTGGATGACGGTGTCCAGGACCGCCACATTGGCGGTGCGGGCCAGCTCCTTCAGCTCCTCGATGGAGTCGACCGCCTCTTCATGGGACTGGCGGGTAACGGAGATCAGTATCCCCCGCTCCTCGCTGCCGGCAATCTCCCTGCTGGCCGATGTGCCGCTCGCCAGCTCCTTTTCCAGATTTTCCAGGAACTCCGTCAGGTTGAGCTTGAGGCGCGCCAGGGGGGTCATCGGCTCCACCCGATACGGGTGGGGGCCGCTCCCCGGCACGATCAGGTGGGCGAGCTGGATGACCGGCGGAAGGTCCGGGGCAGGGGTGCTGATGGCGGCCAGCAGGTCGAAGCGGAGCAGTGCCAGGTCGGTCAGGTCATCATCGTTCAGGGCCTCCCCCTTCAGGTGGGTGTGAAGGAGCCGAAGGCCGCGCAGCAGTTTTTTCCCCAGGGGGTAATCGGGGAGATCGGGGATGAAGATGCTCCGCTCGTCCCCGACAATGACGTACTCCACTTCCCCCACCCGGTTCACCAGGAGGCCGACCTGGCGGCCGATTTCCAGGGAGATGGCAAGGAGTGCCCGGGCCAGTTCCAGGGTGACGACATCGGCCGTGGGGACGCGGCGTCGGAAGAGCCGCTCAAGCGACTTGATCTGGCTCGGTTTGAGGCCGGTAAGGTTGCCGTGGAGTTGTTTGATAGGAAACCCCTAAGAGGCGCAAGGCACAGGGCGCAAGATTAGATCGTAAATCTTGTGCCTTGTGCCTCGTGCCTTCTTTACAAGCCGATAATATTATACCCGTTGTCCACGAAATGCACCTCGCCGGTGACCCCTTTGGCCAGGTGGCTGGAAAGGTAGACGGCGGCATTGGCGACCTCTTCCTGGGTGATGTTGCGGCGAAGCGGCGCCTTTCCCTCGACAATACTGGCGATCTGGTTGAACCCGCCCACACCGGCGGCGGCAAGGGTCTTCAGCGGGCCAGCGGAGATGGCATTGGCCCTGATGCCGGTGGGACCGACCGCTTCGGCCATGTAGCGGACGCTCATTTCCAGCGCCGCCTTGGCCACCCCCATGATGTTGTAATTGGGGAACACCCGCTGGCCGCCATAGTAGGTCAGGGTCAGGATGCTTGCCTCGCGTCCTTCCATGAGCGGTGCCGCCGCCTTGGCCAGAGCGATGAGCGAGAAGACGCTCACCTCCATGGCGGTGATGAATCCTTCCCTGGTCACATTGAGGAAGGAGCCCTTCAACTCCTCCTTGTTGGCAAAGGCAACCGAGTGGACCAGGATGTCGAGGCCACCCCATTTTTCTTTCACCGCGGACATGGCTGCCGCGACCTCTTCGTCGTTCCGTACGTCGCAGGGGACGATGAGTTCGGCGCCGATACTCTCCCCCAGCGGGATGACCCGTTTGGCAAGGGTTTCACCGGCGTAGGTGAGGGCGATATCTGCACCTTCCCTCTTGAACGCCTCGGCAATCCCCCATGCAATACTCTTGTCGTTGGCAACGCCGACGATAAGGGCCTTTTTTCCTGCAAGCAACGACATGTACGTCCTCCTTGAACTGGTAACGGACCATGGCCGAATGTGATAATCAGTGCGTGCCGTGGTGGCCCGTGAACGATGACAGAGACAAGTTTAAATAATATGTTAGGATTGAGTGCAGCATACTAACTAAAATTCCGGCGCTTGGCAACAGGCTTTGCCAGGCCGCCGATACGGGTTCGCGCCAGCATGAACGGTTTTGGCAAGGTCATAGAGGATACCAAGCGTCTCTCATCCCTGCGCGACGTGGATGAGGTGCTGCAGGGGCTCTCGCGCCTGCTGAAGAAGACGGTCCGGAGTGGCTGGGCCGTCGTGTACCTGCTTGATCGCGAGCGACGGGACTTTGCCCCGGCACGGAGTTGCGGCATGCCGGCACGCTATCTCCCCCTCTTCAGAACGCTGCCGCTGCAGCCGGACAAGATTCCCCTGCTCAGGTCCATTCTCCAGAAAAAACAGCATTTTCAGATAACGTCCCCCGAGAGTTCCCGGCTGATCAGCACCCCCTTCCGCAGGCTCCTGCGGAGTCTGACCCTCCTGGCTGTGCCGATGGTGGTACATCATCAGGTGCTCGGAGCGGTGTTCGTGGCCCGGCGGCGGTCCGTCGCCCCGAATTTCACGCCGGACGAGATCACGGTCATCAAGGATGTGGTCGCCCATGCGGCGCTGGTGGTGAGCCACATCGAACTGTTCGACCAGTCCCTGGAAATGGCCCTGGACATGGCCAAGAGGATCGACGTCATCCTGACCCTGGACGAGATCAACAAGGCAATCTCCTCGTCACTGAGCCAGGAACGGATTATCGATACCGCCATGGAGCAGATCGAGCGGATCATGCAGTGCGAACTGGTGTCGGTCCTGGAGGATGATGGGGAGCACCTGGTGGTCATGGGCTCAAGGAGCGCTGTTGCCGGTGACGTGCCGGCCCTGGGACGGGGCACGGTAGTCGGGAAGGAGAGTCTTGCCGGCCAGGCGTTTGCCCGGGGCGAGAGCCGCTATATTCCTGAGCTGGGAGCTCAGAAACGACTGCATCCCCTGGAAAAGGAGCTCCGGAACGTTGGCATCGAGTCGCTCATGGCCATTCCGCTGATCAGTAAGGAGCGTCCGAAAGGGGTCCTCCTCCTGGGAGATACCACGGCCGGCCAGTTTGTCCGCGAGGACGCGTTTACCATCGAGAAGGTTGCCGCGCAGATGGCGGTCGCCCTGGAGAACGCCAGACTCTATGAGGAGATGAAAAGCCTCTTCATCAATACGGTCGCTTCGCTGGCCAACGCCATCGATGCCAAGTCTCCCTGGACCAAGGGGCATTCAGAGAGGGTGATGAACGTGGCGGCCACCATTGCCCGCGAGATGGGTCTCGCCGAGGCGGAGGTGGAACGTATTCGGCTTGCCGGCCTGCTGCACGATATCGGCAAGATCGGGATCATCGAGGCGCTTCTTGAGAGGCCCGCCGAGTTGTCGGAGGACGAATTTCCACCGCTGCGGCTACATCCTGAAAAGGGGGTTGCCATCCTGGCCCCGATCCGGCAGTTGCAGGACATCCTCCCCGGAGTGCTCCACCACCATGAACGGATGGACGGCAGCGGCTATCCCCACGGGCTGAAGGGGGAGGCGATCCCGCTGTCGGCGAGGATCGTGGCGGTGGCCGACTCGTTCGATGCCATGGTCTCGGAACGTCCCTACAAGAAGGGATTGTCGGTAAAAGAGGCGGTGGCCGAGCTGAATCGCTGTGCCGGGAGTCAGTTTGACCGGGCAGTGGTGGAGGCCTTTAGTTGCTATCTCCTGCGGGTCATGCACGACAGCGGGGAGTCTGGCCGATGATGGGGTGGTGCGTACGGATGCCGCAGGTGGTCTGTACAATGCGGGATCAGCGGGGTGTTTGGTCCGACGCGGATCCGGCCGGCGATTCCGGTCCGTCCGCTCCGGTCGGCGGTGTGCCCGGGGGGGCGTCGGGCGCGCTGGCCGTGGGCGGAGAGAGTCTGGCCAGCTGTACCTCCATGGACGTCAGCCGCCGTTCGATCTCCGCCAGTTGATCGACCGAACGGTCGACCTTCCCCTTGGTGGCCAAGATGATGAAGGGAAGGATGAACCAGATCACGGCCAGGAAAAAGAAGAGGATCGACACCACCATCATGAACCCGCCAAACGCCTCCATGGTAACCCTCCCCTGATGACCGCCGATGGCTCGGAGCCAACCCGAGCCGCGAACCGAAGCTTAATCCCCCGCTCCTCTCCTGTCAATCCCCCTGTGGATACGGTGATCTCGCGGAAAAATTCCTTTTAGCGCCCGGTAAATGCAGGTATAGTAAGCCGGTTTGCCGGATTTTCAGCCGGCACGTTATCTGCTAGGCCGTTCCATCCGGGAACGGGTGACGGGAAGGATATGGGGATAGCCGGCATAATGGATAGATACTGGCGGCGTATTGCCGGGGAGTCACGGGGGGACGGCCTGTTTCGGCTCTCCCTGATCGTGCTGGTGGGGCTGGTGGCCTATGCCAGCACCTTCACGTTTCCCTTTGCCTTTGACGACATGATGCAGATTGCAGGGAGCAATCAGGTCAAGAACCTGCACTCTGTGACGAATCTTTCGTTCTGGCGGCAGGGACGGGCGCTGGGGGTGCTGAGCCTTGCCCTGAACTACCGGCTGCATGGCCAGTGGGTTGTTGGCTACCATCTGGTCAATGTCACCATCCATCTGCTGGCCGCGCTCACTCTCTACAACCTGGTTCTGCTTCTCTGGCGGACACCGCTCGTCTCGGGCGTGGCACTCCCCGGTTCGGCCGGCCACGGTCGGGCCATCGCCTTTTTTGCCGCACTCCTCTTCGTCGTTCATCCGGTCCAGACCCAGGCAGTCACCTACATTGTCCAGCGGTTCACGTCGCTGGCGACCCTCTTCTACCTCCTCTCGGCAGCCTGTTACGTCCGGGCGCGGCTGGCCGGGGAGGGCGCGGGACCCAGCAACCGCGGCGCTTCGGCAGGGTACTTCGCGCTCTCCTTCGGTGCGGCACTTCTGGCCATGCGGACCAAGGAGATCACCCTGACCCTGCCGCTGGCCCTGGTACTCCTGGAGTTGCTCTGTTTCCGGGGCCGGCTGCGGGCCAGGGTCCTCACCCTTTCGCTGTTTCTGCTGACAATGGCGGTTATTCCTTTGGGTCTGATCGGCGTCAGGGGGAGTATGGCAGACTTCCTGGCAGCGGCAGACCGGGTGACGCGGATTCAGACCATCATCCCCCGTACCGACTATCTCCTGACCCAGTTCAGGGTGGTGGCGACCTACCTCCGCCTCCTGGTTTTTCCGGTGAACCAGAACCTGGATTACGATGTCGCTGTTTCCCACTCGATCACGGAGCCGGCGGTGATGGGGGCGCTGGCTCTGCATCTGCTGCTGGTCGGCGTCGCCGGCTGGTGCGTGCTCCGCTCCAGGCCGTCGTCAGCGCCGACGTTCCTGCCGCCTCCCCACCTCCGTCTGGTGGCCATCGGCATCGGCTGGTTCTATATCGCACTCCTGGTGGAATCCAGCTTCATGCCGATCATCGATCTCCTTTTCGAGCACCGGCTCTATCTCCCGTCGGCCGGCGCCTTTGTGGCTCTGAGCGCCGCCGTGGTCGGCCTTGCAGGCACCGGCGAGCAACCTTCGCGGGCCGGTCTCAGGGGGGTCCTGCTGTTGACCGGTACTGCCCTGGTCTTTACCGCTGCCACCATCAAGCGCAACCAGGTCTGGCGCGACGAAGTGACGCTCTGGGAGGATGTCACCAGCAAGTCGCCCAACCTTTCCCGCCCCTGGAACAACCTGGGGTATGCCTATCTGAAGCGGAAGGAGCCGGCCAAGGCCTTGCCTGCCCTGGTCAGGTCGCTCTCCCTCAATGCGGGATTCCCTGATGCCTGGAACAACGTGGGGCTGGCCCTCACCCAGCTCGGGTCGTATCTCGGCAGGTTCGACAGGACGGTGGAGATGTTCGGGAATCTTTCGTCGGTCAATGCCGAGGCCCAGACAATCTGGTTCGCCAAGGCGTACAACAACCTGGGGCTTGCCTACGACTACCTGGGCCGGCCGGCGGACGCAATCACCAATTTTCGCAAATCCCTCGACATGGACGCCGATTACGCCGCGGCCCACTACAATATGGGGATGGCCTGCCTGTCAACCGGCAACCAGGCCTGCGTGATAGATCAGTACCTGGCCCTGGTGCAACTCCGTTCAGGATTTGCACCGATGCTGAGGGCCAGGATGGGACAATGACGTTCGGGGCTCGGGATTCACGGCTCGGGGAAAGAGGAGTGATGGGTGAGGAGCTGGACCCGGCAAAGGTCCTGGTGATCATACCGGCCTTCAATGAGGCGGGGAATATCGGCCGGGTGATCGACGCCATCCGGAAGGTCGTGCCTGAGTGCCATATTCTGGTGGTTAACGACGGCTCCCGGGACGACACGGCCGGTGCTGCGGCCGCAGCCGGGGCCATGGTGCTCTCCCATGCATTCAACATGGGGTACGGTGTGACCATTCAGACCGGCTACAAATTCGCCCATTGCCACGGCTATCCGTACGTCGTACAGATCGATGCCGACGGCCAGCACGATCCGTCCTTCATCCCCCGGCTCCTGGCGCCGGTGATGGCGGGCAATACCGACTTTGCGCTGGGCTCCCGTTTTCTGGAGGAGGAGAGCTATCGTCCCTCCTTTTCCCGGCGACTGGGAATCCTCTTCTTCCGGAAGCTGGTGACCCATCTGATCGGCCGGAGCGTCACCGACCCGACGTCCGGCTACCAGGCATTCAACCGGGACGTGCTCCGGTTCTTCACCACGGACGTCTTCCCCTGCGACTACCCGGACGCTGACATGCTGATCACCCTCAATCTGGCAGGATTCCGCATCCGGGAGGTCGCGGTCCGGATGTTCGCCAACCCCACCGGCAAGACCATGCACAGCGGGACCAAGCCGCTCTATTACATGTTCAAGATGTGTCTTTCCATCTTCGTTACCCTGCTCCGCAACCGTAAGTTCTTCAGGAGGACGTGATGCCGTTCAAGCAACAGGTCTTTGCCCTGCTGGTGAGTCTGCTGGTCTTCATCTTCACCATCGAGATGGTTCGTCAGAAGCGGCTGCGCGAGGAGTATTCGGTCCTCTGGCTCTTCACCAGCTGTGTCATGTTCGTCCTGGTTCTGAAGTACGACTGGCTGGTCGCCATTACCAACCTGGTCGGCGCAGTGCTCCCCACCACGACCCTCTTCCTCGGCTCCATCATATTTCTGGTCCTTCTGGGGGTCCAGTTTTCCATAAAAATTTCCCGCCTCTCGGACCAGGTGAAGAACCTGGTCCAGGAGAACGCCATCCTGCGCCATCAGTTCGACAATATTCTGAAGGCACGGGGCCCCGGGTTCGGGACTCAGGGTTCACAGCCTGATTCCAAACCTGAACCCTCAGCCTGAGCCAGACTTTCAAGGAGTGTTTCAGTGGATGTAAGCATCGTCGTACCGATCTACAACGAAGAAGAAAATATCCCCCTCCTCTATGAGAGTGTGACGGCCGCTCTGTCCGATAGCGGGCTGGCATACGAACTGCTCCTGGTGGACGACGGCTCGGCCGACCGCTCCTTTCTTCTCCTTCAGGATATCGCTCGTGAAGACCAGCGGGTAAAGGTGATCCGCTTCCGCCGGAATTTCGGCCAGACCGCGGCCATGGCCGCCGGTTTCAGTGCGGCCAGCGGACGGGTCATCGTCCCGATGGACGGCGACCTGCAGAACGATCCGACCGACATCCCCCGGCTCCTGGCGAAGATCGACGAGGGGTATGACGTGGTCTCGGGCTGGCGCAAGGACCGTAAGGATACCTTCGTCAACCGGAAGCTTCCCTCCATGATCGCCAACGCCATAATTTCCCGCCAGACCGGGGTCCATCTCCACGACTACGGCTGCACCCTCAAGGCGTACCGCCGGGAGGTGCTGGACGGGATCAACCTCTACGGCGAGATGCACCGCTTCGTCCCTGCCCTTGCCTCCCAGGTGGGAGCCCGGGTGGCGGAGCTACCGGTCAAGCACCATCCCCGTCTCTATGGCACCAGCAAGTACGGCATATCCCGGACCGTGCGGGTGGTGCTGGACCTGATGACCGTCAAGTTCCTCCTCCAGTACTCCACCAAGCCGATCCAGCTCTTCGGGAAGTGGGGGATCTACACCCTTCTTGCCGGCTGTATCAGCGGCGCCGCAACCATCTACATGAAGCTTTTCGAGCATATGAGCATGAACCGGAACCCGCTCCTGATCCTCACCGCCTTTCTCCTTTTCATGGGGGTGCAGTTCATCGTCCTCGGCCTGCTGGGGGAGCTGAACGCCCGGACATACTACGAAGCGCAGGGGAAGCCGATCTATGTAGTGCGGGAGCGGCTTAATTTTGATTGAGCAGCCCCTGAAGATACTGATGCTCGCTCCCACCCCCTACTTTGCCGACCGTGGCTGCCACGTTCGGATCTTCGAGGAGGCGAGGGCCGTGGTCGAGCAAGGGGCGCAGGTCCGGATCGTCACCTACCATCTGGGCCGCGACCTGGGGGAGGTCCCGACCGATCGGATCGTCACCATCCCCTGGTACCGGAAGCTCGCCGCCGGCCCCTCCTGGCACAAGCCGTACCTGGATATCCTCCTTTTTTTCAAGGCGCTCTCGGTTGCCCGCCGCTTCAGGCCCGACCTGATCCATGCCCACCTCCATGAAGGGGCGTTTCTCGGGATATTCCTGAAGCGGCTCCTCGGCGTGCCGCTCCTTTTCGACTGCCAGGGGAGCCTGACCGGCGAGATCATCGATCACGGCTTTGTCCGGAAAGGGTCGCTGCCCGCCCGCCTCTTCGGCGCCCTGGAGCGGTTCATCAACGACCATAGCGACGTGATCCTGACCAGCTCCGGTCCCGGCGCCCGGGAGCTGACGGAGAACTGGGGGGTGTCGCCCGAAAAGGTGTTCCCGCTCACGGACGGGGTTAATACCGACGAGTTCCGCCCCCTGGACCGGGACGAGGCTCGCAGGAGGTTGCAGCTCCCCGATGATCGGCCGGTGGTGGCCTTTTTGGGGGTGATGAACCGTTACCAGGGGGTAGATCTGCTCCTGGAGGTAGTGCAGATGCTGCAGGGAAGGGGAGTGCCTGCCCATTTCCTCCTCATGGGGTTTCCCGACGAGCGGTACCGGCAGCTGGCCGCCGAGATGGGGGTGGCCGACCTGATCACCTTCACCGGCCGGATCGACTACCGCGATGCCCCCTCCTGTCTTGCCGCCGCCGATGTGGCGGTATCGCCCAAGATCTCCCTCACCGAAGCCAACGGCAAGCTCTTCAACTACCTGGCGTGCGGCCTGCCGACCCTGGTTTTCGACACCCCCATCAACCGCGAGATCCTTGGGGATGCGGCGCTCTATGCCCGCTATGGCGACCCGGTGGAGTTCGCCGCCCTGCTGGAGACGCTGCTGACCGATACGCACATGCGTAATGACCTTGCCCTCCGGGGGCGGGAACGGGCGGTTACGGAGCACTCGTGGCAGTCGCGTGGCGCCCGGCTGATGGCACTGTATCGGCGCCTGCTGGCAGAAACAGGCAAGTGACCGTTCATTCCGTGAACATTTTTCTTGCCACTTTTTTGTATCTCCATTAATGTTCACGTTATGAACGATCACGGCGACAAATCGTTGGAATCCTATCGCTCCTTTCTCCTCCTCACTGAGATCGCCGGAGAGGAACCACTCTCCCAGCGGGAACTCTCCCGTCGCCTCGGCATCGCCGTGGGGCTGGTGAACTCCTACCTGAAAAATCTGGTAGCCAAGGGGTTTGTGCGGGTGAAGAATTTCCCGAGCAACCGCTACGCCTATTTGCTGACTCCCCAAGGGATTGCGGAGAAGAGTCGTCTCGCCTACCAGCATCTCACCTACTTCACCAATCTCTACACCGTGGCCCGTCAGGACTACCTGGCGCTCTTCCGGCGTCTTGAGGCGGCCGGCGTGCGCGAGGTGGCCTTTTGCGGGGTGGACGAGGTGGCGGAGATCGCCTACCTGTCGCTGCAGGAAACCGGCATCAGGCTGGCGGCGGTCATGGACGACGAACGGCTGGGGAGCGCGTTCTTCGATGAAGAGGTACGCCCCCTCGAGTTGGCATCGTCCCTTACGGGGGTCGCATTCGTGATTACTTCGTTGAAGAGGGGTGACGGTATGTATCGGGAGTTGGTAAGCAGGGGGATCGCCCGGCGGCTGATCGTCAGCACGGTCGGCCCAGGAGCTGAGCTATCCAGCGAAAAGGAGCAGGCGCCATGAGGGCAGCCATACTGTTGTCGGCCTCGCTCCCCGGTTCAACGAAGACGGCCAACTTGTGGCCGTGTACCCCCAAGAGCGTAAGTTGAGATCTGGATACGTTGGACGATGAAGCTACTTGCATCAACATCGGTATATACACTGACCAGTTTGTTGAATTCAGCAATCCCCTTCCTGTTGATGCCACTGCTGACAACGTACCTGTCGCCGGCGGACTACGGTATTTTGTCGGTAATTACAACAGTCATCAGTTTTGTTTTCCCCTTTACCGTTATGGGGGTTGGCTCAGCACTCTATATCGAGTACTTCAAACTGAACTCTGACGAGTTTCCGGGTTATGTCAGCTCCATACTTGTCATTCCGCTTGTTTGCACGTTGATAAACGTACTACTGTTTTTGCCCGGTGGGAATTTGCTTTATCGGCATCTTGCCATTCCGGCCGGCTGGGCCAGGATCATCCCTCTGCTGGTGCTGTTACAGATTGTGCCGTATCTGGTAAACATCTTTTATCAGGTTCGCAGGGAGCCTCTTGCTTACGGCAGATACCAGATCAGCCTGACGATTGTGAACATAAGCTGTTCCATCGCATTTATAGTGCTCTTCAAGATGGGATGGGAAGGCCGGTTGATGGGGATGTATCTGGCCTATGCGCTGTTTTCTCTGGCTGGAATCTATCTCATACATCGTCTCGGTTATCTGGTAAAGATCTGGCGATGGGATTACGTGAAAGGCGCTCTCCTGATCGGCATCCCGCTGATTCCGCATGAGATAGGAACCATTATTATCAATACGTCGGACCGGCTCTTTGTATCCAATATGGTTGGGGCAGAGGCAACTGGTCTCTATTCCATCGGCTATCAGGTGGGAACCCTTGTCTATATTTTGGCCGCATCGTTCAACCAAGCCTGGACGCCATACCTGTTTGAGACGCTACGCGAGGCGACAGACGTCCAGAAGCGGCAACTCGTCCGTCAGTCCTACCTGTTCCTGGCGCTGCTGGTCGTCTGTTTTCTACTGCTTTGGCTTGTGACACCTTTGTTGTTCAGTATATTCATTAATAACCGATTCAGTTCGGCTGCGAATTTTGTCTTCTGGATTGGTCTGGGGCACGTGTTTTTTGGGATGTACATTATGGTCGTCAACTATATCTACTACCAGAAAAAGACCCACCTGATCACTTTCCTGACGTTTGGTGCCGGTCTGTTGAATCTGGTGCTTAACTATCTGCTGATCCAGCGCTGCGGCGCTATCGGAGCAGCCTATGCAACCGCTATTTCATATTTTACGTTCTTTTTGGTTGCATGGTGGTTGTCGAACAAAATATATCCGATGCCGTGGTTTGGTTTATTGCGCAGGTCGTAACTTAACATTGAGCATTATTTTCCTGAACTTCAGGGCTGCAAAATGAACTGTAAGTTGACAGCGGAGGCAAGGTTGGCAAAACAGAGCAAGAATGTTCTCATCCTCGGTGCAACCGGCATGTTGGGGCATACACTGTTGCGGATGTTCTCCGCGCGGGACAGTCTGCGTGTACATGCTACCTGCCGGCGTCGCGACAGCCTCGCACCGTGGCTCACTCAGGGAGGGGGCGAGAGAGTTTACGGCGAAGTTGACGCAGGCGATTTTGATTCGGTGCAGCGGGTACTGACTGAAATTCGGCCCGATGTGGTGATCAACTGCATTGGCGTCATCAAGCAACTTGCCGGTGCCAAGGATCCATTGCTGTGCATCGAGATCAACGCCCTGTTTCCCCATCGTCTGGCGCAGGCCTGTCAAGCGGTCGGCGCCCGTTTGATCCACATCAGCACCGATTGTGTCTTTTCAGGCAAAAAGGGTAGGTATGTCGAGGACGACTTCCCGGACTGCAATGATCTGTATGGCAGAACCAAGCTGTTGGGAGAGGTGGACTATCCGCATAGCGTGACGCTTCGGACCTCCATCATCGGCCATGAGTTACACGGCAGCGTCAGCCTGATTGATTGGTTTCTCGGGCAGGAGGGAAGCGTAAGGGGATTTACCAAGGCGATCTATTCCGGGTTTCCGACCGTGGAAATGGCACGGATCATTGCCGATGTTGTCATTCCCCGCCCCGAGCTTTCAGGGGTGTATCATGTGTCGTCCGAGTCGATCAGCAAGTACGACCTGCTCTGCCTGGTGCGGGAGACATATGGGAAAACTATCGAGATAGAGCCCTGTGACGATTTTGTCTGTGACCGTTCCCTGGACTCGAGCCGGTTTCGCGCGGCAACGGGATATGTGCCGCCGTCGTGGCCGGAGTTGGTGTCGCGGATGTATGAGGAGCGGCTGCAGAAGGGGTGAAGAGGTCGAACGATTCCAAGGAGGTTTCCTGTGTTTAAGAATAAGACTCTGCTGATTACGGGTGGCACCGGGTCCTTCGGCAATGCGGTGCTCAGACGTTTTCTCGACACCGATGTCAGGGAAATTCGCATCTTCAGCCGCGACGAGAAGAAGCAGGAGGATATGCGGATTGCTCTGAGGAGCGACAAGGTAAAGTTTTATATCGGCGACGTGCGCAACTTCGACAGTATCGATTTTGCCCTGAAGGGGGTCGACTACGTCTTTCACGCCGCAGCCCTCAAGCAGGTGCCTTCCTGCGAGTTCTATCCCATGGAGGCGGTGCGCACCAATATTCTGGGTGCTGAGAACGTGTTGAACGCTGCCATCTCCAACAAGGTCAGCCGTGTCATTGTGCTCAGTACCGACAAGGCCGTGTATCCGATCAATGCCATGGGGCTCTCCAAGGCGATGATGGAGAAATTGATGATTGCCAAGTCCAGGTCAAGCGACGTCACCGGTACGATCTTCTGCGCCACCCGTTACGGTAACGTCATGGCCTCACGAGGCTCGGTGATCCCGCTTTTCGTGCAGCAGATCAAGGAGGGGAAGCCGCTCACGATTACCGATCCCCAAATGACCCGATTTCTCATGTCGCTGGAAGATTCGGTCGATCTCGTGCTCTATGCCTATGCCCATGGGGTTTCCGGCGATACCTTCGTGCAGAAGGCGCCAGCCTCCACCATCCTCGATCTTGCACTCGCCTTGAAGCAGATTTTCAAGGCCGATAACGAGATTCGGTTCATAGGTACCCGGCATGGCGAGAAGTTGTATGAGTCGCTGGTCAATCGTGAGGAGATGGCAAAGGCGATTGATCACCATCGCTATTACCGTATTCCGGCCGATTCACGCGACCTCAACTACAACAAGTATTTCATCGAAGGGGATCAGCGCATCTCCCAGGCCGAGGAGTACACCTCGCACAACACCGAACGCCTCGATGTGGAGGGGGTGGTGCAGTTGCTGCTGAAACTCGATTTCATCAAGGAGCAGCTTCATGCTTAAGGTTATGACCATTGTGGGCACGCGGCCCGAGATTATCAAGCTCTCCCGGGTTATCGCCGAGCTCGACCAACATGTGAATCACGTTCTCGTTCATACTGGCCAGAACTACGACTTCGAACTGAACGAGATTTTCTTCCAGCAGCTGGGGGTACGCAAACCTGACCACTTCCTCGATGCCGCAACGGGAACGGCGGCCCAGACTATTGGCAACGTCATTGCCAGAACTGACGAGGTGCTCGCCCAGGAGAATCCTGACGCAGTCCTGCTCCTTGGCGATACCAATTCTTGCTTGGCAGTGATCGCCGCCAAACGGCGCAAGATCCCAATTTTTCACATGGAGGCTGGCAACCGCTGTTTCGACCAGCGGGTTCCGGAAGAGATCAATCGCAAGATAGTGGACCATACCAGTGACATCAATATGGTTTTCTCCGAGCATGCCCGTCGCTACCTGCTGGCCGAAGGAATCGCGCCGGAGACGGTGATCAAGACCGGCTCACCCATGAAGGAAGTGTTGCATTACTATCACTCGCAGATCGACGGGGCGGATGTGTTGTCCCGTCTCGAACTCGAACCGGCCAACTTCTTTGTGGTAAGCGCCCACCGTGAGGAAAACGTGGACAGCGAGCGGAACTTCTCCGACCTCCTGGCTTCGTTGAACGCCATTGCGGAGCGCTACGGCATGCCGGTCATTGTCTCGACCCATCCGCGGACTCGCAAGCGACTGGAGTCATTGCAGGTCCAGGAGCTGAACCCGCTGGTCCGCTTTCTGAAACCCCTCGGCTTTCTTGATTACGTCAAATTGCAGCAGCATGCCCGGTGTGTTGTCTCCGACAGCGGCACGATCACCGAAGAATCATCGATCCTTGGGTTCCCGGCCATCACCATTCGCCAGGCACATGAACGGCCCGAAGGGATGGACGAAGGGACGCTGATCATGTGTGGGCTGGAGCCAGGTGATGTGCTGAAAGCCATCGAGGTGACGGAGGCGCATTATGAGCAATCGCCCCGTCCTTTTCGCATCCTCCCCGATTACGACACGGACAATGTGTCGCGCAAGGTGCTCCGCATCATCCTGAGCTACACCGGTTACGTAAACCGGACAGTCTGGCGCAGACAATGACAGCCTTCAATCCAAAAGTATCGATCGTCATCCCGGTCTACAACGGCTCCAATTACCTGGCAGAGGCTATTGACAGCGCCCTTGCCCAGACCTATCCGAACTGTGAAGTGCTGGTGATCAACGACGGCTCGACCGATAACGGCGCCACGTCGGATGTCGCGCTTTCTTATGGCGACAGGATCAGGTATTTCGAGAAGGAAAACGGCGGGGTGGCATCGGCTCTGAATATGGGGATCCGGGAGATGACCGGGGAGTATTTCTCATGGCTGAGTCATGATGATGTGTATTATCCGAACAAAATACAGCGTCAAATTGAATGGCTCGAAGGGAAAAGCGATAGAGTCATTTTTTACAGTGATTATGACATTATAGACAAAAATTCTGAAATTATAGCTACTAGAAATATTACCAATATTAACAGTAAACATATGCTTTTGTCGTTGATAATGGATGAACCTATCAATGGATGTACCGTTCTTGTTCCAAAAAAGTGTTTCGATGAGGTCGGCCTGTTCAACGAAAGTTTAAGGACAACACAGGATTATGAGTTTTGGTTCAGATCAGCCCGAAATTACGATTATGTTCATATTCCTGACCTGTTGATAAAATCAAGGGTTCATGAGAGCCAGGGAACGCAGACTATATCCAGCCACAGAGACAATGAAAACGATTACTTCATATGGGCTATCAAGCAATTATCAGATATTGGTGCTGACACCCTTGGGGTGTCCCTTGACTCTTCCTTCTATATCAAGTTAGCGATAAATTTATCAAGCAGGGAATGCCAAAGAGCCGCTGATGTGGCGTCAGCGGAAGGCCTTGCGCGACTGCATTGTTGCGGCGTAGTAAGCTTTGTTCGTGGAGTTATGTTTATTGGCTTCTATTTTTGTTATCTAAAAGCAAAGAAGATCGATTCAGTGAGAAAGATTGTTAAGAAGATGAACAAGGTCTACCGCAGCATAGCAACATCCGGGCTTCGGTGACCTGTGGTCTCTACTCAACTAGGGGACGACCAGCAATGACCCGGCTCAAAATCCTCTACATCTCGCATACGGCTCGAACCGCTGGGGCGGAGAAATGTCTTCTAACGCTCGTGCGGCATCTGGACCGAGAGGCGTTCGAGCCGGTTGTGCTTCTTCCTGTCGATGGCGCATTGCGGAAAGAGTTGGAAGAGTGTGGCGTGCGAACGGTCGTTTCACCCGTCGAGTGGTGGATGCGTCCTCCGCGGAACTACGGTTTGCTCGGGAGCAACATCAAGGAGCGGGTCAATGCGCTGACACGTATCATCGATGCGGAACGGCCGGCCGTGATTCAGAGCAATACATCGGTTATTTGGGAGGGAGCGTTGGCGGCGGCATTTTCCGGCGTAGCACACGTCTGGCACCTGCACGAGAATTTGACGGACCACCCCAGCATTTCGCCACTCTTTCCGTTGCCGATGGTCTATGGCCTCATGGACATCCTTTCCGACAGGATCGTCGCCGTATCGGAATCGGTGAAGAGATCGGTGGCGGGACCGATCCCTGCGGACAAAGTTCGCGTTATTCCCAATAGCATCGATGCCCTGCCGGAGGAGATGGCCCACGAGATGTCGCTGCGAGCAGAACTGGGGATAGCTGACGATACCGCAGTTGCTGTTACGATCGGTTCGCTGATCCGCGAAAAAGGGCACAACGATCTCATCGACGCAGCGATCCACGTTCGGCAAATGGGGGGAGACGTGGTGTTCGTCATCGCAGGCGGCGGTGAGACGGCTGCGATGAGCGCCTTGCGGGAACGGATAATCACCGCAGGCCTTGAGGATGTAGTGCATTTGCTTGGCTACCGTCGTGACGTTAACCGTCTCCTTGCCACTGCTGACATGGTTGTTGTCCCATCGCTCTCCGAGTCCTTCTCGCTTGTTGCGCTGGAGGCCATGGCTGCTGGCAAACCTGTGGTGGCGACCGACTGTGGTGGCCCTGCCGAGATTGTCGTTGATGGGGTAACCGGTTTTATCGTACCGGTAGCGAATCCTTCCGCGTTGGGCAACAGGGTGCTGGCGCTCGCCGCTGACAGGATCACTGCCGACTCCATGGGGGAACGGGGGCGAGAGCGGTTTGTCCAGCTTTATACGGCCGAGCGTTACGCTGCGAACTTTGCCGATCTTTACCGGGAGTTGGCCGGCCGGGCGAAGGTGCAACCGGGCAAACAAGAGCGCATTTTGCTCCGAGGTCTGATGGAGACGTACCAGCGCATCGCCGAGGATTCCCTCACGAGCGGCATAGGCGATGAGCTTGCCGGTTTGCTGAAGCGGATCGCATCGAGCCCCCTGAAACTGCTACAGTTGGCCATGGACAGGGTGAAGAAACACCGCCGCTGAGTAAGCCGGTATCTGATCGTATGCGGAAATCATAGTATGCCCCTTGTATCCATCATCATCCTTACCTGGAATGGTAAAAAGTTCCTGCAGGGCTGTCTCGATTCCCTGGCAGTCCAGTCCCTGCGTGACTTTGAAGCCATTCTCGTGGACAACGGCTCTACGGACGGTTCGGCCGCCTTTGTCCGGGAAAATTATCCGTGGGTCCGAGTCGTTGCACTTCCTGAAAATACCGGCTTTACCGGGGGGAACAACCGGGGGCTGGCGGAGTGCCGTGGTGAATACATCGTCACCCTGAACAACGACACCACGGTTGAGGCGGGTTTCCTGGCAGGGCTGGTCGACGCCGCCGAGACCGACCCTGAAATCGGCATGGTGGCGGCCAAGATGCTCAATTTTTTTGATCCGGGACGGATAGATTCGGTGGGGGTGAAGGCGGCCAAGAACGGCCTTGGGTACAACATCGGCGTGGGAGAACAGGACCGTGGTCAGTATGACGTGCCGGCCGAGGTCTTCGGTCCCTGCGCCGGTGCCGCCCTCTATCGGCGGACAATGCTGGACGAGGTCGGCTTCTTCGATCCGGACTTCTTCGCCTACTACGAGGACCTGGACCTGGCCTGGCGGGGGCGGCTGGCCGGCTGGCGCTGTGTCACCGCGCCGGCTGCGGTGGTCTACCACGTCCACTCCGCCACCAGCGGTAAAATGAGCCCCTTCACCGTCTACCAGGTCCAGCGGAACAAGTGGTTTACCCTGATCAAGAACTGGCCCCTCTCCCTCATCCTGCGCCAGCTCCCCTTGCTGCTTGCCTTCGATGCCGGGTCTCTGCTCCTGGCGCTGGTGAGGGGACGCCTTGGCCCCGCCCTGCGGGCCAGGGGGGGCGTGCTGCGCAGCCTGCCGCGGCTACTTGCCAAGCGTCGGCTGGTGCAAGCCGGTAGCCGGCTGTCGCCCGGACAGGTGTCTCGGCTCCTTACCCGGGGGGACCGGGCGCTGCAGACCTTTGCCAGAAAAGTGGAGGAGCGGTGAAGATAGTTTTCCTGGCACCGTTCGGCATCCGCCCCAAGGGGACGGTCATCGCCCGTATGCTCCCCCTGGCAACGGAGCTGCAGCAGCTCGGGCACCGGGTAACCATCGTGGCACCACCTTACACGAACCCCGAGGCCTCGGGGAAAAGCGAGGTTGTCAGCGGGGTGCTGCTCCGCAATGTGACACTCGGGCCGGCTAGCAAGTCCCTTGCCGCCCTGACCCTGTCGTGGCGGCTCTTCCGGGCGGCCCTCGATGAAAGGCCTGACCTGGTCCACCTGTTCAAGCCCAAAGGGTACGGGGGGATCGCGGCGATGCTGCTCCTATCGCTACGCAGGCTCGGCCTGCGGCTCCCGCCGGTCGTGCTGGATACGGACGACTGGGAGGGGCGGGGGGGGATGAACGAGCTTCTCGACTACTCCCCTCTCGAGAAACGCGTGTTCGCGGCACAGGAGCAGTGGCTGCTCAAGAACGCCGACGCCGTGACCGTTGCGAGCCGGGGGCTGGCAGCCCAGGCCGGCGCCATGCGGCTCCCGGACGGGCGGCTCCTCTACCTCCCCAACTGCGTGACCGCCGCGCCCAAGGGGGACGGGGCAGCGGTCCGGGAGCGGCTGGGGATCGGGCCGGAAGCGCCGGTGCTCCTCCTCTACACTCGTTTCTTCGAGTTCGAGCAGGAGAGGCTCCACCGGGTGTTCGGGGAGGTCTGGCGACAACTGCCAGCGGTCCGCTTCCTGGTGGTCGGCAGAGGTCGCCGCGGGGAAGAGGGGGAGCTGCTGGCCGCCGGCCGTGCCGACGGCTTTGGCGAAGCCCTGCTGATGGCTGGGTGGGTGGAGCCTGCGGAGCTCCCCGACTACCTGGCGGCCGGGGACGTCGCCATCTACCCCTTTGCCGACAACCTGATCAACCGCTGCAAGTGCCCGGCCAAGCTGACCGAACTCCTGATGGCCGAGAAGGCCGTGGTAGGGGACCGTGTGGGGCAGGTGGCCGAGTACGTGCGGGACGGCGTCTCCGGTCTCCTCTGCGATCCCGGGGATTGTCAGACCATGGCCGCTCGGACGGTGGAACTCCTTCGTAACAAGGAAGGGGGGCACGCACTGGGGAGGGCAGGGCGGCAGTATCTGCTTGAGCATTTCAACTGGCGCGACTACTCCGTACAACTGGACAGATTCTACAGGGAGCATGTGAACCGATGAGTGAACGTAAAAAGGACCTTCTGATGCTGGCTGGTATGCTGGTGATCCTGATCCTCTTCTTTTCGAGGATACTCTTCACCGACAAGATCATCCGCGCGCCGGACATCATCAACGAGTTCTTCTGGGCGGTCAAAGCCTACCCGGATACCCCCCTGCTCAACATCCTCGTTCCAAAGCTTCATGCAAGCTGGAGCACCTATGTGAACAGCGGTACCTCCGACGGCGGGGGATCGCTATCCATGCAGTTCCTGTATCTCCGCAACCTGCTGTTGCACCTGATCCCTTTGCCGATGAGCATCGCGTGGTTCATCGTACTGCAGCTCTTTGTCGGCGCCGCCGGGGTCTATGCCTGCTGCCGCCTCATCGGCGCCAGCCGCTTCGCCGCCTTTTTCGCCGGAGCCGTCTTCGCCCTGGCACCGGAGAACGCCTCCCTTATCAATGCCGGCCACGTGATGAAGATCGCCACCATCTCCTTCGCCCCTTGGGCCTTCTACTGCTTCGAAAAGGGGTTCCGGACCGGAAGGCTCTTCTGGTTCATGGCCACGGCAGTGGTCCTGGCGTACCAGTTCTTCAACACCCACTGGCAGGTCGCCTTCTACACCTGCCTCTGCATCGGCGCCTACGGCGTCTGCCGCTCGGTGGCGATCCTCCGCTCCCGGGAAGAGGGGCCGGCCTTTCCGCTGCCGAGGCTCCTGGGGATGAACCTGGTGGTGATGTTCTTCTTCCTTGCCACGGTCTCCATCTCGCTCTTCCCCCTGGCCGACTGGTCCAAGGACACCAACCGCGGTGTGCAGAGCGGCGCCAACCAGGGGAAGGGGGGGCTCGACCGTGAGGAGGCCATGTCCTGGTCCCTGCCGCCCGAGGAGCTGGCCGGATTCGTCATCCCCGGTTTCTTCGGGCTGTCGCGACAGGAGGCCGGGGAGAACCCTCCCAACATCAAGAGCTACTACTGGGGACGGATGGTCTTCACCCAGACGGTCAGCTACATGGGGCTCCTTCCCTGGCTGCTCGTGCCGCTGCCGCTCATCTTCAGGCGGGACAAGTACACCTGGCTGGCCGTTGCCGGCATTGCCGGCGGGATCCTTTTCTCCATGGGGAAGTACACCCTCTTTTACAACCTGCTGTACGACCATTTCCCCGGCATCAACCGTTTCCGGGTGCCGAAGATGATGATGTTCATCCCGGTGATGGGGCTTGGAGTGCTTGCCGCCCGGGGGATCGACACCCTGCGGGACGAAGCGGTGCGGGGGACCAGGGCTTTTCGCAACTACCTACTCGGGATCGTTGCCGTGCCGATCCTGCTCCTCGTACTGCTCGGTATCGAGGCGGCCGCCAAGGGACCCCTGACCAGGCATTTCTTCGACGTCCTGAGTCAGCCGACACGCTACGAGCAGGGGGCATACCTTGTTGCCCAGCGGTGGAACAACCTGATGATGGAGACCGGCATCGCGGCAGGGCTTGCCGCCCTCTGCGCCGGAGCATTCTGGATCTTCGGGCGGCGCAGCCAGGCTCTCAGGCTCCTTCCCGTCGTCTTTCTGCTCCTGTATCTGGCAGATGTGTGGCGCATCAACGACAAGTTCATGTTCCTGGTAAAGGCGCCGGAGACGGCCCGGGGGGCGAAGTCGCCGGTGACGGAGTTCCTGGCCAAGGGGTGTGAACAGCAGTATCGAGTCCTCCCCATGAGCGGGGGGGACCCCATGGCCTATGCCAGCAACAAGGTTCCGGTCATGTTTACCTCCAATCCGGTCCAGCAGCAGCGCTGGCAGGATTTTCTCGATGCGTTCACCCTCGGATCGTCAATGCCGGACCTGATGAATGTCCGGTACCTGGTCTACCCGGCCGCACAATACGCAGAGGAGCGGGCACAACTGGGGAACAAGTTCGCCCCGGTCTTCCAGTCCCCGGACGGCAGCGAGGTGGTGGTGGAGAACCGTACGGTCATGCCGAAGGCCTGGCTGGTCCCTTCGGTGCTGAATGTTGCCCCCCAGCCCCAGCAGGCGCTGGGCATCATGCAGAGCCCGCAATTCGACCCGAGGCAGCTTGGCCTGGTGGAGAGCCCGCCGCCGCTGCAACTGGCACAGCCGGGCGCGGTTCCCGCTGCCGGGGTGGGGAGTGTCCAGGTCAGGAGGTACGAAGGGGAGCTCATCGACATCGCGGCCACCAATACCGCAAATGCCCTGCTGGTGCTGGGTGAGAAATACTTCAATGGATGGAGGGCAACGGTGGACGGCAAACCGGCCGACATCCAGCGGGTGGACTATGTCCTGCGGGGCATCTACCTGCCGCCGGGAAGCCACGAGGTCCGCTTCATCTTCGATCCTCTCCCCTTCAAGGTGGGGAAATACGTGACCCTGGCGTCGTTTGCGCTGTTCGCGCTGATGCTGGTGAGGGAGTGGAGGAGGCGGGGCGCTGCGGTTGGGTAGTTGCCTTGTCGAAGGTTGAATTGAAACGGCCGCCATGCTCTTGCAGCAGGCGGCCGTTTTGTATCATATTTCTGAGCCCTGAGCCCTGAGCCCTGAGCCCGCTTATTTCCCCAGTTCCTTCGCCCTGACCGTGGCCGCCTCCACGGCGTTCATGACCGTCGCCCGGAAGGCGCCCTGTTCCAGGGCATGCAGTCCGGCAATGGTGGTGCCGCCGGGTGAGGTGACCTTGTCCCGCAAGGCTGCCGGGTGCTCGCCGGTCTCCTGAAGGAGGCGGGCCGTGCCGAGGACGGTCTGGATGGCCAGTTCGGTGGCGACGTCCCGGGGGAGCCCGTTCTTTACCCCGGCATCGGCCAGGGCCTCCACAAAGGTCATGACGTAGGCCGGGCCGCTGCCGGAAAGACCGGTGACGGCGTCCATCAGCACCTCTCCCACGACGCTGCAGGTGCCGGTCATGGTGAATATCTCCTTAACCAGGGCGATGTCCTCATCGGTGGCGTGGCTGCCACGGCAGATGGCAGATGCGCCGGCCATGACCAGGGCCGGGGTGTTGGGCATCACGCGCACCACCCGGACGGGGTTCTGGAATGTTGCCTCGATGGCGGCGCACGGTGTGCCGGCCATGATGGATACCACCAACGTATCGTCCGAGAACTGGTCCGCCAGGCTCACCAGGACCCGTGCCGCCACCTGCGGCTTTATGGCCAGGATCACGACGGGAGTCCCCGCGGTGTCCCGGTTGTCTGCCGTCACCTGTACATGATAACGGTCCACCAGGTATTCGCGTTTCTTGAGCAGCGGTTCGGCGACGAGTATGTCGCTTGCCGTCACCCCGCCTGCCAAGAGCCCACGGATGAGCGCCTCGGCCATGTTGCCGCCGCCGATGAAACTGATCTTTTTCCCCTGTAGCATGATTGAACTCTCCGATTCGCCAACAATATCCATAGTGCGTCCCCTTGTAGCCCATTCCCCATGAAAAATCAATAGACGTGAGCCCGACGGGCGCCCCAGGCGCGTGAAACTTGTTGACACGTAAAGGCAAATGTACTATAAACGCCGCCCGGATCGGTCTTTAAACATAAAGTTTACCATTACTAAACCAGTTTGTTGACAAAAAGTTTAGAAATGCTAAACTAGCAATCAAACAATTTGTTTACAAATGCTAAACCCGGAGGGGTGCGTGAAGATCGGTGAGCGGTTGAAGAGGCTGAGGATGATAAACTCCCTCACCCAGGAAGAACTGGCGAGCCGGGCCGACCTGACCAAGGGATTCATCTCCCAGTTGGAGAACGACGCCACATCACCGTCCATCGCCACGCTGAAGGATATCATCGATGTCTTCGGCGTCAGCATGCAGGAGTTTTTCAGCGAAACCATCGACGAGGACGTGGTCTACGGCAAGGACTTCAGGGTCCAGGCGTCGGACGACGACGAGAAGATCAAGGTGGAGCTCTTGATCCCGGCGGCCCAGAACCGGGAGATGGACCCGGCCCTGGTGACGTTGGAGCCGGGTGAGGAGATGGAGGAGCAGCCGTTTCACGAGGGGGAGGAGTTCGGCTTCGTCCTGAGCGGCAAGGTCCAGCTGAAACTGGACGACAAACTCTACACGGTGAAAAAGGACGAGTGTTTCTATTTCACCTCGGACAAGAAGCATTCGGTGAAGAATATAGGCAAAACCCAGGCGCGCATCTTGTGGGTGGTAACACCACCAACATTTACGTATTGAGAGAACGCGATCTTCACGCCACCTCGGCGCCGTCCTCGGTAACCCCCTTGTGCGGCGTAGCGCTGCTACGCCTCCGCGGGGCTTCCCTGCGGGTGCACCGATCTGGCGCAAATCTCGCGTTCTCGCATTAGTTCGCCTGAAAAACCAACCGTCAGTGCAGCGGTGACAGATTTGGGATGATAACGGCGGTTGTGAGGAGCGAGGACCGCAGGCGTAGCAGCGCTACGTCGAGGAGCCTCGCGACGAACAGACGGCGTTAGCGCCCAAATATGGCGCCGCCTACTAGAGGAGGAGATATGAGCAACGTTCTGATCATCGGTGCCGGCGGCGTAGGCCAGGTTGTGACCCATAAGTGCGCCCAGCGGCGGGACATCTTCAGCGAGATTACCCTGGCTTCCCGGACCAAGTCCAAGTGCGACGCCATCGCCGCCCAGCTGAACAACAGCATCAAGACGGCCCAGGTGGATGCGGACAACGTCCCCGAACTGGTCGCCCTGATCAAGCAGCTGCAGCCCAAGCTGGTCATCAACGTGGCGCTCCCGTACCAGGACCTGCACATCATGGACGCCTGTCTGGCGACCGGCGTCGACTACCTGGATACCGCCAACTACGAGCCGCTTGATACGGCCAAGTTCGAGTACTCCTGGCAGTGGGCCTACCAGGATCGCTTCAAGGAGGCGGGGCTGATGGCGCTCCTCGGCTCCGGTTTCGACCCAGGGGTGACCAACGTCTACACCGCACTGGCCGCCAAAAAGTACCTGGACGTGGTGGAGGAGATCGACATCATCGACGCCAACGCCGGCTCCCACGGCCAGCCGTTCGCCACCAACTTCAACCCGGAGATCAACATCCGCGAGGTGACCGCCACCTGCCGTCACTGGGAGGACGGCCAGTTCGTGGAAAGCCCGCCGCTTTCCACCAAGCGGGTTTTCGACTTCCCCGAGGGGATCGGGCCGATGAACTGCTACCGCCTCTACCACGAGGAGATGGAGTCGCTGGTCAGGCACATCCCGACCATCAGGAAGGCCCAGTTCTGGATGACCTTCTCCGACAACTATCTCAAGCACCTTGAGGTGCTGCAGAACGTGGGGATGACCCGTATCGACGAGGTGGAGTTCCAGGGACAGAAGATCGTCCCGATCCAGTTCCTGAAGGCGCTCCTCCCCGATCCGGGGTCTCTCGGGCCGCTCACCAAGGGGAAGACCTGCATCGGCGTCATCGCCCGGGGGCTCAAGGACGGGAAGCGGAAACAGGTCTACATCTACAACATCTGCGACCACGAGGCCTGCTACAAGGAGGTCCAGTCCCAGGCGATCAGCTACACCACCGGCGTCCCGGCCGTGGTCGGCGCCATCATGATGCTGACCGGCAAGTGGCACGCACCGGGTGTCTGGAACATGGAGCAGTTCGATCCGGAGCTGTTCCTGGAGGTGCTGGGGCCGATGGGACTGCCGACGGTAGTCATCGACGGCGGCGACTGGCCGGAACTATAGAGGAGCGCAATCTTCCGACCATCTCCCCGCCGTCCTCGGGATGCGCGTTGTGCGGCGTAGCCCTGTTCATGCCCGGTGTGTGGGTACTACGCCTCCGCCGGCATCCCTGCGGGTGCGAGGATCTGGCCGAAATCTTGCGCTCCAGTTTCTGAAAGCACGTTTTTTTGTATTCTCCGCGTCCTCTGCGGTGAAAAAGGTTCTATACATTGACCGGTATCGACATCCCGAAAATCCTCGAACTCGCCCCATCCCCCGCCTACGTGGTGGACTTGGGACGGCTGCGCCACAACCTGGCGATCCTGGACGAGGTGCAGCGGCGCTCCGGCGCCAAGATCCTCATGGCGCTGAAGGCGTTTTCCATGTGGTCGCTCTTCCCGATCATCCGGGAGACCCTGCACGGGGTCTGCGCCAGTTCCCCCTGGGAGGCGCGGCTTGGGCACGAGGAGTTCGGCCGGGAGGTGCACTCCTTTGCCGCCGCCTTCAAGGAGTCGGATGTCGTCGAACTGCTCCAGACCTCAAACCATCTGGTCTTCAACTCCTTCAATCAGCTGGAGCGGTTCCGGCCGCTCTGGGAGAAGAGCGGCGTCTCCGTGGGTTTAAGGGTGAACCCGGAGCACTCGGAGGGGCACACCGCCATCTACGACCCGTGCGCCCCCAAGTCGCGTCTCGGCATCCCAAGGGGCGAGTTTGATGGCAAATCCCTGGCCGGCGTGGAGGGGCTCCACTTCCATACCCTCTGCGAGCAGCTGTTCGAGCCGCTGGAGCGGACCGCCAGGGCCTTCGAGGAGAGATTCGGCCAGTTCCTGCCGCAGATGAAGTGGCTCAACCTGGGGGGAGGGCACCACATCACCCGCGAGGGGTACGATATCGACGCCCTGGTGGAGCTGGTGACGTACTTCAAAGGGAAATACGACGTGGAGGTCTACCTGGAGCCGGGGGAGGCGATCGCCATCGGCACCGGCATCCTGGTCGGCGAGGTGCTGGACGTGGTGCACAACGAGATGGATATCGCGATCCTGGACGTCTCGGCCACCTGCCACATGCCGGACATCCTGGAGATGCCCTACCGACCCGCCATCACCGGCGGTTTCGATCCGGGGGAGATGCCCCACACCTATCGTCTCGGCGGGCCGTCCTGCCTGGCCGGCGACATCATCGGCGACTGGTCGTTCGAACGGCCTCTCACGGCTGGGGACCGGCTGGCGTTCGAGGACATGTCCCACTACACCATGGTGAAGACCACCACCTTCAACGGTATCCAGCACCCGGCCATCTGCACCTTTGAGCCGGAGAGCGGGGAGCTCAGGGTGGTAAGGCGCTTCGGCTACGAGGATTTCAGGAGCAGGTTGTCCTAAACCGTAAACCTGAAAAGCTTGAACCGCAGAGGACGCAGAGGCCCGCGGAGGAAACCCTATTTGAGGGTTATTCTTCCCTCGCTTTTTCCCTCTGCGTCCTCAGCGGTAAATCGCTCTTTGTTTTTCGTTTTTTTTCATGCTGTTTGGTTTGAGACTGAAATCCCGCTGAAGGGTGGTAACTGCCTATGGTAACCGAACGCTGGTCCATCAACGAATCCGCGAAAATTTATAATTTGGATAACTGGGGCGCCGACCTCTTCTCCATCAACAAGAAGGGGAACGTCTGTGTCCACCCGTCGTCCAACTCCAAGAACTCCATCGACCTCAAGGCGCTGATGGACGACCTGATCAAGCGGAAGATCAAGCCCCCCATCCTGCTCCGTTTCATGGATGTCCTCCAGGGGCGGATCGCCAGCATCAACCGGGTCTTCAAGAGCGCCATCGCCGAGAACGATTACCCGGCCAAGTACCAGACCTTCTACCCCATCAAGGTGAACCAGCAGCGCCAGGTGGTGGAGGCGATCGCTTCTTACGGCAAACGCTACAACATCGGCCTGGAGGTCGGTTCCAAGCCCGAACTGGTGGCCGGCATCTCCATCTCCAGCGGCAACAACCTCCCGATCATCTGCAACGGTTACAAGGATACCGAGTACGTCGAGACGGTCCTCTACGCCACCAAGGTCGGTTACGACATCACCATCGTGATCGAGAAACTGTTCGAGCTGGAAAAGATCATCGAACTCTCCAGGAAGACCGGTATCCGGCCGAAGCTCGGGATCAGGGTCAAGCTCTCCTCCAAGGGGACCGGCAAATGGGCCACCTCCGGCGGTGAAGACGCCAAGTTCGGCCTCCGGATGTCGGAGATCATCGCCGCCATCGACCTCCTGGAGGAAAACGGCCTGATCGACCAGGTGAAGCTCCTTCATTTCCACATCGGCAGCCAGATCACCAAGATCGACAAGATCAAGACCGCCCTGATCGAAGGGGCGCGGATCTACACCGAGCTGCGCAAGCTGGGGGTCGGGATCGAGTACGTGGATATCGGCGGCGGTCTCGGGGTGGACTACGACGGCTCCAAGTCCAGCTACTTCTCATCCGTCAACTACTCCATCGACGAGTATGCCAACGACGTCATCTACCAGATCAAGAACATCTGTGACGATGCCGGCGTGGAGTGTCCCAACATCATCTCCGAGTCGGGGCGGGCCACGGTCGCCCACTACTCGGTGCTGGTGACCAACGTCCTCAACACCAACACCCAGCGTCTCACCCCCGATTTCGAGGAAGACCTGGCCACGGCGGAGAAGCTGGCTCCTACGGTCAAGAAGCTGGTGGACATCCACAAGAGCATCGACCGCTACAGCCTCCGCGAGGATTACCACGACACCCAGCAGCTGATCCAGGAGGCGGTGAGCCTCTTCAACCTCGGCTACCTCACCCTGCAGGACCGGGCCATGGCCGAGTGGCTCTACGGCAAGATCATCAGGAAGATCAACAGTATCGTGGAGAAGATCAAGCCGATCCCCGAGGAGCTGCAGAACTTCCAGCTGGCCCTGCGTCAGACCTACTTCGCCAACTTCTCGCTGTTCCAGTCGGTCCCCGACTCCTGGGCCATCGACCAGCTCTTCCCCATCGTCCCGATCCAGCGGCTGAACCAGAAGCCGGACGTGATCGCCTCCATCGCCGACATCACCTGCGATTCGGACGGCGAGATCACCAGCTTCGTGGGGGAGAACGGCCGGACCAAGTTCCTGCCGCTGCACAAGATGCGCAAGGACGAGGAGTACTACATCGGCTTTTTCCTGATCGGCGCCTACCAGGAGATCCTGGGGGACCTGCACAACCTGTTCGGCGACACCAACGCGGTGCACATCACCTTCAACAAGAAGACCGGCTACATGATCGACACGGTCATCAACGGCGACGCCTGCTGGGAGAGCCTGAAGTACGTCCAGTACAAGGGGCCGGAGATCCTCAAAAGGGTCCGGGAACACCTGGAGAAAGGGGTGGCCCAGCGCAAGGTCTCCATCGAGGAGAGCAGCCACTTCATCGAGCTCTTGGACCGGACCCTGCTGGGGTACACCTATCTGGGTGAATAACAGGTTGCTGAAAAACAGCGCCTGAAACATCCTGCTTGGGAACTGCCAAACTTGAACGGCAAAGGCCCCTGGCGTTCCGTAATGGAATGTCAGGGGCCTTTTTTTGTTGCCGGTGCCGGAGAAGGGGGGGAGTGCCGCCGGTAGTTGGCTCGTAAGGCTTAGCGCCGGTCCCGCATCTTTTCCTGCATCCGCTCCCGCATGGCATCATGCTTCTTCAGCTGTTCAGGGGTCAGCAGCGGCTTGATCTTCTCGAAAGAGCCCTTGCGGAGCTCCTGCATCCTGGCGCGCCGTTCGGCACGGGTGAGCTTCTCGCTGTCGATCGCCTTCATCTGGCTGGCCTCCTCATCGAGGATCGGCTTGATCTTCTCCTGCTGCTCGGCGGTCAGGTCGAGTCGCTTGGTAAGGTTCTGGAGGTGGCGGGCCGGATCTGGCTGCCACTTCCCTTTTTCCTGGCGCGTCATTCCCGGTTTTCCCTGCTGCGGCTCACCGGTCTGGGCCAGGGCCTGTCCGGCCACCAGAGCCAGCCCCAGCAATCCTGCCACGGCGACGGTCAATCGTTTCGTTCTGTTCATGGGTTATCTCCTTTCAAGATACGGCGTATGCCATCCAAAACGTTACATCGGGCTGATGGTTGACACGCCCTGAAACGAAAGTCGTCGCCCCTTGAGAATCAGGCCTCTGCAGATTCACCCCTTGAACCGGCTCAGCCAGGGCGGCTCGGTCGCTACCATGGCGATGCCGTGGTCCGGATTGGCGGCGGCGTGGCGCAGGATGTGATAGACGGTTTCCGCCTGATCGGCCTTGCCGAGTCCTACGGCAACCTCCTCGGCGGTGAGCGGCTCTCCCTGCCGGGACCGGAGCAGGGCGAAAATTTCCTCCTGCAGCTTCAGCACCACGCCGGCCGCCTTCTTACCCGCCTCCACCCCGGGCTGGTGGTAGGCGTTGATGCCGACCAGGCTGGCATAGAAGCCGACAGCCCGCTCGTAGAGTGCGATGAGCGCCCCGATGGTCCGGGCGTCCAGCTCATCGACGGTGATGGTGAGCGATTCCCGCCCTTTTTCCGCCAGGGCCTGGCGGGTTCCCTGCAGGAAGCCGAAGAGGTAGTCGCCGCTGGTGACCCCCGGGTCGACGGCCATGGACGTCCCTGCCCGGTCCTGCAACACCTGGATGAAGGTGACGAAGAAGTTGGGCACCCCCTCACGGAGTTGCTGCACATAGGCGTGCTGGTCGGTGGACCCCTTGTTGCCGTAGACCGAGATCCCCTGATTGACCACCGCGCCGGTCAGGTCCAACTCCTTGCCGATGGACTCCATGACGAGCTGCTGGAGATAGCGGGAGAAGAGGAGAAGGCGGTCCCGGTAGGGGAGGACGACCATGTCCTTGGCGCCGCGCCCGCCGGTGGCATGGTGCCACATCAAGGCCAGCAGCGCTGCCGGGTTGCGGCGGGTTTCCGTGGAGCGGGTAATGGCGTCGCAGAGTCGCGCACCCTCCAGGAGTCCGGCGGTGTCCACCCCCTGCAGCGCGGCCGGCAGGAGCCCCACCGCCGACGTGATCGAGGTCCGGCCGCCGACCCAGTCCCACATGGGGAAACGGGCCAGCCACCCTTCGTTGATGGCGGTTCTGTCCAGTTCGCTGCCGGCGCCGGTCACCGCCACGGCATAGTGGGGGAACTCCAGGCCGGCGCGGAGATAGGCGGCCCGGGCCTCCAGCATGCCGTTCCGGGTCTCCTTGGTGCCGCCGCTCTTGGAGATGACCAGGGTCAGGGTCTCGGAGAGGAGAGGACCGATTTCGTCAATGACCCGGTCCATGCCGTCCGGGTCGGTGTTGTCAAAAAAGTATGGTCTCATCCGGTCCGTTGCCGAGCCGAGCGCATCGGCAACGAACTGGGGTCCCAGTGCCGACCCGCCGATGCCGATCACCAGCAGGCGGCGAAACGGTGTGCCGGCCGGGGTGGTGATGGCCGCCCCGTGGATGTCGGCGGCGAACTCCTGCACCGCCCGGACCGTGAATTCGATCTCCGCGCTGATCTCCGGTGTCGGTGCCAGTTCAGGGGCCCGCAGCCAGTAGTGTCCCACCATCCGCCCTTCATCCGGGTTGGCGATGGCGCCCCCCTCCAGTTCGGCCATGGCCGTATAGGCCCGCTGCATGGCCTGCTCCATGTGGGGGAGGAAGTCATCGCCGAAGTTCATGCGGCTGATGTCGAGGGTAAGCCCGATCTGCGGAGAGGCGCAGAGGTGTTCCTGGTAACGGTGCCAATGATTCAGAGTCGTCATCGTGTTCTCCCGTATGGCCGATAGTGTGTTGTCAGGCCATAAACTATTACCACATCGGCGCCCTGCCGCAACGACGTCATCGTCCCCGTACCCCGATTTGACAGTGGGGGAAAATTCCTCTATACTGCGCCATCCTTTTTTATGCAGCCGCCCGTGCGCCGGATATCCGGTATCGCTGGTGCGGCGGTGGACCCCAATGCTGCAGCTCCTTTCCCTTTTCATTATCATTTTCGTGGCGTCACCAGGCGTTGCCGCCCAGCGTCCGGAACTGCCGGCCAACCCTCCTGCCGAAGAGGCGATTCTTACGACCCGGGGCATCCAGGTGGCATCACTGGGGCGGGAAGCCGAACTGATACGCTCCCTGGGGATTGCCGACGCCGAGCCCGCGGCCGGCGAAGAGGGGCTGGCGCACCTCTCCGACGAGATCGAACTTCGCTATCCCCCGGTGGATCTTCCCGACTCGGATATCCCCCTTACCCTTAACGGCAAGGTGGAGTACTTCGTCAACTACTTCCAGACCAGGGGGCGCAGTTCCTTTGCCCGCTGGCTCTCCCGTTCCGAGCGCTACATCCCGCTCATGAAAGAGGTCCTCAGGAAGGAAAAACTTCCCGAAGACCTGGTCTACCTTGCCATGATCGAGAGCGGGTTCACCCCCCACGCCATCTCCGTGGCGAGCGCCGTCGGGCCATGGCAGTTCATGTCCGGCACCGGCAAGCGTTACTCCCTCCGGATCGACCAATGGATCGACGAACGCCGCGACCCGCTGAAGTCGACCATTGCTGCAGCCCTCTACCTGAAGGAACTCTACGCCCTCTTCAACAACGACTGGTACCTGGCGGCCGCGGGGTACAACGCCGGCGAGAACAAGATCCTCAGGGCCATCGACATGTACAACAGCCGGGATTTCTGGCAGCTGACCAAGGGGTCGTACCTGAAGAGGGAGACCAAGGACTACGTTCCCAAGCTGCTGGCAGCGGCCATCATCGCCAAGGAGCCGGCCCGCTACGGGTTCGCCGACGTCGCCTACCTGCCGGCGCTGGAGCTGGACACGGTGACGGTCCCGAGCAGGACCGATCTGGAACTGATCGCCCGTATCGCCGACGTGCCGTACCAGACCCTCAAGGAGCTGAACCCTGAACTGCGCCGCTGGTGCACGCCCCCCGGTTACGACAACTATCAGCTCAAGCTCCCCAAGGGGAAGAAGGGGCTCTTCGAGGTCGAGTACGCCAAGATCCCCGAAAACCAGCGCTATACGGAGCGGGTCGTCTATACCCGCTACAAGGCGAAGAAACGTGATACCCTGGCCACGGTGGCCAAGCGGTTCAATACCACGGTGGAGGCCCTGGCCGAGGCGAACCGCCTGAAAAGCGGGGCGCGGCTGAAGGGCAAGAGCATCCTGGTGCCGGTCGCCGTGGAAAAGGGGCCGGAGAAGCCGGCAGAACAGGCACCGACGGTGATTGCCGCTCCTTCGAAAAAGGACGAAACGCCGGAAAAGCAGGAGACGACACGGTTCTACACGGTGAAGAAGGGGGACACCCTGGCATCCCTGGCCCGCCGTTTCAACGTTTCCGCCAAGATCCTCGCCGCCTGGAACAACCTGAAGGAGAGGGTGGCGCTCCGGCCGGGGAAACGGATCATCGTTGCCAAGTCCGTGGACAAGGATGCGCTGCCGGGTAGCAGTGAAGAGAAGAGCTGACGGAAGGTTGCTGAAAAACAGCCATCTCGCCGCCGTCCTCGAAAGCTCCTTTGTGCGGCGTAGCGCTGCTACGCCTCCGCGGAGCTTTCTGCGGGTGCGACGATCTGACTATTTTTGAGCAACCTGAGTTTTTGAACATTTTCTGTTGGTCAATCAGCACCAACGCGGCTATACCCATAGCTGCGCCAGACCGCGGATGACGCGGATTAAGCACGTAAGTTTACCATCCAGTATTGTAAGAAGGGGTTTCGTTCCACTATGTACAATATCATCATCTCCATCGCCATTGCCGTTGTCACGTTTCTGGTCCTGACGTTTGCCGTCAAGCTCACCTGGTGGATCTCCCTCATCATCGGTCTCGCCCTCTGTCTCGGTGCCTTTGCCCTTCTCAGTCGCTATTTCATGAAAAAGGTCGAGACGATCATGACGTCGGCCATGAAGGACCTGCAGACCCAGCGGGCCGGCAGCAAGGAGATGCAGCTTGCGCTGGTGGACAAGGCGATCAGGGAGATGCAGCCTGCCTTGCAGTACGGCAAGTGGCAGATCTACGTGACAGGGCAGGTACACTCGGCCATCGGCATGCTCTACTACATCAAGCGCGACTTCTCCAGCGCCTTCCCGTATCTGCAGAAAGGGTTCTTCAAGAACTGGGTGACCATGGGGATGCTGGCGATCACCTACATGAAGCGGAACAAGCGGGATACGATGAAGGATACCTTCGAGAAGGCCGTGCTCGGCACCCCGAAGGAATCACTCCTCTGGGCGCTCTACGCCTGGTGTCTGGCCGACGGCGGCGATGTCGACAAGGCAAAGGAGGTCCTTGAACGGGGCCTGAAGAAGATCGCCGGCGACGAGAACCTGACCCAGAACCTCGCCCTCCTGAAGGAAGGGAAGCGGATGAAGATGACCGGTTACGGCGAGATGTGGCTGCAGTTCCACCTGGAAAACCCGGCCACCATCCAGAAGCAGCAGATGGCCGCCATGGGCGGGATGCGGCGGCGCGTTATCCGTAAATAGCGTAAACGCCCCAGTCGATTGCTTTCCCGGCCAAAGCCGTTATAATGAACGCCCAAACAGGCGGTTATTTCCCCGGGAGTTGCCATGATCCGATTTCAGGGCGTTCACAAATGGTTCAAGACTCTCCACGTTCTCAACGACATCAATCTCCACGTCAAGCCGGGCGAAGTGCTGGTGGTCTGCGGTCCCTCGGGGTCGGGCAAGTCGACCCTGATCCGGACCATCAACCAGCTGGAGCCGATCGACCAGGGGAGCCTGGTGGTCGACGGCATGGACCTGGCCGACAGGAAGGTGAACATCAACCGCCTGCGGGCGGAGGTCGGTTTCGTTTTCCAGCAGTTCAATCTCTATCCTCACCTGACAGCACTCCAGAACATTACCCTTGCCCCCATCAAGATCCGCCAGACGCCGAAGCGTGAGGCCGAAGAGCAGGCTGTTGCCCTGCTGGAGCGGGTCGGCCTGGCGGAAAAGCGGGACAGCCATCCCTCCCAGCTCTCCGGCGGGCAGCAGCAGCGGGTCGCCATCGCCCGGGCACTGGCCATGAAGCCGCGCATCATGCTCTTCGACGAGCCAACCTCGGCGCTGGACCCGGAGATGATCGGCGAGGTGCTGGCGGTCATGCAGGACCTGGCAGGGAGCGGCATGACCATGGTGGTGGTGACCCATGAGATGGGGTTCGCCCGGGAGGTCTCCCACCGGGTCGTCTTCATGGACCACGGCGTCATCCTGGAGGAGGCGAAACCGGAGGAGTTCTTCAAGAACCCGCAGCACGACCGAGCCAAGCAGTTTCTCAAGCAGTTGTTGTCACCGATGCACTGAGGACGCAACCAACCCCTCCAAACCTCCCCTTATCAGGGGAGGCTTACGACTCCCCCCTGATAAGGGGGGATTGAGGGGGGTTACTGAGTTGAACTAACCCCAAAGGAGG
>CAYSJJ010000019.1:0-56615 GCA_964431365.1 uncultured Geobacter sp. | reverse complement strand
CCACGTTTGCAAGGGGCAGGTCGCTTATTTTCTACTGACAGCCATTATGTCTTTGTTGACCTTACTGATGCCGACTGTCCGCCTGCCGTCCCTGGAGTTGGTGCATTCAGGCTTGCGCGGGCACTTACCGCATTCGGTCATGGGGAAGTGAAACATCCTGATTTCTTTCTGCCGGTCCCAGTAGCTCTGCTTGGTGGTAACACCAGCTGGGCAGGTCAACAGGTTGTTCGCTTCGTCATAGTGGAACATGCTCTTGGGATAAACAGCCTTGCTCCTGCCATTCTTCTCTTTCATCGGAGCAACGACGATGACTCCTTCTTTCTGCAAATCCTTCCTGGCAATGCCGTCGCCGTAGGCCGTGTCGCCGATCAACTTGGCCGGCTGCAAACCGTGCTGCTTTTGTTCGACTACCGCCTCGACCATGTTGCTGCCATCATGACGATTGCCGCGCATGGGCTTGATGTTGGTAATAAAGCGACTCTCTACTGTTTCGGTGATGTTCGCCTTGTAACCGGTGAATCGCTTGGTGTTCGACTTGGCACCGTAGCGGGCATCCGGGTCAACCGGCGATACCATGATGTCCTGCGGCTTATCTTTATAGTCTCGCTCCTTCGGTGCACCGGTTTCGTCTTCGGTTATGTTCTCCTGGAGGATGCGCTTTAGCATATCGACCCGACGGGAAAGGATTTCATCTCCTTTGATTTTCCTGGCTTCGCCAAGCACAGTGCGGGCATCGGTGACGACTGTGACGAGCTTTTGCTTGCGGTTGTCGATATCCAATCGGCCCGGAGCATCATGATTGACGTTTTTCTTGCTGTACTCATCCAGGTTGATGGCCGTTGCCAGCTTGGTATGTACTGTCTTGTGGCGCTTGGCAATTGGCTTCAGTATTTCGTAGATACCTTTCTTGACCAGGGTTACCATCGTCGGGATTGCCACGTCGGCAAGAACATGGGTGGCATCTATGCGCTGGATTTCGTCTTTCCTGATCAGGCCGGAACTGACAAGGTGGGCCAGTATCCGGTCGAAGGTTTCCTTCTCTTTTCCGTTTTCGAGGAGCCGTTTTCTGAAGTCACCTAACGACGAATGGTCAAATGGGCGATCATCAAGTTGCAATCCGAGGGCATACTTGATTTCGATATCGAACATGCAGGCTCTTTCCATCTCCCGGTCTGACAAATCGCGGTAATGCTGGAGGATGGTTGCCATTGCAAGAAGGGCCGGAGAAATCGGTGGACGGCCGTTGTCCTTGCAGTACATGTTCTCAAACTGTTCGTCTTCTATGAGTGGCCAGACAATTTCTCTGAACTTGCGGTAGAAGCTGTCTTTTGTAATTAGTATCTCACATATAAAAACGGCATCAAAGAAACTTAGTTGATCACATTGTTTTGTAAACATTATGGTAAGCTCCGATACAAAATTGGCTTTCCATAATTGTATCAGATAACAATAATATTACTTAGCTTTAAATCCAATAACTACAAATACTAAACCAATAAAAGCTAAAATACATCCAATCAATATATTGTGACCAGTGAAGTCTACATTAGCACCACGAAAATAGTAAACCGGTTTAAATAACGTTGTAATTCCTAGTATCAAGAGGAATGCTCCTGTCCATAGGAAATCTGATCTGACTTTCTTTTTACCATTTATTGACATCCCATTCTCCGTTTGTAATGATGAAGTTGACTAAAGCACCCCTTCGACCCGCAGGAGTCATTGAAATTGGTCCAGGCAATTGTGCTCCAATAAAATCAGGTAAATCTGACAAGATTCTCTGCCCTGTTTCTGTGCCAGCCGCTGTCATTAAGGATGGCCAATACCTCGCAATTATGGCGTATGCCTCTGGCCCCGCTGTCAATCCAAGCGCTGCAAGCAATCCGAGAAGATTTTCATTACGGTCGTTGTGTGGGTTGACATGGCATCGCATCACATTGTTAGTCCCTCTTCCGTTCCGGCCATACGGATCAAGGCCAGATGGGTCTTTGAGATTGATGGGGTTGTTGAACGTGTAATGGTAAAGGTTTGCTGAAAACTGTATGGGTTTTCCGACACTATCTACAGAGACAAAAAGGGAGTGCCATAGCGCTCCCGGAAACGCCTGCTAGCCGCGCTTCATCTTCAGCCGCTTGCTCAGGGCCGGCTGGGAGATGCCGAGCATCCGCGATGCCATGGTCTGGTTCTGGTCGGCGCGTCGCATCGCCTCGGCGACGAGCTGTTCGACCGCTTCGCCCAGCGTGGGGAGGCGGATCCAGCCGGCATAGACGTTCTGTTCGTCTCCGGCGGCACCCGCGACCGCTCCTTCCTCCCGGGCTTCTCCCTGTCCCTCCATGGCGTTGATGAAGGTGCTCATGGAGAGCATCCGGGAGGTGTGGACGCTCATGGCGTCGAATACCATGGCGCGGAGTTCACGGATATTCCCGGGAAAGCTGTAGGTGGTCAGCAGGGTGAGGAGTTCCTTCGGGTAGGTCGGCCGCTTCTTGCCGAACGCATGGGCGGCTTCTTCCAGGAAGTGGTCGAGGAGGAGCGGGATGTCGTCCTTCCGTTCGCGCAGCGGCGGGATATGCAGATGGTGGGCGCGAAGCCGGTAATAGAGGTCCTTGCGGAACTGGCCGGCGGCCCGCCTCACCGCCAGGTCCTGGTGGGTGGCGACGACGATCCGAGCCTTGAGCTGTTTCGCCAGGTCGCTCCCCAGCGGGTGGTATTCCCCTTCCTGGATGAGGCGGAGGAGCTTCACCTGGGAGGAGAGGGAGAGGTCGCCGATTTCGTCCAGGAACAGGGTCCCTTCGGCCGCCTGCTCCACCATCCCCTTCCGCGCTTCGTTGGCCCCGGTGAATGCACCCTTGGTGTGGCCGAACAGGGTGTCGGTGAAGACGTTGTCGTCGAGGCCGGCCACGTTCACCGGAACCAGCGGCCCGCGGCTTCTGCTGAGGGTATGCACGGCCCTGGCGATAAGCTCCTTCCCCACGCCGCTCTCTCCGGTGATGAGGATCGGCTGGGTGCTCTTCGCCACCGCCTCTATGTACTGGAAGGCGGCGCGCATCGTCTTGTTGCTGGTGACGATGCCGCTGAAGGCCTCGGGATGCTCAAGGCGGTCGTTCAGCAGGCGCCGACGCATCTCCCGGTTCTCCTGCTGCAGTTCCTGCATCCGGATGGCCCGCCGGACCGAATCGATGATCCGGTCCTCCTCGTCGGTCTTTACCAGGTAGTCGAATGCCCCGAGCCGCATGCAGCGGACCGCGGTATCCACCTGGTTCATCCCGGAGAGGACGATGACGGCCGTTTCAGGGTGCTCTTCGGCGATCTTCCCCAGGAGTTCCTCGCCGGAGATGTGGGGCATGGTGAGGTCGAGGAGCATGAGCCCCACGTCCTGCCGGGCGAGGATCCCCATGACCTCCCGGCTGTCGCTGCACTGGACGAGGTTGCTGATGGCGCCCGGTCCTTCCAGGGCCATGCTGATGCTTCGGAGCCACGCCGTCTCGTCGTCCACCAGGAGGACCGAAAAGGAAGGGTAGAGTGTCTTGTTCATGCTTAAAATCCTTTATTCTGGGAAAAGCATTTACCGCAGAGGACGCAGAGTAACGCGGAGAAAACCTCATGGTTATGATTTGAGATAGTTTCACTGCTTTGGAGACGGGAGACTTTTTCATATTGCTTTGTTTTTTCTCTGCGAAACTCTGCGTCCTCAGCGGTCCAACAGTGGGTTACGGGTTGATTGGCTTTCTTCAGGTAAGCGTCGGCAGTGTGAGGGTGACCGTCACCCCGCCGGCCGCGGAGGGGGTGAAGACGAGGGTGCCGCCATGCTCCTTGACGATGCCGGCGGAGACCGACAGGCCGAGCCCGGTCCCCCCTTCGTCCCGCTTGGTGGTGAAGAACGGGTCGGTCAGGTGGGGGAGGTGCTCCGGCGCAATCCCCTGGCCTTCGTCACGCACCGTGACGATGACCTCCCGCTTTTCGGGATCGAAGCTGGTGGCGAGGAAGACCCGCTTCTCCTTGTCCGCCAACGACTGACAGGCGTTGAGGAGGAGGTTCACCACCACCTGCTCGATCCGCTGTGCATTCCCCCGCACCTTCGGCAGCTCCCTCTCCAGGTCGACCTGCAGGTGGTCGGTCGCCTTTCTGATGGCGTTGTCGATCAGGCGTACCGCCGCCTCCACCGTGGCGTTGATGTCCACGGTCTCGGTCAGGGTGGCTGTGTCCCGCCGGCTGAACGCCTTGAGATCGTCCACGATCCGTTTGATCCGTTTGGCCGCTTCCTGGGTCTCGGCAAACATGTGGGGCAGCTCTTCCCGCATCCGGGAATAGTTGAACCGACCCACGCTGAAATCGCCGTGTTCCCGGTAGTACTCCTCCAGCAGCGGCTCGATCTGCTTGAACGTCTCGCTGAAGCGGGGGAGATTGAGGAGGATGAGGCCGTTGGGGTTGTTGATCTCGTGGGCCACGCCGGAGACGAGGATGCCGAGCGCCGCCATCTTGTCGGCCTGGACCAGCCGGTCCTGGTGCAGGCGGAGCTCTTTCAGGGCGCGTTCCTTTTCCGCCACCTCCCGGGCCAGCTCTTCGGTCCGCTGGGCGACCCGCTTCTGCAGGGTGCGCGACCAGACCACGGTGCCGCCGAGGATGAAGAGGAGGGGAAGCGCCACCATCGCCACGTACCGGGCGATCCGCTGCCAGGAGATCGGCTGGGGTTCCAGTACGCCGAGCCATTTGTTGTGGATCGTCTGGAACTGCCCGGAGCGCTTCAAGAGGGCAAGCCCCTCGTCGAAACGTCCCACCAGTTCGTGGTTCCATTTTTTTGCTGCATAGCCGTATCGTTGGGCGACGATCGGCCGAGCCGCCGGCGCGATCCTGGTCAGTCCAAGCTCCTTCGTCAGGTAGAGGCCGGGCAGCTTTGCCACCAGGGCGCAGTCGTAGCTCCCGGCATTGAGAAGGCGGAGGGCGTCGGCCAGGGTGTCGGTGGTCGTAAAGGCAGCGCCCAGGTCGTTTTCCATCATGAAGTCATGCATGACGCTCCCCTGCATCACGATGACCTCCTTGCCCCGCAACTGCTTCAGAGATTTGACCTCCTCCCCCTTCCTGCTCCAGATGGACTGGTAGACAATGGCGTGGGGGGTGGAGAATTCCAGCTTCTTCGCCCGCTCCTCGGTGAAGGCCATCCCCTGGAGGATGTCGACGCTCCCGTCGTCGAGGGCCGTGCGCATCTCGTTCCAGGGGCCGAGACGGATCTCCACGTTCATCCCCATCACCTCGGCGATGGCCCTGGTCAGCTCCACGTTGAAACCGGTCGGCTGGCCGTTCTTGTCGATGAATTCGTAGGGGGGGTAGTTGTAGTCGCCGCCGACGATGATGGTGGGGCGCTGGGTGGCGTCGGGCACTACCTCGGCGATGGCCGGAGCGAGCCTGCCGGTGATGAGGAGAAGTGCGACCGCGCAGATGCCGATGAGCAGCCAACCGGTACCCGTCCCGGCGGTCCGGCAGCGTTGGGAGGTTGGATGCGTTCCGGTCGTCACAGCATATCCACCGGATCGATATCGATGGCAACCCGGACGTTCGCCGGCGGCGTGTAGCCGCTCCGGAACCGCCCTGCCAGGCGGTGCAGTTCCTGACGGTTCGTCCCCTTCAGGAGGATCTGCCAGCGAAAGCGCCCCCGCACCTTGCCGAGCGGCGGGGCGGCCGGGCCGAGGATCTCGGTCCGGTAGCCGAGTGTCTGCCGGAGCGTGCGGAGCTGTGCGGCGGCCTCCTTGGCTGCCGACTCGGCCGCCTGGAACGCCGGGCTGGAGAGGAGGATGGCGGCCAGGTAGCTGAAGGGGGGATAGCCTGTCTCCTGCCGGAAGGCGAGCTCCTCCTGGTAAAAACCTTCGTAGTCGTGCCCCGCGGCCCGCTGCAGGGCGTAGTGCTCAGGCACCATGCTCTGGACCAGGACCGTCCCCGGCAGTGCTCCGCGGCCGGCCCGGCCGGCCACCTGGCTCACCAGCTGGAACGCCCGCTCGCTGCTCCGGAAGTCCGGGAGGTTCAGGACGGCATCGGCATCCACCACCCCCACCAAGGTCACCCCGGGGAAGTCGTGCCCCTTGGCGATCATCTGGGTCCCCACCAGGATGTCGATTGCCCCGCTGGCCAGCCGGTCCAGGATACGGGCGTGCCCCCCCCTGCCGGCCGTGGTATCCCGGTCCATGCGGGCGACGCGGGCGGTCGGGAAGAGTGTCTGGATCTCCTCTTCCAGCCGCTCGGTACCCCGGCCCAGGAAGGTCAGCTCCCCACCTTCGCATTTGTCGCAGAGAGAGGGGGCCGGAATGGCGTAGTCGCAGTAGTGGCAGATGTGGCGGCGCTTTTGCTGGTGAAAGGTGAGGGTGACGCTGCAGTTGGGGCAGCGGAGCACCTCGCCGCAGGCGCTGCAGACCAGCCAGGTGGCGAAGCCGCGACGGTTCAGGAGCAGCATGGCCTGCCCCCCCGCGTCCAGGTTTTTCGCCAGGGCCGCGGCCAGTTCCGGGTGGAGGACGCTTTTGCGGTGGCTGCGGATGTCCAGCAGGGTGGTGGTCGGCATGGGGAGGCCGTTCACCCGCTGGGTGAGCGGGAGATGGCCGAGTTTCCCGCAGTCGGCGGCATAGCGGCTGGTGACCAGCGGGGTGGCCGAGCCGAGGATGACCGTTGCACCGTGGCGGGTGCCGAGCACCAGGGCCAGGTCGCGGGCGTTGTAGCGGAGTCCCTCCGACTGCTTGTAGGACCCCTCGTGCTCCTCGTCCACCACGACGATGCCGATATTGGCCATGGGGGCGAAGATGGCCGAGCGGGCGCCGATAACGATCCGTACCTCGCCGCGCCTGATCCGGCGCCACTGGTCGTACCGTTCCCCGTCGGAAAGGCCGCTGTGGAGTACGGCGATGCCGTGGGTGAAGCGGCGCCGGAACCGCCCCACCAGCTGGGGGGTGAGGGCGATCTCGGGGACCAGGACCAGGGCGTTTTTCCCCTGTTCCATGGCGTGGCCGATGGCCCGCAGATAGACCTCGGTCTTGCCGCTGCCGGTGACGCCGTGGAGCAGGAACGGGGCGAAGGCCCCGGCGTCGAGGGCAGCGGTGAGCGGTGACAGGACCGCGCTCTGCTCCTCCGTGAGGGGGGGCGGGGTGTCGGGAGTCACGGCGCCCTGGAACGGGTCCCGGTAGACCTCCCGCTCCCTGACGGTGACGAGGGCGGCTGCCAGGAGCTTCTTCAGCTGCGGTCCGCAGGGGGCGAAGCGCCCCGAGAGTTCCCTGCCGGAGGCCTCTCCCTCAGCCTTGAGGAAGCGGAGGATGTCGAGGGACTTCCCCCGGAGCTTGTCCGGCTCGGGGAGGTCGAGGGCCCGGTAGCAGGGTTCGGTCTTCAGCCGCTGCCCCTTGGAGAGAACCTCGGCAGTGGTGGTGGTGCCGTCGTCGGCAATGGCGGTCTTCATCCGCGCCATGACCGTCAACCCCGCCGGCAGGGCCGACCTGATCACCTCCCCCAGGGGGTGGAGGTAGTAGGCGGCGACCCAGCGGTAGAGCCAGAGCTCCTCCTCGCCGAAGAGCGGCTCCCGGTCCAGGACCTCCCTGATCTCCTTGCAGGCGTCGGCCGTCTGTCGGGCCGGGCCGAGGAGGTAGCCGGTCACGGTCCGCCTGCCGAAGGGGACCAGGACCCGGCAGCCGCAGACCGCCAGCGGAGCGAGCTCCGGCGGTATGCTATAGGTGAAGGTCTGGTCCACCGGCAGGGCAACGGCGACGTCGATGAGGGTGGGGGTGTCGGTCATGGCAGGAAGCTAGAGCGGCCGCTGCCAGTTTCCGCCGGCAGTGGCCGCGCAGTGTGGATCATCAGGCCCCCGCCAGCTCGGAGGTGCACTGGGGACAGCGGGAGGCCGGGAGCGGGATCTTGGAACAGCAGAACGGGCAATCCTTGGTGTTGGGGGGGGGCGGTTCCGTCTTCCTGAGGCGGTTGATCTGCTTCACCAGGAGGAAAACGGCAAAGGCGACGATCAGGAAATCGATGCAGGTGTTGATGAAGAGGCCGTAGTTCAGGGTGGCGGCCCCGGCCTCCTTGGCCTGCTTGACCGTCTCGAACGACTTCCCCGGGGTGAGGGTGACGAAGAGGTTGGAGAAGTCCATCTTGCCGAGCAGGAGGCCGATGGGGGGCATGATGATATCGGTGGTCAGCGACGTGACGATCTTGCCGAACGCCCCGCCGATAATGACGCCGACTGCCAGGTCGAGCATGTTCCCTTTGACGGCGAATTCCCTGAATTCCTTGATCATGGGCTTTCCTCCCTGTCGAGATTGGCCAGGAGTTCAGCCACCTCCCGCCTGTCGAAGGTATACCGCTGTCGGCAGAATTCGCAAGTGACCTCGGTCTCTTCCCGCTCCGCGGCAAGCTTGCCGAGCTCCTCTTTCCCGAGAGAGATGAGAACCCGCTCGATCTTTTCCCGCGAACAGGAGCAGCTGAAGGCGAGCTCCCGTTTTTCCAGGACCGAGTGGGGGATGTCGTCGAAGAGCCGCTGCAGAAGCGCTTCCGGTGAGGTGCCGGCCAGGAAGAGCTCGGAGAGGGGCGGGAGCTCGCTGATCCTCGTCATCAGGGCCTCCACCAGCTCAGGGTCGCCCGGCGGCAGGGCCTGGATGAGAAAGCCGCCGGCTGCGGTCACCGCGTCGTCACCGTCCACGAAGACGCTCAGGCCGACGGCGGACGGGGTCTGCTCAGAGTCGGTCAGATAATAGGCCAGGTCCTCGGCGATCTCGCTGGAGTAGAGCTGGACGATCCCCTTGTACGGCTCCTTGAGCCCCAGGTCCTTGGTGACGGTGAGGAACCCTGCCCGTCCGATCCCTGCAGCCACGTCCAGCTTGCCGTTCCGCAGGGGAAGGTCGACGTCGGGGACCGCCACGAACCCACGGACCGCGCCGTTGCTCTCCGCCTCGACGATCACCTTCCGTAAGGGGCCGTTTCCTTCGAACTTGAGGGCTACCCGCTGGCCGCTCTTCAGCAGCGCCCCCATGAGTGCCCCGCCGGTAAGCGCCCGCCCCAGGGCCGCGCTGGCCACCGGCCCGGCGCCGTGCCGCTCCGCGGCCTCACGCACCAGGCCGGTGGTGCTGCAGGCCAGGGCGCGGACGGTGCCGGAGGCGGTGATGATCCGTACCAGGTGATCGTTCAGAGGCACAGGGCGATCCTCCCCACCAGCGCACCATCCTGAAAGCCGATTTCACGGAGGGTCACGAAGTTGGCCAACTGCATCCCCTTCAGCTCGTAGGCGAGGAGGTCGGCCAGCCGGGGGACCCTGGTGAGGTCGCAGGTGACCAGACCGTCGTTGTAGGCAAGGAAGGGGACCCGTTCCACGATGCGGCGGGTCACCCACTCCAGGTCCAGCGGCTTTACCTGCTCGATCGCCAGGTGGAGCCGCTTTCCCATGGCGTTGAATTCCACGCCGTGCAGGGTGAAGCTGGCCGAGAAGGATATGGCCGGCAGAAGTCGCTTCTTCACGACGCCGCGGAGTTCGCCGCGCCCCTCGAAGAACCGTAGGGAAAGCTCGCGCAGCTCGTCGTCGCCTGCCTGGTCGATGAATTCCCGCTGCAGGTAGTCGTCGCTGATCCGGAACTCCCGGCGGGTGATCAGCTCCTGGACCCGCTGGTCCTTCAGCAGGCCGGCCAAGGCCGGGTTTTTCAGTTTGTCGAAGATGTTAAGCACAATCGTGTACCTCTGCGTTTCGTATGAGATTCGTGAGATAGGGCATCCTGCTCCGGTTGAACTCCCCTTGTGCTGCGGCTCTAGGCTCATTACGCTACAGCCGATCAACTCGCCCTGGCGGGCTCAGACAGGATCGGCTGTTTACGCTTCATTTCGCCAAGAGCCGCTACGCACCGGGCAGACCAACCTCCGCAGGATCCCCCGTCTCACGGACTGCGGTATGTCTGCGGTTCCCTTTTACACCAGCCCGGTGGCGAAGTTGAAGGGGGAGGTGCCGGGGAGCTCGCTGCTGCGGCTAAAGGCGTCCAGGACGCGGGGCCACTGGTCGGCAGGGGTCTGGCCGAGGTCGATGACGAACGAGCTGCACCCCATCCCCTGGAGCCGCTCACGGAAGCCGGTGATGGAGAATGGCGTGGTTGCGGTCACGACGGTCAGTCCGTCCTTGACCGTGACCCGGTAGCCATCGCCGCGGTCGGAAAGGAGCGGCACGTCCCCCCTGACCCCTTTGATGGCGATCTTGGAGGTGATGACCGGCACGCTGCCGTAGACCAGGATGCGTCGGGTGACCCCCAGGTCGGCGGCCAGGAGCTCTGCGAGGTTTTCCGCATCGTCCTCCAGATAGAGGGTGACGGCGGATGCTCCCAGATCCTGCCAGGCCTGGATCGCCTGGCTGTTGACGGAAAAGAGCCGGTAGTCGGTGGAGAGCTCGGCGTCGATCCCCGTGAGGAGGGGGAAATGGGAGATATTGGCCGCCTCGAAGCGGCTGAAGCCGATGCCTGCCAGGTAGGCGATGGCGTCCCGGTACCAGTCGGTATCCTGCTCGAAGATGATGAAGGGGAGGCGCCAGATGATCTTCCCTTCGCGCCCCTTGAGCCGCCGGACCGTCTGGGGGAGTTGGTGGAGGTTGGCGCGGGAGACCGGCAGGCTGACGGCATCCACCCCCTGTTGATGGAGGAGGTTGAGGTCCTTCAGGTGGTCGACCCTGACAATCAGCTCCGTCCTGGCGCTCCCCGAAACAGGACGGCCCTGAACGAGGGCTCCCCGGGCCTGACGCACCCGCTCCTGCCGCTCCCTGGCAACGGCCGGCAGGACCTCGTCGGCCAGGCGCTGGTAGAAGTCGCGGCGCACCTCCTTGAGAAGGGTCGCCGGGATCAGGAGGGGGGGGAATGCGGGGGCCTCCAGGGTACGAAGGGTGAAGCGGGTGTCGCCGGTCTTGCCGAACTGCCCGGCCAGGACGGCGGCCATGTCGCTGCTCCGGGCGGGATCCAGCGGGCCGACGTCGAACTGTTGTTGGCTGGCGATGCCGCAGACCAGGGCGTCGACCACCAGTCTCCCCTCCTGCCACGTGACGGTAAGGTCGCACGGGAACTTCCCGGCCCTGACCCCTTCCAGCCGCCGCTGACAGGCGCTTTCACTAAGGGTGAAGGCTGTTTCGGACGAGACCTTGAAGACCGCGTCACCGACCGTGCAGGAGAACGGCGCGGGGATTTCCACCCGAGCCTTCTCGCTGGTCGCTTTGACCTGCCGGTTCCCCTGAAATAGCTCCTTGACGGTGAACGCCTTCCCTGCCAGGTCGCTTTTCGGCTGCACCCGGATCCGATCACCTATGTGGAGCCGGTCGCGGCTTTCGAAGAGGATGCGGCCACCCTTGATCGCGCGGATCTCACCCAGGAAACGGCCGGTGGCGCCGCGGAGGCTCGGGGTGGCGATGTCGGTCGGTTGCTGGGAGGCGAGGAACCCCTTGGTCGGCACCCTGCCGAAGGAGAGCTTGAGCAGTTCCTTGGCCTCGGTCAGGGCGTCGGGCCACTCTTTCGGCGGCGCGTCGAGAACCTTCCGATAGGCGCCGACCACGCTGGCCACATACTCCGCCGACTTCATCCGCCCCTCGATCTTCAGCGACTCGACCCCGGCCGTGACCAGCTGTGGGATCAGCTCGATGCTGGAAAAATCGTTGGTGGAGAAGTAGTACCCCTCCTTGCCGCGATAGCGGTACTGGCGGCGGCACGGCTGGGCGCACCGGCCGCGGTTGCCGCTGTGGCCGCCGAGGAAGGAGGAGAAGTAGCACTGGCCGGATAAGGAGAAACAGAGGGCACCGTGGATGAAGCATTCGATGCCGATGGTGCTGGTCCTGACAATCTCCCTGATCTCGTCCAGATGGAGTTCGCGGGCGAGAACCACGCGCTGGAAGCCGAGTTCCGCCAGTTGCCGGACCCCCGGGGAGTTGTGGACCGTCATCTGGGTGGAGGCGTGCAGGGGGATAGCGGGGAAAAAGCGCCGGGCGATTCGGGCCACGGCCAGGTCCTGGATGATGACGCCGTCCACACCCATTGCTTCAAGGGAGGCCAGGGTGTCGATCAGGAGCGGCAGTTCTTGTTCCTTGACCAGGGTATTGATGGTGACGTATATTTTTCTTCCCTCACCATGGGCGTAGGCCAGCATCCGCTCCATCTGGGCCAGGGAGAAATTCTTGGCCTTTGCCCGGGCGGAAAACTCTTTCAGCCCGGCATAGACGGCGTCGGCCCCCTTTTCCATGGCGGCGAAAAAGGCTTCCAACGATCCGGCCGGGGCGAGCAGCTCGGGTTTTTTCCGTAATTGTTGCGTTTCAGTCATCCCGTTACAGTAGCCGAAGGCCTGGCACAGCGTCAATGTTTTCTGCGCCGCTATCTTGCCAGAAACTAAGTGAATGTTAATATCTGTATACCCACAAACTGTCGTTCGGGAGCGAGCATGGGCCAGCCGCTGCGTCTGCTGATAATCGAGGATTCCGAAGAGGATGCCCTTCTGCTTGCCCGCGAGTTGAAACGGGGGGGGTACGACCTCACCTGGGAGCGGGAGGAGAGTGCCGAGGGGGTGCGCCATGCGTTGATGTCGGGCGAGTGGGATGCGGTCACCTCCGACTATAACATGCCCCAGTTCAACGCCTTGAGTGCCTTGAACATCCTCAAGGAGAGCGGCCTCGACCTGCCGTTCATCGTCGTCTCCGGCAAGATCGGCGAGGAGACCGCTGTCGCGGCCATGAAGGCCGGTGCCCACGATTACGTAATGAAGAACAATCTGCCGCGCCTGGTCCCGGCCATCGAGCGGGAGATCCGCGAGGCGGAGGGGAGACGGAAGCGCCGCGAGGCAGAGGTCGCCCTCCAGACCCAGTTCAGCCAGTTCAGCACCATCTTCGACTCCATGAACGCCGTCATTTACGTGGCCGACATGGAGACCTTCGAACTCCTCTACATGAACAGGTACGGCGAGAACCTCTTCGGCAACTGGCTCGGCAAGCCGTGCTACCTGGTGATGCAGACAGGGTCGACCGAGCCCTGCGAGCTCTGCTCCAACAACCGCCTGGTGAAGGATGGCGTACCGCAACCACCGGTGATCTACGAGTTCCAGAACCCGGCCACCGGCATCTGGTACCAGGGGATTGACCGGGCGATCCGCTGGACCGACGGCCGGCTGGTCCGGATGCAGATTGCCGTCGACATCACCGAGCGGAAGGAGGTCGAGCGGCTCAAGGACGAGATGATCTCCGCGGTCAGCCACGAGATGCGTACCCCCCTGACCGCCATGCTCGGCTTCATGGAGTTCCTGATGGAGAACCCGGTCGGGCACGATCAGCTCATCAGTTCCCTGGAGACCATCCACAAGGAGACCGTTCGCCTCGGCGTACTCATCGACAACTTCCTCGACCTGCAGACTATGAAGGACCGGTCGAGCCTCCGGGATGTGGTGCCGGTGGCCATTCCCCAGCTGCTTGCCGAGGTGGCCAAACTTTTTGCCGGCGATCAGCAGCGTCACCGGATCACGGTCACCTGTCCGTATGACCTGCCACTGGTGCGGGGGGACGAGAACCGTCTCCACCAGGTGCTGACCAATCTCCTCTCCAATGCCTGCAAGTACTCGCCGCACGGGACGCATATCGACGTCGGGGCCAAGGCCACGGCGAGCGAACTGCTCATCTGGGTGAAGGACCAGGGGATGGGGGTGCCTGAAGAGGCCAGGGAAAAGATTTTCGACAAATTCTACCGGATCGACAACTCGGACAGCCGGAAGATCGGGGGGACCGGCCTCGGCCTCGCCCTGGTGAAGGAGATCGTCGAGGCCCATTGCGGACGGGTCTGGGTGGAAAGTGCCCCCGGCAGCGGGAGCACCTTCTGGGTCTCCCTGCCGCTGCACCAGGATGGTTAGGGAGTGCGGAGGGTAGGGTCGAGGATCAGGTAGTCGGCCTCGTTGAGGGTTACCGTTTCCCGGGGCAGGTCGTGCAGTTCGGGGAGCACGACCCTGCTCGTGTAATTGCTTTCCAGGGTGATCTGTTCGGGTATCCCGTTCCGCAGGGCGTGGCTGGCGCCGGTCAGTACCACCACCAGGCGTCCCGGTCTGATGTCCAGGTAGTTGGTCAGGTGCATGGCCATCCCCTTGGTCCAGAGCATCTGGGCCTCGCAGAAGTGTTCGAACTCCCCCCCTCCGTTCGCTGAATGCCTGCCAAATGATTGTCTGATGAATTCCCGGTAGTTCGGGTCGATCTGGCAGGTGACCTCCGACGGCAACTCCTGCCGCTCCTCCGGTGTCAGGGAGGTGAAGCCGTTCTTGAAGACCTTTTGAACCACCCTGCGGGGGACATTGATCCCGACCAGGGGGATTTTCCAGGTCTTTGCCCGCTGAAAGATCGCTCCGTACAGCTCCCACGGCATGCGCCAGATCTCCCGGTAGAGCGATTTGAACACCGTGTCGGAGAGTCCGTCAATCAGCCAGGCGTCCAGTTCCGGCTGTGCCTTGGCCGGAAACATTTCCAGACCGAGGGCCATCGGGACCTCCCGCCAGTGGAGTTCGTCGATGATCCTGAGTTGAGCGGCATGGTGGGCGACATTGTCGTGGTTTTCACCGACAAAGACCAGGTCGATCCCCTTGAGCTCCTCAGCCAGGCGGCCGTAGCTGATCCGTTTGCCGTCCTTCACCCGCAGAACGACGCCATCCTCACCGTTGGCGCTGCGAGGCAGGTGTGTACAGGCGGCCAGTACGCAGGCGACGGCAGCGCCCCCCAGCAGCCGGAGTATCGTTCTCCACCCGCAGCCCATACTCAACGGTGGGCGCTCTTCCGGGTGGATGGGCGTTTTTTCTTGGTGGCGCCGGAGAGTGAGAGGATGTCGCTTCGGGAGACCCGCCAGCTGTCGCCGCTCAGGGTCAGTGTGAAGGTGCGGGTCTGGTGGGTGGTGTTGTCGGTCCCTTCCAGTCCGACCTTGCCGTAGATCGTTGCCATGGTGTTGCTCACGATGGCTATCTCCGGATCCTGCAGCTTCTCCCAGCAGCAGGCCGGCTTTCGGGGCGCTTCGCTGAGGCGCTTGGCGAACGCCTCTTTACTCTCCCTGCCGCCGGTCGTCCGTCGGTAGAGCGCAGCATAGTTCCCTTCCCGCCAGAGGTCGAGGATCTCCTCGAACTGGCGACGGACTTCGGTCTTCAGTTCTTCTTCGCTCTGGTAAAGGGTTTTGGCCGGCGCCGGCACCGTGCCGGCAACGATCAGGAGCAGGGCCGCCAGGAACAGCAGCAGTCGGCGCATGGTTTGGCCTCCTCAGGGTGGGATACTCCCAATCCTAGCAGCAGAAGCCGGCTCGGCAACCTGGTTTTTCAAATGCAATCCACCACGAAGGCACGAAGAGCACGAAGGAAGGGCTTTTACGGCATCGTAATGATGAAGCCCACCAACTCTTTGTGTTCTTTGTGCCTTCGTGGTGAGTCTGGAGCCGGTTCAGCTCAAACGGTCCGGTCGACAGCCTCCGCGACCTGTCGAATCTTGGTCATGAGGGTGGCAAACTTGTTCGGCTTCAGCGACTGCGGGCCGTCGGACGAGGCGTGCTCCGGGTCGGGGTGCACCTCGATGATCAGGCCGTCGGCGCCGGCCGCTACGGCCGCCAGGGCCATGGGGCCGACGTAGTGATAGTTGCCGGTGCCGTGGGAGGGATCGATCACCACCGGCAGATGGGTCTTACCCTTGAGGACCGGGATGGCCGAGAGATCCAGGGTGTTGCGGGTGGCGGTCTCAAAGGTGCGGATACCCCTTTCGCAGAGGATAACCGACTGGTTCCCCTCTGCCATGATGTACTCGGCACTCATCAGGAACTCCTGGATGGTCATGGCCATGCCACGTTTGAGCAGGATCGGCCGCCGGGTCTGTCCCACCTTCTTCAGCAGGGCGAAGTTCTGGGCATTCCGGGCACCGATCTGCAGGATGTCACTGTATTCGGCCACCAGTTCCACGGTTTCCGGATTGATCACCTCGGTCACCACTGGGAGGCCGGTCTCGGCGCGGGCCTTGGCCAGCAGCTTCAGCCCTTCCTCCTCCATCCCCTGGAAAGAGTAGGGGGAGGTGCGGGGCTTGAAGGCGCCACCGCGCAGCACCTGGGCTCCGGCCGCCTTTACATCGTGGGCCGTGGTGATGATCTGGCCCTCGCTCTCGACGGAACAGGGGCCTGCCATGACTATGATCTCGGGACCGCCGATGCTGACCGTGTCGCTGATCCTGATCACGCTGGCTTCCCTCTTGACCTCCTTGGAGGCGAGCTTGTACGGCTGGAGGATCGGTACCACGCTCTCCACCCCCGGCATAGATTCCATGGTCTGGAGGACCAGTTTGCCACGCTCGTCGCCGATGGCACCGACGACGTCACGGGTGGTGCCGTGGATGACGTGGGGTTTGTACCCCAGTTCCTTGATCCGTTTCAGCACCTCTTCCTTGTCCCGCTTGACGGCTCCTGCTTTCATGACGATGATCATTCCTTTCTCCTTTTCCTGAAAATACGAAGGCCGGGAGACTGTATGGTCCCCCGGCCCTTTTATGATGATACAAAAGAAAAACGCCGAGGGAGTCTGTCGTCTACCCTCGGCGTTCGGTGTGTGGTTTGTCAGCTCTCGCTCAGACCGACCTCAGCCCCGGGTAGACGGCCAAAAATAGAAGCCGTACCAAAAGGAAAAGCCGGAAAAAGTGAAGTAGCCCTGGTTGATCATGGAGTTTATTGATGCCCGATTAGATTTTGTCTGTCAAGAAGAACCTTGAGGGGGACAGAAAAATGTTGGTAACGTGGAAACTGACCACTCAATTGTCTGCCGTCAAGGCTGCCTTGTCCTTCTCGTAGGTATCCCGGAATTCCGCATAGCCCTCTTCGATCTGCTCGGACGTCATCCCGAGGAGCTTGGCCGGCGTGCTGCCGACCAGGTCCAGATTCTCCAGCGGTTCCCGGTCGCCGATGCCCATACGGTGGCAGAAGAGGTCGGCGACGGCGATGACGGAACTGAGATGCACCATGTACTGGTCGGTATCCGGAGGAAAGTCGAGCCGGTGATGGTTGAGGATGGCGGTCACGAGGCTTTCCGGGAAGTTCCATTTCTTGACCACCATGGCCCCCACGTCGTCGTGGCGGAAGGTGAAGACGCTCTCTTCGGCCTCTTCGAAAAAGAGCCCCTCATTGTAACAGCGCTGCATGACGACCTGGAACTTGTCACGATCCAGGCTGTTCATGATGGTCTTGCCGATATCGTGGAGCAGACCGGCCAGGAACGCCTCTTCGGGATTCGCCTTGCGGGTGGCGGTGGCAATGATCCGGCTGGCCAGCGCAGCGCCGAGCGAATGGTCCCAGAGCATTTTTTCGGTGAGACCGAACGGTTTGTAGACCTCTTTTACCGAGGCGGCAACCACCAGGCTCCTGAGGGTATTGAACCCGAGGACCACGATTGCTCCGGATATGGTCTGGATCTGCCGCTGGCAGCCGTAGAAGGCCGAGTTGGCGATTTTCAGAACCCGTGCTGCCACTGCAGGATCGGTGGTGACCACATTGGCGATATCTTCAACGGTGATGTTGTCCATCTCGATCATCTGCATGACCTTGGTGGCAACGATCGGGATGGTCGGTAGATCGCCGGCGGCCATGATGGCCTTTTCCAGTTCCTTGTTCATGGGTGCCTTAAGAGCCTCCGCGGGCTGTCCGAGCTTTGTTTCGACTAACTATAGCAGACCAGCGGAGGGGTGCAAAAATATTTTTCATTTTCATTCGGATAGCCGCTATACTGCACCCTCCATTACGGGAGGAGTCGCCGAAGATGCTGGTCAAGAACGTCGAGTTTGTGAAGAGTGCCACCAAGCCGAAGGAGTATCCGGAGACGGGTCAGCCGGAGATCGCCTTTGCCGGTCGCTCCAACGTGGGTAAGTCGTCCCTGATCAATGTTCTGGTGAACCGGAAGAGTCTGGTCCGCACCAGCAACACACCGGGTCGAACTCAGCTGATCAACTTCTTCGCGGTCAACGGCGCCTTCAGCCTGGTGGACCTTCCGGGCTACGGTTTTGCCAAGGTTCCGCTCGCGGTCAAACGCCAGTGGGGGCCGATGATGGAGACCTATCTGGCCTCCCGGCCAAACCTGCGCGGGGTGGTGCTCATTCTGGACATCCGCCGGATTCCGACGGACGAGGACCGGCAGATGCTGGCCTGGCTGGAGCGATACGCTATCCCGGCACTCCTGGTGGTGACCAAGTGCGACAAGGTTTCAAAAAACGAGAAGGCAAGGCAGGCCGATGCCATCGCCCGGACCCTGGGGGTGGCAAAGGAGTCGCTCTCCTTTTTTTCCGCCCTGTCGAAGGATGGCCGCGACGGGGTCTGGGAGAGGATCGAGGCGCTTCTGGACGGAGCTGGCGAAGCTGGGGCCGACGATATCTGCTGACATCCCCGGCAGGATCACACCACCTGTACTTGAAAGAATGATTGTCCCCGCGCCTTCGATGCTGCTCTTCTCCCCTCAGACGACCAAATCGTTGTCGTAGCATGATCTGGTCAACGTGAAAATCGGACCTTCAGCTCCCACTATCTATTCGATTGTAGAGTGAGCAACGCCCAAGTCTACGTTTTGTTGTGCTGGTTAACCGTCTTCTATTATTGATGTTTTGTCCGATACAACGATTCGGATACCGCCTGCCTATGCTACGCTGCGGTAGGCGTGGCAGCCTGAGGAATGTTTTCCTGAAGATAACTTGATCTGTTGGGTGCGCATGCTGCACACATCCGACCCGGCAGCAAGCTACGTATTTTTTGCTATTCTTATCTGCATCACTGTGCAGTTGAATATCCGGCTTTGGTTGATCGCGCAGTTGGGTGAGGCGAAGCAGATGAAGATACTGGTCGTTGAGGATGAAAAGCGGCTGGCCCTGCTCCTCAAGGAAGGGCTTGAGGAGAGGGGGTTCGCGGTGGACCTGGCCCACGACGGCGCAGAGGGCCGATTCCAGGCGGAGAACCACCCGTACGATGCGGTGCTGCTGGATCTTATGTTGCCGGAAGTGGACGGCCTCACTATCCTTTCCTCCCTGCGCGAGAAGGGGAAGGACGTTGCTGTCATCATTGTGACTGCGCGAGGGGACGTGGAGGACAGGATCAAGGGGTTGGACCTGGGGGCGGACGACTACCTGGCAAAGCCCTTCGACCTGGATGAATTGGCAGCGCGCCTACGCGCCCAGATCCGGAGGAGCCTGGGGAAACCATCCCCTCTCGTGACCGTGGGAGATCTGGTGATCGATACCAACGGCCGGACCGTGGCACGAGCCGGCACTCTCATCCCGCTCTCGGCACGGGAGTACAGCATCCTTGCCTACCTGGCGCTCAATGCCGGCCGGGTGGTCAGCAAGACCGAACTGATTGAGCATATCTACGACAGCGACTACGAGTGGGACAGCAATGTCATAGAGGTGTATATCAGCTACCTGAGAAACAAGATCGACAAGGGCTTCCCGGTGCCACTCATCCGGACTGTCCGGGGTGCCGGTTACCTGATGAAGGATAAAGAATGAACGTGTTTCCCGGTTCGCTGAGCGGCAGGCTGATCTTGTGGCAGGCTACCTGCGCCACCGGCATTCTGCTGTTGCTGCTCAGCTTCTTCTACATGGAACTCCGCAACATCGTTCTTGGCTCCATTGACGAGAGCCTCCATTCAAAGGCGCAGATCTTTACCGGCCTCCTCCATGCTGAGCACGGCAAGGTGGAATTGGAGCTTGCCGAGGCGACCGCAGGGCACTATGTAGTTCCGCGGTCCGGCCACTACTATCGGGTAGTGGGGGAGGAGGGAGGTGAACTCCTGGCTGCCTCCCCCTCCCTTGTTGATGTCCGGTTTCATTTTGCGATGAATGACCGTTCCTCTGCTGATCGCTCAGAGCAGGGGACACGGTATTTCTCCTCCATCGGACCGGCTGGTGAGCCTGTCCGGGTGCTGCAAAGCACCCTTGTCGTCGCTGGCAAGTATTTTACCCTTACCCTGGCGGAAAGCCTCGCCAGCAGTCTCGTGATCGTCGACAGGTTTGGTACGGTCCTTCAGGTGACTTTGCCGCTGGTCATAATCTTGCTGGGTCTCACGTCGTGGTACATCATCAGGAAGTCCCTTCTGCCGGTGCGGAGATTTTCGGATACCATCGAGGCAATCACGCACGAAACTCTGGATCAACGGATACAGCCCGGTTCGACTGTGCGCGAGTTGGCCAGCCTCGCCGAATCGTTCAATGAAATGCTGGATCGCTTACATCGGGTGTTCGAAAGCCAGAAGCGCCTCGTGGCGGACGCCTCCCACGAGTTGAAGACCCCCTTGTCGGTCATCAAGACCCAATGCGATGTGACGCTCTTCAAAGAACGGACGCCGGGGAAGTACGCCGAGGCGCTCAGCACCATCCGGTCGGAAGTGGTGAGCCTGACACGGCTGGTAAATGATCTTCTGTCCCTGGCACGCCTGGATGCGGGGATGATGCCTTCCACGCAGGTCGGCCCCGTCAGCGTCGCGGCCCTCGCCGCCCATGCGGTCCGTATGACTGAGCAGGCGGCATCGAACCGCAGGGTGCGGGTGTCAGTGAATGTTGCCGATTCACTCTTCGTATATGGTGGCACGACGCCTCTGGAAGAAGCCCTTCTCAACCTTGTACTCAACGCCATTACGTACAACAGGGAAGGGGGAGCGGTGGAAATCTGCGCTGCCGATGGGGGCGACGGCACGGTCGCCATCACGGTCTGTGACACCGGCATCGGGATAGGCCACGAGGAGGTTGTGCGTATTTTCGAACGGTTTTATCGGGCCGACGCGAGCCGGGGCAGTGAAGGGACAGGTCTCGGCCTGAGCATCGTCAAAGCCATTGTCGAAGCCCACGGAGGCACAATCAGTGTTGACAGCGAAAAGGGGAAGGGGAGCAGGTTCACTATGGTTCTGCCCATAGCGGAAGGCAGCGCTCGAACCTAGTCGGTCTTGCTCCAATTCTCTTCCCGGTAGTTCCGCACGGTCCCCCGGCCGCAGGGGGGCATGCTCCCGTTGCCCCCTCCCAGATGACTCATCGTTTGACAGTGTCCACAGGGTGCCCTGCCCATCCATGGCGGTGGCCGTGGAGTCATTCCCACAAGACAGACCTCTTCCTCATGATCCCTCAGCGACAAGAGTAATTCCGGCGAACGCTTTTGCACTACGTTACCCCTACGTATCCAGACGGCGGACAGGCATCCAGGCCTTCTGGCAAAAAATTGATCCTGATCGAAAAAATCTGCGTCGGTTTAATCTTCCTTTAAGCTTCCGAATGGTATCGTTTCACCCAGATACTGGCAATGGGACGAACATTGGGAGAAAGGAGCTATCAAATGACCTACAACCTTGCAGAATCATTATCTCAGGCAATTGAAAGACAATACTCAACCTACGAACTTTACCGTGACAGGGTAGCTACATCTGGATTAAGTTTCGCTGATGTTAAACGTGTTATTGAAAACGAGGAGTATTATCGCCTGCCGAGTGTGGTAACGCTCGAATTCAAGGTAGGTGCTGCAAAGATCAACTTACTCAACGATCTCAATCGAGCAGATGGAACCTTCATGGTCTCAAGCAGCACCTCTGGCGATATCAGTTATATCTACTGCTCACAGGCTGATCTGTACTACATCGCCTCGTTTTACACCAAAGGGTGCGAGTTTGTCGACTCTGACAATGGTTTTGCCTTTATTCCGCCGATAGAGATGCTCAATAAAACCTATGCAAAGTTGTCCCTGTACGATAAACCCACCATCTCAAGGATGATACCTGCCTATCTAGGTGCGGCAAGAAAGTTCACTATGAACGATATGCTTTCAATCAACCTGCCGGTATATCTGAAGAACAAAATTACACGAACCAACACCATCGATATGTTTCAGTACCTGAGCCTGAACAAAATCAAACAAATTGCCGGCCGTGAGACCTCGCAGCAGAAAAATATCACATTTATCGGTCTGTTGTTTCTTATGAATGCCTTTATCAGAGAGAATGCTCAGCAGCTCAAGTCATTGAACCTGTCGGTAAACGTTGCCACTGCAGGTGGCGGCTGGTCAGGACGGAAGGGGAAATTCGTCATGGAACCGATCTCGAAAAAAGGTTTTGTGACACAGTTCAATGAGCACTTTCAGTTGAATAGCAACCAGAACATCTCCGATGTCTATTCTTTCTGCGAAAGTCCCGTGTCGCACCGGGGATTCTATGACGAAGAACTTAATGATTATCGATACGTGGTTGATGACCAATCAATCGTATATGCACTGGATCCGGAGAGCAGAAAACCGGTCAAGAAGGGGGAGGAGGGGCTGTTTCTGTCCATAAATCCACTCGGGTGCGAATATTCGTGCAATGCGGTCGTCCTTCAGATGGATACCGTTAAGGTGCTTGAAACCTATGACAATGGAAGTGTTAAGGAGTTTACCAACGTAAAACGTTTGGAGGGGTTGCCGGCAGAGGGATGCGCCTACAAGGCCAACGAGATTATGGAGGCGGCTTAACCCATGATGGGGCACAGATGAGCCCCATTGCCACCGTCAGCAGAAGGAACGAGAACATGACTCTTACTATGATAGTTACCGCTATGAAGAAAGGTGCTCTTAACGTCTTGAAAGCCACCGGCGTTGCAGGCGGAAAGCGGACCGGCAGCCGCCAATCGGCTGGCATTGCACCTCACCCGGCCGCTCATGCGGACGCGATTGTGCAGGTATACGGTGCGAGAGCCAGCAGTTGGCGCGGTTGGTTGGCCATCCATACCTGGATTGCAGTTAAACCGACCGATGCGGCGGAGTATACGGTTTATGAAGTCGACGGGTGGCGGCAGTCCAAGGGGCTGCCGGTATTGCGGATTGAAAGGGACCTGCCTGACCGCTACTGGAACGGGAAGCGACCGCGGTTGATCAAGGAGGTTCGGGGAGATGGAGTCGACGCATTGATCGCTGCAGTCGATCGGGCTGCGAGAAGCTATCCATGGCCCGAGACCTACCGCATCTTCCCCGGACCTAATTGCAACTCTTTCACGGCCTGGATTGCAGCTGAGGTGCCTGAACTGGCGCTGGCACTTCCTTCTTCCGCAATAGGCAGCGGTTACGCAGACATCGACACCTACGTCGACCAACGGCAACTGCGTGCGGAGCAGTTTAATCTGCAGTGACTGTCAAGGCGGCCACAGCTGGTATGAGCAGGCGTCCCGACAGGGCGAAACCTGGGACACTCAGCCGACGACGCTTGGACCGACGATCTCTGTTGATATCCCCGGGGGCTCCTCTGTCGTGGCCGCAGCTCTTCCCATAATCCGTTTGACTTTGCCCCGCGTCTCTGCTAGAAAACCTACCGACAATCGAATAGATATTCGTCCAGGTGCCTTCGCCGCGGTGAAGGCCAAAAGGGAAGGGGGTGCGAATCCCCCACTGTCGCGCAACTGTGAGCGGTGATGAAAGCTGCACAATGCCACTGAATTTTTCGGGAAGGCGCAGCGAGTAAGGTGACCCGCAAGTCAGGAGACCTGCCTGAACGAGAGATCGTTGGACCCCTCCGCAGAAGAGGGACCGGCAGGTATAGTGTTCCATTCATACCCCCGTTTCTCTCCCGAGAAGCGGGGGTTTCGTTTTTGGGACGTTGGGAACCGTGACGGATGCCGCGCCCCTCCGCTCTTTGCGCCGCTCGCACCGTCGCTGTACGGCTCATTACGCTACCGGCCTGTAACTCGCCCTGACGGGCTCAAACAAACAGGCCGCTGGCCGCTCCATTTCGCCTACAGCGGCTGGTGCTCGGGCACATTCGCTCCGCGCGGCACCCGACCCTCACCGGTGGGTGCATTGTTACAACCTGTCAAAATGCTAAAGGAATACAAACCATGCAGCAGCTCTACGCCTTCATCACCGACCGGGTCGGCTCCGCCAAACGCGACCTGACACTCCTCGCCATCTCCTTCGGGGTCGTCTTCTTCCAGCTCCTCGGCCGCTGTCCCCTGATCGAGCCGGACGAGGGGCGCTACAGCGAGATCCCCCGGGAGATGCTGGAGCGGAGCGACTTTGTCACCCCGCTTTTGAACTATGTCAAGTATTTCGAAAAACCGCCGCTCCATTACTGGCTGAACGCCCTCTCCTTCTCGATCTTCGGCCAGAACGAATTCGCGGCCCGCTTTGCCGGCACCCTTGCCGGCCTGTTGACGGTCCTCTTCACCTACTGGCTGGGGCGCCAGCTGTTCGAACGGCGGGTCGGACTCCTGGCCGCCCTGATCGTCGGCACCTCCGGCGGCTTTCTGGTCCAGTCCAGGATCAACATCACCGACATGACCCTCACCTTCTGCCTGACCCTCTGCCTGGGGAGCTTTCTGCTCGGCATCCGGGACGAGGGGCCACGCAAGGGGCTCTACTACTACCTGGGGTATGCCGGCGCTGCCCTGGCCGTGCTGGCCAAGGGGCTGATCGGCATCGTCTTCCCAGGCGGCATCATCTTCCTGTTTCTGCTGTTACGGAAACGCTGGCGGCTCCTCGCCGAAATGCGCCTGTTCAGCGGCACCATCCTCTTCCTCGTGGTCGCCGCCCCCTGGTTCATCCTGGTCTCGCTCAAGAACCCGGAGTTCGCCCGCTTCTTCTTCATTCACGAGCACTTCGAGCGCTTCCTGACCAAGGTCCACCGCCGTTACCAGCCGGTCTGGTTTTTCCTGCCGGTACTGCTCGGCACCATGCTCCCCTGGTCCTTCTTCATCCCGGAGGCGCTGCGCCGGGCCTGGCAGGAACGAAAGGGGAGCCACGGCGATACCCTGGCCTTTCTGGCCATCTGGGCGCTGCTCATCTTCGCCTTCTTCTCCAAATCCAACTCCAAGCTGGTCCCCTACATCCTCCCCATCTTCCCGCCGCTGGCGCTCTTGATCGCCTGGCGCTGGCAGCAGGCCGTGGAGGAAGGGTTTGGCTCCCTCAAGACCTACGCGGTCGTCCTCGGCGTCATTCTCCTGATCCTGGGGATCGGCTTCCCCATTTACCCGCTGGTGGCAGCCAAGAACGACCTGGGCATGGCCGGCGGCATCATCGGCGGCAGCATCTTCCTGGTGGAGACGGCCGGCCTTGTTGCGGCGCTCCGGCAGCGAAACCCGCTCCGCCTCTTCCTGGTGCTGACGGTCTGCTCCTGCCTGTTCGCGGTCGTCGCCCCCCACTTCGTCTACAGCCAGATCGCTGCACGACGGACCGTCAAGCCGCTCGCCCTGAAGGTCGCGGAACTGGCCGGGCCCGACGATATCGTCGCCTCCTTCGGCTATGACCAGGGGCTCCCCTTCTATGCCAAACGACGGACCATCGTGGTCGGCGGCATGGGGGAACTGGAATTCGGCAGCCAGCAGGGGGACCAGTCGGCCTGGTTCATCGATCAGCCGGCTTTCCAGCGCCTCTGGGACGGTGAACGGCGGGTTTTCGCCCTGATGAATCGTGGGGAAAAGGAGAAGCTCACCACCGCTGTCAAGACCCCTGTCCGGGTGATCGAGGAGAGCCCGCGGCGCGTCCTGGTCACCAACCGTTGAGCAGCCTGGGCACTGCCAGAGGCGCTCATACGCCTTTCAGTCCGACGCCGCGGCTATATTGTGTAAACATATTGTCATTCCAAACCTTTTGTGCGATAAAAGTCGTTTATTAGAACAGGAGGGCCGCCGGTGCGCAGTGAATTTCTCCCCTTTTCCACTCCGACCATCGAAGACGCTGAAATCAACGAGGTCGTCGACTCCCTGAAGTCCGGCTGGATCACCACCGGCCCCAAGGTCAAACGCTTCGAGGAGGCGTTCAAGGAGTACGTGGGAGCCCCCTTCGCGGTCCCCCTCAGCTCGGCCACTGCCGGCGAGCACCTGACGCTGCTGGCACTGAATATAAAGGAAGGGGACGAGGTCATCACCACCCCCATGACCTTCGCCTCCACGGTCAGCATGATCATCCTTTGCGGCGGCACCCCGGTCCTGGTGGACGTCGAGCCAGGCACCCTGAACATCGATGTCACGAAAATACGCGAAAAGGTCACCCCGCGGACCCGGGCCGTCATCCCGGTCCACTTCGCCGGCCAGGCGTGCGACATGGACCCGCTGCTGGCCCTGGCCAGGGAGTTCAACCTCACCATCATCGAAGACGCGGCCCATGCGGCCGGCACCGAATACAAGGGACGCCGGATCGGCTCCCTGGACACCATCTCCATCTTCTCCTTCCACCCCAACAAGAACATCACCACCGGCGAAGGGGGAATGGTCTGCACCAAGGACGAGGCCCTGGCCGAGGATATCTCGCTCCTCAAGTTCCACGGCATGAGCCGTGAGGCGTGGAAACGCTTCGCCGCCAGCGGCACCCCCAACTACGACATCATGCTCCCCGGCTTCAAGTACAACATGATGGATATCCAGGCCGCCCTGGGGATCCACCAGCTCCCCAAGCTGGACGGCTTCATCGAGAGAAGGACCGAGATCGCGGAATTCTACAACCGGGAGTTCGCCGACGTGGCGGAACTGGCGCTCCCCGCCTATGCGCCGTACGAGCAGCGCCACGCCTGGCACCTCTACACGCCGCTGGTGCGCATCGAAAAGCTCGCCATCGACCGGGACCGGTTCATGGCCGAACTGAAGGAACTGAACATCGGCAGCGGCCTCCACTACAAGGCGATCCACCATCACGCCTGGTACCGGGAGAATATGCCGGTGCCGGCGGGCTCCCTCCCCAACGCCGACTACGCCTCGGACCGGATCCTGTCGCTCCCCCTCTTCCCGAAGATGTCCATGGATGACGCACGGGATGTGGTGGCGGCGGTGAAGGACGTCATCGCAAAGAACAGGAACTAACGGAAAACGCAATGCCCGACAAACCGTACATATCCATCGTCGTCCCGGTCTACAACGAGGAAGGGAACCTCGACAACCTCTTCGCCAGGCTCTACCCGGTCATGCAGGGGCTCGCCAGGCCGTTCGAGATCATCTTCACCGACGACGGCAGCCGTGACCGCTCCCTGGCCATCCTGACCGGCCTTGCCGAGCGCTATCCCGAGGTGCGGGTGGTGGAGTTCAACGGCAACTTCGGCCAGCACATGGCGATCATGGCGGCCTTTGAAGTGAGCCGGGGAGAGATCGTCATCACCCTGGACGCCGACCTGCAGAACCCGCCGGAAGAGATCCCCAAGCTGGTGGCCGAGGTGGAGCGGGGACACGACGTGGTCGGGAGCATCCGCCAAAAAAGGCAGGATACTTTCTTCCGCAAGACCGCCTCCATGATGGTCAACATCGTCACCCGCAAGATGACGGGGATGCGGATGAGCGACTACGGCTGCATGCTGCGCGCCTATCACCGGAACGTGGTGAACAACATCAACCGCTGCCAGGAGACCTCCACCTTCATCCCGGCCCTGGCCCAGACCTTTGCCGCCAGCCCTTCCGAGGTGCCGGTGGCCCACGCCGAGCGCTCCGAAGGGGAGAGCAAGTACTCCCTCTACAAACTGATCCGGCTCAACTTCGACCTGATGACCGGCTTTTCCGTGGTGCCGCTCCAGCTCTTCGCCCTGCTGGGGGTCCTCACCTCGCTGTTCAGCGTCGCCTTCGCCATCTTCCTCCTGGTCCGCCGCTTCATCGTCGGCGCCGAGGTGGAAGGGGTCTTCACCCTCTTTGCCATCCTCTTCTTCTTCGTGGGGATCACCATCTTCGGCATCGGCATCGTCGGCGAATACGTGGGGCGGGTCTACCAGGAAGTACGGCACCGGCCGCGCTACGTGGTGCGCAAGGTACACGGGGTCAGCGATGAGCAGTAAGGTTGTCGTCTGCGCCTATCACAACGTCGGCTATCGCTGCATCGAGGAACTGCTCCGGCAGGGGGCCGACATCCGGCTGATCTTCACCCACGAGGACTCGCCTACCGAGGAGATCTGGTTCCGGTCGGTGCGGGAACTGGCGGAGCAGCACGGGATCCCCTACCTCACCTCCGACATCAACGAACCGGAAAACATGGCGCGCCTCAGGGAGATCGCCCCTGAGTTCCTCCTCTCCTTCTACTACCGGAACATGGTCAAGCCGGCGGTCCTGGAACTGGCGGGCAAGGGGGCCCTGAACCTGCACGGCTCCTACCTCCCGAGGTACCGGGGAAGGGTGCCGGTCAACTGGGCCGTGATCAACGGCGAGACCGAGACCGGCGCGACGCTGCACTACATGGTGGAGAAACCGGACGCCGGCGATATCGTCGACCGGGAGCGGGTGGCCATCGACTTTACCGACACCGCCCTCGACGTCTTCAACAAGGTCACCGACGCGGCGGTGACGGTCATCGGCCGGGCCTGGCCGATGCTCCTGGCCGGAACCGCGCCGCGCATCCCGATGGATCTTTCGGCGGGGAATTACTGCCGCGGCAGGAAGCCGGCCGACGGGCTCATCGACTGGAACCGGAGCGCCGTGCAGATCTACAACCTGATCCGCGGGGTCACCCACCCCTACCCTGGCGCGTTCACCCACCTGGACGACAGGAAAATCGTCATCTGGCAGGCGTGGCCGATTGAGGGAAAGGGCGAACCGGGCCGGGTCGTCTCCACGACCCCCCTGCAGGTGGGAACGAAGGACGGTCTGCTGGAGATCAGGTCACTGCAGGAAGAGAGTAAAGAAGAGGTTTCGGCGGCCGCATTTGTCGAGCACGTCCACCTGGACAGTGCCCGCTTTTCATGATCATCAAGAGGCATACATAGCGCAACGGCTCTGCAGTCGGGCGCGAGTAGCACTAACAAGGAGAATGGAACATGAAAGTACTCATCCTGGGCGTCAACGGCTTCATCGGCAACGCCCTCACCCACCGTATCCTCACCACCACCGACTGGGAAGTCTACGGCCTGGACATGGCCTGCGACAAGCTGGAGCGATCCCTGGGCGATCCCCGCTTCCACTTCCTGGAGGGTGACATCACCATCAACAAGGAGTGGATCGAGTACAACATCAAGAAGTGCGACGTGGTCCTGCCGCTGGTGGCCATCGCCACGCCGGTCACCTACGTGAAGGACCCGCTCCGGGTCTTCGAGCTGGACTTCGAGGAGAACCTGAAGATCATCCGCCAGTGCGTGAAGTACAAGAAGCGGGTCATCTTCCCCTCCACCTCCGAGGTTTACGGCATGAGCCCGGACCGGGAGTTCGACGAGGAGAACTCGCCGCTCATGCTGGGGCCGATCAACAAGGAGCGCTGGATCTACTCCTGCGCCAAGCAGATGCTGGACCGGGTCATCTATGCCTACGGTGCCCACGAGGGTCTGCGCTACACCCTGTTCCGCCCCTTCAACTGGATCGGTCCCAAGCTGGATAGCATCAGTACCGCCAAGGAGGGGAGTTCCCGCGTCCTGACCCAGTTCCTCTACAACATCCTGGCTGGCGAGCCGATCCAGCTGGTGGACGGCGGCAGCCAGCGCCGTTCCTTCACCTTCATCGAGGACGGCATCGGCTGCCTGATGAAGATCATTGCCAACGAGAATGGCTGTGCAGACAGCGGCATCTTCAATATCGGTAACCCGACCAATGACCTCTCCGTGCGGGAACTGGCCGAGAAACTGATCTCCCTGGTCCGAGAATACCCCGACTACAAGGAGAAGGCCGACAACTGCCAGATCATCGAGGTGACCTCAGGCGACTTCTACGGCAAAGGGTATCAGGACATGCTGACCCGGGTGCCGTCGGTGAAGAACGCCAAGGAGCGTCTCGGCTGGGAGCCGACCACCACCATCGACGACGCCCTGCGCAAGACCCTGGAGTTTTACCTGGTCCAGGAGCGGGAAAAAATCGAGCACTTATTATAACCCCGTGCTACGTTCAGCGTTCAGCGTGCTGCGAACATACCGCACGCTGAACGCAGCACGCAGCACGCAGCACGAGCTTCCATGCCCACCGTAGCGCTTAAAATCGACGTCGACACCTATGCGGGGACCCGCGATGGCGTGCCGCGCCTGCAGGAGATCCTGGGGAGGTTCGGCATCCGCGCCACCTTCTATTTCTCCATGGGGCCGGACAACTCGGGGAAGGCGATCCGGCGCATCTTCACGCGGAAGGGATTCCTAAGGAAGATGCTCCGGACCCGGGCACCCTCCATCTACGGCCCGAAGACGCTCCTCTACGGCACCCTGCTGCCGGCCCCCCAGATTGCGGCGTCCTTTCCCCAGATCCTCCGAAAAACCGCGGAACTGGGGCACGAGGTCGGTATCCACTGCTGGGACCATGTGAAGTGGCACGACTACCTCCCCTGGCTCCCCAAACCGGTCGCGGCCATGGAGCTGGGAAAGGCGAGCTCCCTGTTCCAGGAGATCTTCGGCCGCCGGGCAACGACGTCGGCAGCTCCCGGCTGGACCGTCTCCTCCGACTCGCTGGAGATCCAGGACGCCATGGGGCTCGGGTTTTGCAGCGACAGCAGGGGGACCGGCCCGTTCTACCCGGAGATGGATGGCCGGCTCTTCTCCACCCTGCAGGTACCCACCACCTGGCCGACCATGGACGAACTGCTGGGGGAGAACGGCATCACCGCCGCCACCGTCAACGATCTCTACCTCTCCCTGGTGCAGCCAGGGTTGAATGTGCACACCATCCACGCCGAACTGGAAGGGTGGGCCATGGCCGACACCTTCACGGCGCTCCTGGAAGCACTCTCCGCACGGCGGGTCCGCTTCGTCACCATGGGAGAGGCCGCGGAGGAATTCGGCAAGGATGCGCCGGTCTGCACGCTGACCATGGGCGAACTCCCCGGCCGGGCCGGCAACGTGGCCCTGCAGGGTCCCCAGAGCCCGTGACGACATGTGCGAACCTGACGACGTCTCTGCTTCCGTAACACGCTACTTCCAGGTCGAGCGCCGGGAACTGGTCTTTCTCAAGTTCGTCCTGGAGGCCTACGAAGGGATGTCCACGCTCAGCACCTTCGACAACAAGGCAGGGATTGTTAAACTTACCATACCGGTCGGCTTTGCCGCAGATATGGCGAACCTGATCGACGCGCTCAGTCAGGAGATCCGTCTCGTTGAGCTAGCCGACCCGTCAACAGGTCAGGTTGCTCAAGCATAGACAGATCGTCGCACCCGCAGGAAGGAGTTTGCGGGGAGGCGGCGAGATGGCTGTTTTACAGCAGCAGCGAGGAGCCCACGCACCATGCTCGAAACCTTCGACATCAGCAGGATACTCCGCCAGGCGCTGGCCGGCGGTGGCGAGTTTGCCGACATATACTTCGAGGAGGGGAACGCCACCGTTATCAGCTGTGAGGACGGGAGGATCGAGAAGGTCCTGGCGACCACCGACCGCGGGGTCGGCATCCGGGTCATCTCGGACCTGCGTACGGCCTACGCCTTTACCAACGAGATCACCGAGGCATCGCTCCTTGCCCTGGCGAAGACCGTCAGCAGTGCCGTACAGGGAAACGCCTTCACCACCCCCATCGCCATGGGGACCAGGCAGACGGGGGTGGTGGTTTCCCCCATCATCATCCACCCCTCATCGGTGCCGCTCATGGAGAAGGTGACCCAGGTGAGCCGTGCCGATCAGGCGGCGCGCGGCCTCGATGCCAGGGTCAGGCAGGTGATGGCCGTCTATCGCGACGGCGTCGCCCGGATCCAGACCGCCAACTCGCTGGGCGAATTCACCGAAAGCGAACGGACCGGAACGCTCTTTGTCGCCCAGGTGGTGGCCGCCGACGGCGACGTCATCCAGACCGGCTACGAGACCCTGGGGGGGTGCCGCGGCTTCGACCTGTTCCAGGAGCAGAGCCCGGAAGAGATCGCGCTGACCGCGGCCAAGCGGGCGGTCATGATGCTCTCGGCCCGCAAGGCGCCGGGCGGGGTGATGCCGGTGGTACTCTCCTCGGAGGCCGGCGGCACCATGGTGCACGAAGCGGTCGGTCACGGCCTGGAGGCCGATCTGGTCCAGAGCGGCGTCTCGGTCTACCGGGGGAAGATCGGCCAGCAGGTGGCCTCGCCGCTGGTCACGGTCGTTGACGATGCCACCATTCCCCATGCCCGCGGCTCCTTCCCGTTCGACAGCGAAGGGGTAGCCGGGCAGAAGACGCTGCTGGTGGAAAACGGCATCCTCAAGGGGTACCTCTACGACCGCCTGACCGCCATGAAGGAGGGGTGCGCCTCCACCGGCAACGGCCGGAGGGAATCGTACCACGCCAAACCGATCGTCCGGATGACCAACACCATCATCACCCCGGGGAGCACGCCACCTGCAGAGATCATCGGCAGCGTCGCCTCCGGCCTGTTTGTCAGGAAGATGGGGGGCGGTCAGGTGAATACCGTGACCGGCGACTTCATGTTCGAGGTATCGGAAGGGTATCTGATCGAAAACGGCCAGCTGGGTGAGCCGGTGCGGGGTGCGACCATGACCGGCAACGGCCCGGAGGTACTCAAGAAGATTTCCATGGTCGGCACCGACCTGGGATTCGGCATCGGCACCTGCGGCAAGGATGGGCAGGGGGTGCCGGTGGCCGACGCCCAGCCGACCCTGCTCATCGATGGAATCACCGTCGGCGGAGCCGCCTGACCGCAACGGATCTGGAGATGCCATGACGTCCGCTTTGGCAACAGACTCCTACCACCAAGCCGTGCTCGGCGCCCTCCGGGAGCATCCCTCCCTGGCATGCTTCAGCTTCGCCATCCACATCCAACCGGCCCAACAGCCGGGCATCCCGGCAAAATTACTGAAACTTTGCGAGCTGGTCGGCGAAGCGGCCGGCTGCCAGCGTTCATGCAACATCACGGCGATGCGCCGCAGCGACCTCCACCCGGAGATCGCTCCCGTTGTCGTTCGCTGTTTCCTCGGTCTGCTCGGTTTCGTCATCCCGCTCCCACGACCGGGCTGGTTCCTGACCGGCAAAGGGGTGCGGCTCCGTTCCGTCAACCTCCCCTACCTGGAAGAGCTTTCCCGCCACAAACCGCACGATTCCTACCGGATCCTGCAGCGTCTCTCAACCCTGCCGGTCCGTTCGGAAGAACAGGTACGGGGTGCCGCCGGCATCGCTTTCGGCCTGATCGGTTCCCTGTCAACGACGACCGTCCCCCCCCAGGCGGCCCGGCAGGTGGAGCTGCAGGCGATCGTGACCGTGGCGGCGGCACTGGACAGGACCGACGACCCGGACCTGGCCCGGAACACCTTTATCGAAGCCCTGGGGATACTGTTCGACGTTCCGTCGCTCGGGATACTGGAGCCCCTGGCGGGAAGGCGGGAGTATGCGCTCCGTCATGCATGGGGTGCCCCCGTTGCGGAGCAGACGCTCCCCAGCGCCCTAGTGGAACGTCTCCTGCTCGGCAAGAAAGAGAAGATTTTCCGGCCTCCGGCAGTGCACCTGGCGCCGCTGTTTCCCGGCCACCCCGTCTCCACGGGGACCTGCATCTGTTTCGGCGAAGGGAACGGCCAGGGGATTGCCGTCTGCCTCGACAAGGAGTTTTGCGATGGGGAGATCCCCATGGCGGAGCTGCTTGCCGACCGCCTCACGGCGCGGCTCGGCCAGCTCAGCCGCGAGGAAGAGCTGACCGACCGGTGCGAGGTTTCGGAACGCCTGATGGCCATGATCAGCGAACTGGCCATGCTGGACACCATGGAGGAGCTCCTCGACACGCTCCTCAGGATGGCCGCCGAACTCCTGGACGCCACCTGCGGGTCGGTGATGCTCATCGACGAGAAGCGGATCACCATGCGGATCGAGGCGGCCCTCCGGATGGGGCTGACCATCGCCAGGAGCCTCCCCCTCCGCGTGGGAGAGGGGATTGCCGGCAGGGTCGCCGCCAGCGGCCAGCCGCTCCTGGTGAACGATATCGAACGGGACGGCCGCGTCCTGCCCACCAATCGCCCCCGCTTCCGGACCAAATCGTTCATCAGCGTGCCGCTCGCCTTCAAGGGGGAAGTCTTCGGCGTCCTGAACCTGTCGGACAAAAAGGAGAACCGGATCTTCGTCAAGGAGGACCTGGATATCCTCTCCACGCTGACCAGCCACGCCGCGGCCATCATCCACCGCTCGCGCCAGATGGCCAGGACCGAGCTCCTGGAGCAGCTCTCGGTCACCGATCCGCTGACCGAACTCTACAACCGCCGTTTCCTTGAAAAGCGGATGCACGAGGAGCTGAACCGCTGCATGCGCCAGGAACAGCCGTTGACCGTGATGCTGATCGATCTGGATCATTTCAAGTGCTACAACGATTCCTGCGGCCACATGGACGGCGACACGGCGCTGAAGAAGACCTCCCGGATCCTCCGCTCCTGCGTGCGGGAGATGGATGTGGTCACCCGGTTTGGCGGCGAAGAGTTCTGTCTCCTCCTCCCTGGCACCAGCAAGGAGGAGGCGATGTTCGTGGCCGAGCGGATCCGGCAGGGGATCGAACGCGAACCGATCAAGGGCGAAGAGCTGCTCCCCGGAGGCCGGCTGACGGCAAGCCTCGGCCTGGCATCGTTCCCCGACGACGGTACCACTGCCAACACCCTGATCCACGCCGCCGACGTCGCCCTCTACCAGGCCAAGAACGCCGGCAGGAACCGGACCACCCCCTTCCACCCGGAGGAGGAGCGCTGGCAGCAGAAGATTTCCCTCCGCCTCTAGCGCTCCTCCTCGCCTGCCGAAACCGTCTTGCGCTTCGCCTTTTCCGCGCTACACTCATTCCCACGCCACCAACCTGAAGAGAATTGACCGGCCGACGGCATGACGCCAGGCGGTCCGCACCAATGGGAGGATATCGATGGGACTGAAGGGGAGCCAGACGGAAAAAAACATCCTGACCGCATTCTGCGGCGAGAGCCAGGCGAGGAACCGCTACACCTATTTCTCATCCAAGGCAAAGAACGAGGGGTTCGTGCAGATCGCCGACCTGTTCGAAGAGACCGCGAACCAGGAACGGGAACACGCCAAGCGCCTCTTCAAGCTGCTGGAGGGGGGAGAGGTCTCGATTACCGCCGCCTTCCCGGCCCGGACCATCGGCTCCACGGCCGAAAACCTGAAAGAGGCGGCCGGCGGAGAGCACTACGAGCATACCATCATGTATCCAGGTTTTGCCGAAGTCGCGCGTAACGAAGGGTTCGCGGATATCGCGGAGATCTTCACGGCCATAGCCGTGGCTGAAAAGCAGCACGAAAAGCGCTACCTGGACCTTTTGGCCAACATCGAGAACCGCCGGGTCTTCAAACGGGAGGAACCGGTTGCCTGGCGCTGCCGGAACTGCGGCTATCTGCACGATGGCACCGAGGCGCCGGAAAGCTGCCCGGCCTGTGCCCACGGCCGCGCCTACTTCGAGCTGCTGGGGGAAAACTGGTAGACCTAGCTCAGGGCTCAGGGCTCAGGGCTCAGGGCTCAGGGCTCAGGGCTCAGGGCTCAGGGCCAGACTGACATAAACGGCTGCCTGCTGCAACAGTTGGCGGCCGTTTTTTTATCCTAGATCCTCGGGCCTCGTTCCCTGATGATTCCCCTCCGCTTGACCTTTCCGACCATCTGGTATACCGTGTGGCATCTCTCAAATCCAGCATGCGAACACCATGAGCAGACTCATCGCGCCACAAAGCACTGACGACGACATCCTGATCGAATCCACACTCCGCCCCCGCTCCCTGAACGACTATGTCGGCCAGGAAAAGGCCAAGGGAAACCTGCGGATTTTCATCGATGCCGCCCGCAAAAGGGGCGAGGCGCTGGACCATGTGCTGCTCTACGGCCCGCCGGGGCTCGGCAAGACGACCCTGGCCAACATTATCGCCTGCGAGATGGGGGTGAACATCAAATCCACCTCCGGACCGGTGATCGAACGCCCCGGCGACCTTGCCGCCATCCTCACCAACCTGGAACCCCACGACGTCCTTTTCATCGACGAGATCCACCGCCTCTCCCACGTCGTGGAGGAGATCCTCTACCCGGCGATGGAAGATTTCCAGCTGGACATCATCATCGGCCAGGGGCCGAGCGCCAGGACGATCAAGCTGGATATCCCCCGTTTCACCCTGGTCGGCGCGACCACCCGGGCGGGGCTCCTCTCCTCGCCGCTGCGGGACCGCTTCGGCGTCATCTCGCGGCTGGAGTTCTATACCGATGAGGAGCTGGCCTTCATCGTCTCCCGGTCGGCCAGGATCCTCGGGATCGCCATGGCTCAGGATGCCGCCCTGGAACTGGCCCGCCGCAGCCGCAGCACACCGCGCATCGCCAACCGGCTGCTGCGCCGGGTGCGCGATTTCGCCCAGGTCATTGCCGACGGGTCGATCTCCCTGGAGGTGGTCCGGGAGTCGCTGAGGCTCCTGGAGGTGGACGAAATGGGTTTCGACCAGATGGACCGCACCATCCTGCTGACCATCATCGACAAGTTCGGCGGAGGTCCTGTCGGCCTCGACACGCTGGCGGCGGCGGTCTGCGAGGAGAGCGATACCATCGAGGACGTTATCGAACCGTTCCTGATCCAGCAGGGCTTTCTCAACCGGACCCCGCGCGGCCGGATGGCAACGATTGCGGCGTATGGCCACTTCGGCAGGATCGCCCCTCCATCCCTCCAGGGAACCCTTTTCTGAGCCGATGCAGCTGACCTTCGACTTTCCCATCAATCCGCAGTACCGATTCTCCAACTTCGTCATCTGCCCCGGCAACCGGACCGCATTCCAGTTCGCCCGCAAGGTCGCGGACCGGCGTGAGCCGGAAAACCTCCTCTACCTGCACGGCCCCGAGGGGGCGGGAAAGACCCACCTGCTGATGGCTGTCGGCCAGCAGCTGGCGGGTGAACAGGATACGTTCCCGGCCGTGAGCTGCGGCTCCCTGGAACAGCTCTATGACCGGTCAGCAGGTCCGGAGCGGGCGTCGGTGCTTGCCGAACGGTTCCGGGACGCCCCTGCCCTTCTCCTGGACGACATCCATCTGCTCCCTGCCGACCGGCATCTGCAGGCCGAGGTCTGGCAGCTCTTCAACGATTTCTACTCCGCCGGCCGCAAGATCGTGGTCACCGGCCAGGTGCCGCCCAAGGAGCTGACCGCCCTGGATGGGCACCTGATCTCCCGCCTCCTCTGGGGCCTCGTGGCCCGGGTCGACATTTCCGACGACGACTCTCGGCGGATGATCATGAAGAAACTGGCCGAGGACCGGCAGATCATCCTGCCGGCCGACGTGATCGACTACCTGCTGATCCATCTCCCCCGGGACATACCCTCCCTGGTCAGGGCACTGGAACTCCTCACCCGGCAGGCACTGGCCACCCAGCGCAAGATCACCGTCCGCCTGGCCAAAGAGGCGTTAACCGACTGACAAGAGAGTTGTTTTCCTCCCGGTTCCGCGGTAAAGTAGGGCAATTTCGAGGTTCGTGCACCCCATGAAGATACTCCTCCATCTCTGTTGTGGTCCCTGCGCCATTGTTCCGGTACAGAGGCTGCGTGACGCCGGCGCCGAGTTGACCGGCTTTTTCTACAACCACAACATCCATCCGTACCAGGAATACCGGCGGCGTCTTGAAACCGTACGGGAGTACAGCGACAAGGTCGGTCTGGAGCTGATCGTCCGTGATGAATACAACCTGGAGGAGTTCCTGACTGCGGTTGCCGGCAATCCTGCCGAGCGGTGCGGTTACTGCTATTTCTCCCGACTGGAGGCGGTTGCCGCCGCTGCCGCGTCAAACGGCTTCGACGCATTTTCCTCGACCCTGCTCTACAGCCGCTATCAGCGCCACGACGACATCCGGACTCTCGGTGAACGGGCCGCGTCCCGCCACGGCGTGGCATTCCACTATGACGACTTCCGGAGCGGCTGGCAGGAAGGGATCCGGCTCTCCAAGGAGATGGGGCTTTACCGCCAGCAGTACTGCGGCTGCATCTATAGCGAGAAAGATCGCTATCTCGGCGCCAGGTAGGGGAAGCGGACAATGTCCGGTCTCGGCAGGTCACTCATCATCATCGGTCTCATCATCGCCGCCATCGGCGTGCTCTTCAGCCTTGGGGGGAAAATCCCCTGGTTCGGCAGACTTCCGGGCGACATCTCCATCAAGAGGGAAAACTTCACCTTCTACTTCCCGCTGGCCACCAGCATCTTGATTTCGCTGCTCCTCTCCTTCATCCTCTGGCTCTTCCGGCGCTAGGCGCCCATCTTCGGGCCGTATTCCGCCGCTCCTCAATCGACAAATCCTCAGCGTAGCGCAGCTACGCCTGCGGTTTGCCTCAGTCGGACCGACAGAATACGACCCAAATCTGAACGCCTTGCCATTCACTATTATCTCGACCTTCCCCTTACCCCGCGCCAGTTGCCTTTTTGCGATTCCCTGCTACTGTTATCCCAGTGACATCACTGCATAAGGAGGCAAGCATGCTGGAACTCATCGAAAAGGCCATCCTGACCGGCCTCGGGGCGGTCTCCCTCTCCCAGAAAAAGGCCGAGGAACTCATGACCGAGCTGAAGGAGAAGTACAAGCTGAGCGAGGAGGAAGGGAAGGCCTTCCTGGACAAAGTGCAGGGATTTGCCAAGGAGGGAAGGGAAAAAGTCGCCGAAGCGGCCGAGGCCGAAGTGAAAAGGGTCATGGAGCGGGTCGGCGTGGTCCCCCGCGAAGATTACGATCAGCTCCTCAAGCGTGTCGAGGCGCTGGAACGCCGCCTTTCCGAAAACGGCTGAAGGTCCGACCGGTGAACCTGATCCAGATCAACCGCAACATCCGGAGCATCAGGCGCTACCGGCAGATTATCAGGGTCCTCTTCAAGTACGGTTTCGACAACCTGCTGGAGTACCTGAACCTCTCCCAGTTCGTGGCCCGGGGGCGGCGCTTTTTTCGCCGCTCCACCACCACCATCACCAACAAGGGACCTGCAGAACGGATGCGCCTGGCCCTCGAAGAGCTCGGGCCGACGTTCGTCAAGCTGGGGCAGATCCTCTCCACCCGTCCCGACGTCATCCCCCAGAACTTTGTCCTGGAGTTTGCCAAACTCCAGGATATGGTCCCCCCCTTCACCTACGAAGAGGTTGAGGAACAGATCCAACTGGAACTGGGCGCGCCGATCGAGGAGCTCTTCTCCTCGTTCAACCTGGTATCCATTGCCGCCGCCTCCATTGCCCAGGTCCACCGGGCACGGCTGAAGAGCGGCGAATCAGTGGTGATCAAGGTACGGCGCCCCCGTATCGTCGAACAGATAGAGACGGATATCGACGCCCTCATGTTCCTGGCCATGCTGGCCGAACGCCATATCCCGAACAGCGAAATATACGATCCGGTCGGCCTGGTGCGGGAATTCGCCCGGACGATACGGCGGGAAATGGACTTCTCCCGCGAAGGGCATACGATCGAGAAATTCGCCGCCAACTTCAAGGGGGATGCGAACCTCTACTTCCCCCAGGTCTACTGGTCCCATACCTCCAAGGCCATCCTGACCATGGAGTTCATCGACGGCATCAAGGTCTCGGACCTCCCCGCCCTGGAGAAGGCGGGTCTCGACCGCCGGATCATCGCCAAGCGCGGTTCGGACACGTTTCTCAAGATGGTGCTCGAGCACGGCTTCTTCCACGGCGACCCCCACCCCGGCAATGTCCTGATCATGCCCGGCAACGTCATCTGCCTCCTCGATTACGGGATGGTGGGACGCCTGGATGCGCATTTGAAAGCGTATCTGACCGATATCCTGGTGGCCATCATCCGCCGGGACGTGGATGAGGTGATCTCGCTCCTCCTCTACTCCGGCGAGATCGCCGACAGCCTCAACACCCGCGGTCTGCGCCGGGATCTCTCCGAGTTCATCGACAGCTACTACGAGCTCCCGCTCCAGGAGATCGAAGTGGGCCGCATGCTGACCGAGTTCCTGGAGATCATGACCATCTATCACATCAAATTCCAGCCCGACCTGATGCTGCTGGCCAAGTCGCTGGTGACGGTGGAGGGGATGGGGCGGACGCTCGATCCGGACTTCGACATGATCCAGCATCTCCGCCCGTTCATCGAGGGAGCGATCAAGGACAGGATGTCGCCCCGCCAGATGCTGAACGATCTGAGCAGCCACCTGGTGGGGTACGTGAATCTGGCCAGGAACCTGCCGCGGGATATCAAGGAGATACTGAACCGGATCAACCGGAACAAGTTCAAGATCGACCTGGAGCACCGGGGTCTGGACACGTTCATCAAGGAACTGGACAAGTCCATCAACCGTCTCTCCTCCAGCCTGATCATCGCGGCACTCATCGTCGGCTCATCCATCGTCATGCAGACCAGCAAGGGCCCCCTGCTCCTCGGCTTCCCGGTCTTCGCCTTTCTCGGCTACACCATCGCCGGCGTCATCGGCCTGGTATGGGTCTTCGCCATTATCCGCTCCGGCCGGCTCTGATGGGAGCATAGCTCCCAAAATCCCCTGAATCCCCGAGCAGTCGTTTACCTGCCTAACTCCCCAGCTTCGCGGCGAGGCTCAAACCGCTCAACTTGACGCTGTTAGCGTCATAAGCATCCTGCACCGACAAGCCAAAATCGCTCTCCGTGAAGGCCGCATCCGGTGCGACGTCACACTGCAGAGTTACGAGCTCTCCTACAGCAAATCCCGTGGCCGAAATGATCCCAAGTCTTACCCTGGCGCGCGCGCTGGCAGTGGGAGGGGTGTAGTTGCCGGCCACCAAAGCATTGGAAAGGGTTACGGGGGGCTGCAGCACACCGCTTGAAACGAGTCCGGTGGAAGCAGCCTTCACGGTACCCCCCGGCGGCAGGGTGACAACAATATCCAGACCTGCGATCAGGGCCGTGGTGCCGGTCACGGAGATGGTCAGGGCTCGCGTGCTGCCGCCGATGTTGATGAGAGGCGTTGCCGAAACGTCAGTGATGCCGGTCCGGTTGGCGGGGTTCCCGGCAAAGTCGGCCAGGGCGGACTGGAACTCTACAGCGACCGTGGAGACAATCCTGTTGTCGGCACCGATCGCGTCCTTGAGCTCGGTTATGACTGCCGCCAACTCTTTCCCCTGGCTCTTCATCAGGCTGGCGAATGCAGCCAGGACAAGGGCATGCTCCTTCTGCGACTGTGTTGCCGTGGCGCTGGCGGTCAGGGGATCGACCGGCATGGTCCCGATGATATCGACCTTGAAGAGCGTGGAAATCAAGGCGTTGTTGGTGGCGATGGTCGCAACAGAGACCTTGTGAGTGAGAGGGTCTTCGCCCCGCTGAACGGCCAGTTCGGTGAGCGGGGTCACCGCAATGCGGGCCTCGCCGGCCACATTGTCAACGGCAGCGCGGAGCGGGGCATCGGCCGGGATGGTCCTGGTAGCGCCCGTTGCCTCATCCGTATAGCTGCCGCTGGCCTCCACGAGGACCGGGCCGTGATAGGTGCCCAAGTCGGCTCGATAGGCGCCGCCGCTGTCAGTCACCGTATCCTTGAGCAGCGCCCCCTTGCTGCCGTCGGCATTGAGGGCGTAGACCCTTATCGCTCCGTTCCGGATGATCCCCTTCGAGGCCACCCCGCTGATGGCGGTACCAGGAGTTTCGCCTCCTCCCCCGCCGCCTCCGCATGCGGTAAGGGTCAACAGGCCAATCACTATCGCAACAATAACAGACACTATTCTCATTCTCGTCTCCAGAAATTAATGTGCCGCCGTGACAACGGGGGCGCTGACAACCCTTTGCAGGATAAGGAGTGCATCGGCAAGGTCGATCTTGCCGTCCGGCACCGACACGCCATCCACCACCGGTGCAAGATCGACGTGCGCAAGCATCTCCGGGGTGGCGGTTTCGAGCCCCACGGCTATACGCAGTGCCTTGATGGCGTCAAGCAAACCGGGGCCGCCGCTAGCATCCAGGTCGCCGTCAGGGCCGGAGGCCACTGTCAGGTCGATGCCGGTAACCGCTGCAGCTCCGCTCATTACGACCGAAGAGGCCTGGGAGGTCTCACCAGTCGTACGGTACCAGCGGTCGACACGATCGACGGAAAACAGGAGCTTATAGGTTCCGTCCGGGAGTCCGGCCAACCGGTAGCTCCCGTCGTAACCGACGACGGTTTCCGCCACCAACTCTCCCGAATACCAGTCGTACAGTTTTACGAAGGCATGCGGGTAGGTGCAGCCGCTGCTCCCTGTGACCTTGCCGAAGATAATCCCACCGCCGGCGGCCAACGTCACGTCATTGCCGCCGGTGATGAGGCCGGGACTCACCGTTACCGGCTCAGCACTGGCCGCTTCCGTCTTGTTCGGATACCACTGCCGGACAAAACCCGCCTCGCCCGGGTCGATGGCGAGCTTGTAACTCCCCGCAGGGAGCCCGTCGATGGTGTAGCGGCCGACGTTGTTCGTGTCGACCACGGCATGGCCGGCAAACCTGCCGTTCGTGGCGTCATAGGCGTTGACGGTGAGCTGTCGCGGGCCTGGGCAGACACTCACGGAGATGTCGCCGGCAATGGCGCCGCCCCTGGCAAGACGTGCATCGATGTGGGACGTGGTCTCCGGTGCCGTCACCGTGACCTCGGCCGTCACGGTGGAAGCTGTCCCGCTACCGTACCAGCTGCTGACGTAGCCACCTTCTGCAGACTGCCAGCTTGAGAACTGCAGCCGGTAACTGCCGCTCGGCAGCCCGCCGATCGTGTAGGCGCCGTCATAGCTGGTCGCCCCGCTCCCGGCCCAGGCTCCGGTAATGCTGTCGTAGGCGGTTACCGAGATTGAGCCGAGAGCCTGATCGCCGGCACTGTCGGTGACCCGGCCGGCGATCCCCCCCAATCGGGCGATGCTGAAGTCGATACCGGTGGTCATCTCGGGGACGACCACGGTGACGGGGTCGACCACTGAGGACGGTACGGTTGAGCCAATCGCCGGGGCCGTGCAAAGCGTCATCGTGGATTGAACGGTGGCTCCGGATGACGCAATTACCGGCGCGGCCACTGACTTGGCGCTGACACTGCTGGAAGTAGTGGCGGAGACGGAATAAGAGGAACTCGTGCTCGTCGTGGAGGTGAACCCGCTGGTGCCCGTACTGACGATGACACCGCCGGTATTCCCACCACCCCCGTAGTTGCCACCGGCGTACCGTGCGTCGTACGTAATCGCGTAGCTGCCGCTCGGCAGGCCGGTGATGACGTAATTGCCCTGGTAGTCGCTCGTGCTGTTGGCTCCCCCCCCTGCCAGGCTATCCCAGGCCTCAACCAGCACCCCTTCGACCCCTTCACCGGTAGCGCTGTCGGTGACACGCCCGCTGATCCCTCCCCCCCGGACCAAGGAGACGTTGACCCCGCTCATGACGCCAGGAGCGTTGACCTTGACGGCGGCGGGACTGGTCATCCTGATATAACCGGGAGCACTGAAGGTCAATGAGTACTCTCCGGTCGGCAGCCCACCGATGATGTAGGCGCCGGTGGCGTCGATCGTCGTAGTGTAGTGGAAGGTCATCCCCGTATTGCCGGAACTGTTCGACAGGGAGACGCTCACCCCGGCAATCCCGGTACCGTTCGCGGCGTCGGTGACCAGGCCGGAGATACTCCCTCCCATGTCCAGGAGGGCATCGATGCCGGATGTTTCGTCCGGCGCGGTTACGGAGACCGTACCGGCGCAGAGGTACCCGTCCTGGCCGCCATACCAACCGCCGAGATAACCGGTACTGGAGGGTGGCTGAATCTGCAGGCGATAGGAGCCGCTGGCAAGCCCGGGAATCGTGTACCTGCCGTTACTGTCCGTTGAGGCGCTTGCGGCCCACTCGCCAGTGACGCGATCAATGGCGTACAGGTACGAGCCCGAAATGCCGACACCAGTGACACGGTCGGCGATGGTGCCGGAGATGCTCCCCCCCTTGGCCAGCGCCATGTTGACGCCGTCAGAAATGTTCGGCGCGCTCACGGTAACGGTGGTGGCTTCAGACTGATCTGCCTTGCCCCCCGACCACTGGGTGACGTAGCCACTTAGGGAGAATGATAGCTTGTAGTCGCCGGTCGCCATTCCTGTGATGCTGTAGGCGCCTGTGCCGTCCGTAGAACCCGACCCGGCCCATTGCCCTGAAGCCACGCTGTAAGCGCTGACATATACTCCCTGGAGACCGGCACCGGTGGCGCTGTCGGTGACGACGCCGGTAATGGCGCCCCCCTTTTCCATGGCCATATCGATGCCGGTAACGCTGCTCGGCGCTGTCACTTCAACAATATCTGCTGTTCTCTGCTGTTCTTTGTTGCTGTACCACTGGACCGGGTAACGGGCCGAAGAGCCCCCGGAAAACCGGAGTTTGTAACTGCCGCTGGCAAGCCCGCCAATATGGTAGGAGCCAGAACCGTCCGTGTATCCATAGCTGACAGACGAGCCGTTTGCAGCGTTGTACGCTGATACGGAAATTCCCTGGATGGCAACGCCGGTCCCCTTGTCGGTAACGGTTCCGGAAATGCTCCCCCCCTTGACGAGTACCGCGTTGATATCGGTGGTACTCCCCGGTGCGGTTACCGCGACCGGGACGGCAGTCGACTGGTCTGCCTTGGCGCCGGCCCACTGTTCCACATATTCATCAGCCGAGAAACGGATCTTGTAGTTACCCGTGACAAGCCCTGCGATGCTGTAGGCACCGGAACTGTCCGTGGAGCCATAGCCGGCCCATGAGCCGGTGACGGGGTTCAAAGCTGTTACGCTTACCCCCTGAATAGCGGCCCCGGTAGCACTATCGGTGACAGTCCCGGTAATGCGCGCCCCCTTGACCAGTGCCACGTCGATGCCGGCAACGACGTTCTGTGCGGTAACGACCACGGTCGTGGCCGCAGCTTGGCTGGCCGCGCCACCATACCACTGCTCCACATAACCGGAGCCAGAAAACCTAAGTTTACAGCTGCCCGCAAGCCCTGCGATCCGGTAGACGCCGGAATCATTCGTGGAGCCTGAGTAGATCCACGATCCGGTAACCGCATCAAAAGCTGTCACAGTCACGCCCGGGATTACAGCGCCGCTGACGCTGTCAACAACCGTACCGGTTATGCTTCCCCCCGTTTGCAGGGAGACATCGATTCTGGTGGTATTGCTGCTCGTCACCGTGACCGCATTCGCCGAGGTGATATCTGCCTTGCTGCTGTACCACTGGCCGAGATAGTCGGAGCGGCCTGGGCGGTCGAACAGAAGCTTGTAGTCGCCGGGAGCGAGCCCGGAGATTCTGTAGGCACCGGCAGCGTCCGTTGAGCCGGAGCCGGCCCATGCACCGGTGGCTGCATTGTAGGCTACTGCGTATACCCACTGGAGGCCGGTGCCGGTGTCCTTGCCGGTAACCGTTCCGGAGATGCTCCCACCTTTGATCATCACAACGTCAATGCCGTTTGTTACACCCGGAGCAGAGACGGCAACGATGGTGGCGACATTGCGGTCGGCCTTTGAGCTGTACCACTGCTCGACATAGTCGTACCCGGAAAACCTGAGTTTATAGTTGCCGCTGGCAAGCTGGGGGATCTGGTAGGCCCCAGAACTGTCCGTGTAGCCGTAGGCGACAGATGAACCGGTGTTCGCGTTGTACACGGAGACGTTTATCCCTTGGACACCGGCGCCGGCTGCGCTCTCGGTAACCCGCCCGGAGATCGAGCCGACGAAATGATAGCCCGCCGTTTTGATCTCTTCCCGGTTGCCGAAGGCATCCTGGGAATTAAAACGCAGACCGGTCGTGGAGGCAATGGTGATGGGACCGTCGTAAGGGGTCGTCGGCAAACAATTGCCGCCGAGACAGTAGAAGGTCCCTGAACAGCCGCTGCCGGCACCATCGGCACAGGTCAGGGTCACGCTCTGGGATGTCGTATAGGTACCGCCGGCCGGCATCGCGGTCGTTGTGGGGGCGATGGTGTCAACCGTCCACTCGGCAACGGTTGCGGAGCTGATCGATTGCTCCCGGTCCGACGTCCTGCCGATCACGGCCACGGCGTGGATGCCTCCCGTAAGTCCGGTCAGACTGATCGGGGTGGAGACCGGGGTGTCGGTGGTGGTAAATGCGCCGCCGTCCAGCGCGTAGCGGTAGGACACGATGCCAGTCCCGCCGACGGTGATGGTGGCCGCTATTTCCTGCGTGGCTCCAGCAGGCGCGCCGGACAATACCACCCGCGGTTCAGACGGGTCGAATTCGTAGGCGCCGATGTCGACCCGGGCTATGCCTTGAGATGTGCCGTCGATTAACCGGGATACGCCTCCCAGATCTGTGACGGGGAGGCTCTCGACGCTGTTGTCACCGGCATCGATGGCCGGTGAGCCAGGACGCAAACCAAAGTAGCCGAATGCCGGACTGTTCAACTGGGGATCGGCTGTGATGTTGCCGTTGCTGCCGTTCTGATCGGTACAGTTACCGCCATAGGCACTGTCAGAGGTGGAATACACGGCATTATGGTTGAATTGGGATGAAAGAATCGTCCCACTGCAAAAAATGGCCGTACGGCTTTCAGCCGCGGTAACGATATTATTGGCAAATAGGGGGTCTGCATAAAAGCTCGCTAGATAAACGACCGAGCCTTGAGCAGTATTCCTGTCAACAATGGTGTTATTCACCACGGACGCACTTGCGTAAGTCGACATTGACAGGCCGCTCCCCTTCGTCGCCCCGTTGTCAACAAATTGGTTCTGGACAATATTGGGATGTGATCCACTGCCCACAATAATTCCGCCCCCCTCCGACAGAGCGTTATTGCGGCGGATAGCATTCCCACTGACTGTCGCGGAGCCCCAGAGGCTAACGCCGCCACCGGTGCCGCTTCTATTATCTACGATTACATTGTCGACAATCTGGGCTGGAGCTCCGTCGATATGGATGCCGCCGCCGTAACTGGTGGATATGTTTTGAATAATGTTGTTGTTGCGTATAAGCGGAGCCCCATTCCCAACAAAAATACCCCCTCCCATATACGCACTATTGGTGGTGATCGTATTGTTTCTGATCAACGGAGAAGCATTATAAATATAGATTCCCCCGCCATTCGATGTGGCCTTACCGTTTCTGATGGTAAACCCGTCAAGTACCGTTGTGCTGGCTTCTCCGGAACTGAAGGCGACCACGGTCCCGGCACGATTGCCATCGATGATGGTGACATCTGCCCCGTCTCTGCTCGTAACCGTTATCGCCTTCCCCTTGAAGTCTAAGTTTTCCACGTAGGTGCCTGGTGCCACTAGAACTGTATCACCATCGTTGGCAGCATCGATGGCAGCCTGTATGGTTGTCCTCTCCGCAGGGACATTGATGGTTGCAGGAGGAGACGCCAGTATGATGTACCGTTCGGTCTTTATCGTTTCTGAATTATTGGCGACATCTCGCGAATAATAACTGATGTAAGTCGATGACGTAATGCTGATCGGCCCAGTGTACTGAGTGCTTGGGTAGCACCCCTTGCCGAGACAGTAGTAGGCCGACGAACAACCAGTACCGTCGCTGCAAGTCAGGGTCACGCTCTGGCTAGACGTATAGATCCCCCCGGCCGGAGTAACACTCGTCGTCGGCGAAGTGTTGTCTATCGTATAGCTCACCGTCTTGATGGCTTCGCTGTTGCCGGAACTGTCCTGAGAATAGAACCTGAGGTCGGTCGAAGAGGTTATTGATAGGCTGCCGGGGAATCGAGTCGTCGGCGTGCAGCCAGCCCCCAGACAGTAGTAGGTGGCTGCGCAGCCGCTGCCGGAGCCGTCGGTGCAGGACGAGTATACATATAGATTGCTGTAGATACCGCTCGGGTGGTTAGTGGTCGTGGTCGGCGGTGAAGTGTCAGGGGTTATGGTGTACGTGGCGGTCTTGACTGCCTCGTTGTTCCCGAAACGGTCGGTGGAGTAGTACCTGAGATCCGTGGAAGCGAAGACAGTGACCGGTGAGTTGTACGCCGTCGTAGGCGTACAGCCGTTGCCGAGGCAGTAGTAGGTCGTCGCGCAGTAGCTGGCCGAATCGTAACAGTAGAGGGAAACAGAGCGTTGCCCCTCATAGGTACCAGCCGAGAGGGAGACGGAAGTGTTGGGCGGGGTCGTATCGAAAGCGTAGGTGGCTGTTTTCACCAGTTCATAGTTGCCGGCGGTGTCGGTTGAATAGAAACGGAGATAGGTCGGAGTAGAAACGTTGATGGGGCCGGTGTAAGGTGTGGTCGGCGTGCAGCCTGCCCCCAGACAGTAGAACGTGCCGTTACAGCCGCTACTATCAGTGCACGAGAGAGTGACACTCTGAGGCGTACCGTACAGACCGCCGGCCGGGGTCGTGGAGGTGGTTGGCGAAGCAGCGTCGATATTGCTTCCTGCCTCGAAGGCAATCTGGTCGACCCACCCGGCGTTAGACACTGATGAGTAATAATTGCCGGCTGAGTAGGTCCAGCGCAGGGTGTGGCTGCCGGCGGGAATAACATAAGCCTGCTTTTGCCAGTCTACTCCACCACTGATATTGGTTTGACTGACCCCATCGATGCTGAACGAGAGGGGGCTAGAATATTGAGCTGACGAAACCTTCCACCAGAACCGGATGGCGCCAGGGCCGGTGACCGTGGTCTCCATCCAGCTCGACTGGCTGTTCGTGATGGCACCACTTTGATAGGCAATGCCATCGCGGCTGACCAGCGGCTGGATAAACCAGGGGGCAACGCCGCCATAAGTAAACGTCAGACTGGTCGTTTCCGTATTCACGACCCAGGTTGCGGCGGTTGCTGATGAGAGCAACTGCTCTCGGCCGAGGGCATCTTTACCCAGGACAACAATGGTGTGTTGGCCGTTTGCTAGGCCCGTCAGTACAATGGGGGTGGCGACCGAGATGTCAGTGTCGGTAAACGCCCCGCCGTCGAGGGTGTAGCGATAGGACACCACGTCTGCGCCGCCGACCGTCAGGGTGAGCGCGTCGGTGGCCAGGAAACTGGTTGGAACGCCCTGCAGATCCGCAACCGGGTAGGCAGGATCGAATTCGTAGGCGCCGATATCGACGGTTGTCGTGCCGTCACCGCTGCCGTCCACCAGCCGTGGCATACCTCCAAAGTCCGTTGTCTGCAGGGATGACGCCGTGCTGTCCCCTGCATCAATGGCCGGCGAACCGAGGCGCAGGCCATAGTAGCCCAAGGCCGCATTACTCAATTGCGGATCGGCGGTGATGTTGCCGTGGGTGTCGTTCTGGTCGGAGCAGATACCGTCATAGTCCATGCCGGTGGCGGAGTATACGACATTGTGACTGAATCTGGGCGGGTTAAGGTCGTTAAAATTGCCGCAATAGACTGCCGTCCGGTTTCCGGCGGCGATGACGATATTGTTAGTCATCTGAGCATTGACATCGTAGCCGTCGGCATAAACAACAGAGCCCTGGGTACCTTGTGTATCGGCAATAGTGTTGTTCGTCAGTATGGGCCCCCGGGAACCGCTGGGAGTAAGCCAATACACAGCACTGCCATTGGTGGCCACATTGTCGGCGATCAGGTTCTGGATAATCAGCGGATCTGAGCCATTGACCATGTGTATCCCCCCCCCAGTTTGGGCGGAATTGCGTTTAATAGTGTTGCCGGCGATGGTCGGTGTGCCGGCAGCCCACATGCCGATGCCGCCTCCGTCATCACTGCTGTTGTCAGTGATGGTATTATTGATCACTTGTGCGGATGCGGTTCCGCCGATTTCAATACCGCCACCGTAACTATCGCTGTGGTTGAGTGTTATGATGTTCGCGCGGATGAGCGGAGAACCGAACTCCACGTCGATACCGCCACCCCAACTCGCCGAATTGGCGATTATCTTGTTATTTATGATCGTGGGGGAGGCATAGGAGATATAGATACCACCACCATCACCATAGGATGGGGAAACCCAGCCGGCCTTGCCGTTCCTTATGGTGAAACCATCAAGGATGGTGGTTCGTTCCTCTCCCGTGCTGAAGGTTGCTACCGTCCCAGCTTGGTTGCCATCGACGACGGTGACATCTGGCCCATCACTGCTGATGACCGTGATGGCTTTCCCCTTGAAGTCGATGTTTTCTACGTATCTGCCGGGCGCCACCAGGACGGTGTCGCCGTCAATAGCCGCGTTGATGGCGGCCTGGATGGTCGCCTGATCGGTCGGAACGTTGATGGTGGCTGGTGGTGTGGTCCGAATCGTGTACCGCTCGGTTCTGGTCTGTTCGTGATTAAAGGCGATGTCGCTCGAATAGAAGTTCAGGTAGGTAGAGGCGGAAATGGTAATAGGACCGGTGTAGGCGGTAGCTGGCGAGCAGCCCTTGCCGAGGCAGTAGTAGATCGCAGAACACCCGCCGCCTGTTCCGTCGCTGCAGGCAAGGGCTACGCTCTGGGGCGACGTATAGATGCCACCTGCAGAGGTAACGGTCGTTGTTGGGGGGGTGGCATCTATAGTATAGGAGACGGTCATTATGGGTTCGTTGTTGCCTGATCTGTCCACTGAATAGAAGCGGAGATCAGTGGACGCGGTGATTTCCAGGAAAGTGGTAAATCGTGTGTTCGGTGTACAGTTTGTTCCCAGGCAGTAATAGGTGGCAGCGCAGCCGCTGCCGGTGCCGTCGTTGCAGGTGAGGTAGACCGGGAGGTCACTATATGTGCCGCTAGGGTAGCTTGGCGCCGTAATCGGCGAGGTAGTGTCCGGCGTTATTGTGTATGTAGCAGTCTTGACCGCCTCACTGTTCCCCCCCCGGTCGGTCGAGTAGTAACGGAGGTCGGTGGAGTCGGCAATGGTGATGGGCGACGTGTACTGAGTTGTCGGTGTGCAGCCGCTGCTGAGACAGTAATAGGTGCCGTTGCACCCCATGCCGGAATCACTGCAGTAGAGTGAGACCGTGCGTTGTCCCACATAGGTGCCAGCGGCGGGAGATACTGAGGTGGCGGGTGGGGCGGTGTCGAAGGCGTAATTCGCCGTCTTCACATCCTCGTTGTTGCCGGCGGCGTCAGTAGAATAGTAGCGGAGTGCAGTGCTCGCCGTAAGTGTAACCGCGCCGCTGTAGGGGGTGGCGGGGGTACAGCCGCTCCCCAGGCAGTAGTAGGTGCCGGTGCAGCCAACGCTGTCGCTGCAGGTCAGGGTAACGTTCTGGTTTGTCGCGTACGTGCCGCCGGCGGGAGTGGCCGTGGTGGTGGGGGGTGTCACGTCGATGTTGCTCCCCACCTCAAAGCTGACCTGATCAACCCACCCTGCGTTGGAGCCGCTGAGGACCGAACCGTCGGTGGCATAGGTCCAGCGAAGGGTATGGTTGCCGCTCGGGACGGCGAATCCCTTGGCCTGCCAGTCGACCTCCCCCCGGATGTTTGTCTGGCTGATGCCGTCGATGGCTATGGCCAGCGAGTCGCAACAGGATTCCGAGGAGACCTTCCACCAGAACCGAACCGCCCCCGGTCCAGTGACCGTGGTCTCCATCCAGCTTGTCTGGCTGTTACTGATGGGCCCGCTCTGATAGGCATCGATACCATCGTGGGTGGTCGTGCTTTGGAGCGACCAGTTGGCATTTCCCCCGAAGGAGTAGGTCAATTCACCTGCCAGCGCCGGCGACCCGGCCGCCAGCATGGCGACGACAAGTGTCAGCAATCGGTACCATATGGAAATCCTGCCCCCATTCGCCTTGTCGTACATCTATTGCTCCTCCTGATTCATTCCAGATAATTCCATCACGATCGATCTCGGCAAGCCAGCGTATCAGATTCGTTAATGCCAGGGCTTAAACCTGGATCCCCAATAGATTAAAACCGTATCTTCGCACAACGACAAAAGCTCAAATTTATTACAACTTTTATGCCAAAAATAAACTCAATAATTTAAGCATATTACACAACACCAAACAGCAGGTGTAACAAAATGAACTGTAACAAAATGTTACACCTCACCTCTCAAAACACCGTCCAGAGCGGTTTTACAGCCTCACTGTAACATTTTGTTACAGTAGGACTCAAACAGGGGATTGCCACATCGTCTCCTCAGGCTACTCACTGGTCGAGCCCCCTCGCAGCACAAAATAAATACATTTTTATTAAAGCACTCAAATTTATCCCTTTTAATCCGATACGTTAAGGGTACAATTCCTGAACAAAGGAGAGGAGCCATGAGAACTCTAAGACTTGTTTGGTTGAGCTTGGGAATTTTTGGCTTTATCCAGACCAGCCCGGCCAATGCGGCAAACACTGCCAGCCAGACAGTAACGATCCAGGTCAGCGGGGTCAACGAGATGTCGGTGAGCGGGAACCCCGGAGCGCTGACGGTGAGCACTGCCACGGCCGGATCGCAGCCCGATGCGGCGACGGACAGCAGTACGAGCTACAACATTACGACGAACGGCACGGGCAAAAAGATTACCGGGGCGTTGAACAGCGCCATGCCCGCCGGCACGACTCTCTCCCTGGCTCTCACCGCGCCGGCGGGCGGAGCCAGTTCGGGTGCCATCAACCTGACAACCTCTACACAGAATCTTGTGACCGGAATCTCTCAGGTGGCATCGAGCGGGCATGGGATCACGTACAGCTTTAGCGCTACGGTCGCTGCAGGAGAGATTGCATCAACGACCAGGACCGTAACCCTCACCCTTACTGACGGGCCATAAGCGGCGTTTACCGGACGAGTTTTCGCCATGAATCCTTTTGCCTCCACACTGAAGCTATCGCTACCGCTCCTTCTCATTTCCCTGTCATTTCCCCTCCCTGCATCTGCACTGTTGGGGGGTATCACGGCAAACGGCGGCTGGACGGAAACGATCGATGCATCCGACCTGGCCGCAGGTGCGGGAAGCAACCTGATTTCCACCTATACGAGCGGATCAGGCGCCACGCTAATCAACGTCAGCGCCACCCTTGATCTGCTGGGATGGACCGTGTCCGTGCAGCGGAGCGATGTCAACTGGTTGCCCTCGTTTCATCTCTACGCCAAGCGGACCGGGAGTGGGAGCGGCTGCAGCGTCAACAACGGAACGACCTATCAGGAAGTTACCACGTCGGGCCAGAGTTTCTTTGCCTGCCCTGCCCTTCTCAACAACGGCGTGAGCAACGTTCCGGTCCAGTACCAACTGACAGGCGTATCGGTGGCGGTCCCCGCAGGTACCTATTCGACGACCATTATCTATACGGTGACCGGAGGCGGGCTATGAGAAGGGGGCTCTTCTGCATTCTTGCCCTCTTCCTGTGGGCGGAGAGCTGCCTTGCCGGTGTTCAGGTCATCGGCGGGCTCGCACGCGAGCGGAACCTGCAGCCTGGGGAAAGGTTCGACGGGTCCATTGTTCTCAAGAACACCGGTGAGGTAGCGACAAGCGTACGTGTGCATAAAGTCGATTATCTGTTTTATGCCGACGGCAGAACACTCTTCGACGAACCGGGAAACGTGCCCAGATCAAACGCCGCCTGGATATCCTTCAGCCCTTCCCGGCTTTCAATTCCGCCGAAGCAGACCGCTACGGTCAGCTATACGATCAAGACGCCCGAGAACAGGGAGCTGCGGGGAAGTTACTGGACCGTCCTGATGATTGAGCCGACAGAAACGGACGCTGAAAAAGAAGGCCCACGCAGTGGTCTCAGCGTGCGCACCTTGATCCGTTATGCGGTGCAGGTCATCGTGAACATAGGCGATACGGGCGAGAGAAACATCCGCATTCTTGATAAGAGGCTGATTGACGACGACGGCAAGAGACTCCTGCAAATCGACATCGAAAACACCGGCGAACGCGTGCTCACTCCGTATCTGTGGGCAGAGCTTCATGGAGAGGGCACGTCTGTGCAGGGGCGTCTCGAGACGGGCAAACAACGGATCTATCCCGGCTGCACCGCGAGGTACCGCATAGATCTTTCAAAGGTGCCTCACGGCATGTATAAGGCGCTTGTGGTAGCCGACAACGGTGACGACTATATCTTTGGCGCCCGGTATGACCTGCTGATTCAATGAGGCCGGGCATCATGCTCATCCTCCTGGCAATCTTCCTGGTCTTAGCACCGGGACACAGCGCGGCGCAGGGCAACGGCATCAGCGCGCGGCTGACCACCCCGTCCCGGATCGAGACCACTCCAGGTCAGATCGTCAGCGCGGCCATCAGCGTATCGAACAGTGCAGGCAGAGACCTGGAACTGTACGAACAGATCCCCCTCCCCTCCCGCTGGAGTCTGCTTCCCCCCGCATCCGGATTCAGTTTGAAGAGTGGCGAACGGCAGTTACGGATCATAGCGATCCGGATACCGGCCGATCAGCCTGCCGGCGACTATGATGTCGTCTACGGAGCAAAGAGCCCCGGACTCTCCGCCGAGGCCCGCATGACGGTGCACGTAAAACCGGTCGTCCGGATAGAACTGCTCAAGGAGGAATCTCCGGAATCGGTCATAGCGGGAGAACGCTATCGGGCATCGGTGCGTCTGCTGAACAAGGGGAATGTCCCTGTTGCCGTAATGATGAAGGTTGAGAATATGCCGAAGTACCCGTTGAAGATCGATCGACCGGTCAGATTCATTGCCGCCAATGGGTCAGAAGCGTTTTCCATTGAAGTCGCCACCCCCGGGGACCTGAGAGTCAAGGTGGACCATGTCATGACCATCGAGGCGCTGGCTCTGGCAGAGGGATCAGAGGTCACGAAGGTCAAAGCCGAGCAGACCGTGATCGTTCCGATCATCCCGAAGGTGAGTGGCGACCCGGACCCCTATCACCGGCTCGTGTCTCACGTGGGCCTGGTTACCATTGGCGGAGGAGGAAAGGTCGATTTTCAGGCCGAATTTGGCGGCAGCGGGAGCATTGATGAGGCAGGAAGACAATGGATAGACTTTCTCTTCAGGGGGCCCGACGCCAGGGATCAGAGTCTTTTCGGCCAGTGGGACGAATATCGTGTCAGCTACGGGAACGAACATATGGAGTTCCACGTTGGTGACAAGGGGTACCACCTCTCCGCGTTGTCCGAAATGGGAAGGTATGGCAGGGGTGTTGAGGGGAAAGTGCACGCGGGGCGGTTCGAAACGGGGGCGTATTTCTTCGCGACACGATGGGAAGAACCGATGATAAAGGAGGCTGCGGCATACTTCCAGTGGCGCTTCAACGATTTAATCAGCGCTAGAGCCAATCTGCTTGAGAAAGTGAGGGGAGAGGATACGTGGACTGTCGGACGGAAAGACGGCATCGCCACCATTGAGGTGAAGGCCAATTATGGGGATAAGGCCGCCATCGTCACAGAGTATGCAACCGGCCGGCCGATGGAAGGGGGTTCCGAACGGAGCGATGCTTACAGGGTGAACCTGGGGGGGAAACTCTCGAACCGGCTCCGTTACTCCTATGAGAGGCTCCATGCGGAGCCTCGCTTTGCCGGTTACTACAGCAACATGGATTCCACTATCGGACAGCTATTTTTCCCCATTTCCTCCGGTCTGACCGGAAACTTCTCCTACCGGTCACTAGAAGACATGAATGACCCATCAGCCCCTGAACGACTGAAGATGCTGAACATACAGAGGAACGCCGACATTATCAATCTGAGTCAGATTAACGGCAATCCCTTGTCTTCAACCCTCTTCGGCAGATATTCCGTGGGAATTTCCGAAAGGTCCTACAAGGGGGGGATTTCTTATGCGTTCCCCTGGCAGACCGTCGTCTCGCTGGATTACGAAGATTTCAACAGGAAGACGCTCGTCAACTCCCCGGACAGCGATTTCTCCGAGAGAGCATGGACGCTGGGGATAGGACATCTCTTCCCGCAGTTGACCATACAAACCTATGCGGAGAACTGGACGCTGGACGACAGAATCAGCGATAGAAGAATGCACGGGCTCGGCCGATACAGCGTCTACGCCCATTACTATCCGGACGACAGACAGAGCTATAGTGCATACATGCAGATCGGCAACGATCGGTACTCGGGGAGCGACAATTCGACAAAGAGCTTCGGTTTTTCGGGGAGTTGGTCGTTGTGGCAGCAGCTGCGCATAAATTTGAACTACCAGAGGAGCGTCTTGTCGAACCATGAAGAGCGGAGGCTCGACAGCCTATACTCATCGATATCCTGGACCTTGCCGAACTCTCACACGATCAATGCCAGGTTGCAGTGGATACGCTACCAGGAGTTACGACATGAAGATCCCGCGTTCCTTGTAGCCTATACCATCCCCTTCGGCATACCGCTATCCCGAAAGACGAGTGTCGGCGTGGTGCGGGGCCGGGTTTATGAAAAAGAGGCGACGAGTCAGCCCCCTCTCGCGAATGTGACGCTGAGTGCCGGCGGTCTCTATGCGGTGACCGACGAAAACGGCGAGTACAGCTTTCCATCGCTCAAACCGGGAACATACTACCTATGGCCGGAAAAAAAATCTTTGGGATTCTCGAAAGTGACCATGGAGAAGGTCCCCATAAAAGTAGAGATAACGGGCGGGGTCACAACCGTCGTTGACATCGCTGTGGTTCAGGCGGCATCCATCTCCGGCGCAGTGGCTGAGAGCGAGGGCAAAGGGATCGGCGAGATCCTCATAGAGGCAACGTGCGGGGAAAGAACAGTGACTCAGCTTACCGACGACCATGGTAGATTTTCCTTCGAGGAGCTGCCGCCGTGCAGATGGATCGTGAAGGTGTCGGGTGAAAACCTTCCCGCATTGCATATCCTTGAGAAAGATGCCTTCGTGATAGATCTCAAACCGGGAGAGAATAGAGAGATCACGGTAAAAGCTGTTCCTCGCAAGAGAGAGATCCTGATCATCGACAGCGGGAAGGTCGAGAGCCAGGGAGGGAGCAAATTCAGATGATTAGGCGTGACGCTTCCCCTCTTTCCCCGCCATAAATGCTGCTCATCTCTTTGTCCCTATCGGGCATCGCTCGGCCGGCCACGGCCAACCGTAGCATTATTGCAACACTCTACCGTGTTTTTCCCGCCACACCTCGCCTCTCGAT
>CAYSJJ010000018.1:35945-57704 GCA_964431365.1 uncultured Geobacter sp. | reverse complement strand
TGCTGTACCGCGCCCGCAGGGTCGCGGTGGAGTACCCCTTCAGGCTGTTGGCCATTCTGATGACACCGTTCTGGTGGCCGAAGTCGGTGGCCGCCACCGGCGTGTGGCAGACGCTGCAGTCACCGGCCACTGGCGCCGGCTTCACGTGGGTCTGGTGGTTCCCCAGCACGGCGCTCGATTGGGAGCCGAAGCGCGGATTGGCCTTTCGGGCGGCATCCCGCGGCGGCATGCCGTGGCAGTAGGTGGTGCAGGAATTGAGGAAACTGGCCTGTGCCGTTTCCGCACCGCCCGTCAGCATAGCTACCACTGCCACTGCTGCCGCCATCGCGGCAACCGCGACGGTCATTCGCGAGCAGTTCCGACTCGCAATCTTTGCTTCCATGGTTGACTCCTTATCCTTACCGCATTGTAGTGAAAGTAATGGTCTAACGCTGGTTCCAGACCGGCGTTGCCCCGAAGTGACAGCTGATATTGGAACAGTTCCCCGTTATGTGGCCGGCTCCGTCCAGGCGGTTGGAGGTGTACCGGGCCTGCTTGGCCGTTACCATCCTGAAACGCTGGTCGACCCGGACCCTGGGGAGGAAGTTCGCCTGGCCGGTGTTGTGGTCGGCCGGGTTGTGGCAGTTGTCGCAGTTGGTGAAGGCCTCGCCCGGCCTAGCCGACCTGCTGACATGGTTCACGACGGTGTGGGCGCCGCCGCCGCCGGAGTAGTTCTGCTGCCGGGCGCTGGACCAGTTACCCTGCGTCCCCTTGAAGCCGGGGCGGACCGGCGGGTAGCCGTGGCAGGAGTCGCAGCCGCTGCCGCTTACCTCCAGGCTGGCGTTCATGTGCAGCGACTTGTCCACGAAGATGGTGGCGTAGCTGTTGCCGGCCGGGTTGATGTTGGCGTGGCAGCTGCAGGTCGCGCCGATGACTCCGGTGGCTGACCCGGAGGTCGGCCACGATGCGGGGAGGGTGACCGCCGGGTGGCCACTGGCCGGCGATGGCGGGAAGCCGTGGCACGAGCCGCAGGCCGCCGCCGAGATGGTCGGGGTCAGGAACGGTACGTTCCAGGTCGGGGTCCGGGTGCTCCCGGAGGTGTCCCCCCCCGGCATGCCGGCGCCGTGGCAGTAGACGTTGGCGCACTGCCTGGTTGTCGGGTTGTAGGTCGGGGTCAGGGCGCCGTTCTTCGTTGCCAGGGCGCTCCAGCTGAAGTTGGTGGTGCCGGTCATGTGGGTCGCGGTGGCGAGCGTGACGCTGCCGTGGCAGTCGCTGCAGGCGAGGGTAGTGGCCAGGCTGTCCGTCGCCGTCAGGTGCGAGGTATGGGCGCCGACCTTGGCGTTGGTGTTCGCCGTCTGCTTCACCGGGTACTCCGTGGAGTAGAAGGGGGTAGTGGCGGTGACCGCGCCGGCGGCGCTGCTGCTGTGGCAGGTGCTGCAGTCGTCGCTGCCGCTCCTCCAGAGGGTCCCGCCCCAGGTGAAGCCGGTTCCCTGGCCATGGCATTTGCTGGTAGCACAGCTGCCGTAGGGAGCGCTCCCGGGGGTGACGCTCGTCCCTTTCGAATAGGTGGTCCCAACGGCGTTGCCCGCGAAGGAGACGTCGATGGTCGCGTTGGCATGCTTTGCCGTGGCCGCGCCGGTCACCGGGTCCTTGCCGGCGCCGTTGTGACAGGTGCTGCAGGCGTAGCCGCCCCTTTGGGCATGCTGCACATGGCTGCCGGTGGCTGCGGCGCTGGTGGCCATGTTCACGTGGCAGCTTCCGCAGAGGACCGGTCCCGAGCCCCACGCCGGTGCGGCATAGGTGGTCGGGGCGCCGACCCCGCCGCTCCCCTGCACGGTGCTGTGGCAATAGACGTTGGAGCACGCCGCGTAGCCGCCGCCCGGCGGGTTGTTCCCCTGGTAGTAGCTGGCGGCGGCGCCGTTGGCGGTGGCCGGGGGGGTGAAGGCCATGGTGATGGACTTGTCCACGTGGGTGGCGACGTTGACGCTGCTGCTTGTATAGCCGCTGCCGTGGCAGACGGCGCAGCCGAAGGAATACCCCTGCACATGGAGCTTGTGGCTGCCGGTGGCGGTGGAGACGTTGGCGAGCTTCACCATGGCCGCGTGGCAGGAACCGCAGGTCATAGGGGGGCCGTTCCAGGCGAGGCCCTGAGCGTAGGCGGTCGGGCTGCCGAGCCCTGCCGCCCCCTGGACGTTGCTGTGGCAGTAGAGGTTGTTGCAGCTTCCCGAAGCGGCGCTCCAGGAGCCGCCACCGGCGATGCCGCCGAAGGTGACGTCCTTGGTGCCGTTGGTGTGGAGCGCCCGGGCCGTGATGGTGGCGAAGATCGCCCCGTTCCCGGCGGCGGTCCGGGCATGGCAGGCGGCGCAGGTGAAGTTGGCGTTGGCGCTGTAACCGTTGATGTGCCGGGTATGGGAGACGGACCAGGTGGGGGCCGCATCACCGGCCCGGCTGTGGCAGGAGCCGCATTCGTTCGGCTGCCCGACGATGGTCCCCTTCCCCCCCCTCCAGGAGGGGGTGGTCCTGGTCAGCATCGTGCCGCCGCGGGGGTTGGCGTTGCTATGGCAGTAGACGTTGGCGCAGCTCTGGGCAGCGGGGTCGTAGGTCGGCGTCAGCCCTCCGGTGGCCGCGACGGTGCCGGCAGTGGAGCGGAAGACGTCCTGGAACGTGCCGGTGTTGTGGCTGTTCCCCTGGTGGCAGTTCTCGCACGCCTTCTGATAGGGGGTGCTGGCGTGGGCGGTATGGCCGGACTGGGACTCGTCGGTGAACGAGGCCGCGTTCTGGTAGCCGGCGGCGTAGCCCGGGGGACCGGCCACGTTCGCCACCGGCGGATAGCCGTGGCAGGCGTTGCAGCTGGAGCTCGGGTCGACGGAGAAGGAGCCGAGGGTGCCGGCATGGCTGTGGCAGGTGTTGCAGCCGGTGGAGTCGGCCACGTTGTGGAACGACTGGTAACCTGCGGAGAGCGGCACGTCATGGCAGGCCTGGCAGACGCCGCTGCCGCTGGCGTCCTTGTAGTTCTTGGCCGCTACCGAGACGAACTGGACCGGCCGGTTCTTCGCCGACCGGACGACGCTGGAGAAGGTCATGTAGCGCTTCACCAGCCAGACGTTCGGCTGCGATCCGTCACCCGTGTCCACATGCCCCCCGTGGCAGTCGGTGCACTGGACGTTCTGGCCGTTCTTGTTGTGGGCGAGCTTCCCCCGGTGGCAGTTGGTGCAGAGGTTTACGGAGTTGGCGGTGGCGCCGCGCAGGTCGGTGCGGAGAACGTTGCCGCTGGACGGGGTCAGGTTGTTGAAACTGGAATAGGTGTCGAACGTGGCGCTATTGGAGTCGGTGTAGTGGACACCGTGGCAGGTGCTGCAGAGAACGGCCCCCCCCTTCAGCTGCATGGCCGAGGTCGGGTTGGCGGGATTGGCATTGACCGGGGCAGGATTGTAGCCGGACGGGTTGGTCTTCACCTTTGACGTGGCGCTGGTGTAGGTGAAGTTCACCGGGTGGGTACCGGTGGTATGGTCGCGCCGGTCGCGGCTCCGGTGACAGTCGAGGCAGAGCTGGTCCCGGTCGTTGGCCATCCGGAGGAACGGCGGGAACTCCTGGGAGTGCTGGTTGTGGCAGCGGACGCAGGCCAGCTTGCCGCCGGTTCTCTGCCGCAGCCCGTTGGTGGTCATGGCGGCCTGGATCGGCGGCTCCGCACCGGCGGCCGGGTTGATATCCGATCCGTCCCACCGGTGGGAGGTCTGGTAGCGGAGCGCAGGACTGAGTGCGGTGTAGAGGCCGAACGGGTCCGCGGCGTCGGCCGGCGTGAACGGCTTGACGCCACCCTTCGGGTCGCCGGGGCGATGGCAGTTCAGGCAGACGTTGTTGAACCCGGTGCCACCGAGGCTCTTCTGGATGGTATGGCAGGTGGCACAGGTGTACCCGTTGCCGGCATCATGGGGCGGGGCCGGGACGATGGCTGCAAAAACCGTCAGCTGTAGGGCCAGAAAGGCTAATAATACCGCAATGGTTTTGACAACCGCACTCTTCATGGCGCTCTCCTGAAAAAACATGGTCCTCGATCGTCCTGCCTGGTTACGGCTTCAGGTAGGTCGTCAGGCTGACCCCCCTGGTGACCTGGCCCGAAAGATCGACCCCCCCGGCGCCGCTCACCAGATAGCTGGCCTGCTGGAACTCGGCAACCGTCGGTGCGGTGCTGCCGGTGGCGGTGTAGGTGAGGCGGGCGAAATCGCCGACGCCGATGTCGGAGGTGATCGGGTTGGCCACCATGGCAAACACCACCTGGTTGGTGGTCGCCGAATAGCGGCCAAAGGCGATGGTGCCGTTCCCCTTCAGGCTCTTGAGGCCGGTCTCGCCGATGCGGAGGAACCTCCCCGACGAGATGTTCGGGAAGACCCCCGCCGGCAGGGTGGCGGTCACCTGGATCCCCGCGATGGCGGAGTTGAAACCGGCGACCGCCGGCGTGACGGAAAAGACCACTGCCGTGTTGGTCGGCAGGGTGGCGCCGGCCCCGGAGCCACCGCCGCAACCGGCAAGGGAGAGTGCGGCGAGGGCGAGCGTGATGCTTGCGAGATATTTTACCATGATTGGATCCTCGTGTTCGGTCAGTGCAGACCGACGATTTTTTCCAGAATGTAGACGACATCGAAGATGTTGATCACGCCGTCCGGCGTCGGAACGCCTTTCACCAGCGGCGCCACGTCGGCGCGAAGCTTCGCCTCGGCCGTCGCCGCATCCAGGCCGACGGCGACCCGGAGCGCTTTCAGGCCATCGGCGATATCCACCCGGCCGTTACCGTCGATGTCGCCGTTGCGGGTGCTGTTGCCGGCGCCGTCCACGCTATGGATGTCCAGGGTGTCGGCATCGTAGGTGGCGTTGCCCAGGTCGATGGTGACACTGCCGTTGGCGTTGTAGGTCAGTACCGCGCCGCTGACCGGGCCGTTCTTGTCCCGTGCCGTCAGGGTCCCTTCGCTGGCGGTCACCTTGAGGGGACGGGTGGAGGTGACGCTGATCTGCGGCGCGGTCACGTCGTAGACCAGGGAGCGGTAGGTGGTGACGGCATTGCCGAGCTGATCGGTGGCGGTGATGGCCAGGGTATAGGTCCCCTCGGTGGTCAGGACCACCGGTACCGTGAAGGTGCCGTCGGCGTTGAGGGCGACCGGTACCGAGACGCTGGCGGGTGCGGCCGCTCCGACTGCGGCGGCAACCGACTTTCCGGCAACGGTGACCGCTCCGGCGGAGCTGGTGATGGTGGCGGTGACCGTGGCCCCGGGGGCTACGGTGCCGCTCACGCTCTGGGTGGCGGTATTGACCGGGATGTCGTGTATCGGCTTGCTCACCGCAAGGGCCGGCACCTTGGCGTCACTGGTGATCGTCACCTTGGTGCTGGCCGTCAGGCCGGAAAGGTCGGCCGCCTCGGCAACGATGGTGTTGATGCCGGGGTCGAGCGGGAGCGGGAGGGCAGTGGACCAGGCGGTGCCGCTCCCTGGCTGGTTGATCTGGGAGAAGCGCGTGCCGTTGGCCGAGCCGTTGTAGATCAGGAGCGTCACCGTGCTGCCGGCGGCAGCAGTGCCGCTCAGCGAAAGGGTGGTGCCGTTCACCGTGGCGCCGTCGGCCGGGGCGTCGATGGTGATGGCCGGCCGTGACGGGTCGTAGACGATGGTGCGGTTGTCGGTGGCCACGTTGCCGGCAAGGTCGGTGGCCTTCACGACGACCGCATTGCTCCCCGCAGCGAGGGTGAGGGAGCTGCTGAAGAAGTCGTTCATGATCGTGACCGGCTGGCCGTTGAGGGTGATCTTGTCGAAATAGGCCCCCACCGGGATGAATCCGCTCACGTTCAGGAGCGGCGAACTGGTGACGCTGCCGCTGGCAAGTGTCGAGACGTTCAGGTCGGGTGGCGTGGTGACCAGGGCGATGACGGCGGTGGTGGCGGAGGTGGAGGTCGACGTGCTGGCAGTGGCCGTGATGGCGTTGTCACCCGCTACCAGGCCGGTGATGCTGCATTGCCAGGTGGTCAGCGTCGGGTAGGTCACCGCGCCGAAAAGGGCCGGGGTGTTGGACGAGAGGGCGATGGTGGCCCCGCTGTCCCTGGTGCCGGTCAGGAGCTGGCTGGCGCTGTTGGTCGGCGAGACGACCGGATCGATGGCGACCTTGACCGCCGCCGGGTTGTAGGCGATGGCCGCGCTCAGCACCGTCGGTCTGGCTGCGGTATCCCTGGCGACCACGGTGATGGTGTTGGCGCCGGTGGCCAGCCCGGTAAGCGTGGCGGTCCAGAAGCTGGTTGCCCCGTTCTGCTGGGTGAGCACGACCGCCCCGGCTACCGCACTGCTGTCGGTGGTGATGGTGAGGTTTGCCCCGCTTTCGACGGTGCCGCTGAGGAGCACCGAGCTGGCGCTCGTGGTAGCCGGCAGCGGGTTGAGGGTAAGGAGCGGCGGTGTGACGTCCGGCGTCGGCGCCGTGGTGGTGTCGATGCCGTACAGGGTGAGGTTGCCGAGGCCATTGGCCACGACCAGCCGGCTGGCGGACTGGTCGAAGAGGAGATCGCCCGGCACCGTCAGTTTTCCCGGCGCAACACCGTAACCGCCGATGGTGCTGAGATAGCTGCCGGTACCGGTCGGGTCGATGACCTGGACCTCTCCCTGGAACGAATCGACCACATAGAGCCGGGAAAGGGCCGGCTGCGCACCCTTGCTGTATTCGAAGGCAACCGCCTGGGGGGAGGAGAACTGTAACGGTCCCACCCCCGGTCCCCCCAGCGAGCGCTGGAACGTGCCGGCTGCGGAGAAGAACTGCAGGCGGCTGTTCAGGGTATCCACGACCACCAGCTGGCCCGAGAGCTTCTCGAACGCGATGCCGGTGGGGAGGGAGAACTGACCCGGCAGGTTGCCGCCGGTGCCGAAGCTGTTGGCCGGCTTGCCCGGTGCTGCGGTGGCGAGCATCACGGGGGTGCCCGCGCTGCTGAAGAGCTGGACGCAGTTGTCCAGGCTGTCGGCCACGTAGATCTGCCCCGTGTCGTCAACGGCAACGCCGGTCGCCTGCCTGAACTGCCCCGCCCCCATGCCGAGCTTGAATTTCTCGACCCCGGTCGTGCTGTTCAGCACGCTGGCCGAGTCGCCGCGACTCACCACCAGGTCCCCTGCCAGGGTGACGGCGATGCCCCGCGCCCCCTTGACCGGGAACCTGGCGACGAACGTCCCGGCGTAGTCGTACTTCTGGACCCCGCCGCTGCGCGGGTCGGCCACATAGAGGTTGCCCAGCTGGTCGCTGGCCATCCGGACCGGGGTCCGTACCTCCTGCGTGATGCGGCTCAGGAAGGTTGCCTGCGGTGCTACGGCGCCGCTGGCGGCGACCGCCGGTAAGAACAGGCCAAGGGTCGCAGCCAGAACGGTCAGGCTGCGAAGGCAGGTGCGAAACAGTTTCATTGTACCCTCCCAGACCCGGGGGCCTGTCAGGAAAGATCCATTTTTTTCATACTGCCGCGTCACTACCAACTCCTCGTACCGTGGCAAACGCCGATGGAATAGCTGCCGGCCGCCGGGGTGGCTGTCGGGTTACAGCTGCCGGGGGTGACGGCATAGCCGGGGACCCTGATGGTGAACCGGGGGGCCAGCTCGAATGTCGGGGTGGCCAGGCCACTGAAGTGGGATGCCCCGTTGTTGGTCACGGTCATGTCGTGGCAGTCGCTGCAGACCAGGCCGACCTGGATAAGGTGCGTGGCATGCTCGCCGGACCAGTAGCTGTTGAACTGCGGGGTCTGGCTGGCCGTCCCGGCGACGTGGCAGGCGGTGCACTGGGTGGCGACGTCGATCTGCCCGCCCCAGGCAGGGGTCGTCACCCCGCCGTGGCAGCTGACGTTGGCGCAGCTCTTGGTGGCAGTGAGGGTGGCGGTGCCGGCCTTGGCGTTGTAGGAGGCGAGGAAGGCGACCTTGACGGTGCCGTTGCCATGGTTGGCCGTGCCGCTTCCGCCGCCGTTGTGGCAGCTGTTGCAGACCCCGGCGACCCCGGAGAGACCGTTGTGCACGGCGTGGCTGCCGCTGGCCGGCGGCTTGCCGTGGCAGGAGTTGCAGGTGCCGGGAGTCGGGATGGAGCCGGCCGCCAGGCCGGTGTGGCAGGAGCTGCAGGCCGGGCCGACGCCCCCTTCAGCCGGACCGCGCAGCGTTGCGCCGTGGCAGAGGATGCAGGCGTTGCTCATGTTGCCGGCGCCGGCATGGCCGGGCCAACTGGCCGGGAAACCCGGGACCTTGGCCGGATCGACCGGCGGATGGGCGCTCTTCGGCAGGTGGCAATCCTCGCAGCCGTTTGCCAGGGTGCCGATGGCGACGTTGAAACGGGGGTTCGCCCCCGGCCCGCCGGCGGTGGCGTGGCACGATTGGCAGTAGACGAAGTCGGCCTTGGCGGCCGGACCGTGCAGGAGGGGATCCTTGAACGGCAGCTGATGCGGGACCGTGCGCGGCGGATGGCCGCCGGCGTGGCATGCGAAACCGGGAATCCCCGCTATGCCGGTGAAGCAGTTCACCTTGGCGATCCCCCCCTTCAGGTCGCCTCCGTGGCAGGCCGTGCACTGCTGGGGGTCCTTGGCGTAGGCGGCCCGATGGTCCACATACCAGACCGCCAGGGGGGGATGCTCTCCGGAGGCCGACACGTTCGGCGCCGCGTCATTGGCGGTGCCGCACCCCCAGATCGTCACAGCCAGTGCTGCGGCAGGAATGATTTTGATCAGCAGCTTCATTGTCGTCATTGCGAGTTCCTCATAAACATGGAGCGGCCAGGAGAGGCAGGATGCTTGAGCGGCTGACGGTTTTTCCCAGCCCCGAGCCCCGAGCCCTGAGCTATCTCCTGTGACAGTTCACGCACTTTTCGTTGTTGGCCCGGCCGTGACACGCGTAGCAGCTGGTCGGGTCGATCTTCCCCTCGATCCGGTGCAGGGTCAGGAAATCGCCCCGGTGAGGGAGCTCCCGGTCGGGCCGGTCCCCCAGCTTGAGGGAGGGCTTCAGTTCGGTCTTGCCGGCATGGCAGTCGGCGCAGAAGGATTGGGCATGGCAGACCCCGCAGACCTGGGCGTCGCGGCCGGCGGCGAAGCGGTGCTCTTGTACGAAGGAGGGGGTGTGGTCGAAGGTGGCGTACGGCTTCAGCGCCCCTTTCAGCTGGTTCCCTTCATGGCACTCCGAGCAGAGTGGGCGGCCGACGGGAAGCGCCTCCGGGTGGGTCGGCGCGAAGCTCGATTCCGCGGAGAAGAGGCTGCAGGCGGCGCTCAGGCTGAGGCCGACCATGAGAATGGTGCCGAGGATGAGATTCCTCATTATTTGCTCCCTCCTTTACCGGTCGCGCTGAAGCTGTATTCGGCCCGCACCAGCCCCTTGAATTCGTTGGTGTAGAGGGGGTTGGCGCCGTAGCTGACGTCGCCGGAGAGCGCGAGGTTGGGAAGGAGCCGGTAGCCGACGGAGGCGATCAGTTCATAGGCGGAGCTCTTGCCGTACAGGTTGGGGTTGTTCCTGTCGTCGTAGATATGGCCGATGGCGTCGAGGCTGGCGGTGTACTTGTCCATGGTACCGCTGATCCAGCCGCGGATTTCGTGGTGGGAGAGGCCGTAGGTGAAGGGAGGGGTTATGGCTATAGTGATGTCGGCGGCGTTGACCCGGTGATAGCCGATGCCGCCCTTCACCTTCTGGTCAAGGAAGGAGCCCCTCGCCTCGACGCCGTAGCGGTAGCTGCTGCCGTAAGTGTCGCGTTTGGTGTGGCGGTAGTCGGCGACCAGTTCCAGCGGCCTGGCCACGGCCAGGGTGACGCTGCCACCGTAGGTGCGGACCTTGTCGTCGGCCAGGGGGACGAAGAGCTGGGTGAGGTTGGTACCGGAATAGAGCCCCTTCATCCGCCGCTCGGCAAAGGTGCCGGTGACGGTGACGATGGACGCCGGTTTGAGGGTGAGGGTATAGTCGTGTTCGGCAACGCTGGAGGTGACCGTGTTGTAGGTGGTCCGGCCGTTCAGCACCAGGGCCGACAGGGGAGCGAGCCAGATGTCGCCCCCCACCAGCTGGCGATGGTCCTGCACGGTCTGGAGGATGCCGGCAACCACCTGCTGGGAGGGGGACTTAGCGGCATAGAGGGTGGAGACGCCGATCTCGCCGATCCTGGCAAGGTGGTAGGAGAGGCGGCCGCCGGCCAGGTAGTTGCCCCGGGCGTCGTGGTCCACGTCCATGGCAGCCGGTGCGCCGGCGTAGAGGGAGAGGGCGAAATTGGCCGGCAGGTCGGCCCGGGCGCTGAACCCGTCCACCTGCTCGTTGGCGACCCCTTCGACGACGAAGAAGCGGCCGGCCCTGATCTGGGCGTTGGCTTTGGGGAAGCGGTACTCCAGGTAGCCGTAGCTGACGTCGCCGGCGGACTTGCCGTCCACCGGGCTCTCGTCGGCCAGATCCAAGCGTCCCCAGCCGTAGAGGTGGAAGGAGAGGTTGCCGTCGGCCAGGCCGCCGGCGTCCAACCCGAGGTACTGGGTGGCGGGGGCCAGGTTCTGCTTGGCAGAGCCGGGTGCGCTCTGCTGCTGGAACCTGAACAGGGTGGTGCCGTAGGCGCCCAGATCTGCAGCCCAGGCTGCGGCAGGCAACAGGGTCGTGAACAGGATTACCACTCCGGTTCGCTTTTTCATCTCATCCCTCGCTCTGGTAGGACTTGCGCGTCATTCGCAGCAAAACGAACGACACGCAGATCGGACCCGGAAACGCGAACAGCCGGGTTACCGAATATCTGCGTGATATTTCGGCAACCCGGCTGTCTCAATGAGACCCTATAGGCTTTCCGCCCCATCCTCGCGGATGGTTGAGTATTATCGTCTATCTACATATGTATATTGTCCTGAATAACAATTTGTTCCATCATGTGTCAACTTAAGTTTTTTTCACACTTAATGAGAAACTGACTGCGTGAGGGATGCCGCCCCGTCGGAGCAGGGTGGCATCCCTCACGCATCTTCGGTTTCGCAGACGAGAAAGGGAGCCGCCATGGCTCCCTTCCGCTCGCTACAAATTCAATAGATCGATGATGCGGGAAAGCTCGTCCCGGCTCCCGTAGCTGATCTCCAGGGTCCCCCCCCGGCTCTTGGCGCGGATGGCGACCCGGGCCTTGAAGTGGCGCTTCAGCTGCTCGGTCAGGTCGATCAGTTCCGGGTCGCTTTTGGCCGCGCCCTTTGTGGGCTTGGCGCTCTTCAGCCGCTTGACCAGCGCCTCGGCGGCCCGCACGGTCAGCTGCTTCTTCAGGATCTCCTCTCGGGCCTCTTTGAGCAGTTCGGCCGACTCCAGCGCCAGGAGCGCCCTGGCATGGCCCATGGTCAGCTTTTCCGTCACGATGTCCCGCTGGATCTCCTCCGGCAGCTTCAGGAGCCTGAGCGCGTTGGCCACGGTGGAGCGGTCCTTGCCGACCCGCTTGGCAAGCTCTTCCTGGGAGAGGCCGAACTTTTCCAGAAGCGCCCGGTACGCCTCGGCCTCCTCGACGGCGTTCAGGTCCTCCCGCTGAATGTTCTCGATCAGGGCCATCTCCAGGGCCGTGTCCTCGGAGACGTCCTGGATGACCACCGGGACCTCCCTGAGACCGGCCTTCTGGGCGGCCCGCCAGCGCCGCTCGCCGGCGATCAGTTCGAAATGCTGTCCCTTGCGGCAGACCACCAGGGGCTGGATGATCCCCTTTTCCCGGATGGAGGCGGCCAGCTCTTCCAGCTTCTCGTTGACAAAGGTCTTGCGCGGCTGGGCGCGGTTCGGCTTGACATCCTCGATGGGGCAGAGGAAATAGCTCCCTTTCTCCTCGGAAACCACCGGGAGCAGCGCCCCCATCCCTTTCCCGAGTCCGGTCTTCTTAACCATTGGCGCACCTCTCCATGAGTTCCCGGGCCAGTTCCAGATAGCTGACGGCACCACGGGAGGTAATGTCGTAGAGAATGATCGGCTTGCCATGGCTCGGCGCCTCGGAAAGCCGGACATTGCGGGGAACGACGGTCTGAAATGCCTGGCTGCCGAAGTGGGTCCGGATCTCCTCGGCCACCTGGCGTGCCAGATTGTTCCGGCCGTCGTACATGGTCAGGAGGATCCCCTCGATGCTGAGGCCGGGGTTCAGCCCCTTCTGTACCAGGCGGATGGTGCGAATGATCTGGGAGAGCCCCTCCATGGCGTAGAACTCGCACTGGAGCGGAACCAGGACCGACTTGGCCGCAGTCATGGCATTGAGGGTCAAAAGCCCCAGGGAGGGGGGGCAGTCGATCAGGATGTAGTCGTAGCTCTCCGCAAGGGGGGCCAGGGCCTTCCGCAGGGCGAATTCCCGCTCCGGGATGGTGGCCAGTTCAAGCTCGGCGCCGGCCAGGTCGGAGGTTGCCGGGAGAATGCTGAGAAAGGGGAGTTCGGTGGGAACGACCAGCCGCTCAGCGTCCGCACCGTTGATGAGGGCGTCGTAGATGCTCTCGTCCAGGGCTTCCTTGTCGATACCGACCCCGCTCCCCGCATTCCCCTGGGGGTCCATGTCCACCAGGAGGGTCCGCTTTTCGGCCGCCGCCAGGGAGGCCGCCAGGTTGACCGCCGTGGTGGTCTTGCCGACGCCCCCCTTCTGATTGGCAATACAAATGGTTCTGCTCATACTGTCCTCAATGGCGAAAACGCCTTAAACCATGTAACTTCGCGCTCTTAGAGCGCATGGGAAGGTAGCACAAATAAGCCCTTTTGGAAAGGGCTTTTCACTCTCCTCATAATGCCTCATGGCGCTCAGCACCCCACTTGGCCCGCCATCACTCACACGTGATGATCTCTGCCGTGCCATTGGCAATGGTGAGGATATCCTCCCCTGGCCGCGGCCATGTTGCGTTGCCGTTCCCTCCGGCTATACTTGCCCTGAAGTCGGAATCAGGAGGAACTATGGCCCGGGTCGGCAAGCTGACGCTGCGAGCGAAATTCAACATCATCGTCATCACTGTTTTTCTGGCACTCTTTACGGCCAACGCCGTCGACGATTACCGGCGTCAGCACGCGCTGGCGATCAGGGGGGCCGTTGACCATGCCCAGATCCTGGCCCGGCAGATAGTTCAGGCCCGCGAATATCTGTCAAAGGTGACCAGTGACGAGCCCGAACGGAACCCCGATCTGATCCCCCAGGTTGCGGCGACCCGCATCGCCAAGATGATCAGCCAGGACAGCAAGTTCACCGTGCGGCAGATCTCTCTTCGCTACCGCAACCCTGACAACCGTCCCGACGAGTACGAAACGGAACAGCTCAAGAGCTTCAAGCAATCGCACGACAAAGGGAGCAGGGAGAGCTACCGGGTGATAAACGGGAAGGATGGGGCGGTATTTCGCTATCTGCTGCAGATGAAGGCGGAAAAATCGTGCCTCCGCTGTCACGGCAGCTACGACGAGGCGCCGGATTTCATCAAGGCGCGTTTCCCCCGGGGGCATTTCTCTTACAACTACAAGGTCGGCGAGATGATCGGCGCCGTCTCGGTGAGCATCCCCATGGCCGAGTTGTACCAGCAGATCGGCGTGAACCTGAAGAGCGACCTGATTTTCAGCGGCCTGATCCTGCTCCTGATCGTCATGGTCATGCAGACCCTGATTGCACGAAAGATCATCGACCCGATTACCATGCTCTCCGAGAGCCTCGATACGGTCACCCGGACCGGAAGCTTCGAAGAACGCCTGCCACAGCGGACCAACGACGAGATCGGCCGGCTGATCGGCGCGTTCAACGAGATGATGGAGGAACTGGGCCGCAAGACGGTCCAGCAACAGTCGTCGGACGAACGGTACCGGAGCTTCATCGAAATGGCCCATTCAGCGGTCGTGACCTTTCTCGCTGACGGCAAGATCGTCATTGCCAACAACAAGGCCGAAAGGCTCCTTGGCCGCTCCCGCCAGGCCCTGATCGGTGAAGACATTTTTGCCTTCCTGGAAGACGGGGAACGGTTCCACCGGGGTATCGAACGCTATCTGCGCGACGGCGGCAAGGGTATGGGACCGGTCGTTCAGCGGTTAAAGAGCGCCTCCGGAACGGTGACTGAGGTGGAGATCGTCCTGTCCGCCTCTACCACCGACGACGTTCCGCTCTTTACGGCGATCCTGCGCGAACATACGAACGGTGGCTCCTGACAGGTCGGCAATCGGTTCACCTGATCGGCACAAAAAAACCCCGGGGAGATCGCTCTCCCCGGGGTTTTGTATCGTTGCACTCTCAAAGTTATTTTGCGGGCACGTAGTCGACCAGGGAGAAACCGTAGGTCGGGTGCTGGAAGGCATGGGTGCTGGGATAGAGCGTGAAAAGCCACCCTTTGAAGATCTCTTTGCCGTTTTCGTAGACCCTGATCTGGGCCGCGGGGTTCTTGGTGCTGTTTGACTGGGAGGTGAGGGTGGTCCCCTCCATGATGAAGTGGGGAAGGAACGTCTCGACCTTGAGGGAGAGATTGGAGTTGGGGATGGCAAACGTGGAGCCGATGTTTACCGTGTAGACCGCTTCCTTGTTGGCTCTCTTGTCGGTGACGCCTATTTTGACCGCCAGCCACTTCCCTTTGACGCTGGCGGGAACGGAAACCGTGGTCTCTTTCTTCACAGGCTCTGACTGCTGGACCGGATGCTTCTGAGGGGCGGGCTCTTCCTTCTTGCCGCAGCCGGCAAATACCACCGTTCCCACTGCCGCGCACGCCGCAATCCTCGCTATCCTTGACACCATCTGCATCTCGCCCCGCTTCTGTCGGTTACCATCGGTAGGCCAGAAAAAATCTGGCGGAGAGGGAGGGATTTGAACCCTCGGTACGCTTTGGGCATACACACGATTTCCAGTCGTGCTCCTTCGGCCGCTCGGACACCTCTCCGCGAACGAGGACTATAGCCGATCACCCCTGGATTGTAAAGCGTTTTTGCAAACCGTCGTTTTTTGGCCGTAAACCGCCCCCGATAATGCCCATGACCAGGTCGGTCAGCTCCCGGAGATACTCCCGGTCGTGGCGCCGCTCAGGATCCACTGCCACGGGCTCATGCACGAACAGAGTGATGCGGCCTGGGCGCGGAAGACGCTGCCCTTTCGGATACACACCGTAGGCACCGCAGATGGTGACCGGCACGATCGGGACTCCGGCGGCAGCCGCCAGGAGCGCCGCCCCCGGCTTCCCGCCCCCCACATGGCCGGTTCGCGTCAGCTTCCCTTCGGGAAAAATCCCGAGCAGCCCCCCTTTCTTGAGGATATCGATCCCCCTCCGGAGCGCCTCCCGGTCGCCACCCCGCAGCGTCACCGGGATGGCGCCGCAGTGGCGGATGAAAAACCCGAGCACGGGGTGGCGGTAAAAATCGTCGATGATCAGGAAACGGACGGGCCGCCGCGTACAGAGCCCGAGGAGCATGGCATCGTAGTAGCTGGAGTGGTTGGCGCAGAGGATGAGAGGTCCGGTGGCCGGAATCCGTTCCAGCCCGGTGATGGTAAGCCTGTGGCCGAGCCGCAGCCAGAGTGAGAAGAAGAGCCTGAGCAGCCGGTAGAGCATCATGACCCCATCAGCGATGCTCTTCGACCGACGCCAGGGTCAGGCTGCCGATGATGAACAGGATGAGAATGCTCAACACGCCGAAACGGGAATGGCCGGTCAGCTGCCCGGTGATGCCGACCAGGAACGGACCGGTAATGGTGGCGAACTTGCCCGAGACGTTGTAGAAACCGAAAAATTCTGCGGAGCGGTCGGGCGGGATCAGCCGACCGAAAAAGCTCCGGCTGAGGGCCTGGATCCCCCCCATGGACGTTGCCACCAGCACCGAGAGGATCCAGAACACCACGGTCCTGGCCTGCACGGAGGGGAGGGTCGGCAACATAAAGGCGATCAGGGTGATCAGGCAGTAGATGGCGATCCCTGCCTGCAGGAGCGGCTTGACGGCGAAACGCCCCGCCAGCCGTCCCCAGAAGATGGAACAAGGGAAGGCGACGATCTGGATGACCAGGATGGCCAGGATCAGGGAGGTGGCGCTCAGGCCGATGTCGACGCCGTAGGCAACGGACATGGTGATCACGGTGTCGACGCCGTCGATGAAGAAAAAATAGGCCAGCAGGAAGAGGAAGGCGTTCCGGTGGTCGCGGATATGACGGAAGGTAACCGCAATCCGCTGGAACGCCTCGGCCAGGGGGCGCTGCGACGGCGGGCAGAAATGGATCTGCCGCACGTCCCGCAAAAGGGGAATGGAGAATACCAGCCACCAGAGCGCCACGATGAGAAAACCGATCCGGGCGGCAACGGCCGGAATGCCCGCCGTCCCGCTCGTTTTCATCCCGAGGATCAGGCCGATCACGGCCAGAAAAGGGATGACACTCCCGATATATCCCCAGGCGTAGCCCGCCGTGGAGACCGTATCCATCCGCTCCGGCTCGGTGACGTCGGTTATGAAGGAGTCATAGAAGACGTTGGTGCCAGCCCAGCAGGTCTTGGCCAGGACAAAGACCGTCAGGCAGTAGACCCATGCGCCCTCCTGGCAGAAGTAGAGCAGCGCCGTTGCCGCAACGCCGGCCATCAGGAAGGCGGCAAAGAGCCGCTTTTTCCACCCCTCGTAGTCGGCAAAGGTCCCCATGGTGGGCGACAGGATGACGAGAATGACGGACGACAGAGAGTTGGCATACCCCCACCAGGCGGTGGAGAGCTCCGGTGCCGTGCCGCGCGCGGCGATCTCCTTGAAGAATATCGGCATGACCGCGGTCACGACGACCAGCACGAAGGCGGAATTCGCCACGTCGTAGAGTATCCAGCTCTTCTCGCTCTTGGTCATAGACTTTTCCACACCCCTGATCAGCCCATACTGAATGATATCTCACTGTTTGCGGCTGTGGAGTGTAATGCGTGATCGCCTGCCAGGCAAGGGGAAAAGGGGGCGCCTTGCAAAACCGTGCGGCCTGGATTATGGTAGCCCCATGCCCCCCAAGCGCTACAACCAGTTTGCCGAAGAGCTCCGGTCACGTTTCGGCTGCCGCGTCCAGCGGATCTCCGTCGATGCCGGCTTCACCTGCCCCAACCGGGACGGGTCCGTGGGCACTCAGGGATGTATCTACTGCAGCAGCCGTGGCGCCGGGGCGCCGGGGATCGCCCGTGGCCGATCGGTAGCGGAGCAGCTGCTGGCGGACAAGGAGTTTCTGGGGAGGCGGTACCATGCCGCCAAGTTTCTCGCCTATTTCCAGGCCTTCTCCAACACCTACGGGCCGGTGGAGCGTCTTCGCTCCCTGTACGACGAGGCTTTGGCGGTTCCGGACATCGTCGGCCTCATCGTCGGCACCCGTCCCGACTGCCTGCCGCCGACGGTCCTGGACCTGCTGGCCCAGTACAGCCGGAAGACCTACCTCTGGCTGGAGCTCGGCCTCCAGTCGTCCCAGGACAAAAGCCTGGCCTGGATAGGGCGGGGACACGACGTCGCCTGTTTCACCGATGCGGTTCGCGGAGCGAAGGCGCGGGGGATCCGCGTCTGCACCCATGTCATTTTCGGGCTTCCCGGCGAGAGCCGGGCCGAGATGCTGGCCACGGCCGGCTTTCTGAACGGCCTGGGGGTGGACGGGGTGAAGCTCCATCACCTGCATGTGCTGAAGGATACGGAGCTGGCGAAACGCCACGAGGCCGGCAGTATCGGGTTGATGGAACAGGAGGAGTACGTGGGGCTGGTCTGCGATTTTCTGGAGCGACTGGCGCCGACCACCCTGATCCACCGCCTGGTGGGGGACGGGAGCCGCGACCTGATCGCCCCCCGCTGGAACAAGCTGGCGGTGATGAACGCCATAGACGCTGAACTGGAGCGGCGGGAGACGCGGCAGGGTGATAAGGCGGCGGCCGGCTCTGAGACGAGCAGGCTTACGGTGTAGGACGGAACAGCGGGGCCGGTTCTGGCATAAAAAACCAGAAGGGGGCTTCAAGCCCCCTTCTGGTGTACGGTCAGATCAGTGGTGCTTCTTCTTTTTGTGGTGCTTCTTTTTCTCTTTTTCCTTGTAGTGCCCCAGGTGCTTACCCCGGTCACCATGTCTTTCCTTCTCCACCACCACGACGCCGGGCGGTGGCGGCGGGGCCGGCACCATGATCGCCGGCGGCGCTGGCGGGGCCGGGACGCCGACTCCCACATTCACCCTCACATCCGCGGCCACGGCAGCACCGGCAAAGGAGAGCAGCGCCACCGACAGTGCAACTGTACTTTTTTTCATTGGGACCTCCCGTTTGCGTTTCTTCGACGTTCAACTGTAGCGAGTCAACCTCTGGTCTGTCAAGCGCCGTCAGGCAAAATTCGCCACCACGACCGTAGCGGGCCGCGCCGCTGTTCAGGCACGGATTCCCTTGTGGCACGCCAGGTCGGATGATAGAGTGGCGTTTATTGCCCATCCCGGGAGAGCCCCATGGACACCCTCCGTTTCGCCCTGGCCGTCATGCTGACGGCGGCTGTTCCTGCCGCTCTCCTGTACTGGTTCCTCATCCACCCCTTTGTCCGCCTCTGGCGACGGCTCGGGACCGGCCTCTCCTACACCCTGCTCTGCACGATCCTGGCTGCGGTGATGGCCGGCATGTTCCTGCTCCGCCATCGTCTGCTGGGCGTTGACTGGGGGCTGAACCCGCCGCTGGCGGGACTCGGCGTGATCTGCCTCGCGCTCTCAGCCTGGCTGAAGATGCGGCTGTCAAAGGAGCTTACGGTCAGGATTCTGGTCGGTATCCCGGAACTGTCGCCGCAGCAGACCGGCACCTTGCTGCAAACCGGCCTCTACGCCCGGATGCGTCACCCCCGCTACCTGCAGATGGACATCGCCCTGACCGGCGTCGCCGTCATTGCCAACTATCCTGCGGCGTATGTCGCCCTGCTGGTCTGGTTCGCCGGCATCTACCTGGTGGCACTGCTGGAGGAGCGGGAGCTGCTGGAGCGGTTCGGTGACGCATATCGGCGCTACTGCGACCAAGTCCCCCGTTTCCTGCCCCGTTTGCGGCGCAAGTAGGGAGCTGCTTCCCGACGGAGAAACGCAAAGCTGGCGGAATCTGGTATACTTGTGGTGTTAGAGAGGGGGTGAATATATGAACGTCCTCGATTACGCCATCAGAATTGAAGAGGAAGGTCTCCAGCTCTACGAACGGCTGGGGTATGATACGCAGCATGCCGATCTGAAGCGCATTTTCGGCCTCCTGGCCGACGCCGAAAGGAAACATGCGGCAGCGCTCAATAACCTGAAACAGCAGGTAGACCCGGCCGATTCGGATTCGGTCATGCTGGAACGGGCATGCCACCTGGAAAGCGGCTTCAGGAAGCTGCTTTCCAGCAACGATGCCCTGCACGAACTGAAGAAGGACCCTGACGGGTTCTGGCACATCGTCAAGGCAGAGGAGGAGAACATTCGACTGCTGGAGGGGATGGCTGCCGCTGAACCGCATGAGGGAGCCCGCACCCTGTTCCTGAAGATCGCCGAAGACGAAAAGCGTCACCTGGATACCATCGAGAACATCTACGAGTTCATCGAAACTCCCCATACGTTCCTGGAATGGGGCGAGTTCAGCAACCTCCACCCTCTGTAGGGAGGAGTCATGATGGAGTTTGACGGCCGTCCCCCGGCGTGACCGCCGTCCGACAGCCGTTGCAAGAGAAGCAGCCGCCCGCTTCTCTTTTCTTTTGCCCAACCACCCCGGAGGAGAACCATGGAAACACGAATTACGGAGCTGGAGAGCCGCTACATGCACCAGGAGAGGACCATCCAGGAGCTGAACGAGGCAGTCTTCCGCCAGGAACAGATCATCGACCGGCTGGAGCGGGAGGTGCGGGAACTCCGCGAACAACTCACCCTCATTCTCCCCTCCCTCAACAGAAGCACGGCGGAGGAGGAGCCCCCGCCGCACTATTGACCTACGGCCGTTGTCTCCCGGGCGGGATCTGTGCCTCGCACGGGACCCTGGTCTGGCAGAGCCCGCAGCCGGTCTGGGTCACGCCATAGAGTTCGCCGACCGCCGCCGGCACCGCTCCGTACACGTAGTCGCGACAGAGCCCCTTGTCGTGCCCCTGCAGAGAAAGCGCGCCGGTGGGGCAGCGCTTGATGCAGGCGCCGCAGCTCTGCTCCCGGAAGTAGAGGCAGTTGTGCAGGTGGTCCGCGGCGGTGCGTGGGGTAGGGGTGAGGGCGAGGTCCGTTATCACGCTGCCGCAGCGGTGGGCGATCCCCCTGGCGGTTATCAGGGCGTCATTCAGGCTGAAGGTGCCAAGGCCGGCGGCGTAGGCGGCGTGCCGCTCAGACCAGGACGACGCGATCCCCACCGGGGTATCGCCAAACGTCTGCCAGCCCGGCGCCAGCTGCGGGGCCACCGCCCGGTACCCCTCCCCCTCCAGGCAGGCGACCAGATGGCGCCGCAGGGCGGTGTTGAAGTTCTCGCCGTTGTTCCGGGTCAGCGCCCACTCCCGCGAGGGCCAGCGCTCCTCGCGCCGGTTGCTCTCCCGGGTTGTGCGGGTCACGGGGAGCACCCAGCAGATGACCGTTGCCGCCCGTACGCTCTCTTCGGTCGATGCCGCCAGGAGCTCCCCGGGGGTCTGGTGGAACGGCCCGATGATGCGCCTGTACTCGACAAAGAGCGGATCGTCGGCCGCGGCCCAGCCGACCAGCGGCTCGTCGAAGTAGCGCTCGTCACTCCCGGGGAAACGGTTTTCCCCGCTTTCCAGGACAAAACGCCGGATCTCTTCCCGTACCCTCTGCTCCATGACTCCTCCCGATTCGACCGCTGCCTGGCCCTGCTCGGTTTGCGGCTCCGTCCGCTGTTGTCCGGACGCCTGCACCACTCAAAAGGATGGGCAGTTTAACGTCGTGCCCAGGACCGGAGTCAGCAGCCCTCTTTGCAGTGGGCAGTTGCCCGCAGCTGATAGCGTTTCCGTAGCATGGTTGTCACCCCCTTTCCGTCTGGATCGGGACCCCTTCTTAACGTCCCGTCAAGGACGATGATCACTCCTCCTGCAGCTTCACCACCACCCGGCCACGGTTTTCACCGTTGAGAATGGCCAGGATCTTCTCGTCAAGACCTTCCAAGGTACACTCACTGACGGTTTCCGCCAGCAGAGCCGGCTTCCAGTCGCCGGCCAGCAGTTGCCAGACCTCCTCCCGAAGGTGACGGGGGCACTGCGCCGAATCGATCCCCAGCAGGCTGACCCCCCGCAGGATGAACGGATAGACGTTCATCGGCAGTTCGGCGGAGCCGACCAGGCCGCAGCAGGTAACGACACCGCCGTAACGGGTTCCTTTCAGGACCGCGGCCAGGGTTTCTCCGCCGACCACGTCCACGGCGCCGCCCCACCGCTCCTTCATGAGCGGACGCTCCGCGCCGGCAAGGAGCTCTGCGCGGCCGATGACCGCGCTGGCGCCCCGTTCCCGCAGGAAGTCGCCAGCATCCCTTTTCCCGCTAGCCGCCACAACCCGGTAGCCGGCCCGGGCCAGAATTCCCATTGCCAGGCTCCCTACCCCGCCGGTGGCACCGGTGACGAGAATGTCGCCCCCGCCCGGTTCTACACCGGCCCGCGCCATCTTCAGCACCGACAGGGCGGCGGTGAAGCCGGCCGTGCCGAGGGCCATACTTTCCCGCAGGGTAAGGCCTGCCGGAAGACGGATCGCCCATGACGACGGAACCCGGATGTACTGACCATAGCCGCCGTCGGTCTCCATCCCCAGGTCGTAGCCGGTCACCAGCACCTGGTCCCCCGGCGCAAACGCCCCGTCGCTGCAGACCGCAACCTCGCCGGCGGCGTCGATCCCCGGGGTGTGCGGGAACTGCCGCGTCACGCCGGGATGACCGGTGGCTGAAAGGGCATCCTTGAA
>CAYSJJ010000018.1:0-35845 GCA_964431365.1 uncultured Geobacter sp. | reverse complement strand
CGGCGCGCTTCAGCACCGTAGCAAACAGCACCTCGACAAAATCACGCATCGGCTGGGGCGACTTCGTCACCTTGGCCCGCAGGATCGAACCCTCCCATCCCGACAGGATGAAACCGGCCACCACGGCCGCATCGATGCCGCCTGAGAGTTCGCCTGCTTTTTCGGCCTGCCGCAGGCAGGTAACGAAGCGTTCCCGCCACATGATGAAGATCTCATCCAGCCTGGCGCGGAAGCGCTCGTTCAGGTCGGCCAGCTCCTGTCCCAGATTGCCGATCAGGCACCCCTTGCAGCACTGGTTTTGCGTCACGCGCGCCAGACCGCTCTCCAGAAAGTTGCGGATGCGGTTGAGCGGAGTCACCTCCTCGTCGTTGAGGAAGGTGTCGAGCCGTTGTTCGAAACGCTCGGCAAAATGGTCGATCACTGCCAGGCCGAACTCCTCCTTGCTCTTGAAATAGTAATAGAACGACCCCTTGGGGACCCCCGCCTCCTTCAGCACCGCGTCGATGCCGGTGGCGTTGAACCCCTGCCGGGCGATCAGGTCGGTCCCGACCAGGATGATGGTGCGCCGCGTTTCGTTTTTATCCATGGTTCAAATCATAGACCGATCGTCTACAAATGCAAGCATTTTTCCCTCTGGCCCAGGAGCCCCTCAAAGGCGCCTGATAAATGCCGCGTATCTCCGGGGGATAACGTCGTGATCAGGTCTGGGGCAAACGCGGGTGCTGAAACGGCTATTCTTGGGCGGGGAACGGCGGTCGGTAATTGATCAGGTTTGGGCTGGAGGCTTCGACGTCAAGCCCCTTCAGGCCCGTCCGGCTCTTCGGGTGAGAGATTGATCGGGTTGCCGTTAAGCCGCATGTCGAGGAGATCCAGAAGGAGTTCGGCAGCGGCCCGCGGCGAACTGTGCAGCAGGTCCCGCTGCAGCTCATGGAGTCCGCCGGACACCCCGGCCAGCAGGTAATCGAGGGCACGCGCCTGATCCAGCTCGAAACGGAGCCTCAGCAGTTCAATGGCGCTGCGCTGGTGGATCAGGGGGACACCGTTGGCCAATCCCAGCTCCATGAGCTGAAAAACAGGCTGCACATCGGCGTTCTCTGCCTGGCCGACCGCCTTGAGCTTGATGCTGGCCACCAGATTGATGGGCAGGAGCCGCAGTCGCTGCAGTTCGCATCTCTCCATCGCATCCCCCTTGCCACCGGGTTACAGGAATAAGTATAGCAGAGAATGTCCGAACGTCAGCAAGCCAGTCAGGGCTCATCCAGGCTATTACTCAGAAGTGCATTGATTACTCGCCATAAGAGCCCCCACCCACCCTGACCCTCCCCCGCTGGGGCCTCTGGAGCCTAAAGGGGAGGGCAAAGAGGGGGATGTCGAGTGTAGTCAGGTTTCGTCTTAAGTAATTGTCCCGGCACGGTTCTGCCCCAGTTACACATTCACCGCCAGCCCTGCCTGCGCCTTAGTGCTATACTGAAACCAAGAAGCGCAGAAGGGGGAACCCATTATGAAAGCGATTCGCGTTCATGCCTTCGGGCCTCCGGAGGTACTGCAGCATGAAGAGGTCCCGGCACCGACACCCGGCCCGGACCAAGTCGTCGTCACGCTGCATGCCATCGGGGTAAACCCGGTTGATACCTATATCCGCTCCGGCCTGTATCGGCCGGACCTCAAGCTTCCCTACACCCCCGGCCTCGACGGGGCAGGCGTCATCAGCGCTGTCGGCCCGGGCGTCAAGCACCGCCAGGTGGGCCAGCGGGTCTACGTCGCCTGGTCACTTTCCGGGACCTACGCCGAAGAGGTGCTCTGCAAGGAGTTCCAGACCCATCCGCTCCCCGAAGGGACAACCTTCGGCCAGGGGGCAGCCATCGGGGTCCCCTACGGCGCCGCCTACCGCGCCCTGTTCCAGCGCGCACGGGCGTTGGCCGGTGAAACCGTCCTGGTCCACGGCGCCAGCGGCGGGGTCGGCATTGCCGCGGTGCAGCTTGCGCGGGCCGCCGGGCTCAGGGTAATCGGCACCGCCGGCAGCGAGGAGGGGAGGGGCCTGGTCACGGCGCAGGGTGCGCACCATGTCCTTAACCATCGCTCCGCCGGATACCTGGAACAGCTTCAGGAGCTGACGTGCGGTCGGGGGGTCGATATCGTGCTGGAAATGCTCGCCAACGTGAACCTGGGAAACGACCTGCAGGTCGTGGCGAAGGGAGGGCGGGTGGTGGTGATCGGCAGCCGCGGCCGGGTGGAGATCGACCCTCGCGACGCCATGGGGAAGGAAGCGGCAATCCTCGGCATGACGCTGTACAATGCCACTGAGGCGGAACTGGCAAGCATGCACGCCGCCTTCGGCGCCGGCCTGCAGAACGGTACCCTGCGTCCGGTGGTCAGCCGCCAGCTGCCGCTGGCCGAAGCGACAACGGCCCACCATGCCGTACTTGAGGCGAGTACCCTGGGGAAGATCGTCCTGGTGCCGTGATCCGGGTAGGGCGTGATGACAGGGGACGGCGTCAGCCGGCCCGATGCACCGCGAACGGTCCCCACGTCTGATTGATCGACATGACCTCCATGGTATTCACGTTCACATGGGGGGGAAGGCCGGTGATCCAGGTGACGATAGCGGCAATGTCGTCTGCGGTCAGCGGTTCGGCCCCGGCGTAGACCTGGGCGGCCTTCTCGGCATCCCCCTTGAACCGGACCATGGAGAATTCCGTCTCGGCCATCCCCGGCGCCAGACAGGTCACTCGCACTCGTGTCCCCAGAAGGTCGGTGCGCAGGTTGCGGGAAAACTGTTCGACGAACGCCTTGGTACCGCCATAGACGTTGCCGCCCGGATAGGGCCAGGAGCCGGCCGTCGAACCGATGGTGACGATGTGACCGCGATTTCTGGCCACCATGCCCGGTAGGAGAAAACGGGTGCAGTAGAGCACTCCCTTGATGTTGGTGTCGACCATCACCTCCCAGTCGTCCAGATTGGTCTCGTGGGCAGGTTCCAGCCCCAGGGCCAGCCCAGCGTTGTTCACCAGGATGTCCACCTCGCGGAACCCCTCCGGTAGCCCCTCCACCGCTTCCTGGACCGCTTTGCGCCGCCGCACGTCGAGGACGAGCGGGTGTACCGCCGTCTTCGGCGCCAGTTCTTCGCAGAGTGCCATGAGTGGTCCTTCCCTGCGCGCCGCCAGGATGAGCCGGTCTCCCTGCGCCGCGAAGAGCCGTGCGCATGCCGCGCCGAACCCGGACGATGCCCCGGTGATGAATACCGTTCTCTTCATGCGCCCTCCCCGTAACTGAATTCTGGAAACTATGCATCGGTTTCGCGTTCCGTGCAACCGGGATATTTCTCTCCGGCCGCACGGACGCCGAGCCACTCAACAACTTTTGGCCCGCTGCCGTTGCAATTCGCCGGACTCTCCTTACACTGATTAATTAACAACCAAGCAGGGGGAGAGAAGGCCATGGAACTGAAGAGAACCCATACCACCATCCTGAGCGACGGCGATCCGGAGGCCAAGCGGGCCGAGATCCTGGAGTATTTCCACAAGACCTTTGACATCGACGAGAAGCTCTACGATACCTTGAAGGAGGATGCCACCTTTTACCTGCGGGCCGACCGACTCCGCCATCCGCTCATCTTCTACTTCGGTCACACCGCCACCTTTTTCGTGAACAAACTGACCATCGCCAGGGTGATTGAACGGCGGATCAACCCCCGCTTCGAGTCCATGTTCGCCGTGGGGGTGGACGAGATGTCCTGGGACGACCTGAATGAAGCCAATTACGACTGGCCGACCCGGCAGGAGGTCAAGTCGTACCGCGACAAGGTGCGCGAACTGGTGGACGGTCTCATCCGTCGCCTGCCGCTCAAGCTCCCCATAACCTGGGAGGACCCGTTCTGGGCCATCATGATGGGGATAGAGCATGAACGGATCCACCTGGAGACCTCGTCGGTCCTGATCCGCCAGCTTCCCATCGACCAGGTGGTGACTCTTCCTCTTTGGGAGATCTGCCGCGAGGCGGGCGAACCCCCTGTCAACCGGCTGCTGCCGGTGCCGGGGGGGAAGGTTGTGCTCGGCAAACCTGAAAACCACCCCTTCTACGGCTGGGACAACGAATACGGCCACCACGAAGCGGACGTGGCCGGCTTCAAGGCCTCCCAGTATCTTGTCTCCAACCGGGAGTACCTGGCCTTTGTCGAGGCCGGCGGCTACCATGAGGAGCGCTGGTGGACAGAAGAGGGGTGGAAGTGGCGGACGTTCCGGGAGGCGGAGCATCCACTCTTCTGGGTGGAGAGGGAGGGCGGGTGGCTGCTCCGGACCATGACGGAAGAGATCCCGCTTCCCTGGAACTGGCCGGTGGAGGTGAACTACCTGGAGGCCAAGGCCTTCTGCAACTGGCAGACAGACAGTACCGGCCTGGCGATCAGGCTCCCCACTGAGGACGAGTGGAATCGGCTGCGCGACCTGTCGCACATCCCGGATCCGCCGTGGGAGAGGGCGCCGGGGAACATCAACCTTGAGCAGTGGGCATCCTCCTGCCCCGTGGACCGCTTCAGTTTCGGCGACTTTTTCGATGTGCTGGGGAATGTCTGGCAGTGGACCGAGACCCCCATCTACCCGTTTCACGGTTTCCGGATCCACCCCTGGTATGACGACTTCTCCACCCCCACCTTCGATACCCGCCACAACCTGATCAAGGGGGGCTCCTGGATCTCCACCGGCAACGAGGCGACCCGCGATTCGCGTTACGCCTTCCGCCGCCACTTCTTCCAGCACGCGGGGTTCCGTTACGTGGAAAGCAGCGCGCCGGTCGAAGTGCACCAGGACCAGTACGAGACAGACACCCTGGCTGCCGAGTACTGTGATGCCCACTACGGCGAGGAGCACTTCGGGGTCCCCAACTTCGCCGTTACCGTCAGCCGGCTCTGCCTGGAGCTGATGGCCGGGCGGAGCAAGGGGCATGCACTCGACCTGGGCTGCGCCGTGGGGCGGGCCTCCTTCGAGCTGGCCCGGGGAGGTTTCCAACGGGTCACCGGCCTCGACTTTTCCACCCGCTTCTTCCGCCTGGCTGCCCGGATGCAGGAGGAGGGGTATCTCCGCTATGCCTTCCCCGAGGAGGGGGAGATCATGTCGTTCCACGAGGTCGATCTGACGGGACTCGGCTTGGAGGAGGGTCGGGAACGCGTCGCATTCTATCAGGCAGACGCCTGCAACCTCCCGGACAAGTTCACCGGCTACGATCTCGTCCTGGCGGCCAACCTGATCGACCGGCTCTATGCGCCGCGCCGCTTTCTCACCACCATCCATGAGCGGATCAACCGGGGCGGGCTGCTGGTGATCACCTCCCCCTATACCTGGCTGGAGGAGTTCACCCCCAAGGAGGAGTGGCTCGGCGGCTTCAAGACGGCCGGCGAGAACGTGACAAGCCTGGACGGACTGAAAGAGGCACTGGCTCCCCATTTCCGGCAGATCGGCGAGCCCCGCGACGTACCCTTCGTCATCCGGGAGACCCGCCGCAAGTTCCAGCACAGTATTGCCGAGCTGACCGTCTGGGAACGACTGGGGTGAAAGGCCTCAGGGGCCGGCAGCCCTCGTCGCCAGCCTTTCGGTCAGCGCGTCTATTTCAGCCCTGGCGCTCAGCCTGTCGCGCCAGTCGGCAGGGATTGCCGCTACGCCGAGACGGGCGCCGAGCCAGGCACCGATGAGGGCCGCCCGCCCGGCGCTGTCGCCACCGGCATTGGCGGTTTCGCTAAAGGCCCGCCCAACGTCCGCCTCGTACTTCAGGGCGCACTGCACGGCCGCCGGGAAGCTGCTGGCCAGGGGGCATGACTGGCCGAACGTAAGCGTAGCGTCAACCACCGTCATCCGAACGGCCTCGATAGCCGCTTTGATTGCGCTGGCAACGTCTCTGCCCGGGCCGGGACCGTCATCCATCGCCTGGCTGGCGACTTCCAGCGCCTTCCGGAGTTCGGCACCATTGAACAACTCCCGCAGGATCAGGGCGTGGGCCTTCATGTAGGCCACTGCCCGGTCGTTGTCCTGGACTGACCGGGTGGCAGACTCCACCACCCTGAGCAGCCCATCATCACGGAAATGTGCTAGTACCACCGGCACCAGCCGCGTCGCAGTGGCGGGCTGGTCGTCGTCCGCGCCCCCCTGGAAGTGATACCCCTGTCCCGGATGGTCCTTCACAAAGGCCCGAAAGTTCTCCAGTGTCCCCCGGGTGGCATGGTCACGATACCCTCGGTAGTCGTCCGAACCGAACAGCGCCACAAAACGGGTTCCGAACTCCACCGCATCGAAGCGTCCCGCTCCGGCCACCGACCTGAGGAGCACGAGCGCCGCATCGCCGTAATGGGTCAGGTCGCCGGAGCGCTTCCCCGCATGGTAATGCCCCTCGGCGGGCGCCTCGAATCCGGCGACACCACCTGGGAAGCGCCGTCCCAACTCCGCAAGGTCGTAGATCCAGTGGGTGCCGAGACAGAAGGCGTCCCCCACGAACTGTCCCCAAATGGCTCCCCGAAACCGGTCAGCAAGAGACGGCAAGGGTGTGGCGTCATGGTTTTTTCCCGAATATGCGAAATCTTCCCTTTCCATGGTACACCTCCTCATCTGTACCAATTATCCCGCCGGTGGAGGCGGATGGCAATCGCCCCAAACTCGGTACAATGAGCCAGCGAGGTAGGCTGAAGGGGGGTGACGGTTTGAACGGTTCAGCGGTTTCGAGAGACGATGGGGACGACTGAGAACCTGCAGGGTGAGGGGGGGTACAACGGGGGAACGCAACTTTTGCAGTATACCTGCAGAAAAAAATTTTTAACAGTCTTTAAAGAATCGACTATAAGCGGTATAGTTTAACCAGGTAGCTACCTGGTAACAAAAGCAACAAGCAACAGACTGCTCGGAAAAGGAGGGTAAATTCTATCGAGGAAACTCCACCTGGCAGGAATAGAGACATACGGTGATTCATTTATCCGGCGCTGAATGTTGCCGGAACAATCCCTGAAAAGGGCACAAAGAAGCAACAAGAACAAAAGGCCCGCCGATCATCTGGCGGGCCTTTCTTTTTTCACTGCATCACTTCTGCGACAGCCGGTGCACGCACTCGACCATGTGGATGGCGTTCTCCGGCGGTACCGTCGGGAGTATCCCGTGGCCCAGGTTGAAGATGTGGCCGGGGCGACCGGCGTTTTCGTCCAGTACCCGCTTCACTTCGGCCTCGATAACCTCTTTCGGAGCATAAAGCACTGTCGGGTCCAGGTTCCCCTGAACACCCATCTTCGGCCCGAGGATGTCACGCGCCTTCCCCAGGTTGATGTGCCAGTCGAGCCCCATCACGTCGCCGCCGGCCTTCTGGACCGACTCGAGCATGGTGCCGGCCCCCTTGACAAAGTGTATGACCGGAATGTTGGTCCTGTTCAGGCCGTTGATCAGCTTGGTGGTGTACGGAAGGACATATTTCTCGTAATCGGTGGGTGACAACACCCCGCCCCAGGTGTCGAAGATCTGGATAGCCTGGGCGCCCGCTTTGATCTGGGAGTTCAGGTACTCCATGTCCATGGTTGTCACCTTCTCCATGAGGGCCGCATAGACGTCAGGGGCTGCATACATCATCCGCTTGATGGTGGCCCAGTCCTTGGAACCCTTCCCCTCGACCATGTAGCAGGCCAGGGTGAACGGCGCCCCGCCGAAGCCAATGAGCGGTACCTTGGCAGCCAGCTCTTTCCTGAGGATCTTGATGGTGTCGAGCACGTACGGGACGTCGGCCTCCATCTCGGGGATACGGAGCGCCTCCACGTCTGCCATGGTACGGATCGGGTGCTCGAAGACCGGACCGGGGACGAAGTCCAGCTTCATCCCCATCGGCTCCACCGGGGTGAGGATGTCGGAGAAGAGGATGGCGGCGTCGACCTTGAGGATGTCCACCGGCTGGATGGAGACCTCGGCGGCCAGTTCCGGGGTCTTGCAGAGTTCCAGAAAGGTGCACTTGCTCCGTACCCGCATGTAGTCGGGGAGATAGCGGCCAGCCTGTCGCATGAGCCACACCGGGGTACGGTCAACCGGCTTCCCCCAGCAGGCGTCGAGAAAACGTGTATTCATGTAAAACCCTCCTCAGAATGTATTGGATCTTAATCTTTATCTTGAAACCCAGGAACGTGAGATTTGCGTCAGATCGGTGCACCCGCAGGAGCCCCGGCGGAGGCGTAGTACCCAATGGGCATAAACAGCGCTACGCCGCACAACGGGGTGACGAGGACGGCGCCGAGGTGACGTGAAGATCGCGTTCCTTACGCCTTTTTCTGGAGGCGAATCGGGACGTAGTTACAGAACGGCTCTTCCGCCATATAGTCCCCATGCACCGCATCGGCCCTGGCCCGGCAGCCGCCGCAGACGTTGATGTACTCGCACTCGCCGCACTTCCCCTTGTAGGCCTTGAAGTTGCGCAGGTCCTTGAATATCTCCGAATTCTCCCAGATTTCCCGGAACGGCGTCGTCTTCACGTTGCCGGCGGTCCGGTGGAAGTAGGAACAGGGCTTGACGTTGCCGAAGCAGTCGATGAGGCAGATGGTCTGGGCCGCGATGCACCCCTTGCCGCCGCCGGTGGAGAAGGTAAGTGACCGGCGTTCGAACTTGACCCCCTCGGCCTTGGCCTTCTGGGGGACGATCCGGTAGTAGTGTGGCGCACAGGTGGGACGCATGAGGATGTCCTCCTCCAGCTTCTCCTGCTGGTAGTGCCAGTCGAGGATCTCCTCGTAATCTTCCTTTGAGATCAGTTCATTCATGATCTCCTCACCCCGTCCGGTCGGGACGATCATGAACATGTACCAGGCAGTAGCGCCCAGCGACTTGGCAAGCTTGAAGGTATTGGCGATGTCGGACTGATTCCGCTTGGTAAAGGAGGAGTTGATCAGGAACTTCTGACCGTGCTTCCTGAACAGCGCCGCGGCATTCATCACCCCTTCGAAAGCGCCGGGGCACTGGCGGAAATCGTCGTGAACAGCGGCGGTGGAGCCGTCCAGGGAAAGGGAGACCATCCTGATCTCAGCCTTCTTCATCCGCTCGCAGACCTCGTCGGTCACCAGGGCACCGTTGGTGGCCATGCACATCCGCAGGCCCAGCGACGTGCCGTACTCGGCCAGCTCGAAGATGTCCGGCCGCATGAGCGGCTCGCCGCCGGAGAGGACAACGACCGGCTTGGAGAAGTCGGCAATCTCCTTCAGGAGTTTCTTTCCCTCTTCCGTGGTGAAATCGCCTTCCGAGGAGGTGAGTTCTGACGAGCAGCGACAGTGGACGCACTTCAGGTTACATCTTTGCGTGGTTTCCCAGGCAACCCATTTCGGGATGAACTCTTCGCTCATGGTCTCTCCAATCGAGTGCTGACAACCTGCTAATGCTACTATGAATAGTTTGCGAAAAACAAGAAGATTCGCGAACGATAAGGCCTTAGCCTCGATCAGGGGTTGGGTGTCTCCATTTCGACGGGATTCGCCCCCGACTCCCGTTCCTCGGCCGCGACGGGGGGAAACTGCGGCTCGTCGAGCGGAAAGAGAAGGGTGAAGGTGCTGCCGATCCCTCTTGCGCCTTCAGCCACCCAGACAAGACCGTGGTGGGCATCCAGGATCCCTTTGACAATGGAGAGCCCCAACCCGGTCCCCTTGGACATGAAATCGGTCTTTCCGGAGGAGTGGTGGGCCAGATCACCGACGCTGTAAAACTTGTCAAATATCCGCTGCCGTTCCGACTGGGGAATGCCGATCCCGCTGTCGCTGACCTCCAGGCAATAGAAGCGGTCCCCTCTTGCCAGGTTCCGGGGAAACGAGGGGTAGAATTCCTGTATGATCTCCTTGCCGGCCAGAAGTTCGTCCCGCGTCGTGACCCGGCCGCTGATCCTGATCGAGCCGCCGTCCCGGGTGAACTTTATGGCATTTTCCAGCAGGTTCCTGACCACCAGCTTGGTGAACGAGTCATCCACGGTTACCGGCTCGTCGTCCCCTTCGATGTCCACCATGATCCGCCGCCGCGACAGGGGGAGGGCGAAGGTGTCATAGACTTCGCGACAGAGGGTGGCCAGGTTGAGGGGGCGTTTCTGCAGCACCAGCCCCTTGGCCTCGATACGGGAGATGGAGAGGAGGTTGTCCACGATGTCCTTCAACTGGAGAACCCCTTCGTAGACCGAGGTGAAGATGTCCCGCTGCTCCGGCGTCAGGGCAATGTCGCTGTAGAGAAGGAGGAACTGGACCCCGCCGAGGACCGACGTGATCGGGGTTTTCAACTCATGGGAGGCCATGCCGATGAAATTGTTCTTGGCGGCGTTCAGGCGCCCCAGTTCAATGTTCGCCCGTTTCACCTCCTGCAGATTTTCCTTCAGTTCCTGCCGGCTCCGCTGGAGTTCATCGGCCTTCGCCTTCATCTTATCGTACAGGGCATGGTTCTCGATCAGTACGGCAAACTGGCTGGCAATGGACGAGAGGAGGAAAAGCTCGCGGTCGCTGTAATGCCGCTCCGCCTTGTGTCCCACCATCAGCACGCCGAGGACGTCCTTGCCGATAGTCAGAGGGACGGCGCACCAGGCCTTGATCCCTATTTCGCGGGCGCCCTTGACCATCTTCATCGGCAGCCGCCCCACCAGGGTGTGGGAACGGAACGGCTTGCCCGCCAAGACCTGGTTCACCCAGGGGGCGTAGTCGGGAAGCCGCTTGATCGCCTCTTCGGCGCTCCGGGGGAGGCCGAGGGAGGCACGGAGTTTCAGCACCGAGCCATCCAGGAGATGGATACTGGAAAAATCGATCTGCAGCATGTTGTGCAGCTGAAAGAGCAGGTCGACCATGACCTTTTTCGAGCTGCGGGCGGAGTTGAGACGGTAGGCGATGGCGTAGAGGGTGAGGAGTTCGCGGTCGATGATCTGCTTTTCCAGTTCGATCTGCTTCCGCTTGGTGACATCCTTGATGACGTAGACGACGCCGGCCAGCTGGTTGTCGTCCCCCATAAACGGATAGCTGGAGACGTTGAACCACCCCTCCAGCAGCGGGAAGCTCAGATCGTCGATCCCCTGGGAAAAGTGCCCCGGCTGAAAGACCGGGTTGTCCGGTTCGTTGGAGCCGTAAAAGACGTCAACGATGTTCCTCCCGAGCATGTCGCTGTATGAGGTGAGGAAATACTCGATGAGCCGTTTGTTGCAGCGGATGACCACGCCGTCCGGGTCGGTCAGGACGATCAGGTCGGATACCGAGTCGAAGGCGGTCTCCCACTGCTTTTTCCCCTGGCTGATCGCCAGTTCGGCGCGGCGGTGCCGGCTCCGCTCGGCGGCCTCCCGAAGTTCCCGCTCGATGGCCGGTACCAGCCGGGAGAGGTTCTCCTTCAGCAGGTAGTCGTGGGCGCCGGCCTTCATGGCTGCCACCAGCTGGTCCTCGCCGATGGGACGGGACACGATGATGAACGGCAGGTTCTGGCCACTCTTTTTCAGGATCTTCAGGGCATCGAACGCGCTGAACCCCGGCAGGACAAAGTCGGCGATGACCAGATCCCAGCCGCCGTCGACAAGCGCCCGCTGCATGTCAGCGGTACAGGAGACACGTTCGCAGACCGGTCGATACCCTCCTGCCTCAATCTCTTTGAGAACGCGGGCCGCATCCTCCGGAGAATCCTCGATCAGGAGGAGCCTCAGCTGCTTACCACCCATCAGCTCTCCCCGCCTTCGGCCTTCTTGCGGTCGTCGACCGGAAAGAGCAGCCGAAAGGTGCTCCCCTTCCCTTCCTCGCTCTCAGCCCAGATATAGCCATGATGGACGTCCATCACCTTGCGACAGAAGGCGAGCCCAAGACCGGTCCCCTTGGTCTTTCCCTGGCGACGATTCTTTGCCTGCACGAAACGGTCGAAAATGGTTCCCAGCGCGTCGGCGGGGATCCCTGCCCCGGTGTCGTGCACCGCGATCAAGAGAAAACGGCCTTCGGCCCGAAGAGGGCCTTCCGGGTATAATTGGGCCGGCAGCCACTCACTGATCCGCTTGCCATCCGCCACCAGTTCGGCGGTCACCTCGATCCGGCCGCCGGCAGGGGTGAATTTGACGGCGTTGGAGAGAATGTTCCCCAGCAGACGGGTCACCAGGTTCCGGTCGATGACCACCTGCGGCAGATTCTTGGGAAGGGAGGCCGAAAGCTCCACGTCGGCCCTCTTCGCCACCGGCGCGAACTTGGCCATCGTCTTTTCCAGGACCGGCACCGGCTCTTCCCGCTTGGTGTGAAGAACCATCATGCCGGCTTCGAACTTGTGGATATCCAGCAGGGTGTTGATCATCTGCACCATCTCGTCGCAGCTCTCTTCGGCAGACTCGATGAACTCCCTCTGGTCCTGATTGATGGGGCCGAGCCGCTCCTCGCGCACCAGATCGAGGGAGCCGACAATCGCGGTTATCGGCGTTTTCAGGTCGTGGGAAAGCATGCTGACGAAATCCTCCCGCTCCTGTTCCAGTGCCTTCAGGACCGAGATGTCGCGGATGATCTCAACGCACCCCACGAGCTCACCGGCACTTCCGTACAGCGGCGTGGCGCTGGAGAGCACCGGCAGGTCACCCGCAGCGCGGCGCAGGGTATAGGCCACATCCAGACAGGGAGCCCCGGACGCGAGCACTACCCGGCAGGGAAGACGCTCCGGAGGGATATCGGCGCGAAGAAGTTCACTCACGTCCCGGCCGAGCAGTTCCTCACGGTCCCCCCCCAGCACAAGCTCGGCCTTTCGGTTGACGGTCATCAGGCGCCCCTCGGTGTCCACAGCCACCAACAGGTCGGCCATCCCTTCCAGGATCGCCTCGATCTTCTTCTTTTCGGCTGCCAGTTCCTGCTGCAGGATGAGGTTCTCATGCCGGGTCCGGTTGTAACGGATTGCCCGTTCAACCCTTTTCAACATGTCATCGGTGGAAAACGGCTTGGTGATGTAATCCAGCGCCCCCCGCTTCATCGCTTCAACGGCGATCTCCTCGCTGCCGTGGGCAGTCATCATCACCACCGCCAGCTCGGGATGTTCGATCGTCACCCGCTCCAGGACCTGCATGCCGTCGACCCTGGGCATCCGGATATCGAGGAGCACGAGTTCGCACTCTTCCCGCTCCAGCATTTCGAGGGCTTCCGCACCGTCCCTGGCGCGCACGGTGGTGAAACCTGCATCCTCCAGCTGCAGCCGCAGGATAAGGGCGATATCGGCCTCGTCGTCAGCGATGAGTATCTTATTCTTGACCATGGTCTTCCTCGAATATCGGCACGGTGAAGGAAAATACGTTTCCGCCCGTAAGGCCGGGCTGATAGGAGATCTGGCCGCCGTGCTTCTCGACGATCTCCTTGCAGATGGCGAGGCCGAGTCCGGTACCGCCGACGCCGCTTTCTTCGTTGGTGGAAAACTGCTGGAACTTGGTGAAGAGCTTGCTCCGGTCGGCCGGACTGATGGAGCGGCCATGATCGGCAACGGAGATGGTTACGAAGGAGCCGGTCTGCTGGGTGGAGATCATCACCACCGTCCCGGTCGGTGAGAATTTGACGGCGTTGGAGATCAGGTTGGTCAGGACCTGGATCAAACGTTCCCGCACCCCCAGCACCATGGGAAGATCGCTGCCGGCACCGTTTACCAGGGAGATATTCCGCGAAAGGGCAAAGCCCTTTTGTTCTTCAATGGCGTAGATAAGGAGTTCGTGGACCGGAATCGGCTTCATGGTGAACTCCACGTTGCCCGACTCGATCCGGGATATCTCCAGGATGCTGTTGATCATCCTGATCAGCCGGTCCGTATTCCGCAGACAGACCCCGAGGAGCTCACGCTCCATGCCGGTCAGCCATTTCCCCTTGTTCAGGATCACCTGGAGCGACCCTTTCATGGAGGTAAGGGGGGTCTTCAACTCGTGGGACATGGTGGAGATGAAGGCGGTTTTCATCCTGTTCACCTCCCCTTCCAGCGTAACATCCCTGATGGACATCACCAGACCGCTGTAGAACCCACCGTCATCCAGGAGCGGGGCAATGGAAATCTTCAGGTCCTTGCCGCCGATGGAGAGCTCCAGTACGCGTACCGACTCGGCAGACAGCTCCTGGACCTGTTCGGCAAGGGCGCAAAAATCTCCCCGGCTGCAGGCCTGGTTGATGGGGAGCCCGAGGACGTCCTCGGCGGCAATCCCGAAGATCTTCTCTGCCGCCGGGTTGATGTGGACGATGTGGTTCCTCCGGTTTGTCACGACCACACCGTCGACCATGCTGGTGAGGATGGCCTCCATCATCTCCATCTCCATCATGAGCTGGGCTGTCCGCTCGGCCACCCGCTTCTCCAGCACCTCGTTGATATCCTCAAGTGCCTCGTTCTTCTTCCTGATGGTTGCGTCACGCTCTGCGACCGCCGTGGCCATCCGATTGAACGAGTCGGCAAGTTGGCCCAGTTCGTCGTTGGAGACCACGGCCACCTGCTGGGTAAAGTCTCCGGCCTGAATCTCCTCTGCCTTCCGGTTCAGCGCCAATAGCGGCGTGGTGAAGCGCTTGGCCGCAGCATAGGCGATGACCAGCGAAAGGAGTACCCCCAGCACGCCGGAGACAACGGTGTTCCTGATACTCTCCTGCCGGATGGTCAGGTAGTTTTCCCTGGAAAGGGCCACGGCCAGGCTGCCGATGAACGTACCGTTGCTGTTGGTGAGCGGCTCCGCCACCAGTTCGAAGGAACGGTTGCCGAAGGTGGTCGGTCCGTGAAAGGTGTAACCGCTCTGCAGCCGGTTCATGATCAGGGTGGAAAGCCGGGCTCCCTTGCTGGCAAGGGCATCGGAGCTGGTGGCGACCAGTTCGCCCCGCTGGGTGATGGCAACCGACACCTCCTTGTCGAATACCTTCTGGATCTGGTACGGAAGATGGCTGTCCTTGTTCAGGACATTACCGACCACCACCCAACCCAGGGCCGAACCATCGGCGGCAATTACCGGCATCACCACGGTGAGCATCATCACCTCGGCGTTTGGCTGGATGGAAGAACAGAGCGCCGCCTCTCCTTCACGGCAGAAGTCATCCCTGGCGATCAACTCGGTAGTGACAAGCGGGTTCCGCCGGCTGTAGGCGAGCTTGAGCAGTGCATCGGGCTTGAAGATATCGTTGTCGGTCCTGCCATTCAGCCGGGCGATCACCCGGCCGTTACTGTCGACGATACTGAGCAGGTCGGTGTAGGGAAGGGCCTGGCGCCAGCGACGCACTGCGTCCTGCAACCAGGGTCTGTCGTGGGCCACGATATGATCCCGTACCGGTTGGGCCGAAACGGGGAGGGCGAGGGAGTTGCGGATCAGCTCGGCCTGACCCAGAAACTGGCTCCTGGCGAACCTGAGATTTCCCTCGAGATCCTTCTCGATCTCCCTCTTAAGGGAAGAGGTGCTGCTGGTGATGGTGACGTAAAACAGGAACAGGTGCGAGACAACCAGTGTAAGGAAAATGGCCGCGAACAGCTTGCCGCGGATGCTGAACTGGCGTCGCATGGGTTCCTTTCGGCCGGAGGAAGCCGGCTATATTCCTTCCGGCTTCAGCTCGCGGGCCATCAGTTCGATGACTGCATCGCGGGCCGGCTTGTTCTCGTACAGCACTCGGTAGACCTGTTCGGTGATCGGCATCTCCACGCCGAGCTTCCTGGCCAGAAGAAAGGTGGATTCAGCCGTCTTTACCCCTTCCGCGACCATCCGCATCTCGCCGAGGATCGTGGCGAGGGTCAGCCCCTGACCCAGCTGTACGCCGACGGTCCGGTTGCGGGAGAGATCACCGGTGCAGGTCAGCACCAGGTCACCCATACCGGCCAGGCCGGCAAAGGTCTCACTCCTGGCCCCCATGGCCAGGCCAATCCGGGTAATTTCCGCCAACCCGCGGGTAATGAGAGCGGCACGGGTATTGTAACCGAAGCCGAGCCCGTCGGCAATGCCGGCGGCTATGGCGATGACATTCTTCAGCGCCCCGCCCAGTTCCACGCCGATCACGTCGCTGTTGGTGTAGACCCTGAACCAGCGGGTGGTGAAAATCTCCTGCACCAGCCGGGCAATCGCCTCGTCCGCGGCGGCAGCCACCACCGCAGTCGGCATCTCCTGGGCCACCTCGCGGGCAAAGCTCGGCCCGGACAGGACGGCGAAACGCCTGAACAGGTGGGGGGTGAGCAGCTCCTCGTATATCTGGGAGACCGCCTGCAGGGTTTCCAGTTCTATCCCCTTGGTGGCGCTGACAATCACCGCATCAGCCGGAACAGCAGGAAGGGCCTGCCGGATCACCCCTCTGAGGACATGGGTCGGCACCACGCAGAGGATCAGCTCCTTGCCGCCGACCGCACAGGCCAGGTCGTTGGTGAAGGCGAGGGAAGGGGAGAGGGAAATGCCGGGGAGGAAGAGCGAGTTGATACGGGTCCCCCCCATCTCCTCCACCAGCTCGGACTCGTAGGCCCAGAGGGTGACGTCGTGTCCCCGCTTCGCCAGCAGGTCCGCCAGCGTCGTCCCCCAGCTCCCCGCACCGATAACCCCGATTTTACGTGTCATATTCAAGCCTTTTTGCCGTCGTTGCCGGGCGCACGATTTTTCGCTGTCGAGGGATTGCGCGGAGGCGTAGTACCCAAACACCGGGCATAAACAGCGCTACGCGGCACAATTTCGCTTGCGAAATTGGACCGCGAAGGCGCCCCGAAGGGGGCGGTCGCAGACCGAGTCACAAGGGAATCCGCAGATCAACAACGCCAGGGCGGAAAAGCGTGCGCCCATTCTCAATCCCACCAGTCTTCGTCTTCGTCGTCCGGATGGTCCCTCAGATCATACCCCTCCCCCAGCGCCTCCCGGGCCACAAGCAGGCTCTCCATGGCAAAGCGCCGCAGGAACGGGTGAACGTGGAGCGGAAGCGGGGTGCCCAGCAGGCTGAAGGCGGCCGCCAGTGTCACTTCCACGATGGCTGTCCCACGCCCGCAACGCTGCATCAGATCGGCGTTCAGCAGTAGCCGCCGGGCTATCCGGTTGACCTGGGGCAGGATCAGCTCGTTGCAGAACTCTTCCAGAAGAGCTTCCACCCGGGCCGGTGTCCCCCGGGATTCATGTTCTTCAAGGGCAATCCACTGTTCCGCATAGTCGTAGACCCGGCCGCTGGCGATGTACCAGCCGCCGAAGAATTCGTCGTCGAGCAGTCGCGCCGAGGCCGCCAGCAGACGCGGGTTGATGGCCATCTCCTCGCTGGAGGGGGAGACCGGAGGGATGTAGCAGGCAACGGCGAGCTCTTCCCTGCTGAACATCCCGCTCCGGAGGTAAAATTCCGGCGGCGGGAGCGCGTTCTGCTGACCCGTGGCATACAGGGCATCCCGGAGGAGCAGGAGCCCGTAGTTCGTGTCGATGGAGTGAAGCCGTTCGTCCCCCTGGGCGGCCGTCACTTCAGCGGCGAAGTCTGCTATCGTGGTGGCAGGCGTACCCCAGGCCCCTTTTACCCCCCCCTCGTCGTGCAGTTGGAGGTAGAGGGTCGTCACCCGCTCGCCGTCAAGATGGCGGGCGATCCAGAGGGTGCGGTAGCCCCCCCCGTCAACCGGACTCACGTAGGCGGCGTGAAACGGCTGCTGAGCTGCGGGGGGGGAGGGTGGAGGCGGCTCGATGCCGAGGAAGGCGAGCCGACGGAGGCTCTTCGTTGCCGCGTCCCGGTAGGAGGGATCGCTGTGATTCGCCCAATCGCGCGCCAGTGCCGCAGCCGCTGGAAGACGGATCCTGCCGAGGGCCGTCAGCACCTCACTCACCACCAGTTGGTCGTCAAATGAAAGAAGGAGCGCGGAGACATCAACGACCCGTGCGTCCTCAACCTGTGCCAGCTCCCGGATCATCGCCACCTGCCGCTCCTCGCCGGCGTAGACGAAATCCTCCAGGAACCAGAGGAGTCCGCGCTCTCCCCGGTCGAGGAAACGGGCCAGCGACTCTTTCAGCGGGCCGCTGTAACTGGAGAGCAGGCCGGCAAAGGGGGGGAGGGTTACGTCGATCCCGCAGTTCTGCAGGGTGGAGAGGAGCGCCACCTTCCCCTCGTCTTCCAGGTCGCGGCGGCGGAGTGCTATCTGGATCAGCTGGTCGAGCCACTCCTCGTCGGCGAAGAAATCAAGAAGATAGGTATACTTCGAGATCAGGTCGCCGCTCTTCTCCCGCCACAGGCTACGGACAAGAGGTGGTAGGGCGCGTCGGCCGGCCTTCTGCAAGGTACCGCCGATCTCGTCGATCTCGGCGACCGTGAGGTTATCCTGCTTGAGCCGCTCCAGCAGCCGGAGTATCCGGTGCCGTTCCAGCAGGCTCTCGTCTATCTTGCGATGATGCTGTTCCATGAATGTCATTATACCGCGTTATTCATCATCGCCATCGCCGAGATCGGTGGTCACGGGGATATCCTCATCGTCGCCGGCATCGGCATCCCCCTCTTCCTTCTCGGCCAGTTTGGCCACGGCTACGACGCGTTCCTCGGTTTCGGTCACCATCAGCCGCACCCCCTGGGTATTGCGTCCGATGACCGAGAAACCGGCCACCGGTACCCGGAGAATTTTCCCCTGATCGCTGATCAGCATCAGGTCGTTCTCGTCGGTCACCTGCTTGATGTCCACTACGCAGCCGTTCCGCTCGGTGGTCTTGATGGTGATGACCCCCTTGCCCCCCCGGCTCTGGGTCCGGTATTCGGTCAGCTCGGTCCGCTTGCCGAAACCGTTCTCGGTGACGGTGAAGATCGTGGAGCCGGTGAAGGCCTCGTTGATGATCTCCATGCCGATCACCACGTCGTCATCCTCAAGGGTCATGCCGCGTACGCCGCGGCCCACCCGGCCGATGGGGCGGGCATCCTCCTCCTTGAAGCGGATCGACTTGCCGTTCTTGCTGGCCAGGAGCACATCCTGCTTGCCGTCGGTCAGCGCCACGGTGATCAGCTTGTCCTCTTCGTCCAGGTTGACGGCAATGATCCCGCCGGAGCGGATGTTGGCGTACTCCTTGAGCGGGCTCTTTTTCACCACCCCGTGACGCGTGGCCATCATCAGGTAACGGTCGGCGCTGAACTCCTTGATGGAGAGGATGGCGGAGATCTTCTCACCCTGATTCAGGTTCAGGAGGTTGACGATCGCCTTGCCGCGGGTGGCCCGGCCCCCTTCGGGGATCTCGTAGACCTTGAGGAGATAGACCCGCCCGGCATCGGTGAAGAACATCATGTAGTCCTTGCTGGAGGCGATGAAGAGGTGTTCGACGAAATCCTCTTCCTTGGTCTTCATCCCGGACTTGCCCTTCCCCCCCCGGCGCTGGGCGCGGTAGAGGGAGACGGCGCTCCGCTTGATGTAGCCGGTGTGGGAGATGGTGACCACCATGTCCTCCTCGACGATGGTGTCCTCCAGGGTGATCTCGCCGGTCTTGTCGACGATCTCGGTCCGCCGCTCGTCGCCGAACTTCTCCTTCAGCTCGGTCAGCTCGCCGACGATGATCTTCAGGATCTCCGTCTCGGAGGCGAGGATCTCCTTCAACCGGGCGATGTACTTCAGGATATCGGTGTACTCCTGGATGATCTTCTCGCGCTCCAGGCCGGTGAGGCGCTGCAGCCGCATCTCCAGGATCGCCTTGGCCTGTTCCTCGGAGAGGTGGACGCTGGTGCTGAAGACGGCATCCGGAATCCCCAGTTTCCGCAGATAGTCCGGGTCGGAGAAGTTGCCGGCCATTAGCCCCTGCTTGGCCTCGTCCGGGTTCTTGGCCGCGCGGATCAGCTCGATGACCGCGTCGAGCCAGTCAAGGGCGATCTTCAGACCTTCCAAGATGTGCGCCCGGGCCTCGGCCTTTTTCAGGTCGAAGATGGTCCGCCTCGTCACGATCTCCCGGCGGTGATCGATGAAGTGGTCGATCATCTCCCTGATGGTCAGGACCTTGGGCCGGCCGTTGGCGATGGCCAGCATGATGATCCCAAAGGAGGTCTGCATCTGGGTCTGCTTGTAGAGGTGATTGAGGATGATCTGCGGCTCTTCGTCCTTCTTCAGCTCGATGACGATCCGCATCCCGTCCCGGTCCGATTCGTCCCTGAGGTCTGAGATCCCCTCGATCTTCTTCTCCTTGACCAGTTCGGCGATCTTCTCGATCAGCCGCGCCTTGTTCACCTGGTAGGGGATCTCGGTGACGATGATCGACTGCCGCTCGGACTTCTTCTGGGTCTCGATGGTGGCGCGGGCGCGCATCTGCACGATGCCGCGGCCGGTCCGGTAGGCCTGGATGATCCCTTCGCGGCCGTAGATGAAGCCGGCGGTGGGGAAGTCGGGCCCGGGGATGATGGAGAGCATCTCCTCGAAGGTGACCTGGGGGTTATTGATGACGGCGATGCAGCCGTTGATCACCTCGGTCAGGTTGTGCGGCGGGATGTTCGTCGCCATGCCGACGGCGATGCCGGCCGAGCCGTTGACCAGGAGGTTCGGAAACTTGGAGGGGAGGACCAGCGGCTCCTGCAGCGAGCCGTCGTAGTTCGGCCCCATGTCCACGGTCTCTTTTTCCAGGTCGTTCAACAGCTCATGGGCCAGCTGGTCCATCCTGATCTCGGTGTACCGCATGGCTGCCGGTGAGTCGCCGTCCACCGAGCCGAAGTTCCCCTGGCCGTCCACCAGCGGGTAGCGGAGCGAAAAGTCCTGGGCCATCCGGACGATGGTGTCGTAGGCCGCCGTGTCGCCGTGGGGGTGGTACTTACCGATGACGTCACCGACCACGCGGGCCGATTTCTTGTACGGCTTGTTCCAGTCGTTCCCCATGTCGTACATGGCATAGAGGCAGCGCCGGTGCACCGGCTTCAGGCCGTCACGGACATCGGGCAGGGCCCGGCCGATGATGACCGACATGGCATAGTCCATATAGGACCGCTTCATCTCGTCTTCGATGTTGACAGCGGTTTTGTTCATGTTCTGGTCGAGCATTGCAACCTCATTGATATTGGCTCAAGGCCAGGGCACAGGCAGAAGGAGACAATCATTCCTTGCGCCTTGTGCCTTGTGCCTGGCGCCCGATTTTATATATCCAGATTCGACACGTTCAGCGCGTTCTGCTCGATGAATTCCCGGCGCGGTTCCACCTGGTCCCCCATCAGGACGGTAAAGACGTTGTCCGCCTCCACGACGTCCTCGATCTTCACCTGGAGCAGGGTCCGGTTGGTCGGCTCCATGGTGGTTTCCCAGAGCTGCTCCGGGTTCATTTCGCCCAGACCTTTGTAGCGCTGGATGGAGAGCCCCTTCTTGGCCGTGTCCATGTAGAAGCCGAGGAGGTCGAGACCGATGGTGGTGCTGAACAGCTCTTTCCCCTCGCCGGAGACCACTGCCCGGCCGTTGCCGAAAATCTCCCGCACCTTGCGGTGGCTCTCCCTGAGCAGCCCGTACTCGTAGGAGGTGATGATGTTCAGGGCATGATGGTCCAGGGCGTAGCGGAGGTTCCCCAGGCGGAGGATGATCCGGTGGTCGTCGAGGATGCTGTACTCCCCCCCCTCGTAGGCCTTGCCGAGCCCGTCCAGATAGGGGTGGATTCCCTCCAGATCCTCGATATCCTGCTTGATGCCGAGTCGGAGGCAGAGGCGGACCACCTCCTCGTTGATCCCCTTGCGCGTCACCTTGTCCAGCAGGGTGCGATACTCCACCATCTGCTTGAGGAGCGGAATGATCTGCTTGCCGGTATAGCTCTTGCCGCTCTCTTCCAGCAGCAGGGTGGTCTCTTCGGTCCCCTCCTCCAGCAGGTAGTTCTGCATGGCCGCTTCGTTCCGCAGGTAGAGTTCCTTCCGGCCACGCTTGACCTTGTAGAGCGGCGGCTGGGCGATGTAGAGGTGCCCCCGCTCGACGATCTGCGGCATCTGGCGGAAGAAGAAGGTGAGGAGCAGGGTGAGGATGTGGGAACCGTCCACGTCGGCATCGGTCATGACGATGATCCGGTGATAGCGGAGCTTGGCCACATCGAAATCCTCTTTGCCGATGCCGGTGCCAAGGGCGGTGATCAGGGTGCCGATCTCCTGGGAGGAGAGCATCTTGTCGAAGCGCGCCTTTTCGACGTTGAGGATCTTACCCTTCAGCGGCAGAATCGCCTGGAATTTCCGGTCCCGTCCCTGTTTGGCCGAGCCGCCGGCCGAATCGCCCTCCACCAGGTAGAGTTCGCAGAGCGCCGGATCCTTTTCCTGGCAGTCGGCCAGCTTGCCGGGGAGGTTGGAGATATCGAGAGCACCCTTGCGGCGGGTCAGTTCGCGGGCCTTGCGGGCCGCTTCCCGTGCCCGGGCCGCATCGATGGACTTGCCGATGATGTCCCTGGCAACCTTCGGATTCTCCTCCAGGAAGACCGCCAGCTTCTCGTTCATCATCGATTCCACATACCCCTTCACCTCCGAGTTCCCCAGTTTCGTCTTGGTCTGCCCCTCGAACTGGGGCTGGGGAATCTTCACCGAGATGACCGCGGTCAGCCCTTCCCGCAGGTCTTCGCCGGAGATGGCCACCTTTTCCTTCTTCAGGAGCTCATTGGCAGTGGCGTAGGTGTTCATGGTCCGGGTGAGGGCCGCCCGGAAGCCGATCAGGTGGGTGCCCCCCTCATGGGTGTTGATGTTGTTGGCGAAGGAGAAGAGCTTTTCGTCGTAGGAGTCGTTGTACTGGAGGGCGACCTCGATGTCGACGCCGTTCCGTTCGCCCCGGAAGAAGATCGGTTTGGGGTGCAGGCCGTTCTTGTTCCGGTTCAGGTACTCCACGAAGGAGACGATCCCCCCTTCGTAGTGGAAGTCGTGGTGCTTCCCCTCTTCCCGCTCGTCGGCAATGGTGATCCGGACTCCGGCGTTCAGGAAGGCCAGCTCCCGCAGGCGCTGGGAGAGGACGTCGAAGGAGAATTCGGTGGTCTCGAAGATGCTGTCGTCGGGGAGGAAGGTGATCTTGGTGCCGCGCTTCTTGGTCTCCCCAACCTCCTGCAGCGGGGTGAGCGGGTCGCCGCAGGCATAGGACTGGCGGAACAGTTTGCCGTTGCGCCGGATCTCCAGCTCCAGCTTCTTGGACAGGGCGTTGACCACCGAGACCCCGACCCCGTGCAGACCGCCGGAGACCTTGTAGGAATCGTTGTCGAACTTTCCCCCCGCATGGAGCACGGTGAGGACGACTTCCGCGGCCGATCGCCCCTCGGTCGGGTGCATGTCGGTGGGGATGCCGCGGCCGTTGTCGACGACCGTAACCGAGCCGTCCAGGTGGATGGTGACGTTCACCTCGTTGCAGTAGCCTGCCAACGCCTCGTCGATGGAGTTGTCGACGATCTCGTAGACCAGGTGATGGAGCCCCTGGCTGGCGGTCGAACCGATGTACATGGCGGGCCGTTTGCGAACCGCCGTAAGCCCTTCCAGTACCTTGATCTGTTCTGCACCGTAGTTGTTCTGCTTTTCGTCAGTCATTCATTCCTCGCTGGCCGACCTCGCCCCCATGTACCCGGTAGACGGCACTGTCGCCGGCAATTGCCGGCAGGGTGGCATGATCAGTGGTTGTCATAAATACCTGGATCTGCCGCTGCGTCAGGAACTCCAGGAGATGTCCCAACCGGTTTTTGTCCAGTTCCGATGTCAGGTCGTCCAGGAGCAGGATCGGCGGAAACCCGGTGTTGCGGCAGGCATGCTCTATTTCTGCCATTTTCATGGCCAGGATGAAACTCCTCTGCTGTCCCTGCGAACCATGCAATTTGAGCAGGGTGCCGTTCAGAAAGAACCTGAGGTCGTCGCGATGGGGCCCGGCAAGTGTGGTCGACCGCTGCCGCTCTTCCTCGCGCCGGGCGGCCAATACCGCCCGCAGGGCCGTTTCGCACGCCTCGACCGACCCCTGGTCCTGACAGGAATCGGCATAATAGCACAGGTGTGCCTCTTCGTCACTACCGGTTATCTGTCGGTAAAGACTGGAAAAGAACGCATTGAGCCCCTGGATGAAGTCGGCCCGTTTCATGACGAGCCGCGCCCCGGCAGCGACCAGCTGCTCGCTCCACGCGTCGAGTGTGGCGTAGGATCGCTGGCGCAGGAGCGTGTTCCGGTGCTTGAGGATCCGGAAGTACTCCCGGTGGCAGGCCAGATAGGCCGGATCGCTGCTGAAGACTGCCCGGTCCAGGTAACGCCTCCGGAAATCCGGATTCCCCCGGACCATGAAGAGCTCTTCCGGGGAAAAGGCAATCACGTTCAGCACCCCCAGGAAATCCCGGAGCGTCGTCATCCCCTTTCGGTCCACCTGGACCCGTTTTCCGTGTGGTTCGATGACCAGCGCCAGCTCCCGTTTCACGTTCTGGCTCTCCACCATCCCTTTCAACAGGGCATGGGGGCGGTTCCAGGCGATGAGCTCGGCGTTCTTGGCCATGCGAAACGATTTGAGGGTTCCCAGCAGGAAGATTGCTTCCAGTATATTTGTCTTCCCCTGGGCATTGGCTCCCACCAGGATATTCCAGCGGTCGGCGCAGTCGAGCCGTACCTCGGCCAGGTTCCTGAAGGAATGTATGGCAACTTTCGCGATTCGCATGGATGGACACAGAAAAGGCCCCGATTCATGGAGGCCCCATCCGTTCAGCCCTTTCAGATTATCTTGAATCCGAATCCTTCAGGTTGCTCAAAAATAGTCAGATCGCCGCACTGAGAAGCTTGCGAGGACGGCGACGAGATGGCTGTTTTTCAGCGACCTGCTAGAGGCGCATCGGCATGATCACCGCCTGGAAGCTGTTGCCGTTCTCGGTGGTGACCAGGGCCGGCGACATCTCGTCCCGCAGCTTCAGGACCACGTTGTCGTCCGTCAGGACATTCAGGACATCGATCAGGTAGCGGGCGTTGAACCGGGAAATGAGGGCCGGGCCACTGTAGGTAACCTCGAGCTCTTCCCGTGCCTCGCCCAGTTCCGGGTTGCTGGAGGATATCTCCATGACGGAGCCGTTGATATCGAACTTGATCCCTTTGAACCGTTCGCTGGAAAGGATCGCCATCCGGCGCAGGGAATGATGCAGCCGGTCGCGGTTGACGACGACCTCCTTGTCGTTCTGTGCCGGAATGACGCGGGTGTAGTCGGGGAATTCTCCGTCGACCAGGCGCATGACGACGACGGTCTGTTCCTTCTTGATGGCGGCGTTGTTGTCCATGAAGCCGATGAGAAGTTCACCGTCCCCCTCGTCTGCCATCTTCTTCAACTCCATGACACCCTTCTTGGGAAAGATGGCGCCGTTGGCCAATTCGGGCGGCACGTCCCCTTCCACTTCACGCTCGGCGATGGAGAGACGGTGACCGTCGGTGGCGACCATGCGGATGACGTTGCGTCCGTCCTCGGCTGCTGCCTTCACGAACACCCCGTTGAGGTTGTATTTGGTCTCGTCCTGGCAGATGGCGTAGGAGGTCTGTTCGATCATCTCCCGAAGCATCGGCGCACCGAGCCTGACGAACGATTCTTCCACGACCTTCGGAAACCGGGGGAATTCGTCGGGAGAGAGACCGACCAGGTTGAAGCTGGCCTTGCCGCAGCGGATATCGACCCAATCGTTTTCGCGCGTTGAAAAACGGATATCTTCGTCAGGGAGTTCCCGGATGATTTCGTAGAGTTTCTTGGCCGAGACCGTTATGCTCCCCTTGGTGGTGACTTTGGCGTTGTAACTGCTCCGCATGCCGACTTCCAGGTCGGTGGCGGTGACCTGGATCGATTCGCCTGCGGCTTCGATCAGGACGTTGGAGAGAATCGGCATGGTGTTCCGTTTTTCAACGATTCCCTGGATCTTCTGGAGTGCTTTGACAAAGGTATCCTTATCGGTGGTGAATTCCATGGCATACCCTCCTTGCTGTTATTATTAAAATATAAAAGACTTTCTTTAGTAGTCGTAGTAGGCCCTGTTGATATGTTGACGGTCTTTGCAACTGCACGAGTTATCGTTTTTTTTCCCGTCATTTGCCTGTGGTCAGCGACCGGGATAAGCAGATTGTTGTCCACAGGCGGTAATTCTTATCAACAGGTGTCGCCAGTTATCTACAGGTTTTCCCGCTCAGTTCAACAGGTCGTGTTTAAGCTGCCGCATGGTCTCGGCCAATGCCGGGTCCGCCGCCAGCAGGCCATCGATCTTCTTGACCGAATGGATGATGGTCGAGTGGTCCTTTCCCCCGAACTTTTCTCCGATTTCCGGATATGACGCCTTGGTCATATCCCGGCAGAGATAGATAGCCATCTGCCGCGGCACCACCAGCGCCTTGAGTCGTTTCTCCGACTTCAGGTCGCTGATCTTCAGCTTGAAATGGTCAGCCACGTGCTTCTGGATCATTTCTATGGTGATCTCCTTGGACTTGTCCACAATGATATCCTTGAGGATATCCCTGGCCATGTTCAGCGAGATCTTGTTCTTCGTGAGGCTTGCGTAGGCGCCGAGCCGGACCAGCATGCCCTCGAGCTCCCGGATGTTGCTGGAGGCGCTGGAGCCGATGAAGAGCGCCACGTCGTCCGGGAGTTCGATACCGTTCAGTTCGGCCTTCTTTTTCAGGATGGCGATCTTGGTCTCCACGTCGGGAGGCTGGATATCGGCGATCAAGCCCCATTCGAAGCGTGAACGGAGGCGTTCTTCCAGTCCCGGTATCTCCCGGGGGAACTTGTCGGACGTGAGGATGATCTGCTTGTGCGACTCGTACAGGGAGTTGAAGGTGTGAAAGAATTCTTCCTGGGTCGCCTCTTTCCCCTGCATGAACTGGATGTCGTCGATGAGCAGGAGGTCTGCTTTTCTGAATTTGTTCCTGAACTCCTCCATCTTCTTGTACCTGAGGGAGTTGATCATCTCGTTCATGAACTTCTCAGACGTGTAGTAGCAGATGCGGGCCTTCGGCTTGTTCTTGAGAATATGGTTCCCTATGGCGATCAGCAGGTGGGTCTTGCCCAGGCCGACGCCACCGTAGATGAAGAGCGGATTGTAGTTGGTCGCCGGCTTGGCCGCCACCGCCTGCGAGGCGGCATAGGCGAACTGGTTGCTGGAACCGCAGACGAAGGTGTCGAAGGTGTACTTAGGGTTCAGGTTGCCGTTGATATTGGAGGGACTTTCCGGTTCCGGAAGTGGGGCCGCCGCTTCCTTGGTCTTGCGCGGCGTCTTCGGTTCGGCCGGGGGGGCGTCCACGACCTCCTGTTCGGCGATCTGGATCTCCAGCTGGAACGACCGCTCCGCCAGAGAGTTCACCGCCTCCTGGATCATGGAGAAGTATTTTTCCCGGACCCAGTCCTTGATGAATTTGTTCGGCACCTGCAGGACAAACTGGTTGTTATGGATGTGGGAGAACTGGATCGGCCTGATCCAGGTGTTGAAGGTCTGGGGAGTAAGCACCTTTTCGATGTTATCTTGGGCGGCTTGCCAGATATTTTCCATGGCGGGACCTTCGTTGAAACCGATTGGAGAAACCCGTCCCGCAGCGCGGTCTGTCGCAATCATACGGCAGAGCGTCCGCTGGGATGCGCAGGACAGGTAAAATGAGAAAAAAGTAACGATTAGAACGGGTTGCTGTTCGGTAGAGTTATTCACAGGCTTATCAACAGCTGTTGATAAGTGTCGGGCCGCTGTTGACGGTGCCTGGCAGGCGAATCTCCATTCGCTGGAGCGGTGTGAGACTAACAGACGAGCCGTCCATTTGCAAGGAATTTCGCTTAGGGTCAGTTGAAATAACAGTTGACAAAACAAGGTCTCTATGAATAATAATTCCTTTTCCGACATACCTATAATCGCTTCAAGGAGCATACATCATGAAAAGAACATTCCAACCGAGCAATATTTCACGGAAGAGGACGCACGGTTTCCTCGTCCGTATGGCAACAAAGAACGGCCGTCTGGTGATCAAGCGTCGTCGCGCCAAGGGGCGCAAGCGCCTCTCTGTCGGCATTGCCACCAAGTAATCCTGCCCGCATCACCTGCTTCTGTCGACACGAGCGGCTCAGAAGGTCCGCGGAATACGTGCGGCTTTCGGCCGTGGGCAGTAAAGCCCGCTCTCCTCATTTTCTGGTCATTCGTGGGCCGGAACGTGACGGAGGGCCTCGTCTCGGCATAACAGCCAGCCGCAAAGTGGGAAATGCCGTTGTTCGCAACCGCATCAAGCGGCTGGTCAGGGAATTCTTCCGTCTCAACAAGATCCTCTTTGCCAGTTCCGACTACAACGTCGTGGTGCGGCCCGGAGCCGGTGAGCTGGATTTGTCCGCTGTCAGCAGGGAATTGGCCCATGCCCTTGGCCGCCGCTAGAAACTCTTCCGTTATCAGACTTCTCGACAGGGGTCTGCGTGCCTATCAGCTCTACCTCTCCCCCTTGAAAGGGGCAACCTGCCGCTTTTATCCATCCTGCTCCGAATATTCCCGACAGGCCCTGCAGCGTTACGGCCTGCTCAGGGGGGTCGGAATGACCATTGCCAGGCTTGCACGTTGTCACCCCTTCCATCCGGGAGGGTATGATCCGGTCAAGTAACCATTCACGGGGTTAATCCATGGAAAAACGTGTTCTTATCGCCGTAGTTCTCTCCATAGCAGTCATGTACGGTTACTCGTACCTGATCCCGCAACCCCCGAAGCCAGCTCCGGCGCAGCCGGTCGCCCAGACGCAGCAGACCCAGACAGCTTCGGCTTCTGCCGCCGCTGCAGCCCCGCAGCCGGTCGCCGCGTCGTCGTCTCAGGCGGCTGCGCCTATCCAGACGGCTGCGGATGTGACCGTCGAGACGGAACTCTACCGTGCGGTCTTCTCCTCCAAGGGGGGGGCACTGAAGCGGATGGTGCTGAAAAAGTACAAGGAGACGGCCGGCCCGCAGGGGAAGGACGTCGCCCTGGTCAACGAGGACAATCCTGCCGCCTATCCGCTCAGAAACCAGTTGAGCGGCTTCCCGGTCGACGGGGCTGGCATTTTCAGCGTCAACACGAACACGCTCACGGTGGCAAAAGGCGAAAAGAAGGTACTGGAGTTCACCCTCACGACACCTGCCGGCGTCACGTTCCAGAAAAGCTATACCTTTAGCGGCGACAATTACGCCATCGATCTTGTGCAAAAGGTTGCCAATACCGGCGCCTCCCGGCTGCAGGGGACGGTGCAGCTCCTCCTGAGCAACCATGCTACTCCTCCCAAGGATGGCGGCGGTCGGTATGAGGTCTTCGGACCGGCCACCCTCACGAGCGACGGCGTCTCCTTCGACAAGACCAAGGACCTGGAGAAGGGGGAGAAGACCTTTCAGAAGGGGGTCCTCTGGACCGGCTTTGCGGACAAGTATTTCCTCACTGCCGCCCTGGCCGTCAACAACAGCATCCAGTCGGTACGGGTGAAGATGAATGCCGGGTATGTGGAAAACAGCGTCGCCTCGGCACCGCTGACCGTCAATCCCGGCGAAAGCGTAGCGGTACCGCTGCACCTCTATTTCGGCCCCAAGGATCTCGATATCCTCAAGTCCCAGGGAAACCGGCTGGAGGAGGCGATCGATCTCGGCTGGTTCTCTGCCATCGCGAAGCCGCTCCTTTTCACCTTGAAGTTCTTCCATCGCTACCTGGGGAACTATGGCCTGGCGATTATTGTCATCACCGTGATCCTGAAGATCCTCTTCTTCCCGCTCACCCACAAGAGCTACAAGTCGATGAAGGAGATGCAGAAGCTCCAGCCGAAGATGCAGGAGCTGAAGGAGAAGCACAAGGACGACCGCGACGCCATGAACAAGGCGGTGATGGAACTGTATCAGACCCACAAGGTGAACCCGCTCGGCGGCTGTCTCCCCATGGTTGTGCAGATCCCGGTCTTCTTCGCCCTCTACAAGGCCCTCATGTTCTCCATCGAGCTCCGCCATGCGCCGTTCTATTTCTGGATCCATGACCTGGCGGGCAAGGACCCCTACTATGTGACCCCCGTCATCATGGGTATCACCATGTTCATTCAGCAGAAGATGACCCCGTCTCAGATGGATCCGGTACAGGCGAAGATGATGCTGGCCCTGCCGGTGGTCTTCACCTTCATGTTCCTCAACTTCCCGTCGGGTCTCGTGCTCTACTGGCTGGTGAACAACGTCCTCACCATCGCCCAGCAGACCTATATCAACAAGTCCCTTAAGGAAGCGTGAGCAGGAGCGTCGATGTACATTGCGGACACCATAGCCGCCATCAGCACCCCGGTGGGCGAGGGGGGGATCGGCATTGTCCGGATATCGGGTCCGGATGCGCTTCCCATAGCGGAGCGGCTTTTTTCGCGTAGAACCAGCGGTGGCTTTCAGAGCCACCGTTTTTATTATGGGGATATCAGGCATCCCGCAAGCGGCGAGCTTCTGGACGAGGGGTTCTGCGTCTTCATGCGCGCCCCCAACTCCTTCACCCGCGAGGACGTGGTGGAGATCCACTGCCATGGCGGCTACCTGCTGGTGCAGAAGGTGCTGGCCTGCGTCCAGCTGGAGGGTGCGCGTCTGGCAGCGCCTGGCGAGTTCACCCGCCGGGCGTTCCTGAACGGACGCATCGACCTCCTGCAGGCGGAATCGGTGATTGACATCATCCGCGGCAAGACCGATGCGGCACTTTCCCTGGCCCAGCATCAGCGGGAAGGGGTGCTGTCGCGCACCATCGGCGACTGTCGGCAAAGGCTGGTCCAGGCGCTGGCCCTGCTGGAGGCGTACGTCGATTTCCCCGAGGACGAGATCGAGGGGTTCGACCATGAACAGATCGTTACCCTCGTGAACGGCGCCCACGATACCGTTGCAACGCTCCTGGCGACCTACGAGGAGGGGAGGGTGCTGCGGGACGGCGTCTCGGTGCTGATCGCCGGCAAGCCCAACGTCGGCAAGTCGAGCCTCCTCAACACGCTTCTCAGGGAGAAGCGGGCCATCGTCACTGCGGTACCGGGCACCACCCGCGACATGATCCAGGAAGTGATCAATATCGGCGGCCTCCCGGTGACCCTGATCGACACTGCCGGGGTCAGGGAGAGCGGCGATCCGGTCGAGCAGGAAGGTGTCCGGCTGACCCTGTCGGCGATCCCGCGCGCCGACCTGGTGATCTTTCTCCTGGATGCATCGCGCCCCTTCGACGAGGACGACCGCCAGATCCTGGCCGCCCTGGCCGGGAAACGTTGCCTCGTGGTCTGCAACAAGGCCGATCTGAGCCCGGTTATCCAGCTCCCCGTCGAGCTGGCCGCAACCTCCTGTCTGAGCATCTCCACCAAGAGCGGGGAGGGGATCGAGGCGCTCAAGGAGAGCATCGCCCTTGAATTTCTGCACGGTCACGCCGTTGACAGCCGCGAGTACGTTGCGCTCTCGCGGGCACGGCATCGGGATGCCCTTGTCAACGCCGCAGCGGCCCTGGTACAATTCACCGGCAACCACGCCGCCGGGCTTCCTCCCGAAATCCTGGCCATCGACCTGCGCGACGCTTTGGCCGCCATAGGTGAGGTAACCGGGGAGACTACACCGGACGAAGTGCTCGACCTGATCTTTAGCCAGTTCTGTGTCGGGAAATGATCATGTTCCACGTGAAACAATCGCTGCAACCCCTTGAGGGACAAGAGATAATCGTCGGTATACAGTGTATTTCCAAGTGGGCTTGTGAAACGGCAATTGGCCCACGGGAGCGCAGATGATCCTCTATGATCGCACATATGATGTTATCGTTGTCGGTGCCGGCCACGCCGGCTGCGAGGCGGCCCTTGCCGCCAGCAGGATGGGATGTCGCACCCTGCTCCTCACCATCAACCTGGATGCCATCGCCCTGATGTCGTGCAACCCGGCCATCGGCGGTCTGGCCAAGGGTCACCTGGTCAAGGAGATCGATGCCCTCGGCGGGGAGATGGGGAAGAATATCGATGCCACCGGCATCCAGTTTCGCATCCTCAATACCCGCAAGGGTCCGGCAGTCCGTGCGTCCCGTGCCCAGGCAGACAAGCAGCTCTACCGGCTCCGGATGAAGCGGGTCATGGAGCAGCAGGATAACCTGGACCTCAAGCAGGGGGAGGTGACCGGCATCGTCGTCGCCGACGGCAGGGTAGTGGGGGTTGATACCCGGGCTCAGGTCCGCTACCAGGGTGAGGCGGTGATTCTCACTACCGGTACCTTCATGCGCGGTCTCATCCATATCGGCCTCACCAATTACCCCGGCGGTCGGGCCGGCGATCTCCCGTCGGTCGGGCTGTCGGATCAGTTGAAGGGGCTCGGTTTCACGGTGGGCCGTCTCAAGACCGGTACCCCCGCCCGCCTGGACGGCCGGACCATCGACTTCAGCCGTCTGGAGCCCCAGTACGGCGACGATCCGCCGGTCCCCTTCTCCTTTTCCACCGAGCGGATCGACCGGCCCCAGGTCCCCTGCCACATCGCCTACACCAACCCCCGGAGCCACGACATCATCCGCTCCGGTCTCGACCGCTCCCCCCTCTACGCAGGGGTCATCGAGGGGATCGGCCCACGCTACTGTCCCTCCATCGAGGACAAGGTGGTCCGCTTCCCGGACAAGGACCGGCACCAGACCTTCATCGAGCCCGAAGGTATGGAGACGGTGGAGTGCTACCCCAGCGGCCTCTCCACCTCACTCCCCATCGACGTGCAGTGGGCCTTCTACCGGAGCATCGCCGGCCTGGAACGGGTGGAGATCATGCGGCCGGCCTACGCCATCGAGTATGACTACGTCGACCCGGTGCAGCTCCACGCCTCCCTGGAGACCAAGGAGGTTGCCAACCTCTACCACGCCGGCCAGATCAACGGCACCTCGGGGTACGAGGAGGCGGCTGCCCAGGGGCTCATGGCCGGGATCAACGCGGCACTGCGGACGAAGGGGAGGGAGCCGCTGGTCCTCTCACGGAGCGACGCCTACATCGGGGTGATGATCGACGACCTGGTCACCCTCGGGACAAAGGAGCCGTACCGGATGTTCACCTCGCGGGCCGAATACCGGCTCTTGCTGCGCGAGGACAACGCCGACCTGCGTCTCCGGGAGTATGGCCACAGCATCGGCCTGGTCCCCGAAGAGGAGTACGGGCGGTTCCTGGCCAAGCAGGAGCGTATTAGCGAGGAGCTGGAACGGCTTCAGCAGAAAAAGCTCCTCCCGTCAGAGGCCGATCCGGCCTTTCTGGCCGAGTTCGACCTGGTCGGGATGCAGAATGCCCTCACCTTTACCCAACTGCTGCGGCGGCCGGACGTTACCTACGACGAACTGGCACGCCTGGACGCAGATTCGGCGGCGGTTCCTCCGCAAGTCCGGGAGCAGGTGGAGATCCAGGTCAAATACCAGGGGTATATCGACCGCCAGCTGGACCAGGTCCGCCGTCAGGAACGGATGGAGGGGGCGAGCATCCCGGCCGACTTCGATTACGGCGGCCTGACGGGGATCACGGCGGAGGTGCGCGAAAAGCTGCAGAAGTTCAGGCCCGACACCCTGGGCCAGGCGTCCCGCATCTCGGGCATCACCCCGGCGGCCGTTGCCGTCCTCTCCATTGCCCTCAAGGCGTGGGGGCGTGAATGACCGGCTCCTGGCAGCAGATCCTCGCAGCCGGCGCAGCTGAATTCGGGACCGTGCTCGATGCCGGCCAGATCGACCGGTTCAGCCTGTTCGTCGCCGAACTGAGGAAGTGGAACCGGCGGATTAATCTCACCGCCATCACGGCCGAACGAGAGATCGTCGTCAAGCATCTCCTCGATTCGCTCACCCTGACGACCATACTCCCGCCACACGGCCGCCTGCTCGACATCGGTTCGGGCGGAGGATTTCCCGCCATCCCCCTGGCCATTGTCTGTCCGAAGCTCGCCATCACCTCCGTCGATGCGGTGGGGAAGAAGATCACCTTTCAGCGCCATGCCGGCCGTCTCCTTGGCTTGAGCAACTTCACTCCCGTCCACGCCCGCGCCGAAGCGCTGGCCGCATCTGACCCGGCCGGTTTCGACCTGGTCGTTTCCCGCGCCTTTTCCAGTATCCCGTTATTCGTCCGCCTGGCGCTCCCGGTGCTGAAGCCGGAAGGAACCATCGTCGCCATGAAGGGGAGGGAAGGGGAGCGTGAGGCGGATGCTGCCGCCGGCGAACTCGCCGAACTGGGGCTCAGGGTGTGTGACGTGAAGACGCTGCAGCTTCCCGGTGACGGTGCGATCCGGACCCTCGTTTCCATTCGTCCAGTCGGTGGGTGACCCCTCGTCGCGTCCGGATTGGCCTCTGAAGGGCCAGGAGCGCCAAATCCGGCTTCTGCCGCAGTTTGTGTTCTGGTGAATGGTTGCGGGTGGGGCGCTGCGAGAAAATGGCAGAAATGGAGAATTTGGCGGCCGTATTTTGCCTAATAAATGGGCAGGTGCGGCCCGTCACGTTGCAGGGGCGCTGTCCCGTGATAAGCTAGAGGAAGAAATTTCGAAGGAGGCTTGTCCATGCTGAAAAAGATCATTACCCTCTTCATCCTGCCGGTATTTCTTCTCGCCGGCTGCACCGGATACAAGAGTCAGTTCGTCTCGTTCCGGCCGCCGGAAGCCTACGCCAACAAACAGCTGGTCGACGGCATCTCAGTTGGTGGCGAGGCCTATGCCGATGCGGCGGTGGCCGAGGACGCCTTTGGCTTCGACATCCGCGGCGCCGGACTACTTCCGGTCCAGTTGGTCATGAACAACCAGAGCGGCAAGACCCTGGAGATCGTCGCCGGTCAGACCTTCCTGGTGGACGCCGACGGCCGCTACTGGCAGGTGGTTCCCAACAACACGGCGATCGACCGGCTGGAGAGTTCGACCCAGCTCGCCTCCTTCTTCGGCAAGGGGGCCGGCAAGGGGGCGCTCCTCGGTGCCGCCGGCGGGGCAATCCTCGGCGCAGCCCTGGGGATCGTCTCCGGCAGGAGCGTCGGTGAAGCCCTCGGCAAGGGTGCAGCCATCGGCGCAGCCGGCGGGGCGGTCATCGGCGGGGTCAAGGAGGGGACCTCCAACGAGCGCGAGTACCGGATCACCGACGACATCCGCGCCAAAGGGCTGGAAGGCAAGTCGATACCGAACGAGAACCTGGCCAACGGTTTCATCTTCTTCCCCGGCGAGGCCAAGAGCGCAACAGAGCTCCGTCTTCAGCTCATGGAGCGTGAAACCGGCAAGGTCCATAGCGTCAGCCTGAAGTTCTGATTGCCACGGCCACCGTCACTCACTGGAGGGATCGATGCACGTATCGAAGCGAAATTTCTTGAAACTGCTGATCGCTGCCTGTTGCGGCCTGTTTGCCGCCTGCGCCATCATCACGGTCAACGTCTATTTCCCGGAAAAGGATGTGAAGCAGGCGTACAAGTCTCTTGACGACATGCTCCTCAAGCAGGGCGAGGGGAAGGCGCCTGCCGACCAGGCACCGTCGCAGCCGGCACCGGCCGGTGAGCCGCAGGAGTCGCCCAAGCCGCAGAGCCTCCTGCTACCCGGCTTCTCCTTGGTGGCCACGGCGCACGCGGCCGAGGCAAACGTCGCGGACGAACTGGCCATCGAACTCTCCAGCATGCCCGATGTGCTCAAGGCCTATGACGAGATGAACAAGCGGCTACCGGAGCTGAACCGGCTGCGGGGGAGCGGTGCGGTGGGTGAGACCAATCAGGGGCTGGTGACCATTCGCGACAAGGCGAAGGGGGCCGGCAAGGACGAACTGGTCAAGGCCGAGAACGAAAACCGCAAGACCGTGATCACCGGCATGGCCAAGGCGATACTCAAGGTGAACAAGCAGCCGGTCACCGACGCCGGAGTGCGGCAGGTGCTGGGAAAGGCGGCTGCCACCTATGCGGCGACCAGGCAGGATGGAGCCAGGGCAGGGTGGTGGATACAGCTCCCCAACGGGCGCTGGGTGCAAAAATAGGCGCGAGGATCGGGGAAAAAGGATCGAGGAAAATCGATTGGGCCATGACAAAGGCGGGGACCTCCCCGCCTTTGTTGCGATTATCAGGTGTTGAAAAACTCAGGTTGCTCAAAAATAGTCAGATCGT
>CAYSJJ010000017.1:0-59444 GCA_964431365.1 uncultured Geobacter sp. | reverse complement strand
CCCACCGCATCCAGGTAGAACCGGTAGTCGGCGCAGCCCCCTGCCTCCGTGCCTCTGGCGGCACGCTCCAGGACGTCGAGCATTCTCAGGATCAGCCGATGTTCATTGACCAGGGCCGACGTGATCTCCTCTCTCATGGTTATCCCCTCCGTTCGCCGTTGACGCCGATGACCACGGTCTCCAGCGGAATCGGCTTGCCGGCGACCGCCAGGGCCTGGCGGACCAGTACGTCGAGCCCGCGGCAGCACGGCACCTCCATGATCGCCACCGTGATGCTCCGGATGTTATTGGCGGTGAAGATGGCGGCCAGCTTCTGGACATAACCGTCGGTCTCGTCCAGCTTGGGACAGGCGATGGCGATGGCCTTCCCCGGCAGGAGCTCCTGATGGAAGCTCCCCACGGCGAAGGCGACGCAGTCGGCCGCGACGAGGATCTCGGCATCCTGGAAATAGGGGGCCGTGGGGGGAACGAGGTGGAGTTGGACCGGCCATTGGCGGAGCGCCGACGGGACCCGCCCGGTTTCCGTAGTGGTGACTTCCTCCCGCTCGATGGTTCGTGCCAAGCTGCCGGGGCAACCGCATTGATGACTCATGATATCTCTCCTCTTTCGGGTGATTGATTGGGTCTGTACCGCGTTGATGGTTTCACCCTACTCCGTCCCGGGGAGAAATTTCATGACGTGAATCAAAAAAGCCCCGGAACATGCCGTCCGGGGCTGGTCAAAGTTAGTAAGTGGAGCCTGAGTACTCGACGGGAAGATCTCAATGGTGACGAGCGTTGTTCGCGGTGACCGTGCCGCAGTCGCTCCCGAGCCAGCGGGCCGTAATATCGCTGTGGGTAAGCAGTTGCAGCTTGTCGCTGGCACCGTAGATCATGTCGACCGTCCCTTTCATCCGCTCCGGGTCGACGGCGTGCAGTTCGACATGGCCGGCCATCTTGTTGGCGCCGGTGCATTCAAGGTTGGCGACCAGACCGCTGGCGGTCCGGGCCTCGAATGTGCGCGTGCAGGAAGCCTCATGGGTTTTCCCGAGAAAGGTCTCCCCGCTCGCTATCTGCGCCGCATTCAGGCAGGAGTGGACGGTACGGGTTTCCCTGCTGACGCGGTCTGCCAGTTTCTTCTCCACCTTGGTCCGCTGGTCAAGGGTCAGTTTGTCCAGGTTGACCGGCTGCCTGGCCCCCCTCTTTTCCGTTGTGGTTGTGGTCTCCCAGAGCCCTGGTTTCACGTTGAGCGGTTCGGACCGGACCGGGAGGCTCACTGCCAGAATGATAATGGAAAGGGGAATGAATTTGAGTTCCATGGCGGTACTCCTGAGTGCCCCTGTGCCGCAGCCGGAGCTGCTGCGGCACAGGGTGTCTTGTGAATGCTAGTTGGGTGCCGTTAGGCTCTTGTCGCTGGTCCAGCTCGACCAGCCGCCGGCATTGTAGACCCGCACACTGTACCGGTACTGCGTGCCGGTGGTCAGACCCGCATCAAGGTAGGTGATCTGCCCGGTTCCTGCGGTTGCCGGAACGATGGTGGTGTACGCGCCCAGGAGTCCCACCCGGCGGCGGATCTCGTACCCCACGGCACCGTTGGGGACGGTGAAGCGGACGCGTATGGTCTGCGGGGTTACGGGGGCCAGGCTGAACGAGTTACTGCTCACGTTGGCCGCCCGGCCCGGTACGGAGACCGAGGTGGTCACCGCCTGCGAACTGAGGGTGGCCGTCCGGGCCGTCACCCGGTACTGTACGGTGCGGGCACTGTTGGAGGTGCCGAAGCTGTCCACGAACTGCTGGCTGTTGGCAGGAAGGTTAGCCGCCACCGTTGTCCAGTTGCCGTTGCCGAATCGGCGTTCGACCCGGTAGGAGGTTTCCTTCTGCGAGGCGTCGAACCAGGTCACCGTCACCTCCACGGTGGTGGTGGGTGGGGGAACGGTCGCCACGGCGGCGAGGGTCGTCGGGGCGAACAGGCCAATCGTCACCTGATTGCTCTGGGCATAGGCCGAATCGCCGCTGACTAGATTGATCGCCTTGACGCGGTAGACCGAGTTCTGTGCCTCCAGCGGCACCGTGTCGACGAATGACTGGGTGTTGGGGGGAAGGAAGGCGCCGACCGCCGGCACCTGCTGGAAGGCACCGACCGTGCCACCCACCACCGGGGCCCGTTCGACGACGAAGCCGTCCTCATTGTTAGCGTTGTCCAGCCAGGTCACGGTCACCTGGATCCCGTTGACCGTTGCCTTGGCAGTGCTTGGCGCGAGCGGCACCGCCGGCGTGGTCACCGCTGCCGGAGCCGAGGCGGCCAGCACGATGCCGGCTGCGTCGACGGCCTCCACCTGGTAGGTGTAGGTCGTGCCCGGCACCGCCGTGGTGTCGGCGTAGGTCGAGGCCGAGGCCGGAAGCGGGGCAGGCGCCGGGACCGGGGCCGGGGTGCGGACGATGCGGAAGTTGGCGACGCCGGTGGCGTTGCTGATCCAGGAGAGATCGACCCGGGTGCCGCTGACGGCGGTCGCGGTGAGGTTCACCGTCGGCGCCGCTGCGATGGTACACCCCGCGCTGGGGGCAACGGCCCAGGTCGAGACATCGGCGTTGTTGGTGACGGCCCTGACCTGGTAGTTGTAGCAGGCGGCCGGTTGCAGCCCGGTGGTGTCGACGTAGCTATTCGGCCCGGTGATCGGCTGACCTGGTGTCGTCGGGCCGCCGGTCTGGGTAGCGATGCCGCCGCCAGGAGCAGGGCCGATGACGGTGAGGGGCGGCAGACCTTTATAGACGATCGGGACGCCGTTGACGCTGATCGGGCCGTAGCGCCAGACCTCGAAGCCTACCTCGTTGGTGGCGTTGTCGTTCCAGTTCAGCGTGATCTGACTGGCGGTGGAACCGGGGGCCCCATTGCTGGCCGTCAGGCTGGTGGGTGCTGCGGGGATGGCGCTGGCGACCGTGTGATTCACCACGGCGGACGCGCTCTCACCCTTGCCGTTGAAGGCGACGACCTTGAAGCCGTAGGTCTTGCCCGGCGAACCGACGGACGCATCGCCCAGGACATGCTCGGTATGCGACGTCACGTCCTTGCCGACCGTTACCAACCGGTCCCAGTCCGCCGTGGCGTCACTCTTGCCGTACCGGATCCAGATCGTGTAGCCGTCTGCATCGGCGACCGGCGTCCAGGACAGGTTGGCGGCAAAGCTATCCGGTGCCAGGGTGACGGGATCGATGTAGTCAGGATCGGAGGCGTTCAGTGCGCGGGCCGTCAGTACCGGTGCGGCGGGCGCGGCGGTCACGGTCGTGTCGTCCCGGTCGACCAGGAACGGGGCACCCTTGCCGGTGGCCAGCCATGCGGCGTAGGCCACGCCCCCCCAGTTGTCGTTCAATGGGGAGCCGTCCAGCGCCGTGTAATAGGAGAGCGGCTGGCCGTTGATCGAGCGGCTCAGGTAGTTCGGCACGTTGGGATAGTTGGGGTCAAGCGGATTGGGGGGACCTTCCGGCCGCACGATGGAGTTGTCCTGCAGGCGCAGGTGCTCCATGAACTCGCGGGTGTGGGTCTGCCAGTAGACCTCGGCAGACGCCGACAGGGTGGCCCCGCTGGGGGCCGCAAAGCGGTAGGTCACCTCGTCGTAGCCGCCGGCAAGCTGGGCCGGCGTGTAACGGCCGCTCTTTTCGACCGGCACCATGTTGGTACTATAGCTCCAGAATTTTACCCCGGAAAGACGGGCGTTTGCGTAGTCCAGTCCCCGGGGGGGGATCCGGTTGTCGAACAGGATGAAGTTGTCGGTCAGGTCAGGGAACTCTTTGCAGGCGACCGGGACGGCGGCGGTCGGGTCCGGGAAGATGGCTGCGCCGGTGCTGTCGGTGCAGGCGCCGGTGACCCGCTCGTAGACCATCACCGCATTGGCGACGGTGGCATCGACGGTATTGGACAGGGCGCGGTTGAACGGCAGGCTGTCGTCGGTCTTCAGCACGGCGTTGGTCCCGTCATAGACGCCGGACTTGTAGACCGGAACGGCGCCGTTGTTTACCTGGACGGAGAGCCAGAAGCGGCGGCCGTCGGGGTAGCCGGACGGGATGCGGTGCCCCGACCTGTTGGTCACCGTGACCTTCATCTCGTAGATGCTGCTCCCGGCGGGCGCCGGAAGGGCCGTCGCGGTCGGCGCCTGGGTGATCCGGACATCCAGGCTGTCGCGCAGGGAGATCTCTGCGTTCTGCCGGGCCCGGTCCCACATCGGGCCACGGTCCGACAGCATACCCGGGAAGGTCCGCGGGTCCATGCCGGTGGGGAAGCCGAGGACCTCAAGGTCGACCTCGGTGTAGAGGGCCTTCATCATCATCGGCAGGTCGCGGTTGGAGCCGGAGAGTTTGTGGAGGGCGGTGCCACCTTGGGGGCCACGGTTTTTGCCGTAGGGGAACCCCCCAACGAGCCACGGGTCGGCGTTGTAGCTGCCGGAATCGAGGTCGGTGTACTCATGCTTCAGGGTCGGCATATGGCAGTCCTGGCACCGCTCCATGCCGGTGCCGGTCCGCTTGCCCAGCGGGTCGCTGATGGTGTTGCCGGCAGTAGCGAAGGAGCTGAACTTCCATTCGGAATAGGTGCGTTGCTCCGGCATGCCATGGTTCAGCACCGGCACCGTCACCTCGTGACAGGAAGCGCACATCTCGGAGGTACGGATGAAGTTGTTGGGGCTGGCCGAGCCCCCCGGCCCGGGAGGCACGACGGGCAGCAGGTTGTTGGTCGTATCCGCTGCCGAGGTCTTGCGTCCCATGCCGCCGACCGTCGGGTGCTCGATGGAGAACGCCTGGGCGCTGAAATCCGATGTGCCGGTCCCGGCATTGATGGGGGTGCCGATCGGCACTTCGAACAGCGGCGGCAGGGTACCGTCCAGGTTGTAGGCGAGGTACTGGCCGGCCGAATTCATCGCCGGTTTTCCCGCCGGAACGGGATTCATCGGGTTGCTCCCCCACCAGTCGGGGTACACGGCATAGATCTGGCCAGTATAGGAACCACCGATGGGGAGATCGCTGAAGTAGACGTCCGTCATCCCCGAATACTTGCCGATATAGGTCATCCCGTCCAGGAACTGCAGGGAGGTGTCGCCGTAGGGGAGGCCGGAGGCTATAACGGGGGTGCCTGCCTGGTCGGTTCCCTCGCGTCCCGCATGTTCCCAGTCGAAAAGGCCGGCCAGGAGGTTCCAGACCTTGTCGAGGAAGCCGGTCGCTGCGTTGGTCGCCACATCCGGCCGCTTGAAGGTCACACTGCCGACGGCGCGGTGGCAGGTCTCGCACATGACCCCTTCCGAGTCGGTGGAGAGGAGGATGCTCTGGATCATGCTGGAGCCGTCGGACTTGCCCCCGAGGGCGGGGTCGAAGCGGCCCGAGAGCCAGCCATTGGGACTGTGGCAGCGGAAGCAGACGTTGCCGGCGCCGTCCTGGCCGGTCATCGACTTGACGACACCGTTGAAACCGACCTGATTGGCGCGGAAGACCGGATCACGGGCTGCGCTGGCCATGCTGCCGCCGGCCCAGTTGCCGAAATGGCCCGTATGTTGATCGATGGTGCCGCCATGGCAGGCACCGCAGGTGACGACGAATTCGAACACGTTCCACTCGGCCGGCGCCGTGATGTTGGTCAGTTCCTGCTGCTGGGTTCCTGGATTGGGGACTGCGCCTGCAGGGAGAGGCCGCCCCGGCACATCGGCGTAGACGCTTGCATTCATGGCGAACAGGCACGCCATCATGAGCATGAACATCGAAACCATGCCGATTCCACGATGCTTCACTGTCTGTTCCGTTCGTTGCATACACGTTCTCCTTTCCATTGTTGTTGCCCCGTTGCTGCGATGCCGTTTGCATCATTCCTGTCTCTTCCTCCCACTGGTTGATATCGAGGAGGGGGCGGGGACCGTCAGCCTCCCCTCCAGAAGAGTTGTCCCTGAAAATGATCCCATTGCCATGCGCCAGGCCCGTGGGCTGACACCCCGCTGCTGCAGCCGCACGTCGGCCTCCATGACCCCCGTGCCGACAGTCGGGTCGAACGGGAGAACGGCCTTTAATACCCCTGCCAGGACCGGATTGCCGCGTGACGTCCGGGCGGCCCCGGCTGTCTCCTTAGCGGTTATGGTCCAGTTCCCCTTCAGGTACCAGAACCCTTTCTTCTGGCCAGGCATCTCCTCGCTGGGTGCAAAGGCCGTCAGGGTGGCGCTGAAGAGCCCTTCGCCGGCCGCCTGATCTTTCGCCGTTGCCTTCCCCTCTATCGTAATGCCGGTTCGCACTCTCCCCTCGGATAATGCGGCCAGAGTTCCCCAGCCAACAACTTTCGTCTCGGACAGCTGCCATTCCATGGCCGTCGGTGGCTCGGCAGCTGCCACGGCATACACCGGAACCATCAAGACCAATAGGATTACAATTATCCTATTTAGAAAAACGACATATGCCATGCGTCGATTCAGTTTCATAACGAGATCCTCTCCAACTGATGATTGCTGTACGGGACAGACGGGGCGGCTACGGGCTCGTTCCAGAACGTAATGGAACGAGGCTATATGACATAATTAGAGAGTGAGGCGCCAACTGTCAGACACGGTCATTATTGCAACTACTGCACCACGCAAAATAATCAAACAATTCAAAGATGTTATCCGTAAACCGCATCCAAGTGTAAATCATCTCGACATTTATAACTACTTAATATCACACGCTTTACTTTATCACCAAAACCGGTCCACCCCGCCACCAGACATTAAGACACACTATTGAACCCTGAAAGAGCTCTACCGATAAAACTTAATAATTTAAGATTGTTATATATCACAGAGCATTATACGTGGTACAGATTGGGGGGGGGACTGAGGCTGTCGCAAGGTGTATGGCTGGTAATCTTTTCCCGGGGAGAGAGGAACAAAAATAGCGGTTTTTTCATCCGGCAAACTGTCGGCAACCAAAGACTGTAAAAAATTACAAACTGCGTTTTGCATTAATCGGGAAAGAGTTCTGAGGGAAAAACGGGGGGGCGTGCGGGAAGATGGAGCAAGGAAAGGGGGGGCTTTTTGGCGAAGAGAGTCTTGGCAGGGGATGCCGGCACGAGCTGGTCAGCCCCTTTTCGCGCGACTCTGTCTGGTTTCAGATACGTTCAGGCCGTACATTCCACGAGCGGAGCTCCTCCAGCACCTTTTCCTCCAGAAGGGGCATCCGCTCCGCAACATCCGGCGACAACACCATGTCCAGCTCAATACTTGCCGGCTGAACCCCCCAGAGGACCATCTCCCGGGGGACGTTCCCCATGAGGGCGGAGACTGTCAGCAGATCCTTGAGTCCCATCTGGTGCGGCGACACCTTGGTCTCCAGCGCCAGGGGGATCTCCTCGCCGGTGAGACGCACCATGGTGCCCGGCTTGTCCCCGGTTTCCACCGCATCCACCACCAGCAGCCGCTCGACCCCTTCCAACCGGGGGAGGAGATCGAGTCCCAGGGTGCCGCCGTCCAGCACCTTCACCCCTGACGGGAAGCGGTAGCGTGATGCGAGGCCCTGTGCCAGCCTGACACCGAGACCGTCGTCGGCCATCAGGAGGTTACCTATACCCAGAACGAGTGTTGACATGGGCTACTCTTTGCTCCTGACGGCCTTGTACCCGCTGAAGATGCTCGACATGACCCCACCCTTTTCCTTCACGTCCATCAGCCACGCACTGTAGACGTGATGGATGGCAAACGCGATCAGGAACCACATGACACAATGGTGGGTGAGCCGCATCCCCTGATTGGAAAAGAGCATGAACATCCATCCCGTGGCCTTGTGGAGAATGCCGTTGGGAGCGCGCTCCGAGTAGAGCGCGAAGCCGGTGCCAATCATTACCAGATAGAGGAGGAAGACCACCGAATAGGCGGTGCCGGCCAGGGCGTTATGTCCGACCACATGGGGAGCCTTCCTGCTGATGAACGTGTAGTACTTGAAGGTCTCCAGCATGTTGCGCCGCCCCTCCTTCGTCAGCATCGGGACGAACTCCTGCCACGACGCATACCGGTTCCTGGTGACGAAGGACCAGTAGATCCGCGAGACGACGCTGATGGCGAAGACGTAGCCGGCCACGAAGTGAACGAGCCGGACCCACCCCATCACGAAGGCCGATGGGGTCAAAGCCACCGTTTTGGGCGAGCCGATGAAGATGCCGGTGACCGCCAGGGTAATGATGGCCAGCATATTCAGCCAGTGGGTAGCCCGCACCGGGACTTCCCAGACGTACTTTTCATACAGATGACCCATGACATCCTCCCGGAAACGATCCTTTCCCGCCCCGCAGCGTCATGCTTCATGATTCCCTGCGTGCCGTACCAATCGGTGCGTCACCGTGAAATCCTTCGCATGCTGCGCCAGGGCGAAAAGCCCTCGATTCCTCCTATTTCACGGTAACGCGCACCGTCTCGTTCCCCTGGGCGTCCAGGACGTGGACCGCACAGGCCAGGCAGGGGTCGAAGGAGTGGATGGTGCGGAGTATCTCCACCGGCCGGTTCGGATCGGCAATGGGGGTGCCGATGAGGGCCTCTTCGTAGGGCCCACGCTGCCCCTTGTGGTCACGGGGCGAGGCGTTCCAGGTGGAGGGGACCACGGCCTGATAGTTGAGGATCTTCTGGTCCTTGATCTTGATCCAGTGCCCCAGTGCGCCGCGCGGCGCCTCGTGCCAGCCGTAGCCTGCCGCCTCTGCAGGCCAGGTGGAGGGGTCCCACTTCTCGCCGGCGTGGATCCGCAGGTCACCCTTCCCAATATTGTCCACCAGTTGCGCATGCCAGGTGGGAAGCTGCTGCGCGGTGATGAGGCAGTCAAGTCCCCGGGCCGCGGTCCGGCCCAGGGTGGAGAAGAGCGCCTCGGGGCCGACGTTGAGCTGTTTTAAAACGAAATTCACCGCATCCTGGGTCGGCTTGTGGCCGGCGCCGTAGGCGACCAGCAATTTTGCCAGGGGACCGACCTCCATCGGCCGCTCCTCGTAGCGTGGGGCCTTGACCCACGAGTATTTGCGGTCCGTGTCCAGATACTGGTACGGCGGCTTGGGACCGGTGTATTTCTCCTCGGTCTCCCCATCCCACGGATGGGCCCCTTTCCCCTGTCCGCCAGAGTACTCGAACCAGGAGTGGTCCACGTACTCGGCGATCTTCTTGTGATCCACCGGCAGGACCTTGGTCAGGTCCTTGCCGAGGATGATCCCCGGGGGGAAGAACGGTTTGCCGCTGACCGGATCCGGGAACTCGCCGTAGGAGAGGTAGTTCCCCACCCCGGCGCCGATGCCGGCCCAATCCTTGTAGAACGAGGCGACCGCCAGCAGGTCGGGGATGTAGACCTTCTCGACAAAATCCTTGGCCTTTTTCAGGAGGCCGCCGATCTCTGCCAGCTTGTCGGCATTGAGGGCGTTCTGCGAGTCGAGATCGACCGGGATCGCCATCCCTCCCACCAGGAAGGTCTGGGGATGGGGGTTCTTGCTCCCGAGGATGGCGTGGATCCGGATAACCTCCTTCTGCCACTCCAGGGCCTCCAGGTAGTGGGCCGTGGCCATCAGGTTCGCCTCCGGCGGGAGCTTCATGGCTGGATGTCCCCAGTAGGCATTGGCGAACGGACCGAGGCGCCCCTTGGCCACGAAGGCCTTCAGCCGCTCCTGTATCCCCTTGAAGTAGGTGGTGGAGTTGAGCGGCCAGTCGGAAAGGGAAGCGGCCAACTGGGCGGTCTTGGCCGGGTCCGCCTTCAGGGCCGATGTGATGTCGACCCAGTCCAGGGCATGCAGGTGGTAGAAATGGATCACGTGGTCCTGAACGTTCTGGATCCCCATGATGATATTGCGGATCGATTCGGCGTTGGGAGGGACCTTGATGTTCAGGGCGTTCTCCACGGCCCGGATCGAGGCGATGGAGTGGACCGTGGTGCAGACGCCGCAGAAGCGCTGGGTAAAGAACCAGGCGTCGCGCGGGTCCCGCCCTTTGAGGATCTTCTCGATCCCCCGGAACATGGTGCTACCGCTCCAGGCATTCACGATCCTGCCGCCGCTGACCTCCGCCTCGATGCGCAGGTGACCTTCGATCCGGGTTATCGGGTCAACAACAATCTTGGTCATCTATCAATCCTCCTTTGCCCCTTCAGAACTATCACCGCGCCTAAAGGCGCTGATCACGCCGTGTGCCGCGAAGGCCGCCGCCGTGCCGGCTGCCAGGCCGAGGCCGATTGTGTCGGCGGTTGTCTCGATGCCGAAGCCGGGGACGTTGGGCAGCCGCTTGTAGAACGGCGTCATGGCATCCCAGAACATGGGCTGGGAGCAGCCGGCGCAGCCGTGGCCCGAGGCGACGGGCCAGCTGGTCTTGTCGTTGTAACGCTGGGTCGGGCAGTTGTGCCAGGTCTCCGGCCCCTTGCACCCCATCTTGTACAGGCAGTACCCCTTCCGGTGTCCCTGGTCACCCCACGCCTCCACGTACTGACCGGCGTCGAAGTGGGGTCGGCGCTCGCAGTTGTCGTGGATCCGCTTGCCGTAGGCGAAAAGCGGGCGGCCGATGCCGTCGGTGGCGGGGAGTTTCTTGAAGAGGAGGAAATGGACAATGGTGGCTGTCAGGTTGTCGGCATTCAGCGGGCAACCGGGAAGATTGATGACCGTGGCGCTCGGCACCGCCTTGCTCACGCCGACGGCACCGGTGGGATTGGGTGCCGCTGCCGGGATGCCGCCGTAGGAGGCGCAGGTACCAACCGCGATCGTGGCAAAGGCGCCGCCGCAGACCTCCTTGGCGCGGTCCACGGCGGTCCGGCCGCCTATGCAGCAGTAAACGCCGTCGTCCTTCAGCGGGATGGAACCTTCCACCACGGCGATGTACTTACCTTTCTCCTCCTTCAGCACCTTGTCCAGATTGGCTTCGGCCAGGTGCCCCGCCGCGGCCATGATGGTTTCGGCGTAGTCGATGGAGAGGATATCCAGCACAATCTCGGCAACGGTGGGATTGGAGGCACGCAGCAGCGCCTCGGTGTCGCCGGTACAGCTCTGGAACTCCATCCAGACCAGGGTTGGGCGCTTCACCTCATCCAGCGCCTGGGCGATCTTCGCTCCGAACGCCGGAGGAAGCGCCAATGCGGCCGCCGTCGCCGAGCAGAACTTCATGAAGTCCCTTCGGGAGACCCCCTTTTCCACCAGCAATTCGGAAAAACTAAATTGACGTTCTGAGCTCCCAGGATCCTTGCCATCGCCAAATGCGCCCATAAATCAGCCCCCTTTAGCCTTTGAAAATTGCTGTCCCAAGCAAGCATGAAAACAAGCATCGCGCAGACTAATGATAACAACAACATTGTTTTACTATGTTTCGCTCATTTGTCAAGCAACAATCCCTGCACAGCCCAACACAGCGAAACCAGGCTGATTCTTTACTAAAACGGACCTCATCCATATATGACCCCCGGACCGACATGCTCATCCCCCATCGTACCGTCCGACTGGCAGGCCGATGAACGGGGTCACTCCAACGCAAAAAAAAAGAGCTGGACAACAGACCGTTACCGGCATGTTATCCAGCTCTTGATATCGTCGGTGATCCCGCTTACTGCCTGGCGGGATCACCGATCAGCATCCTACTCGTTCCACCCTTCGGGGTTCACGTCGCCGATCTGCTCCCAGTGCTCCGGCGAACGCCAGAGGCTGGAGAGGATCAGCTCGCGGATGTGGAGGAACTCCTTCGGCAGCCGGTCGTACATCTTGACGAACAGCTCCTCGTGGGAGATGACCTCATTCTGCCAGACATCCCGATCAACGGACATCAGTTCGTTGAACTTCTCGCGGGACATTTCCAGCCCTTCCCAATCCATATCCTCGAAGCGCGGCATCCAGCCCAGCGGGGACTCGACGGCCCCGGCCTTCCCCTGTACCCGCTCGACGATCCATTTAAGGACGCGCATGTTGTCGCCATAGCCGGGCCAAATGAACTTGCCATTGGCGTCCTTGCGGAACCAGTTGACGCTGAAGATGCGGGGCGGTTTGGCAATGGTGCGGCCGAACTGCAGCCAGTGGGCAAAGTAGTCGGCCATGTGGTAGCCGCAGAAGGGCAGCATGGCGAAGGGGTCGCGGCGGACGTTGCCGGTGGCGCCGACCGCGGCGGCGGTGGTTTCGGAACCGAGGGTGGAGGCGAGGTAGACGCCGTAGTTCCAGTTGAAGGCCTGGTAGACCAGCGGCACGGTATCCTTGCGGCGTCCGCCGAAGATGAAGGCACTCATCGGCACCCCTTTGGGGTTTTCCCAGTCAGGGTCGATGGAGGGGCACTGGGACGCGGGGGAGGTGAAGCGGGCGTTGGGGTGGGCCGCCGTACGGCCGCAGCCGGGGGTCCACTCCTGGCCCTGCCAATCGGTCAGCTTGGCCGGAACCTCGCCGTCGATCCCCTCCCACCAGACATCGCCGTCTTCGGTGAGGGCCACGTTGGTGAAGATGGAGTTCTTCTCGCAGGAAATCATGGCGTTGGGGTTGGTCTTGTAGTTGGTGCCCGGGGCAACACCGAAGTAGCCATACTCCGGGTTGATGGCATAGACCTGACCGTCGGCGGCCGGTTTGATCCAGGCGATGTCGTCGCCGATGGTGGTAACCTTCCACCCTTTGTCCTGGAACCCCTTGGGCGGAATCAGCATGGCGAAGTTGGTCTTGCCGCAGGCGCTGGGGAAGGCGGCACCCACGTAGGTCTTGTCGCCGGCGGGAGACTCCACGCCGAGGATGAGCATGTGCTCGGCCAGCCACCCCTCGTCCTTACCCTGCTTGGATGCGATACGGAGCGCAAGGCACTTTTTGCCGAGCAGGGCGTTGCCGCCGTAGCCTGAGCCGAACGACCAGATCGCCCGCTCTTCCGGGAAGTGGACGATGTACTTTTCCTTGTTGCAGGGCCAGGGAACATCCGTCTGCCCCGGGGCCAGCGGTGCACCGACCGAATGGAGACAGGGGACGAATTCGCCGTCGCCCAGCACGTCGATGACCTTTTTCCCCATGCGGGTCATGATCCGCATATTGACGACAACATAGGGGGAGTCGGAGATCTCCACGCCGATCTTGGCGATGTTGGACCCCAGCGGCCCCATGCTGAAGGGGATGACGTACATGGTGCGCCCCTTCATGCACCCCTTGAAGAGCCCGTGCAGGGTCTCTTTCATCTTCTTCGGGGCCATCCAGTTGTTGGTGGGCCCTGCATCGTCCTTGGAGAGGCTGCAGATGAAGGTACGGTCCTCGACTCGGGCGACGTCGATCGGATCGGACCAGGCAAGATAGCTGTTGGGGCGCTTTTCCTGGTTCAACTTTCTGAAGGTGCCGCTCTTGACCAGCTGGTTGCAGAGATGGTCATACTCCTCCTGCGACCCGTCACACCAATGTATATTATCAGGCTCACATAATGCCCTAACCTCTTCCACCCACTTGAGCAACTCCTCGTTCTTCACCTCGTAGCCCATGCTTGCTTCCTCCTCATGCTGTTAAATTTTCCGACGATTCTCGAAATTTTCCACATGAATGCTCAGTTAGCAGCCTTCCGTGCATCGCGGACTCCGAAGAATTAACCGCAAAACACCTTTAAAGCAAGTAAATTTTTGTAGTTAAAGTAAATTTAGCGGGATGCATCGAGGTGGGACAGAACATGAATTGACATGCCCATTGCTGCTGCTACCATGGAGAACACGATACCAAAATCTCCGGAGGAATCTTTCCTATGGCTAAAACTCCAGTCGTCGACCAGGAGGCGTGCATCAGTTGCGGACTCTGCGTCTCAACCTGCCCCGGCGTATTCCGCTTCAACGCTGACGGGAAGTCCGAGTGTTTTGACCCCGGCGGGGCGCCGGAAGCCGATATCCAGAGAGCTGTCGACGGATGCCCGGTACAGGCTATCTCCTGGCAGTGAGCAAAAAAGGGCCTGCACGTGCTCGGTGCAGGCCCTCTCGCTACTTTTTCACTGCCGGTTTGATAATATCGACTTCTGTCTGGCCATCCACGTACTTGACCCGCCACACCAGCCCACAGACGCCACACTCCTTCACCGGAAGTTCGTCGGGAGAAAAACCTTCCGAGTGCATGTCGATCTCTACCGAACTTCTATCGCCGCAGTTGGGGCACTTCATGGCCGCCTCCTCCTCCCCTCACCGGGGGTCGCTTTTGCTAACAAGCCTCAGATACTCTTCAGATGGTTCTCGATGAGGGAGGTAAACTCCCTGAGATCGGTCACGGTCATGTCGCCCATGTGGGCAATCCGGAACGTCTTCCCCTTGATCTTCCCGTACCCGTCGTCAAAGGCATACCCCTGTTCGGCCAGCCGGCTCTTCAGCGCTCCCAGGTCGACACCACGCGGATTGGTCGCGCAGGTGAGGGTCACTGAGCGGGCATGTTCCGGCGGGAACAGGGGGAATCCGCGGCTCTCTGCCCATTCACGTACATAGACCGCCATCTCCTGATGGCGCGCCCAGCGTTGCTCCAGCCCCTCTTCGAACATCCGCTCCAACTGGCGATCCAGGGCAAAAATCTGGGAGATGCAGGGGGTCGACGGCGTATTGTCCTTTGCGTCATTGGCGGCGAACTCCAGGAAGTCGAAGTAATAACCGCGCCCCTCGACCCCCTTTGCCCTGTCAAGCGCCTTGTCCGACGCGGTAAAGACCGCCAGACCGGGAGGGAGGGCAAAAGCCTTTTGCACCCCGAAGACACAGCAGTCGATACCCAGATCGTCCAACGGAATCTTCATGGCGCTCATGGACGAGACCGTGTCGATGATTGAGACCACATCGGGATACTTCCTGAGCACCTCGGCGATTTCGGTCAACGGAGACATGACGCCGGTGGAAGTTTCATTGTGAATCAGGGTCATTGCATCATACCGGCCGGTCGCCAGCGCCCGGTCGACCATTTCGGGCGTGATGGGGGTCCCCCATTCAGCTTTTACGGCATCCGCTTCGATACCGCAACGACGGGTCACATCGTGCCACTTATCGGAAAAGGCACCGTTGCAGAAGTTGACGCACCTCTTTGCCACCAGGTTGCGGACCGCCCCCTCCATGACGCCGAAGGCGCTGGACGTGGCGAGGAAAACGCGGCCGGAGGTGAACAGAAGCCGTTTCAGATTCTGCTTCACCCGTCCATGCAACTGGGCGTACTCCTTCATGCGATGCCCTATCATCGGGCTCGCCATGGCCTGAAGAATTTCCGGGTGGACCTCCACGGGCCCAGGGATGAAAAGTTTCTTGTGAGGGATTGTCATGGCAGCGAAAACCTCTGAAATTATATCTACTGCATCGTGACTTGGACCCTAACAGAACCCCGGGACCTTGTCAAGACGAGCCCCCGAGGGGTGCCCAATGGCAACGACCTGACATTCCCCCATGGCATGTTCAACGACCTGTATACTGTATACGCGTTTTTGATTGCTTTTTACTTAGAGCTCTTTTAATATAGAAAACCATTAGCCTAAATCAATGTATACATGCATATAAATAATCGTTTATTTTGCGTTTTCACCCCAAGCTGAATGGAGGAAATACATGTTTCGCTGGCGTATGATTTTACTTTCTCTTCCTCTCCTGGTCCTGTTCACCATTTTGCCGGCCCTTGCCGAGCAGGGAATGGCCATCGACCCGGCAACCTGCCTCGGTTGTCACAGCAACAAGATTTCAATAGCCGGCTTCGCCGCATCGGTCCACGGCAAGAACGCCTGTACCAGCTGCCACGTGGACATCACCGACCTCCCGAAGCATATGCGGGGGGAAATCAAGGTCCACAAGGTGGCCTGCGAGCGGTGCCACAAGAGGGAAAACGCAGAGCACTACAACAGTGTGCACGTCCAGAAAGACGTCCGTTGCGCCAACTGCCACACCGATATCCATACCCACACCCCCTGGAAAAAGGATAAACGGAAGGTCGTAGCAAAATGCATCCAGTGCCACGACAAGGAAGCGATCTACCAGAGCTCGATCCACGGCAAGGCCGTGGCCGCCGGCAATCAGGATTCCGCAGCCTGCAACGACTGCCACAACCTGCACGACATACGACCCTTGGGGGCCAAAGGATCGCACACCGAGCGCGAGTTCCACACCAAGGTCTGCATGAAGTGCCATGCCGACGAAAAGATGATGAAGCGGAACAACGTGCCGACCGTCGCCGTTGCCTCCTACCTGGCCAGCTACCACGGCAAAAACTATCGCCTCGGCTTCCCCGAGAAGGTCGCCGGCTGCGCCGACTGTCACTCCGCCCACCAGGTCCTGCCGAAGGACGACCCCAAATCAACCGTCAACCCGGAGAACGTGGTCAAGATGTGCCGGGATTGCCACGCCAAGGCCACCCCGCTCTTTGCCAAGTTCTATGCCCACGGCGAACACGACCGGGAAAAGTACCCGCTTCTTTTCTACACCTTTGTCGCAATGACCGGCCTATTGGTCGGCACCTTTGCGGTCTTCTGGATACACACCCTCCTCTGGATGTTCCGCGGCTTCGTGGAAAACCGTGAAAAAGCCGTTGCCCTGCAGCACGGCCATGTGCACCAGGAAGTCAGCGAGCCGCACAAGCAGTATCGCCGCTTCAACCGGATACACATCTTCATGCATATCCTGGTCATCACCAGCTTCCTCGGCCTCTCCCTCACCGGCCTGCCGCTCAAGTTCAGCGATCAGGCATGGGCCAAATACATGATGGGCCTCTACGGCGGCTCAGCCAATGCCGGCCTGATCCACCGTTACTGCGCCGGCATCACCTTCGTCTACTTCTCCATGGCGCTGGTGATGAGCTTCAACTTCCTTTTCCTCAGCAAGAAGGTCAAGGGGAACTTCTTCCAGCGCCTGTTCGGACCGGAGTCTCTCTGCCCCAACCTGCGTGATATCCAGGACGTGACCAACATGGTCAAGTGGTTCTTCTTCCGTGGGCCGAAACCGACCTTCGAACGCTGGACATACTGGGAAAAGTTCGACTTCATCGCCGTCTTCTGGGGTATGTTTGCCATCGGTGGATCTGGCCTGATGCTCTGGTTCCCCGAACTCTTCGGCACAATCCTGCCGGGCTGGATGTTCAACATTGCCACCATCGTCCATTCCGACGAGGCGCTGCTGGCGACCGGCTTCATCTTCACGGTCCACTTCTTCAACACCCACGGCCGTCCGGAGAAATTCCCCATGGACTTCGTCATCTTCAACGGCCAGATCGCCAAGGAAGAGATGATCGAAGAGCGTGGCGATCAGTGGAAACGTTATGAGGAAGAAGGAGTCACCGAACAGTATGCCAACAAGCACAACAGCGGCATCATCTATGACTTCCTGGTGAAAGGCTTCGGCTTCACCGCCCTCTTCATCGGGATCGGCCTGGTCGTCCTGATGCTGATCGCCTTCCTCGGCGGAGGCGGCGGCCACTAACGCCGCTATCTCCCATCTGTAATCAAAGGGCTGCCGCACGGCAGCCCTTTTCTTTTGCCAGGCCACCCAGAAACTACCTGCTACAAATAAAATTGTTCTAACTTTAACATCCCGCAATAACTATATTTTGTTTGACCTCCCCGGAGATACTGCTAATATAATATAAAAATGTTTTAGAAAGTCAACTTGCCAGCTTTCGACGCACTCAAGGCATATCCACGGAGGGATCGCATGGGCGACGATTTGACGGTCGAGGAGCGGATCGAGCTGCTGAGCCACCACCTGGAAACCATGGACCGGCGACTCGCCGCCCTGGAGAGCCATATCGGCCTCTTCCCAGATCGCTCCCCGGTCACGCCGCCCCCCCTGCAAACGGAATCCGCCGAAACGTTTCCACTCGGCGAACCGGAAGACATCTCCGAAGAGGTCATCGGCTGGGCCGGCAAAACGGCACTCTTCCCACGCCTGGCCACCCTCTGCTTCCTCCTGGTGATTGCCCTCATCCTTCGCACCATAACCGACAGTGGATTGATCAACACCCTGGCTGGATCGGCCTTGGGCATGGGGTACGCCGCCGCCCTCATTCTGGCCGGCTGGTACCAGTATCGACGCGGCAGTCCCCTGGCACCCGTGTTCGCCGCCTGCGGCGCAACCCTCCTCTCCATCATAGTCGTGGAAACCCACACCCGCTTCAAGTCACTCCCCCTCATTCCGGCGTACCTCACCCTGATGGCAACCGGGACCGGCATGGCAATCATCAGTCGGCAGTTCACGGTCTTCCTCCCGGTCTCGGTCGGCACCCTCGGCATGTGCCTGGCCGGCGCCGCCATTGATTACCCCGAGCCCTTCTTCCCCTATCTATCAATGATTCTCCTGACCGCCAATCTGCTGGGATACTATGCGGCCACACTGAAACGCTGCTCCTGGCTGCGCTGGATCGTCCTCATCGTCACCCTGGCCATGCTCCAACTCTGGGGGATGCGCCTGGGGATCACCTACACGAGACGGCTGCCGCAGTCCATGGCCCTGGCTGCCGCGTGGTTTCTGCCCGTAATTGCGCTCTTCACGATGGCCTATCTCGGGATAGCGCTGAGAGGGATCGTCAGGAGCGGCAGCGATAAGGTTTCCCGTTTCGATTACTCTCTGCCGACGGTCAATGTCGTATGGTTCTACCTGATGGCCAAAAGCGTCGTCAGTGCCAGCGGTGGCAGCCTTCGCTACCTTGGTCTTGCCGCCCTCCTCTTTGCGCTGATTCACTGCGCGGCAGGCTACTGGCTTGCAGGGAGGCGCGTAGCCGGAGCGCCGGGAACGAACTCGCTCCTTTTCGCCGGCGCCATCCTGCTGGCACTGGCGCTGCCGGACGCCTGCGGCAGCCTCCTGATCGCCATACCACCATTGGCCGCCGTAGCCTTCGCACTGTCACATATCTCCAGGACGTGGGAAAGTGGCGGGATCCGGCTGACCTCCTATCTCCTCCAGGGCTACAATGTCGTGGCCCTCGCCCTCTTCTTCGCCGCGGCCCCCCCAAGCGCAACACCTCTCGCGGCCCCGGTCACCGCCGCCATTTTGGCGGCTATCGCACTCGGACAGTACCTCTGGTGTCGCCGGCAGCAGCCGCCCGCACGATCAATCATCTTCAGCCGCTACGACCGCCATGACCACGGAGCGGTCTCCCTCTTCCTCGGCGCACTGGCCAGCGCGTTCTTCGCCCTCAGGAGCGTTGTGTACCAGCTCCTCCCGCAGTTGAGCAGCGACCTGGTCAACAGCTACCGCTGCAGCCAGTCCCTGATCATAAACACGGCAGCCATCGGCCTCGCCCTGTTCGCCTTCAGGCAGCGCAACAAGGAGATTCGCAACGTCGCCGTCCTCGTGACTGCCGTGGGCGCGGTCAAGGTCTTTCTCTACGACCTGCTCGGCACCAAGGGGATGCCGCTGGTGTTGAGCGTCTTCTCCTTCGGCTTGGCAGCAGCCATCCTCTCCATCATACTCGGCCGCTGGCATGCGAAGAGTGCGGGAGCTGCCGAATAGCACGCGCCGACAGACGCCGTACGACACCGGGTGTTGTCGCAACTGCCCCTCCTTCGTCACCGCTGGACAACGGAGGGGAGCAATCCGTAGACAGCCTGACAAACAAAAGGGGCGCCATCTTGGCGCCCCTTTTGTTTGTCAGGCTCAACGACTACATTTCATCAATGGGAATGGGAATCCTTTACCCCGAACACCGGCAGGATCTTGTTCAGGATGAAGAAGAGTACAAAAGGTGTCACCGCAACGGTCAGAGCGCCGAAGAGCCCTTCCTTGTAGAGCTCGGCAGTTTCGGGCCAGATGGGGAGCTTGTACTCCATGAACCCTGAAAAGGAGGAAGAGAACGCCTGCCCGCCGATGACGACGTTCCAGCGCATCATGAAGACCCCGAGCATCACCAGCAGCGTGCCGGCAACTGCCCTCTTTATGGTCAGCCGGGGCATCAGGAAGAGGATGAAGGGGAGCAGGTTGCCGCACCCGTACTGAAGGATGAATATCTTCACAAAATCCTTCTGATAGATGACCTCCCGCAGGATATCCCACGATTTCACCGCCGTATAACCGCGGAAGATCAGGTCGAGCAGCTCAAGGGTGATGGCCAGCACGAGGAACATGACCAGGTACTTGACCGTGATCGTCACCACGTGCACCTCGGCGCTCTTCAGTTCCTCGACGGTGGGGAGCCACGGCTTGTTCTTCCGCTTCATGGAGAAGATCACTTTGCGGATTTCCATGGTGACGATGTAGGTGATGATGCAGAGCGCAATGCCGGAAACAACGGCGGAGCAGATGAAGATGACCGGCATCAGCGGGGTCATCCAGAGGGCATTGGCCTTGACCGACCCGAAAATGAAACCGGCATAGCCGTGCAGAAAACAGGCAACCGGGATGCCGATCCCGGCCAGGATGCTGACCGCCCGCTCATCCTTGTGCAGGGCCTCCTCGCTGATGTCCATGGCCCCCAGCGTCAATACCGTGTAGAGGGTCAGCTGAAACGACTCCACAAAGCTTCGCTGATGCTTTTGCCGCAACTCCAGCACCCTCTCTACAAAGAACTGCCGATAGACGAACCAGATCTCCGAGGCGACAATCATCCCGTAGGTGGTGAAGACGATACCGAAGGCGGCAATGGCCGAGCTGAAATGGGGGGTCATCATCACGTTGATCCCCCGCAGCGGCTGCTGCAGGTGGAGCAGGAGCGGCATCATGGCCACCGGCAAGAGGGCGAAGGAAAAGACCAGGGAAAACCGGGCGATGTCCTTCAGCTGTTTGACCCCGAAGACATGGTAGAGGGAGGAGAGCACGAACGCACCGGCAACGAGGCCGGTCATAAAGGGATACATGACGATCTGGATCGACCAGTATATATACTCGTTGGGGTAGACGAACAGCTCCTTGATGGTCCAGGCTTCTCCATGTACCATGGCTACTTAACCTCCTTCGACAGGCCCAGATAGAAGACCTGAGGCTTGGTGCCGTACTCCTCTTTGAGGATGGCAACCCGGTCGGTCATGATGGTCCTTGTCACGGGGTCGTTCGGATCCTTGATATTGCCTATCTTGCGCGCGCCGAAGGGGCATGCATCAACACAGGCGGTCTTCATCCCCTTGCTGATCCGGTGGTAACAGAAGTTGCACTTCTCGGCCACGTGGTAGACGGGGTGAAAGAAACGGACCCCGTACGGGCAACCCATGACGCAGTAACCGCAGCCGATGCACCATTTCCGGTCTACCAGTACCACCCCGTCTTCGGTCTGGTACGTCGCACCCACCGGGCAGACCTGGACACAGGGGGGGTTGTCGCACTGGTTGCAGAGCTTGGGAACGAAAAACGACTTATCGATGTCGTTCCCGTCGATCTCCTGAAAATGACCCTGGCTCAGGTCGATTTTACTGGTGAGGAAACCGTCCCTGGCCCCTTTGGGAGAATCGATCCAGGTCTTGCCGTCCTTGGTGACCACGTAGCGCTCGACCCAGGTACGGGTGACATTGGCGTCGTAGGGGACTTCGTTTTCGATCTTGCAGGCCTTGACGCAGAAACCGCAGCCGGTGCATTTGTAGGTATCCACCAGGAATACCCAGCGCACCTTGCCCGGTTCATTCTTCTCCGCCGCCAAGCGCTTCGGATCGAAAAGCTCCAGAGCGGCTAAAGGAACCGCCAACCCGCCGATGAACAGCAACCCCTTCTTGCAGAACTCGCGACGTTTCATAATGGTCTTCTCACCTCGCGCTTTGGATTGTGGGGATAGTGGCAGAGTACGCACTCAGCCTCGGGATGGTGGGTTTTGTGGTTGATTCCTTTGATATGTCCCCGCTGGCTGGTCATATAGGGGAGGTAATAATGGCAGCGGACACAGAGCTCGCGACTACGGTCGATCTTCAAGGTCGGCGGGTCATCCGGGTGGCCCAGGCTCGGGCCATGGCAGTTCTCGCAACTGATGGCAGCGTGGGGCGACGACTTGATGTCGTCGTACTTATCCTGATGGCACGACTTGCACGATTCGGCAGTCTTGTATTTGACCTTCACCGCCTTCCACTCGGCTTCGTTGGATTTGCGGTGCCAGCCATACATGTACCCGCGCTCATACACCCCAAAATCAGAAGGCACTAACAATGTTCTAGCAATCAGGATCAGCACCACGATTGCCAACGCAATATACAGAGGCCGCCATACATGGTTTTTCAAGACATGCCCTCCCTTGAAATCACGTTCCGACCAACTCTCACCCGCTTACACCAAGAGACATCAGCAGCATAAATATAACGACGTTACCATACCATCTTTTTCTCCAAAGACAAACTTTTTAATTAACAACCAACCGTCACCCATAAAATGTACTAGAAAAACAGGAGGTCACCATCAGATGAAAAAATTTTTTTTTGACAAACCCCACCCCCCGGGGTAGTTTCTTTCATTTTATTTTCCATACTCCTGTTTTATATATCATTAGAATAAATCAACAAAAGGAGCATCTATGGCAATCCGCAAAACCGCAGGGTACGCCTGGAACCTGATCAGCCTTGTCGGCATGATCCTGGCGCTTACCGCAACCGGCCTGATCATCGGCTTCGTCTCCCTGGAGATGATCACCGGGGTCGAACACCCCTACCTGGGCATCATGACCTACTTCATCTTCCCAGGGATGCTCATCTTCGGCCTGGTGCTCGTGCCGGTCGGGGCCTGGCGCGTACGAAAACAGCGCCGTAAGGCCATCATCGAGGGAATGCTTTCGCTGGACGAGGAGATCCCGCAATTCCCCCGCCTCGACCTGAACGATCCCCACAGACGTCATCTTTTCATCTTCTTCATTGTGGCAACGGCCGTGTTCGTGGTAATCGTCGCCGTTTCCGCCATCAAGGGGTATGAGTTCACCGAGTCGACCACGTTCTGCGGCGAGCTCTGTCACCCGGTCATGACTCCGGAACACACCGCGTGGAGCAACTCCCCGCATGCCAAGGTCAAATGCGTCGAATGCCATGTCGGCCCAGGTGCAGCCTGGTATGTCAAGGCAAAAATTTCCGGGATGAAGCAGCTCTATGCGGTAATCTTCCACACCTACCCGGAAACCATCGAGACCCCCATCGAAAACCTCCGCCCGGCCCGTGATACCTGCGAGCACTGCCACTGGCCAGCGAAGTTCTATGCCGGCCGCCAGAAGAACTTCTATCACTATGCCCCGAACGAGCAGAACACACCGCGTGAGGTGGACCTGCTGATCCGCATCGGCGGCACACCCAAGACCCCCAACGCCATGGGGATCCACTGGCACATCGGCCGGGAGGTTCACTACATCGCCCGCGACCCGAAGCGGCTGGACATCCCGTATATCGCCGTCACGGGGAGCGACGGGAAAGTCACCGAATACATGAGCACCGAATCGCCGATCACCAAGGAGCAGATCGCCAGCAGCAAGAAGCGGCTCATGGACTGCACCGACTGCCACAACCGCCCGACACATATCTATCACTCGCCGGCCGAGGAGATGGACATGGACTTTGTCTCCGGCCATATCGACCCGTCGCTCCCCTTCGTGAAGAAGGTGGCCGTGGAGATACTCAACCGGCCGTACAAGACCAAGGAAGAAGGTTTCTCCACCATCGCCAGCGAACTTCCGGCCTACTATGCCAAGAACTACCCGAAAGTGGCCCAGGAGAAAGCCGCAGCCATCAACCAGGCAGTGGAGCACGTCAAAGACATCTACGAGCGTAACTTCTTCCCGGCCATGAAGGTGAAGTGGAGCACCTATCCGAACCACATCGGCCACTTCTATTCGCCCGGCTGTTTCCGTTGCCATGACGGCAAGCACAAGAACGCCGAAGGCAAGGTCATCTCCAAGGACTGCAACCTCTGCCACACCATCCTGAAACAGGTCCAGGAGAATGTCCCCGCCGGCACCACGCCGAAAAACTTTGTCCATCCGGTGGACATTGGCGACGAGCTTAACAAGACCAACTGCAGCGACTGCCACATGGCCGAGGGTCACGACGTCCCCGGCGAAGGGAAGTCGGCAGAAAAGGGTGAGGCCAAGAAGCACTAGGTCACCCCTGGAATAGCAGCACGAAAAAAGGCCTCAGAGGTTCATACCTCTGAGGCCTTTGCCGTTCGGGAAATCGTGTCGAGCAGCGCCTTCAACTGGCCGGCAGCTCCTCCTCCGGCTCTCCATCCTCCGCTTCGAACTCGTCGTCCAGGATCCGCTCCAGGAACCTGCGGTTATCCTCCACCAACTTCCGCACCTCCCGGGCCATTTGGCCCAACTCGTCTTCCGGCTCCTTCCCCTCCATCAGTACCCCCGCTTCTTCGCCAGGCACCGACGGTACAACTCATCGTACTGCCGGCTGGAACTGGCCCAGGAAAAGTTCTGACGCATACCATTACGCATGAGCCGTCGCCAGGGCCCCTTGTCGCCGAACGCCGACACCGCCCGTTGGATGGCTTCCCAGAGGGCGGAAGCGGTATAGTCGTCAAAGGTAAATCCGTTCGGCTCCTTCACGCCATCACGGGCATCGAAGACGGTATCGGCCAGGCCGCCGACCTTATGGACCACCGGGACGGCTCCATAGCGAAGGGCGATCAGTTGGGCCAGGCCGCACGGTTCGAACCGGGAGGGCATGAGAAAAATGTCGGAGCCGGCGAATATGTTTGCAGCCAAGGTCGGGTCGTAGCCAACCGTTAATGAGATGCCTTTGTCCATCCGGGCATAGGAGTCAACCAGTTGAACATACCGTTCGTCACCTTCACCGAGGATTGCCAATTGGATGTTCTGCGCCGCAATGAGCGGCAGGATCTTGGCAATCAGGTCGAACCCCTTCTGTTCCGCGAGGCGTGAAACGATGCCGATAAGCGGTGTGTCAGGATCGACGGGAAGCCCCAGCGTTTTCTGGAGCCGATGCTTGTTGAGCTGCCTGGCGGCAAGGCCGCTGGAGGTGTAATTCTTGGGCAGCGACCGATCGGTGGCCGGATCCCAGCGTCCTGTATCGATGCCGTTGAGAACTCCGGACAGATCCGCGTGGCGGGAGCGGAGGACCCCCTGCAGGCCACACCCGAGTTCGGGGCCCAGGATCTCGTTGCGGTAAGTGGGGGAAACGGTATTCAGGAGGTTTGCGGTCAACAGCCCCCCCTTCATCAGGTTCACCTGTCCGTAGAACTCCAGCCGCTCGATCCGGTAGCAGGTCTTGTCCAGCCCCATCTCCTCCAGGGCCGACCGGGGAAATACCCCCTGGTAGGCAAGGTTGTGGATGGTGAACAGGGTGGCCATGCCGGAAAAGAACGGATCGTTGTGGTGCTCGTAACGGAGAATAATAGGAATCAGGGCGGTCTGCCAGTCATGGCAGTGGAGAATGTCCGGCCGGAAATCCATTCTTTTGAGCATCTCAAGAACGCCACGGCAGAAAAAGGCAAATCGGCGGTGGTTGTCAGGGTAATCCCCGCCCGGCGGGCCATAGAGGTGTTCCCGGTCGAAAAACTCCTTGCTTTCGATCAGGTAGACCGTGATGTCGTCGATTGTGGTCTGGCGGAGGAATCCCTTGTGGGAGCTGGCACCGTTGGTGACCTCAATGCTCTTCCTCGCCTTGCGAACCGGCAGTTCCAGGCGGTTCAGGGTCCGATAGCAGGGGATGATCACCCTGACATCGTGTCCCAGGAGCTTGAGCTCCCGGGGGAGAGAGCCGATCACGTCGGCAAGCCCACCCGTCGATGCAAGGGGGGTCATTTCGGGAGCAACAAAGAGTATCTTCATCTGGTAAACCTCGTTAGGAGAGAAGTGGTTGGGGGGGCCCGGTTGAGCCGGATTATGAACTCGACAGCTCCCCACTCAACCGCATCTCTCAGATATCCGCCTCCCGGAGGAACGTGGCTGCGTCTTCGGGAGAGGTGGGGTTGATGTAAAACCCGGTTCCCCATTCGAAACCGGCAATCTGGGTGAGCCGGGGGACCAGCTCGATGTGCCAATGATAATCCCACTGGATGGATCCCCAGTAGTCGGGCTTTCCCGGCCGCGGATGATGGGGCGGCACCGTATGGAGGATGAAATTGTACGGCGGATCCTTCAGCACCCGCTTGACACGCATCAGCATATCCTTCAGCGCCGCGGCGAGCTCCAGCATCTCCTGATCGGTCATGAGGGCAAAATCATGGGCATGCCGCTTCGGGTAAAGGCGCAGCTCGAACGGAAAACAGGACGCATAGGGGGTGATCAGCAGATACTCCGGCGACTCCTTCACAACCCGCGTCCCCTCGTTGATCTCGAACTCGATCAGGTCGCAGAAAATGCAGCGCTCCCGGACCGAATAGAACTCACGGCAGACCCTGAGCTCGGTAGCGGCCACCGGAGGGGTCAGGGGGACCGCGATGAGCTGGCTGTGGGAGTGGTTCAGCGTGGCGCCGGCCCGCGTACCGTGATTCTTGAAGAGCACCATGTAGCGAAAACGGCTATCGTTGCGCAGGTCCAGGAGGCGGACCCTATAGGCCTTGAGTACGTTGGCGATTTCGTCCACGGTCAGGTCGGCCATGCTCTTGTGGTGGTCCGGCGTTTCCACGATCACCTCATGGGCACCGATCCCCTCTCGGACGTCATAGAGCCCGTAACCGCGACTTCTCAGGTCACCCTCTATCCTGAGCGCCGGATACTTGTTGGCAAAGACCCGCACCTGCCAGCCCGGCGAATTGGGGGCCCCCGATTTCCGGATGGCGAAGATTTCCGGCGGAGTCTTGTCCTCATAGCCGTAGCAGAACGGGCAGACGCCGCTGCCATCGCCGGCTACCTCCACCTGGAAATCCCTGGGCCGCCGCCCCCGTTCGGTGGCGATGATAACCCAGTGCTGTTTGATCGGGTCCCACCTCAGTTCAGACATATCATCTCCATAAGGGATCTACCCAGTTCACTGCCCTTAAATTAGCCACGTCTCCAGCTCCAGCTCGGGCCCGGCATATTTCAGCCGCATCGGGGCGTCGGTCGGCCATCGCCCCACCTCGTCGTCACCGCGGGTCAGGGTGAGAAAGGCGAAGATGCTGCCGCCCGGCTCCGGATCAAGCACAGCCAGCGGCACCCTCGCCTCGCAGACCTTGAGTATCTTCCAGCCGCAGTTCGCATCGGTATCGTGCCACTCGGCCCCGTCGCGCACCTGGAGCGCCCCCTCACCGCCGGCCATCCTCATGACCAACCGGTACTCACGGCTGGTTATCAGGTGCAGGGTCAACAGGTCGCCGGCATGCAGGATCCGGTCCAGGGATTGTTGTCCGTCGATCCTGAAATAGAAGGCGTTCCGGTCGAATCCATAGAAAAACGACTGGAGCATGCTCTCTGCGGAGTGCATGGCCGATGCCTGCTTTGAAAGGTCGAACAGGCCGGCGGCGAGCCACTCGAAGTAGTCGGTCACCAGTCCGTTGACCGTCGGCGAGATGAGGGCTGCCGGCTCCCGTACGAAGCCGGCAGGGCTTTTCTTCTTGATCGGTTCGTACAGCTCGGCCGGTACCGACTGTCCCAGCAACCGGTAGACGTTCATCAGATGGCGACGGAACAGGAGGTCGAAACGATCGCTGTGGGGCGAGAAGTGGTCGTCGCCGTACCACCAGAACCAGTCGCTCCCTTCGGCGGCAAAGAGCGACCGGCAGATGAGTGCTGCTGTGCCGTCAGGCTCGTTCAGGAAATCGGCGACCATTCCGGCTGCGAGCAGCTCGGCAACCCTGGGATGCCCTTTTACCGCCGCCTCACGTGCCTTGTAGAGATAATCCCATGCAAGGTTCTCTTCGGGGTGACCGATCCAGATCCCGTAATTGGCGTTGATCCAGGAACCGGGATGGATGCGCTCCAGGCGCTTCTCCGCAGCGCTCTCCGCCAGGAAGGCGGAGCAGGTGGTGAGCCGGAACTCCCGGTCGTTGGCAAGGGCGTGGTAGAGACGGGAGAGAAACGGATACCCGTTCTCCTCGTAATATTCCCAGGCGTTCTCGCCGTCAAGGATGACCGGCACGACCCGGGCACCATGGGCTTGATGGCCGATCGCATGAAGACGCTCGCGAAAATCGCTGACGGCGCGCTCGCCATCCCATTGGGAATAGGTGAAGCCGATCAGGTCGGAGAGGGCGTGATCCCTGAAAAAGAGGGCCAGGTCGGCAGCACCCCGCTGAAAGCGGTACGGTTGGTAGAGCGCCTCCCGGCCATGGCCAAGCCCGTTCGGAAGGGTGTGCATCAGCACCCCTTCATCGGTGGCGATCCACGTGAGGCCGCAGTCGGCAATGATCTCCAGCGCCTCGTCGCACACCGACCCTTCCGAGGGCCACATGCCGGCCGGCGCGAAGCCGAACAGCCGGGTGAAATAATCGACGGCGGTGGCGACCTGGCTCCTGGCATCTTGCGGGAAACGGAACGGTCTGGTCGGCAGGGTCACCTTCGGCATGGCTGCCTGGGCGTTCCGGAGGTCACAAAGGAGCGGCAGGATTGGGTGAAAATAGGGGGTAACCGAGAGCTCCAGCTTTCCTTCCGCATGCAGCCGCTTGTAGAGGGGGATGATTTCCCCCAGAATCTGCCGCTGCGTGGCAAAAAGGAGTTCCTTGTCGGCCGCCGTGAAACCGCTCCCTTTCTGCACCAGACCTTGGAGCGCCGGGTACCTGCGCCGGGCCGCCTCGCCGGTCCAGGCGAGGAAAAACCAGACCTGGAGATCGAGGATATCCTGGTCACGGAACAGCCGGAGTCGATCGCGGGCCCTCTCCCCCCCTTCACTGCCGGAGAGGCAGAAGAGTTCGAAGTAACGCCGGGAAGGTTCGATCAACCGCTGACGGTTGGCGGCAAAGAAGTTCTCCAGGATGAAGAGACGGTCGTCCTCCCCCATGTCGGCCGGATGCATCCTACCGCGGGAGAGGAACGGGTCTGCCGCCTGGCCGGCCGCATACTCCTCCAACTGCTCCAGGAGGGACGGCACCACGTTGAAGACTGCCCGTGCCCCCTCAACCTCGTCCACAATGGCGGCCATGTCATAGTAATCCTTGATGCCATGGAGGTACGTCCAGGGGAGGATGTACTCCCCCCTGAGCGGATCCTTGTAGTAAGGCTGGTGCATGTGCCAGATGAGTATGACCGACAAAGGCTGTTTCATAATTAACCATTCAGGGCTCAGGGTTCGGGGTTCAGGGCGCCATCGAACATCAAGCCACCGCCTCTATTGCAGCTCCTTCTTCCAGCCTTCCACCTTTTTCTTGTATTCATCCAGCAGCCGGGCGGCCGTCTTGGGCTCTTTTGCCTCAGCCACCAGATGGACAGAGGAGGCGTACTGGTCGGGCAGGACCAGGAGCCAGTCCTCGCCGAAATGGACCTTGATCCCGTCGATGAAACTGGCTTCCTTATCCAGGCTGTCTTCGCTCATCTTCCGCATGATCCCCCCCTTCATCTCCCAGATGCAGGAGATGGAGGTCTGCAGGAAGGTCCGGTGGGGTATCTCGGCGTGCACACTGGAGAGGGTCACGCCGTTGGCGGCGATCAGCTCCACGGTTTTGGCAATGGCAAACATGCCGTCAAACGCGGTCTGGAAGCGGGGAAAGGCAAGGCGACCATCCATGGAGCCGACCATTACCACCTCGGAAGAGAGGGCCGCTTCCATCATGGCCCGTTCGCTGTTCTTGGTACGGGTCACCTGGCTCCGCTTCTCCTGGACGATCTGTTCCACCACGGAGGGGGCATTGACAGGGACTGCGAAGATCCCCTTGGCGCCCCCCTTCAGGAGCAGTGCGGCCATGAGCGGCAGTAGTTCGGCGGAGTCGTAGATCTTGCCCGCCTCGTCCACCAGCGTGAACGCCTCCGCCGACGGGTCGAGCCAGAATCCTGCCTGGGCCTCCAGGGTGACGACGATCTTGGCCAATTGCTGCAGGCCGGCCGCCTTCTCTTCGGCCTTCTTCGCGCCCCGCTCCTCGTCCACATAGGCGTTGAGCCCGATCACCTCGCAGCCGAGCTCATTCAGAAGCGCTGGGAGGACCTGACCGGCCGGCGAGTGGTTGAAGTCGACGACCACCTTCAGGTTCTTCTTCTTGAAGGCCTCACGGTCGATGGTCCTGAGAAACCCCTCCCGGTAGAAATCGCTTACCTGGGGGAGTTCGGTGATCCCGCCCGGTTCCTTGTGATGGGCGCGCCGGAAGTTTTCCTTGTAAAAGATCCGTTCCAGGTTTTTCCCCATGGCGCTGGAAAAATCGAGGCCGTCGCCGTCCAGGAAGACGATCTCGGTGGAGGCCGGGTCGTCCGAGGCCTGGCGGAAGAATATCCCTCCGGTCTCGCCGAAGGTCTTGAGCTTGTAGCGAAGCATGGGAAGCGGGATCATCTTCAGGTCCCTGACGTTGACCCCGGCGGAGAGGATGCCGCCGAAAAAGCTCCGCTTGAGCATCCGGGAGGAGAGATAGGCATCGCGCCCCCCCAGGACGAAGCTCCCCTTGGGGAGCGAGGTGCCGTAGGCGCACCCCAGCTTGGCAACGAACTCCGGGGTCAGCTCGATGTTGGTCAGCCCCTTGATCATCACCCCCTCGAACAGGGAGCGCTTCCACTTTTCCCCCCAGATCAGGTTGGCGGTCACCGTGGAGCCGGCCTCGATCACCTTGCGGGGCCAGATCTTCACATCCCGCTTGATATAGGTCTCTTCACCGATGGAGGTCTCCTCGGCGACGATCCCCCCCTCCTCGATCACCACCCCCTGGCCGACCCGTACGCTGTTGCAGATGACGCTGTCGGTGATCTTCGCCCCTTTCTTGATGTAGACGTTGTCCCAGATGACGCAGCGGTTCAGTTTGACCCCGGCCTCGATGGTGCAGTTGCGGCCGATGACCGTATCCTTGATCTGGGCCTCGCCCAGGATCTGGCTGTTGTCGCCGACCACCACCGTCCCCTGGAGGTGGGAGGGGTCGTTTAGGCGGACATCGACGCCGAGCCGCAGGTCCTTGCCGACGAAATCCTGCTTCGGCTCGTCGATCCGTACGTTCACCTTGCCGCGGAAGATGTCGTGGTGGGCCTCCCGATAGGAGTCGGTGTTGCCGATGTCCCGCCAGTACCCCTTGGCCGGGTAGCCGTAGAGCGGCTCGTTCTTCTCCAGCAGCGCGGGAAAGAGGTTCTGGGAGAAGTCGAAATTCTCCCCCTCCGGTATGTACTTGAGTACCTCCGGTTCCAGGACGTAGATGCCGGTGTTGATGGTATCGGAGATCACCTCGCCCCAGCCGGGCTTTTCCAGGAACTGCGTGATCCGCTTCGCCTTGTCGGTGATGACCACGCCGAACTGGAGGGGATCCTTGACCGATGTGAGGGTGATGGTGGCGAGCGCCTTGTTTTCCGTATGGAAATCGATGATCTTCTGCAGGTTGAAGTCGGTCAGGAGGTCGCCGCTGATGATAAGAAACCGCTCGTCCAGGAACTTCTCGGCGCACTTGACCGCGCCGGCGGTCCCCATATCCTCCAGGGGGGTGACATAGGTGATCTTCACCCCGAAGTCGGTGCCGTCACGGAAAAAGTTCTTGATGACGCCCGGCTGATGATAGAGCAGCATGATCAGGTCGGTGATGCCGTGCTTCTTCAGGAGTTCCACGATGTGCAACATCATCGGCCGGTTGAGGAGCGGGATCATCGGCTTCGGAACGCTGCTGGTAAGTGGCTGGATGCGGGTACCGAACCCTCCGGCCATGATGACTGCCTTCATTCATACCCTCCTTGATCAAATGAGGAGCCACCCCTCACACATTCAGCGGCTGCGCTTCTTGGCGAGAAGCCGCTTGATCTCGTCCTTGAGTTCCTGCGTATCGCTGGATTTCACCACATACCCGTCGGCGAGCCAGGCCGAAAAATCGTCCTTATAGCAGGAGAACGCGGTGGAGAGGATCACCACCATGTCCTGGCGCTCCTTGACGATCTTCTGCAGGAGATCGAGCCCGCTTTCGTTCTTCAGCTTGATATCCAACAGCGCCACGTCGAAGCTCGACGACTGGAGCTTTTCCAGCGCCTCGGCAATGGTGCCGGCGGTTTCCACCGCGTACCCTTCGTCTGCCAGTTCCTGGGAGAAGAGAAGCCTTATGGAGGCCTCATCGTCCACTACGAGAATGTTGGTCATCTACAGATCCTCCTTTCGAAGCGGAAGTACAAAAGAATACACCGTCCCTCCCTCGGGACGGTCAGCTATGGTAAACGTGCTGCCGTGACGTTCAAGGATGATACGGCAGAGCGGGAGACCGACCCCTATGCCAAGCTCCTGGGTGGAGGTAAAGGGGGTAATCAGGGCCTCTTTGACCGAATCGTCTATGGAGGCGCCGTCGTCGCTCAACGTGACCACGAGGCCGTCGCCGTTTCCACGGGTGACCACCCAAACTCTGCTCGCCCCCGGTTGGGTCTCGGCAATATGCAGCATGATCGTTTTCAGACAGTAGGCGATCTGCTTGTAGTCGAGCTGGATGGTGGGGATATCCGGATCGAGGTCGAGGGTGACGTCGATGTCCCTGGCAGCCAGGTGCTCGTCCAGTTCGCGGCAGACGTTGCGCACCAGTTGGTTTATGTCCCAGCGATCCATGACCGGATAGAGCGATTCGGAATAGTGCAGCACCTCCTCCAGCACATCCTCCAGGTGCTTGGCCTCCTTGACGATCTCTTCCAGGTATTCCCGTTTTCGCGCCACCTCCCCCACATCCTTCAGGAGGGAGCGGGCATAGCCGCCGATGGTCATGAGCGGATTGCGGATGGAGTGGGCGATGCTGGAGGTGATCCGCCCCACCACCGCCATCTTCTCCATCTTGACGATCAACTCCTGCTGCTCCCGCAGCTTGATATTGGCAGCGGTCTGCTTTTCTATCTCCTCCTGGAGCTTTTCGTAGAGTGAGGCGCGTTCCAGGGCGAAGGCCACCGGGAAGGTGAAAATCTCCATGGACTGGAGGTCCTGCGGGGTGATGGCCCGGTGGGTGACGAAGTTGTCGGCCAGAAGGACGCCGATGCGGCGGTTGCGGGAGATGAGCGGCATGACGAGGAAGCTGTCAACGCCCAAGGTACGCGCCAGTTCGTCGCCGACCTCGGGAGAATGAAAGGCGTCCGTAACCAGTATCGGTTTGCGTTCCCGGAGCGCCCGGTTGAAAACGTGCTGCTGGTCCGCATACGACACGGTCAGGCGATCCAGGATGTCCTGGAACTTCGCCTTTTCCGAAGAGAGCTTGGTCTTGTGAAAATGACGCGCCAGCTCCTTGAGCGTGTAGCTGTTCTGTTCCAACTCGGACCAGATACGCCACGCCTCGTCATAGTTCCTCGGGCCGACCCCCAGGTATCCCTTGAGGCACTGCCGTTCCCGGTCGGCCATCAGGAGGAAGGCCCGGTTCATGCCGAACCCCTTGCCGGAGGTAATGGCGGTCATGGCCACCGACAGCACCTCATCCAGGTCGAGGGATGTCTGGAGCACTATGCTCAATTCGTGGAGGAACTTGATCTCGCGGGTCTTGCTGTCGTGAAAGGCGATGAGGGACTGGAGTTGGCCACGCTGCTCGATGAACTCGTCCACCAGGTAACGAAGGACGTCATGCATCGGATATTCCCGGTCGCTGAGCTGCTGGAGGTCCCGGCGGAAGCCGGGGCATTCGAGACACTTCTCCACCAGCCGCTTGCGGTGAGCTACATAGAGCTCCTCCTCCCCTTCGCCGACGTAGGGGCACTCTTCCGGACGGATCTCATTGTTGAGCCAGCAGCATTCCCATTCCACAAAATCTGCTCCTGAGGCAGGTCCCCGGCTAGGGGCGTGAATCTAAGTCAGTATAGCAGCCCGCAGAGCCGTTTCAAGGCAACGGACCAAAATGGTGGCCCTGAACCGGCCGTGATCACGCAATGGGGGAGGAGACAAACCAAAGCCCCCAATGAGGGGGCTTTGAACTGATACTGATGCTAGCGGGCGGAGTCTGCGAACTTACCCCTTCTTCTCTTCGTCTTCCTTGCGGGGCTTGATCTCGATCTCGTCCTTGCCGTCCGACGCCCGTTTGAAGTTGCGGATGCTCTTGCCGAGGGCACCACCGATCTCGGGTAGCTTGCCGGCACCGAACACAACCAGGACGATGACCAGAATGATTATCAGCTCGGGCATGCCGAATCCAAACATAGGGAAACCTCCGCGGTTACTGTATTTTGCGGGGGCAGTATGGCATCCTCCTTAAAAAAAATCAAGACCTGCCGCGGGGAACCGACAAACACATTGATTCCTTCTAATTTTACTGGCTTTTTTGACGAAATCTGGTATAGATAGTGTCATTCTTGCAACAACCAGCTTTATCTCGGACGGAGACGCATGGAGACCAAGCGGATTCTACTAGTTGAAGACAACCCTGACGATGAGACCCTGACGATGCGGACCCTCAGCAAACACCGTATACCGTGCGAGGTGACGGTGGTCAGGGATGGCGTCGAAGCCCTCCACTACCTGTTTGGGACCGGCCCGTTTGTCGCCAGGGACTCGTCTGCCCTCCCCAGCCTCGTGCTGCTGGACCTGAAGCTCCCCAAGGTGGACGGACTCGAGGTTCTCCGCAACATACGGAACAACGAGCGGACACGGCTCATCCCGGTGGTCGTCTTCACGTCGTCCAACGAGGCCCATGATATCCAGCAGAGCTACGTCCTGGGCGCCAACAGCTACCTCCGCAAACCGGTGGACTACAACCTCTTCAGCGAGGCGGTTAATCAGCTGGGTCACTACTGGCTGGAGCAGAACCTCGTCCCGCCATCGCTTGGCCACTACAGCCCCCCCTGCACCTGACGCTGAACCTCTCCCCACGCCCCTCCCGTGCCGGGTTCGCGAGGATTTTCTCGGCACCGGCGGGAGCGGCGTGCTACTATTCCCCGACATGAACGCATTCAGACTCGTCAGCGACTATCAGCCCAGAGGAGACCAGCCCCGGGCAATTGCCGAACTGGTTGAGGGGATCGAGCGAAACGACACGGACCAGGTCCTTCTCGGCGTCACCGGCTCGGGAAAGACCTTTACCGTGGCCAACGTCATCGCCGCCACCGGCCGGCCGGCCCTGGTGCTCGCCCCGAACAAGACCCTGGCGGCACAGCTGTACGGCGAACTCAAGGAGCTGTTCCCGGAGAATGCCGTCGAGTACTTCGTCTCCTACTACGACTACTACCAGCCGGAAGCCTATCTCCCCACCAGCGACACGTTCATCGAAAAGGACTCGTCCATCAACGACGAGATCGACAAACTGCGACACTCCGCCACCCGCAGTCTCCTTACCCGCAGGGACGTGATCATCGTCGCCTCCGTCTCCTGTATCTACGGCATCGGCTCGCCGGCCGAATACCAGGCCATGCACATCTTCTTCCACGAAGGGGACGACTACGGGCGGGACACCCTGCTGAAGAAACTGGTGGAGATTCAGTACGAGCGGAACGACGTCGACTTTCACCGCGGCACCTTCCGGGTGCGGGGAGACAGCGTGGAGGTATTTCCGGCCCATGACGACGAGCGGGCCTACCGGGTGGAATTTTTCGGCGACACGGTGGAGTCGATCAGCGAGATCGACCCTCTCCGCGGCCAGGTGCTGACACGTCTCGGAAAGGTCGCCATCTTCCCCGCCTCCCACTACGTGGCCACCCGGGAAACCCTGGAGCGTGCCATCGAGGAGATCCGGGTCGCCCTGCGCGAGCGGCTCCAGTGGTTCAGGAGCCAGAACATGCTGGTGGAGGCCCAGCGCCTGGAACAGCGGACCATGTTCGACCTGGAGATGCTGGAAGAGATGGGATTCTGCCAGGGGATAGAGAACTATTCACGTCACTTCGACGGCCGGCAGGCCGGCGAACCGCCGTACACCCTCATCGACTATTTCCCGCCGGATTTCCTCCTCTTCATCGACGAGTCCCACATCACCGTCTCCCAGATAGGGGGGATGTATCGCGGGGATCGGAGCCGCAAGGAGACACTGGTAAACTACGGCTTCCGACTGCCGTCGGCCCTGGACAACCGGCCGCTCAACTTCCAGGAATTCGAGACCAAGCTGAACCAGGTGGTCTACGTCTCCGCCACGCCGTCCGACTACGAATTGAAGAAGGCCGGCGGCGTCGTGGTGGAGCAGGTGATCCGCCCCACCGGGCTTCTCGACCCGGTCATACAGGTCCGCCCCGCGTCGGGCCAGGTGGATGACCTGCTGAACGAGATTCGCGCCACCATCGCCAAGGGGGAACGGATTCTCGTCACCACCCTGACCAAGCGGATGGCCGAGAACCTGACCGACTACTACCAGGAGCTGGGGGTCCGGGTGAAATACCTCCACTCGGACATCGACACCATCCAGCGGATGCAGATCCTCCGCTCCTTGCGCCTCGGCGAATTCGACGTGCTGGTGGGGATCAACCTGCTCCGGGAGGGGCTGGACCTTCCCGAGGTATCGCTGGTGGCCATTCTGGACGCGGACAAGGAGGGGTTCCTCCGCTCGGAGCGCTCCCTGATCCAGACCTGCGGCCGGGCCGCCCGAAACGTCAGCGGCAGGGTCATCATGTACGCGGACAATGTCACCCGCTCCATGCAGGCCTGCATGGACGAGACCGCCCGCCGCCGCCTGCTCCAGGAGGAGTTCAACACCGAGCACGGCATCACCCCGCGCACCGTGCAGAAAGGGCTCCGGACCATCCTGGAATCCATCGAGGAGCGTGACTACTACACCGTCCCGATCGCGGCCGAAGAGCAGGAGGAGTACGTACCGCTGGAGGATATCCCGAAGCTGGTGAAGAAACTCCGCAAGGAGATGCTGACTGCCGCGAAGGAGCTGGAATTCGAAAAGGCGGCCGAGTTGAGGGACCGGATCAAGAAGCTGGAGGATATGGAGCTGGCGCTGAGGTAGTGGAAATGCTATTCCGTGGGGACCGGACGCCTCGCTTCGCTCCGGATGCCGTTCGCACCGCCTCTGTACGGCTCATTTCGCGCCGCCCCATCAACTCACCCGCCTTTGGCGGGTTCAGACACGATGGGTCGGCTTTGCTCCATTTCGCCTACAGTGGCTGGTGCTCCGGCAGATTCGCTGCGCAAGGCGCCCGGTCCCCACGGAAACTACCTGCAAAAAATCTACGTACGGAGGGAATACATGTCACTCACCGATGAACTTAGCCAGTGGACCCATGAACAGAAGTGCGAAAAGGCGGTCGAGGCCCTGGGCCAGAACGGCTTCACCGCCGTCTACTGCCGCTCCTCTCAGGAGGCGGCGGAGTACATCATGAAGGAGGCGACCGACGCCCGTTCCATCGGCTTCGGCGGCTCCCGCACCGTTGTCGACCTGGGGGTGGAGACGAAGCTCCAGGAGCAGGGGAAAGAGATCCTGAATCACGGCACACCGGGGCTCGCTCCCGAGGAGAAGATGGCGATCATGCGCCGCCAGCTCACCTGCGACCTCTTCCTGACCAGCGCCAACGCGGTGACCCTAAGCGGCTGGCTGGTGAATATCGACGGCAACGGCAACCGGGTGGCGGCCCTGACCTTCGGCCCGAAGAAGGCGATCGTCGTGGCCGGCCGGAACAAACTGGTGGACGGCGGCCTGCAGGTGGCCATCGACCGGGTCAAGGGATACGCCTCCCCCCCCAACGCCAAACGCCTCAACCTGAACACCCCCTGCGCCAAGACCGGCTTCTGCAGCAACTGCAACTCGCCCGACCGGATCTGCCGGATCACCACCGTCATCGACCGCAAGTCCAAGGCGATGGATATCCGGGTGCTGATCGTGAACGAGGATCTGGGGTTCTAAGGGCTCGGGGCTCAGGGCTCGGGCTCGGAAAAACGAGTATACGCAGGGACGAGCATGAAAAGGGTAGAGAGCAGGGAGACCACAGAGGGGGAAAGCTGCGCCGTAGAAAACGGACCTGGCCGTTGTCACCCCCTAGCTTCCACCCCCCTGTCGCGCCTTTCCACTCTCTTCTCCTCCCTGCTCGACCTCGTGTTCCCTCCGCTCTGCCACGCCTGCAAGCGTTTCATCGCCAGGGGGGACACGGTCCACCTCTGTCCTGCCTGCCGCTCGGATTTTACGACAATCCGCTCCCCCCTCTGCATCGTCTGCGGCACCCCTTTCCTGACCGAAGGGGGAATGGACCATCCCTGCGGCAGTTGCACCAGCCACCCGCCCCCGTTCGACGCCGCCCGGGCCGCCTTCCTGTTCCATGGCACGGTCCGCGAACTGATCCACCGCTACAAGTACGACCGTCATATCCAATTGCGTCGGCCGCTTGGCCTGCTCCTGGCCGAAACCCTGGCCCCGGTCGTGGCACAGTGGCATGCCGACCTGCTGCTGCCGGTCCCGCTCCATCGCCGGCGGATCAGGAAGCGGGGGTTCAATCAGGCAGCCCTGCTGGTCGAACTGCTGGCCAGGGAGTGGCGACTCTCCCAGGAACGGCACCTCCTGCAGCGGGTCCGCTGGACCGAGCCACAGGTGAACCTTCCGGCGCCGGCCAGACCGGGCAACGTAAAGGGGGCCTTTGCGCTGGGAAAGGGGGCTGAAGTGGAGGGAAAGCGGATTATTCTGGTGGATGACGTCTTTACCACCGGGAGCACCATCGCCGAATGCAGCCGGGTACTGAAGCGGGCCGGGGCGACTGCGGTATTTGCCGTTACCCTGGCCAGGGCGTGCGGGGAGTAGGAGTGTCCTGGACAACGGTCATTTTCTTTCTTGTAAAACAACATTTCATTTGATAAGGTAACCCATCAGCCAGCGTCCACTAACACATTGAAAACTATGGAGAATGGATGAGTACACGATTTGATTTCAAGAAGTTACGCAGATTCACCATGATCTACGCCGTTGTCCAGGTTGTGCTTGTTCTCCTGCTGGTCTACATGGCGGTCACCTTCCAGGCCGGCCTCCAGATCGAAGGGAGGCCGCAGCGCTTTTTCCACAGCATCGTTGCCAGCCTGATCATCCAACTGGCGCTCTTCTACCCCATCTGGAAATTCGCCGGCAGGGAGGCGACCAGAGAAGTGAAAGCCTGCGAAATCGGGCTCGACGGCGATACGTTGAAATCCATGCGGAACAAGCGGACGGTGGGCGACGTGGTCAAGTCCGGGGTCTTCATCTTCTTCATCACCTTCATCTACAAGGCGCCGCAGGATCGCTTCATCCTGAGCGTCATCTTCTTCACCTTTATCCTGACCTTTCTCTCCTACTTCCAGTGCTTCAACTTCGCGGCAAAGCGGGAGATGAAACAGCTCCTCCCGTAAGAACCGCGTGCATTGCGCAGCGACTCTGCCCGAGCGGCAGCCGGAGCAAAGCGATGCGCGCGGTTCTTATCATGCAGAAGGTCTGAAAAAAGCCGCCATCTCCCCCAGCACCTCTTCCCTGTCGCCGGTCGCCGTCCTGGCCGGCGGCAGGGAGTGAAGGAACAGCCTGCCGTACCCCTTCGACACGATCCGCCGGTCAAGGATCAGCACCACGCCCCGATCCTCACGGCTCCGGATCAACCGCCCGAAACCCTGCTTGAACTTGAGCACCGCCTGGGGGACCGTGTACTCCATGAACGGGTCTCCTCCGCGGGCCGCGATCTGCTCGGCCCTAGCCTCCTGCACCGGATCGGTCGGCACCCGGAACGGCAGCCGGGTGATCGCCACCAGCTCTAGCGCCCGCCCCTGGACGTCCACCCCCTCCCAGAAGGAGTCGGTGCCGAAGAGGACCGCACCGGGAGTGCTCCGGAACCGCGAGAGGAGCAGGTGCCGGCTCATCTCTCCCTGGCGGAGCGGCACCAGCCCGGCATCGGTCAACTCCCTTGCCAGGCGCGTATAGACCCGCATCAGCAGGTCGTACGAGGTGAAGAGCACGAACGCCCTGCCGAGCGAGATGAAGAGCGCCTCCCGCAGTATGTCGACGAGGGCGGCCTCGTATCCGGCGGTCATCGGCTCCGGCATGTCCGTGGGGATACCGATGAATGCCTGGCGCTCATAGTCGAACGGCGAGGGGAGCAGCAGCTCGATAACCCGCTCCCGGGGGAGCAGGCTGATCCCGGTCCGGTCGGCGAGGAAGTCGAATCGCCCCTCCACCGCCAGGGTCGCGGAGGTGATCACCACGGTCTTGAACTTGTCCAGGATGGTCGACCGGATCACGCCGGCCACCTCCAGCGGGGCAGCGCAGAGCCTGACCACGCTCCCCCCCTTCCCTTTAACCACCTCGAACCAGCGGCAGCTCTCCTCGTCTCCGGCCAGGAACTCGCCGATGGTCTGGCCGTAGCCGACCAGGCGTTCCATGATCCCCTTCAGATCGATGATCTGACCTGACAGCCGCTGCCCCACCCGCTCAGGCAAACGGGAGCAGGCCCGGCAGAATTCGTCGATCTGCTGCGCATAGCCGTGCAGCCTGCGGGCCAGTTCGCGAAGCAGAGGAGCGTGCTCCTGCCAGAGTTTGCCCCTGGTCAGCTCCGCAGTCACCCGGAGCCGCCGGTCCCCCCCCCGCTCCCCGGCTTTTCCCTTCTCGCGGCTGAGGGTCACGGTGAGCCCGTCCAGCACCTTGAGGATCTCGTCCTTCAGGCGGGGGAGTTCGGGTATCAGCACCCCTTCCAGATGTGCCGCCAGCTCCTCGTAAAGCGCATCCATCTCCTCCGGCACCTCCCGGGTGAGGAGGGCAGAGAACCGGGAAAGGAGCCCGCGCTGGGGTTTCTTCGGGTGCTGCAGCTTCCCCAGGCACTTCATAATCCCCTGCTGGGTGACCTGCAGGGAGAGGTGGCCGGTGGCCACGTTTTCCAGGTGGTGCCCCTCGTCGATCACGAGCCGCTCAAAGGGGGGAAGGATGGCGGAACCGGCGTAGCCGGTCTCCCTCCGGACCGCCAGGTCGGCCATCAGGAGGGCGTGGTTAACCACCACGATATCGGCGCCGGCAGCGGCCCGGCGGGCACTGTAGAAAAAGCAGCGCTGATAGTCGGGGCAGCGGACCCGGCCGCACTGGTCGGCCTCGCAGCAGACCTCTTCCCAGAGCTCGCTCTTGGGGATGAAGGAGAGGTCGTCCCGGCAGCCGCTGGGGGTCTGAACTCCCCATGCCACGATGCCCGCCAGTTCGTCCGCCTCCTCGGGGAAGAGGGAGGGCTCAGCCTCCAGGACTGCCAGTTTCCGGCGGCAGAGATAGTTGCCGCGCCCCTTCACCAGGACCGCCCGGAATACCACCCCGGTATGTTCCCGGAGAAAGGGGAGGTCCTTCTTGATCAGCTGCTCCTGGAGATTGATGGTGTTGGTGGAGACCACCACCCGCTCCTTGTTGCGGACGGCCCAGAGCACGGCCGGCAGCAGGTAGGCCAGGGACTTCCCGGTACCGGTCCCGGCCTCGACCACCGCGACCCGGCCGGCGTTGAAGGCCTCGGCTACGGCAAAGGCCATCCTCGCCTGCTCCGGCCGGTGTTCGTACCCCGGCAGGCTCTCCGCTATGGGGCCGCCTGGCGACAACAGGTGCTCGATCTCGGGAAAGGCAAGCGGCTCGATGTTCTTCCGGGCAAACGGGGCAACAGCCTGGTAGCAGTTGGTCACCCCGTTGTCGACGATGTAGAAACCGACCCCCTGGTTCCCCAGGATCGAGGCGATCTCCAGGTCGGGGGTCGAAGGGGTGAGCTTGCCGGAGGGGTGATTGTGGATGACCACGTCGCCGAAGGAGACGGCGATCAGGATGGCGGCCACGGCGTCCCGGCTCCCCCGCGCCAGCGGTTCGACCGCCACCACGATCCGCTGCTCGTCGGTACGACCGAGAAAGAAGACCTCGTTGCCGCCGGACTCCCTGATCTCCTCCCGCATCCGGAGAATTGCCTGTTCTGCGAAGTAGCGCTCCATGGCCGGGAACAATACACTCCCCATTGTCCACCGCGCAATAAGAAAAGGGGAGACAGACGGTCTCCCCTTTGGCGTAACGAAATGCGGACGCGACGTGCCCGCTACAGCGTGAAATAGAAGGTCGCCCCCTGCTCAGGCTGCGCCTCGGCCCAGACGCGCCCGCCGTAACGCTCGATGATCCGCTTGACCGTGGCCAGCCCGATGCCGGTGCCATTGAACTCATTGTCGGTCACCAGGCGCTGAAAGACTCCGAACAATTTGTTTGCATAGGTCATATCGAAGCCGATGCCGTTGTCCCGTACAAAGTAGATCGTTTCCCCGTCATCTTCGCTCCTGCCGAACTCGATGACCGCCTGCTCCTGGCGACCGGTGTATTTCCAGGCGTTTTCCAGGAGGTTCTGAAGAACGGTCCCGATAAGGACCTCATCCCCCACCACCTCCATATTCGGCTCGATCTGCACTGCCACTCTCCGCTCCGGCGACGCTTCCTGAAGCTGCTTGAAAATCCCCTGTGCCAGAGCGCTCAGGTCGACCTTCTCCTCCCGCATTTCGGTACGTCCCAGACGGGAAAGCTGGAGCAGTTCGTCGATCAACTGCCCCATCTGATGACTCGCCTTGACCAGACGCTGCAGATAATGCTTCCCCTCCTTGTCCAGCAGCTCGCCGTAATCCTCCGCCAGGATGCCGCTGTAGGCGTTGACATGCCTGAGCGGCGCCCGCAGGTCATGGGAGACCGAATAGCAGAACGCCTCCAGGTCCCGGTTCGAGACCTCAAGCTCAAGGGTCCGCTCCCGTATCCGCTCTTCAAGACTGGCATTGAGCAGTCGGACGTTCTCTTCGGCCCTGCGGCGTTCCGCGACCTCGGTGGTCAATTCGGCATTCGCCTTTGAGAGCTGCGCCGTCCGCTCGGCAACGGTCTTCCCCAGCCCCCGGTTCAACTCCTCAACGTAATCCCGCGACACCGTCGTTGTTTCCAGACTCTCAGCCATCCGGTTGAAGGCGGCGGCCAGGTGCCCGATTTCATCGCAGCCCTGCTCCGCGATGCGATACCGCAGATCACCCTTGCCGATTGCATCCACCCCCTCGATCAACAACTGTATCGGCCTGGTGAGGGACGAAGCCAGCATGATGGCGCCGCAGCAAACCAACAGGACGAGCCCGACCACCAGCCAGGAGGCACGCATGGTGATCGTCTCGACACTCTGGCTGATCCGATCGCCGGAAAGTCCTACATGGGCAGTACCCGCCTCCCCCTTGAGCATCGGCACGGCAATGTCGTACACATCGCCGCGATCGGTGCGGATCAGCTTGATAGGGTGCGACTCATTGCCCATGAGCGGGTTGACGCCGGCAAGCTGAGGCGGGAAGCCACCCTCAAAGGTATGGGCAACCACCGTTCCGTGCCTGTCGGCAATGAAGACATACTCGATGTCTTCTTCGCTGTTCTTGAATTCAAGGGCAAGGAGCTGGAGCTGGATCAGGTTTTCCGTGAGGCTGGGGTTGGTTGCCATCTTGGCGAAGCTCTTGGCGATGGCCACCCCGCGCATCTGCAACTCGTTCGAGAGGCTCGTCTGCAGTGAGGTATGGATATAGACCAGCATGAAGCTGGCGGTCACCAGCAGCAGGGAGATCGCTGCCAGGAGGAAACGGGTACGTAGGGTAAAGAAACGGGCCACTAAGGTTTTCCCGGCTTCTGTTTCGCGATCCAGCGGTTGATGGCCCGGATGGAATCGTAGTTTCCGTCGTCCCCCGGGACAAAGCGATCGATCATCATTCCGGCGAGGATCTTCTTTCCCTCCGGATCCTTATCCATGGTGACGAGCACCTGGCTCAGGCGCCCCTTGAGCCCTGGGTCGAGCCCCTTCCTGACCACCAGGGGTGGGATGCCGTACGGTTCGGATATATTGACGATCCTGGTTTTTTGGGTCAGTGCCGGGTTGGCGCGGTTCATATACTCCCAGATCAGGCTGTCCACCGCCGCGCCGTCAACCAGCTTTTCCGCAACAGCGGTGATGGACTTGTCGTGACCATAGGTGTACGAATACTTGCCGAAAAATGTTTCCGGGGCCTCGCCCATTCTGGCCAGAAGATAGGTGGGGACCAGCTTCCCGGAGTTGGACTGGGGATCGGTAAAAACAAACTTCTTGCCCCTCAGCTCCTCCAGGCGTTGCACCGGGCTCTCGCGGGGGACAATGACATAGGAGTGGTACACCGGCTTACCCTTCACCAGGGGCATCACCAGGAGCTCAAGGCCGAATTTATCATGGCCTTCCACATAGGGACCGGCACAGACAAAGGCGGCATCGACCCCCCCGGCATCGAGGAGCTTGTTCATCTCCTCATAATTATCCCGGTCCACCAGGATTACCGGCATCTTCAGCTTACCGGCAAGATACTCCTTCAACTGACTGTAGTAGACATACCCTTCCTTGGGGGTGATCATGGCGCCCATGCCGATGCGGAGGGGGGTGCCCTTCTTCTCGGTACTGAGGCTCGCGAGGGGCACCTTCTTTTCCAGGCTGACCTCGGGAGTATCGGAGCGGCTGCAACCGACTGCCAACCAGACCATCGCCAGACAGAGTGAAAGAAGCGCCCCAAGCCTGAACAACCGTACCGTCCCCGGATCTGCGATCATGTCGTCACCCCAGCTTCTCATACCATGGCTCATCGGTGGCCGCCCCCTGTACCGTAGCATACTGTACCACAGCCGGACAACTGCTGAGGCAGGCAACAAGTTGAACAAATACTAACCGAATACGAATCATTTGCAACGTACACAGGATCGTGCGCCAGCGGCGGGTGGGCCCCCAAAACAGGAAGGGGGGACGGCCCAGTCCGCCCCCCCCCACACCGGTCAACAGGACGAGCTATGCTGCACTACTTCTTGTGGCACTCACCGCACTTGGTCGGCCCCTTCTTCAGCTCTTCGTGGCACCCCTTGCAGGTTTTGTGGGCCATCTCCTTGCCGAACCCCTCGATCTTGCCAGGGGCTTTCTCGTGGCACTTCTTGCAATCCTTCAGAGCCTCCTGGTGCTGCTTGTGGGGAAAGGTCACGTTGCCGTTCTTGGCCGGCAGGGTGATGGTGTCGGCCGCCATGGCCATGCTGCTTGCGAACAGGGTGAGGGCGAGTGCGGAGATGATGCGTTTCATGATGATGCTCCTTTCGTTTTTTGGATAATTTTTTATCCGTTTGTGGTAAAAACTACCCCATTGGCGGGGTCCCTGCCATGGACATCTACCGTCATCCGACCCGATGTCGGGTCCCGAACGGCACCCGTTTCAACCGATATCCCCTTCAAACACAGGGCGCTAGACGCCCACTGGCTGCCATGGAAGAAACCAGTGAAAAGCCGACCCCTTCACCACCCTCTGCCCTCGCCATCGACGGCACCAGGATCAAGGGGATCAGAGAGACGAAAAAGCTGACCCAGCTCTACGTGGCCAACGTAGTGGGAGTTACGACCGACACCATCTCCCGCTGGGAAAACAACCGCTATCCGTCCATCAAACGCGACAATGCCGAGAAACTGGCCGACGCCTTGGAGGTGGCACTGGAAGAGATCATCAGGCAGGAGGAGCAGGAAATCCCCACAGCCGAACCGGTGCCGGCACCTCTTCCTCAACCCTCCCGTCTCCGCAGGATAGTAATCGCAGGCTGCGTGCTGCTCGTGCTACTGGGACTGCTGACGCTGTTCGTTTCCCGCCGGCAGGCCCGGACCCCGACCGCTGTCCGCACATTGCCACCGTTTGCCGCCCCTGGATCGATCATTCCGGTCCAGGTGAAGCTTATCAAAGGTTCTTCGTCAAACAAGGGATACATACTCAAGGAGCAGCTTCCCGCCGGTTGGCGTCTGGTAAGCGCCAATCCGCCGGTTCCGACGGGCAGTGGTCCGACGGACGAGGCCAAATGGCTTCTTCCCGCTGCGGACGGCCAACAGACCGTCTCGTACACGGTACAGGTCCCGCAGAACCTTCCGCTAAAGGAGAAGGCCTCGTTTGCCGGCAGCTTGGTCACCCACACCGAGGAGGAGGCGAGGACCGAAGCCGTCGGCGGCTCTCGCACCATCACCATTGCGGACCGACACTGGGCTGACCGAAATGGCGACGCCAGGATCGATGACAACGAGATCATGCCCGCCTACTATCTGTGCGAAGATATGAAGGGACTCGGGCTCGACTGGAAGGGCATCGAGGCAATCTGGAACGGGAAGGGGTACCGCTGGGATCCTGCCAGCCGTACCTTTATTGTCATCAAGTGAGCAGCCCGGGCGGGGTGTGAGGAGAGCCATGGCGCAGTTACAGTACTCTCTGTTTTTCAAGCCGGACCAGCCAGTCACGCTTCACCTTCACCTGGAGAGCGGTCCCCCGCTTGAGGAAAACGGCGTTGTTCTCAAGGTAGAGGATACGTATCTCAGCGTGGAACTGCTGGGAAAGGGGCTGCCGGTCGAGATCGCGGCGGGTGGAGATATGGCGGTAACGGTCACCAGCAACGAAGGGTGGGCGATCTACCGCTGTCACGCCGTCCTGTCCGACCGGATCAAGGGACGTGAGATCAGGCTTCAGCTGGTGGATGAGGTAACCATTCACCAGCGGCGTGAGTTTTACCGCTTGGATCTCGAACTCCCCCTGCTCTATGCCATTCCCGAGAACCAGCAGCTGCCGCACGTCCGCGCCGAATGCGAACTGCGCAACCGCTTCAGCGCCAACGGTTTCCCTCCGGAGTTCGAGCCGCACGGTAACAGTGTGAAGGTGGTCGGATGGGAATCGGGTCCCGAATTGCTGCCCGTGCCCGTAAACCTGAGCGGCGGCGGCATCCGCGTCAAGATGCCGTTCAAGCACCCCGTCGGCACACTGGTGCTTCTCGATCTGTTTCTTGTCGGTCCTCCACCACGGGTGGTCCACACCATAGGTTCCGTCACCAGGACCAGCGAACTGCTGCTCAACCTGAGCAGCACCGCGTCCTACCCCACCTCCATGGCCTTCCGCTACCTGGAGCGGCGTGACCGCGACGCCATCATCACCCATATCTTCAACCAGGAACGGGAAAATCTGAAAAAAAGGTGATACCTCGATAAAAATGGCGGGGCAGACAGCCCCGCCGACAGAACAGTGTCGATATTTTTTACAACACCGTTTCACAAAACGGATCAGCACGAGATTTCAGTTTCAATTTAAAGACATTACGGAATTGGCGCTACACTTGCATTCGTTCAAAAGTAGCATAGAATGAAGATGTGGGCCCGGTATCACACTGTCCACAACGGAGGTGAAGATCCATGATGGTGCGCGTAATGTACAACGATAACCGGTACGATATGGTCAAGTCCACGAGGCTTGATGACCTGATCGGCTCCAATGCGGTGTCCAAATTCGAGCGCTCCAGCGGCTGGGTCACCATTGGTGTCGACCCGATCCGTGCGCCACGGAAGAATACCCAGTATACCGGCCCGGAACGTCGTTCGTCCGGGGCGGCACAATCCAGAGCGGCCTGACATCGGGGCATACATCACGAGGTCGGCCGATCGCCTGTCCCCCCCCGTGATGCCAGGCCGGCGGCATATTCCCGCGCGAGATGCTCCTTCTTCCCCCCGGCGATGATCTCCCACGGCAGACGTTCGTCCAAGGGGATATTGCGTCCCGTTAACAACTCGACATCCACGCCGAGCCCCTTTGCAGCCCTGCGCCAGTTCCCCGACTCCGCAGCCGCCACCAGCAGAGGGGCGAGCCGACGATCTCCCCGCGACAGCAGGGCCTGCAGAAGCGCATCTTTGAGCCCCTCCACCTGAAGCCTTACATTCGGCACCCTTCCCAACGCTTTATGAAGGCGGGTGACCTTTCGTTCCAGTTCCCGTAACGGAGTCATCCCGCACCACTGGAAGGGGGTCCATGGCTTGGGTATGAACGGATTGACCGACAGCGTAATCTCACCAAGCCGCCGGTTCTGCTTCGCCCGTTCCACCACCCTGGTCCTGATCGTCTCCACCAACGCGACCAATTCGTCAAGATCATCGTCCGTCTCCGTCGGCAGACCGATGATGAAATAGAGCTTCAGGTTCAGGATATCCCGTGCAATAAGCCGCTCGCAGGCTTCGAGAATCTGGGCTTCCGAAATTCCCTTCCGGATGACGTCGCGCAGCCGCTGGGAACCACCCTCCGGGGCAAGAGTCGCCGTCTTGTGACCGCTCGCCGCCAGCACATCGATCATCTCGTTATCCAGACCGTCGATCCGAAGCGAGGAGACGGAGACCTCTCCGCCATGGTCGAGGATGTGACGGCAGAGTTCGCCGATCCCGTCGTAGTCCCCCACTGCCGCCGCCACCAGACCGATGCGCCGATGCTCCTCCAAGGCAGTATCAACCTGCTGCTTGATGGCCTCCAGCGAACGGGCACGGTAGGGGAGATAGATGAAACCTGCGGCACAGAACCGGCAGCCACGTGGACATCCCCGAGAGAGCTCTACAAGGTGCATGCCGCCGAATTCCGCCTGCGCTGCATGGATGCGGGTGCCGGTGGGCTGGCTGTCCAGCTCCGTTGCCCAGACCCGTTGTACCTGGGGTGGGGCTCCGGCCGCAACGGCGACGGAGTCGAGCCGCGCCCCGTCGTACCGTGGCATGTAGAGGCTCGGCACATAGACCCCGGGGATGTGGCAGAGCCGGGCCAACAATTCAGTGCGGGACGTGACGGTCTGCTCCAGCAGTGCGTCAATCAGCGCCGGCACGATCGGCTCTGCCTCACCGACAACCACCAGGTCGAGGAACTCCGCAACCGGCTCGGGGTTCAGGAAGAGCGCGGCGCCGCCGGCCATGACCAGCGGCATGGAACCTGTTCGCTCCCCGGCATAGGCAGGGAGTCCTGCCAGGGTAAAGATGGTCGGCAGGTTGAGGTAATCGCTCTCGAAGGAGACCGAAAAGGCGAGCAGGTCGAAATCGGCCACCGGCCGCTGGCTTTCCAGGGAGAGCAGCGGCGTCCCGCTTCGCCGGTACTCCTGCAGATCGTCTGCGTCAGGCAGAAAGGCCCGTTCGCAGAGAACTCCGGGGAGTTCGTTCAAGAGGGCGTGGACGGCCTGGAACCCCAAGTTTCCCATGGCGGTACGGTAGCGGTTCGGATAGACGAGGCAGCAGGAGACGGTCGCGCCGCGCCGTGTGGGGACGGAGCAGTTCTCGGCGGCAAGGGTCTTTCGCAGTTTCTCGGTTAATTTCCACGACATGGGGGAAAGGTATCACGGCGGGCACTCCGGCCCAAAGGGAAAAAAGGCCCGGCTCCCCTCAAGGGGGATAAAGAGGAGCCGGGCTGATGGGGGGTAACTCTGTAACTGCCTAGTCCACCGACTTGCGGAGGAAGGTCGGGATGTCGTACTGGTCTTCCTCTTCCGATGAGAAACCGGGCTGGCGGCCGCCGTAGAAATTGCGGCTCTGCTGCTCGCGACGGATGTAGGCAGGGATGTCGCGGTTCACTTCCTGCCGGGGGGGGAGCGACGAGAGCTTGCGCCCTTCCTGGCGGGCGTACTCCGCGTCGAACCGGTCACCGAAGCCGGTGGCGATGGCGGTCACCTTCAGCAGGTCACCCATCTCCTCGTCCACCACCAGACCGATGATGATATTGGCGTCCTCGTGCACCTTCTCGTGTATGATCCGGCTGACCGCGTCGTACTCGTCCATGGTCATCTTGGCGGAGCCGCAGATGTTGACCAGGACCCCTCTGGCTCCGGAGATGTCGATGTCTTCCAGGAGCGGGCTGGAGATGGCGGCCGTGGCCGCTTCCATGGCCCGGTTATCGCCGGAGGAGATACCGATCCCCATCATGGCCATGCCACGTTCGCTCATGATCGCCTTCACGTCGGCGAAGTCGACGTTGATCATGCCGTGGGTGGTGATCAGGTCGGAAATCCCCTGCACCGCCTGGCGCAGCACATCGTCTGCCGGCTTGAAGGCGTCCAGGATGGAGGTGTTCTTGCCGGCAAGGCCGATCAGGCGGTCGTTGGGGATGACGATCAGCGAGTCCACATGCTTCTTAAGCTCGCGGATTCCCTCCTCGGCCTGGGCCATCCGGCGGCGCCCCTCGCGGGTGAACGGCTTGGTCACCACGCCGACGGTCAGGATACCGAGCTCTTTGGCCGCATCGGCGATGACCGGCGCTGCCCCGGTGCCGGTGCCGCCACCCATGCCGGCAGCCACGAACACCATGTCGGCCCCCTGCAGGATCTCCAGCAGGCGCTCCCGGTCCTCAAGGGCGGCATCGCGCCCCTTGGAGGGGTCTGCGCCGGCACCGAGCCCCTTGGTCAGCTCGCCGCCGATCTGCAGCTTTGTGGGCGCCTTGGAGGTCCGCAGCGCCTGGGCGTCGGTATTCCCCACGATGAAATCGATATGATTGACGTGCTTTTCGATCATCGTGTTGACGGCATTGCTCCCGCCCCCGCCAACGCCAAAGACCTTGATCTTGGCTACCTGTTCAACATTCTCATCGAATTCAAACATACCTACCCCCTTGATAGTTTGGCTTCGTAGCAATTAACACGAAAAAGACAGTTTCAACAAAAAAACAGGTTAGAAGAATTCCCCGAACCATTCGCGCATCCGCCGGCTCACCCGCCGGAAGACATTATCGTCGCTCTGGGTCGTGGGGAACTCGTGGACCCCCACGTTCTTGCTCCCGTAGACCACCAGGCCGACGCCGGTGGCATAGACCGGCGAATTGACCACATCCACCAGGCCGCCGATCTTCTGGGGAAGGCCACGCCGCACCGGCAGATTGAAGACCTGCTCGGCCAGCTCGGGCATCCCCTCCAGGATCGTGGTGCCGCCGGTGATGACCACGCCGGAGGCGATCAGGTCCTCGAACCCGGACTTGACGATCTCGCGGTTCACCAGGGTGAAGATCTCTTCAACGCGCGGCTCCAGGATCTCGGCCAGGAGCTGGCGGGAGAGTACCCGGGGCTTGCGGCCGCCGACGCTCGGCACCTCGATGGTCTCGTCCTTGCCGACCATGGAGGCGAGGCAGCAGCCGTACTTCTGCTTGATCTTCTCGGCCTCGGCCATGGGGGTGCGCAAGCCCACGGCGATGTCGTTGGTCAGATGGTTCCCCCCCAGCGAGAGGACCGACGTATGCTTGATGGCGCCGTCGACGAAAATGGCGATATCGGTGGTGCCGCCGCCGATGTCCACCAGCGCGACCCCCAGCTCCTTCTCGTCCGGGGAAAGGACCGCCTCGGAAGAGGCGAGCTGCTCAAGCACGATATCGGCAACGTCCAGTCCGGCGCGGTTGCACGACTTGATGATGTTCTGGGCGCTGGCAACGGCGCCGGTTACGATATGGACCTTGGCTTCGAGGCGGACGCCGCTCATGCCGAGCGGTTCGCGGATGCCGTCCTGGTCGTCGATGATGAACTCCTGGGGGAGGATATGGATCACCTCCCGGTCCATGGGGATGGCAATCGCCTTGGCCGCCTCGATCACCCGTTTCACGTCTTCCGGAGAGACCTCCCGGTTCTTGATGGCGATGATCCCCTGGGAGTTGAACCCCTTGATATGACCACCGGCGATACCGGCGTAGACCGATTTGATCTCGCAGCCGGCCATCAGTTCGGCTTCTTCAACGGCCTTGCGTATGGAGGCAACGGTGCTGTCGATGTTGATCACCACCCCTTTGCGCAAGCCGCGGGAAGGGCTGGAGCCGATACCGACGATGTCGATACCTTCTTCGGTGGCGTTGCCGACAATGGCACATATCTTGGTTGTGCCGATGTCAAGACCGACGATCAGATTATCCCGTTTACCCGACATATCCCCCCCAACGGCTTGCTCGCAAGCCCGTGTACCACATTTTGTCCATCCATTCACGCTCGCTGCGCGGCTCAGACCTTTTTGACGATGATCCGGTCGGCGTAGTCGAGGTCCACATACTCCAAGAGCGGCAGATCCTTCTGCAGGTCCCGGTAGATCCGGGCAAACCGCTGCAGCTTTGCCGGAAAGTCGCTGTTGCCAAGCTTCACGGGGATGCCGCTCCGCTGGGTGAACAGGGTGAAGCCGTAGACCTTGTCGAAGTGGATCTCTGACACTTCGGCAAGATTGAATTTCTCGTCGGCACGCAGGAGGCCGATCAGGCCGAGGGCTGCCCGTATCCCGTCGCGACTGCCGCTCGGGTCCTTGGCCATCTCCTCTTCGCTGAAGCCGGTCAGAATCGGGTAATCGAGACGATCACCCACGTTAAGGGGCTTGAAAACCTCTCCTTGGCCGTCGACGTAGTAGAGGAACCCCATGTTGATGACTGCCACCGGCTCCCGTTCCTGCAGTGCAATGGTCAGGGTATTCGGAAAGGTGCGGCGGATCTGAACCCGGGAGACCCATGGGTTCTTGGCGATATGCTCGCCCATCTGCCGGAGTTTCAGCCCCAGCATGTCGTCGCCGGGCCGGACCGTTGCCAGGGAGATGATCTCTTCCCGGGCCAGACGCTTGAGTCCGGTCACCTCGATCCGTTCCAGCCGGAGAAAGGTCGTGCGGGAGATGAAACCGCTGGCGCCGTAACCGATCAGACCGATGAGGGATACTACCACAACGACCGCCACCAGACGCACGGATTTTTTCAAAAGACCGCGGAAATCGATCTTTCGGCGCTGGCGCTTGAAGCGGTTGCGACTGGCAACCTTCTGCTTGTTGAGGGTCAATTCGCGCATGGTTGACGGTGCGAGACCAGCCCTTCCGGGCCCGGGTTATGTCTGCCGATTTTAGCCGGCAATACTAGCACACTTTCATGACGGTTGACAGCCACTAAATCACCCGCCAGCCTGAATTTTCAACGCTGCGGAGCAGGCTATCCGCTCCACCAGTTCGGGAAACGGAATCCCCGCCCCCTGGGCAATTTCGGGAAGGAGACTCAAGGCCGTCATCCCGGGCAAGGTATTGACTTCCAAAAGGAAGCAGTCGCCGGCCTCGGTGACCAGGAAGTCGACGCGGCTGTAGCCGCTGCAGCCGAGCGCCCGATGAGCCTCCTCTCCCTGGCTGAGTACCTTGGCATACAGGTCAGGAGGGAGGGGAGCCGGCATGATATGGGTTGCCATGCCGTCCGTGTACTTGGCTTCGTAGTCGTAAAACTCGTTCTTGGGCACGATCTCGATGGCGCCGATGGAGCGGTCGGCGAGCACTCCCACCTGGATCTCCCGCCCCTTGATGAACTGTTCCACCAGGATCTCACGGTCATAGCGGAAGGCGTCGGCCACGGCCGGAGCAAGCTGTTCGCGGCTCTTCACGATGCCGACCCCGACCGACGAACCTTCCCTGGCCGGTTTCACCACCGCCGGCAGACCGAACGGCAGTTGCTCCGGCTCCACGAAGTCCCCCCGGCCAAGCACCAGATAGGGAGCGACCGTCAGACCGCTGGCCGCGAACACCTTCTTGGCAAAGATCTTGTCCATGGCCAGGGCGCTGGCCAGCACACCGGAACCGGTATAGGGGATCGAAAGGAGCTCCAGCAGCCCCTGCACCGCCCCATCCTCGCCGTAGCGACCGTGGAGGCAGACAAAGGCGACCTCGATCCCCTCGCGGGCCAGTACCTGGGCCAGGTCACGCCCCACGTCGATGGCAACGGCCCGGTATCCTCGCTCCTGAAGGGCCTGATGGACTCCTGCCCCGCTCTTCAGCGACACCTCCCGCTCGGCGGAGAGGCCCCCCATCAACACGCCAATCTTCTTCGATTTCAGCTCTTCTGTTGTCATAGTCTTTACCAGTCCTCAGTCCCTAGTCCCCGTCTTCCCCGACGATCCGCACTTCCTCCTCCAGCTCGACCCCGCTCGTCTCCCTTACCCGCTCCTTGATGAGCGCTGCCAGTTCGAGAAAGTCACGGGTCGTGGCGCCGCCGGCATTCACCAGGAAATTGGCGTGGGCCTCCGAGACCAGGGCACCACCCACCCGGCACCCCCGCAGCCCGGCTTGGTCGATGAGGCGCCAGGCCTGCTCACCGTACGGGTTCTTGAAGAACGAACCGGCACTGGGTTGGGTCACCCGCTGGCTCTCCTGCCGGTGGTTTCGGTACGCGGCGGAAATTTCGTCCATGGCGCCGGCATCCCCCGGTTGCAGGAAAAACTCGGCGGCCAGGATGACCTCCCCGGGCTCCAGCTTGTGCCAACGGTAGCCGAAAGCGCGCTCCCCCACCTCCCACGACCGGACCTCGCCATTCAGCCAGCTTTCCAGCCGGGAGACCCGCTCCATGATCGCCACGCCATGGGCGCCGGCATTCACCGCCAGTGCCCCCCCCACGGTACCGGGAATCATGGCCAGGAACTCCAGCCCGGTCAGCAGACCGGCCCGGCAGGCCCGCACCAGGTGCTGATTGCCGGCGCCCGCCTCGACACGGATCCGCTCCACGTCGAGGCGATCGATGGCCACGAGCCGCTCCAGGGAAACGACCACGCCGCGAAAGCCGCCGTCCCGCACCAGCAGGTTATAGCCACCGCCGATGACGAAGACCGGGATACCGCTTCCGGCAAGGGTCGCCAGGAGTCCAAGGAGATCGTCCCGATCCGCAGGGACCGCGAACCAGTCGGCCGGCCCCCCCACCCTGAGTGACGTATGCCGGGTCAGTGGCTCGTGTTCCCGAAGCTCGCCGCGAAACTCCCGGAAGAGGTCTGTGCAGGCTCGCGACACGACGTCCTACGTTTCCTGCAGCCGGGCCAGGAGCGCCTCACCGGCCTGCCAGATATTGCCGGCCCCCAGAGTGAGAACGATGTCACCCGGCTTCACGATGCCGGCCAGGTAGTCGGGCAGGGTCTCCCGGTCGGCCACATGGGTCACGTCCCGCTGTCCGTGCTTGCGAATCTCGGCGGCCAGGGCCTCGGCGGTCACCCCCGGAATGGGGGGCTCGCCGGCCGGATAGATATCGGTCATGACCAGCACGTCCGCATCGTAGAAGCAGGTGACGAACTCGGTAAACAGCTCCTTGGTCCTGGTGTAGCGGTGCGGCTGGAAGGCAACCACCAGCCGCCGCTCGGGCCAGCCATTCTTCCCGGCAGCCAGGGTGGCCCGGATCTCGGCCGGGTGGTGCCCGTAGTCGTCCACCACCATGATCCCGTTCACCTCACCCTTCACCTGGAAACGTCTCCCCACGCCGCCGAACCGGGCAAACCCCTCCTGGATCAGGGGGAACGGGACATCCAGCTCCATGGCTACGGCGATGCAGGCCAGGGCGTTGAGGACGTTGTGGGCGCCGGGCATCGGGAAGGTGATCTCCCCCATCCGGTACCCCTTGTAGTGGGCGATGAAGGAGGTGGTGTTGCCGGCCAGGGTGATGTTGGTCGCCCGGATGTCGGCCTGCGACGTGAGTCCATAGGTGACGAACCGCTTCTTTACCCGCGGCAGGATCTCGGCGATGTTCCGGTCTTCGAGACAGAGGACCGCCAGACCGTAGAAGGGGATCTTGTTGATGAAGTCGACAAAGGTGTCCTTGATCTGCTCGATGCCGCCGCTGTAGAAATCCAGGTGGTCGGCGTCGATATTGGTGACCACCGCGATGGTGGGGGAGAGCTTCAGGAACGAGCCGTCCGACTCGTCCGCCTCGGCCACCAGGAACTTCCCCTGCCCCAGCTTGGCGTTCGTCCCCAGCGTGTTCAGCTTGCCGCCGATAACGATGGTCGGGTCGATGCCGCCGTGGGTCAGCACCGTCGCCACCATGGAGGTGGTGGTGGTCTTGCCGTGGGTGCCGGCGATGGCGATGCCGTACTTCATCCGCATCAGCTCGGCCAGCATCTCGGCCCTGGGGATGACCGGCACGACCCGCTGCCGGGCCTCCTGCACCTCCGGGTTGTCGTCGTGGACCGCCGAGGAGATTACCACCACGTCCACGTTGGTCAGGTTCTCCCGGGCATGGCCTATGTAGATCTCCCCCCCCAGCGAAGTGAGACGTTCGGTGGTGTCGGACTGGCGAAGGTCCGAACCGGAGACCTGATACCCCAGGTTGAGAAGGACCTCGGCGATGCCGCTCATGCCGATGCCGCCGATGCCGACGAAGTGAATTTTCTCGATTTTTCCGTACATAGTGAATCCTTTTTCACCACGGAGTCACGGAGACACAGAGCCAAACGAAAAGCGTTTAGGGAATTCCCGGCTCTGGTTCCTGCTTTTAAGCTTTCTCCGTGCCTCCGTGTCTCTGTGGTGGATTTTTTATCGTTCCCAGCATTTCGTCAACGATCACCTTTGCCGCGTCCAGCCTGGCCAGCGAACGGGCCTGGCGACCGATGCCGGCAAGGGTCTCCGGCTCCCGCAGCAGGCCGTCGATGGCCCCGGCCAGGCTCTCTCCGGACAGCTCCACTTCCAGGAGCATCTCGCAGGCCCCCTTTTTCAGCAGGGCCTCGGCGTTACGCCGCTGGTGGTCGTCCACGGCATGGGGAAACGGGATGAAGATGGACGGTTTACCGCACGCCGTCACCTCGGCGATGGTGGTGGCGCCGGCGCGGCAGACCACCAGGTCGGCCCGGCCATAGGCGGCGGCCATGTCGTCGATGAAGGTGACCACCTCCGCATCCAGTCCGGCCTCCCGGTAAGCGCGGCCCACCGTCTGCTGGTCCTTTTCACCAGTCTGGTGGGTGATGGTCAGCCGGCCGCGCCAGGCGCCAAGGAGCGGCGCGGCAGCGGCCATGGCCTCGTTGACGGCATGGGCGCCGAGGCTGCCGCCAAAGACGAGGAGGTGAAAGGCGGGCTCGGGGCTGGGGGCCCGGGGCTCGGATTGCTGGCGTGCCACCTGGTCCAGGATCTGTCGCCTGAGCGGGTTGCCGGTCAGGAGCGTCTTCTCCTTGGGAAAGAATCTGGCCGACTCGTCCAGGGAGATGAAGACCTGCTCGGCCACATGGGCAAGGATCTTGTTGGTCATCCCCGGGATGGCGTTCTGCTCGTGCACGAAGCGGGGGATCTGCAGCCCGCGCGCCGCCAGCACCGCCGGTCCCGATGCATACCCCCCCACCCCGAGCACGACGTCGGGCTTGAACGACCGGAGCAGTTGGCGGGACTGGGAGTAGGCGTAGAGGAGCAGGCCGAATCCCCGGAACCGGGAGAGTGCCCCCTTCCCCCGGATGCCTGAGGCGGCGATGCACTCCAGCCGATAGCCGAGCCCCGGGAGAACCCGTGCCTCGACACCCCGCTCGGTGCCGATGAAAAGGACCTCGTTGGCCGGGTCGCGACCCAGGAACTCTTCGGCAACCGCTATGCCCGGAAACAGGTGGCCGCCGGTGCCGCCGCCGGCTATCAGGAGTTTCATACCGCACCTCTCATCCGGCTGGAGATATTGAGCAGGATTCCGACCGCCACGAGGGAGAAGATCAGGGAACTGCCGCCGTAGCTGATGAAGGGAAGCGCCAGCCCCTTGGTGGGGAAGAGACCGGTCACGACCGCAATATTGACGAATGCCTCGGCCCCCAGGAGCACCGCTATCCCGAAGGCCAGGAACCGGCCGAAGCTGTCCTCGGCGTGAATGGCGACCCGAAAGCTCCGGTGGACCAGGAGAAAGAACATGGCGATGATGACCACCACGCCGATGAATCCCAGCTCTTCCCCCACCACCGACAGGATGAAGTCGGTGTGCGCTTCCGGCAGATAGAAGAGCTTCTGCTTCCCCTCACCCAGCCCCTGGCCGATCACGCCGCCGGTGCCGAAGGCGAGCCACGACTGGATGATCTGGAAGCCGGTGTTGGTCGGGTCCTCCCACGGATTGAGGAAGGAGAGGATCCGGCGCTTCCGATACTCCTTGTGCATCACCGCGTAGTAGAGGATCGGAAGCGAGAAGAGCACGATGGAGACGATATGGGAGACCCGCATCCCGGCGGCGAAGAGCATGACGATCGCCACGCCGGCCAGGGTGATGGAGGAACCCATGTCCGGCTGGATCATGAGGAGGCCGATCATCACCAGGAGTACGATCATGTACGGCAGGAGCCCCTTGAACCAGCGCACCTGTTCCTGTTTCCGGTCCAGTGAGTAGGCCATGAAGATGATCAGGGAGAGCTTGGCGAGCTCGGCCGGCTGGAAGTTGAACCCGAAGAGGCGGATCCAGCGGGTCGCCCCCTTGGCGCTGCCGCCGATACCGGGAATGAACACGGCCAGCAGGCAGACCATGCAGGCGAACAGCAGCGGCACCGCCGCCTTTTTCCAGTGGTGGTAGTCCAGGCGCATGGTACCGTACATCAGCCCGAAACCGATCAGGGCGAACACCCCCTGCCGCTTGAGGAAGTAGAAACTGTCGTGGTACCGCTTGACCGCCATGATGGAGGAGGCGGAGTAGACCATGACCACCCCGAAGCAGGTGAGTGCCACCGCCATCAGGAAGATGATCATGTCGTACCCCTCCAGGCGCCGGATCATCCCCTCTCCTCCGGCAGCCCGCGCACCAGGGACTTGAACCGCTCGGCCCGTTCCGCGTAATCCTTGAACATGTCGAAGCTGGAGCAGGCGGGTGAAAAGAGCACCACCCCGCCCGGAGCGGTCAGCGTCGCGCTGAGCGCCACCGCCTCCTCCAGGGAGCCGGCCTGGTGGGTGTCGGTCAGGTGCCCGAGCTCCCGGGCGATCCTCTCCCGGGCCTCGCCGATCAGGACCATGTGGCGCACCCGCTCCCTGACCAGTTCCGCCAGCGGCGCGTAGGAGCCCCCCTTGTCCTTCCCACCCGCAATCAGGGTGATCTCGTTGAAACTGGCCAGCGCCTTCTGGACACTCCCCACGTTGGTCGCCTTGCTGTCCTCGTACCAGGGAACGCCGTTCACCGTCCGGACCAGCTCCATCCGGTGGGGGAGCCCCCGGAACGCGGCCACGGCCGTCTGGGCGGCTTCCGCGTTGCAGCCGAGCAGGAGGGTGGAGGCCAGTGCGGCCATGATGTTCTCGATGTTGTGGACCCCCTGCAGGTGGTAGCCGGCAACCGGGAAACGCTCCTCCCCCCCCTGCCAGCGCCAGACGATCACCCCGTCCCGAAAGAATATTCCCTCGGCCAGCTCCTGCCGCTGGCTCATGGGGACCACCCGGGCCTTTACCCTGCCGCTGAACTCCCAGACCAGCGGGTCGTCCATGTTCAGGACGGCAAAGTCATCGCCGGTCTGGTTTTCGAAGATCCGCGCCTTGGCGGCGACATAGTCGGCCATGCCGGTGTAGCGGTCCAGGTGGTCCTCGGTGATGTTGAGCAGCACCGCCACCTTTGGCCGGAAGGTCGCGATCCACTCCAACTGGAAGGAGCTGACCTCCACCACCACCCGCGCCACCGGCTCTTCCGTTGCCAGCTCGATGAGCGGGGTTCCGATATTCCCGCCGACAAAGGCGGTGAAACCGCACGCCCAGAAGATCTCGCCGGTGAGGGTGGTCGTGGTGGTCTTGCCGTTGGTGCCGGTAATGGCGACCATGGGGGCGGAGATACAGCGGGACGCCAGTTCGAGTTCGGTGATCACCGGCTTCCCCGCTGCCCGGGCCGCAGCGAGATACGGGCTCTCCTGGGGGACGCCGGGGCTGACCACCACCAGGTCGGCGGCAGCGAAGTCGGTCTCGTCGTGGCGACCGAGTACGTAGCGGATCGGCAGACCGGCAAGGGCGGAGAGCTGCTCCTGCAACTGCGCTTCCCCCCGCTGGTCGGTGACCGTGACCCTGGCCCCCTGGCCCGCCAGAAAGCGGGCGGTGGCAACACCGGTACGGGCCAGACCGACGATGAGAACCTCTTTGCCTTTGAATACCATACAGTTATCCAATCTAATAGTGCCTCAGGTTGCTCAAAAATGGTCAGATCGTCGCACCCGCAGTAAGCTCCGCGGAGGCGTAGTACCCGAACACCGGGCATAAACAGCGCTACGCCGCACAATTTCACTTGTGAAATTGGACCGCGAAGGCGCCCGAA
>CAYSJJ010000016.1:0-59549 GCA_964431365.1 uncultured Geobacter sp. | reverse complement strand
TGGCGCAGGAGGGATAATCGTAGGCCAGCACCTCGCCACGGAAGGCGCGGAAGGCCGGACTGTTCCAGATCTCCAGCATCCCCTGGCGATGCAGATTACCGAACACCTTCGGCCTCACCGCCTGGTGCCAGCCGCTGGCGTAGCACTGGTAGCGGTGCCAGAGGAAATAGCAGGGAGAGACATCCCCGTTCCAGGAGACAAAGGCGCTCCCCTCTTCCACGAAGCTGCATTTCCGCTCCTCGCGCAGGGCAACCTCCGGCAGCCGGACGTCGAGGCCGGTCTCGCGGGCGACCGTGCGCACCTCGTCGAAAACGGCGGCGGTCTCCTCGATCCGCCCGAAATCCAGCTGGAAGAGTTTCTTCATGTCGAGAAAGATTCCCTGTTGCTCCGCCTCCCCCTTCATGGCCTCGACCAGATCCACGACCGCCTGCTCTTCCGGCAATCTCGCGTACCGTTTCCAGCGGAGTTCGAAATAACGGTGAATATCGATCCCTGCCCGGGCAGCCTTCTCCTGCCACCGTCGAAACAGGGCCACCGCCTGGTCCGTGCAGTTACCGAAGGCGGCCTCGTGGGCGTGGCGCTCGTCATAGGGGAGGAGATGGGTGACGATGGCGAACGTCGCCCCCTTCCCGGCGGCCCAGCGCAGCGTTGCCGGGAGTTCGTGGAGGTTGCCCCGCATGGCCACGAATTCGACGCCAACCTGGACCTCGGGCCGGTTGCACCGCTCCTTGGCGGCATTGAGGGAGGCAATGGCCCGCTCGACCCCTTCGATCTCCCCCCCTTCCCGCAACTCACGGAATTTCTCCGGCGTCAGCGCATCGACGGAAAGACAGACCCGGTCGAGCCCTGCATCGATCAGGGAGATGGCCCGCAGATTGGTCATGAGCAGGCCGTTGGACTGGAAACCGATCCATCCGCCAGGGGGCATCAGCGACTTTGCCCGGCGGATGAACGTCTCCAACTCCGGGTGGAGGAGCGGTTCGCCGATGCCGTTCAGGATGAGTGCCTCAAGGTGGGGGAAGAGCGGTTCCAGCCGCGTGAACAGTGAGGAGGAGAGGTCCCCGTCGCAGACCGATCCCTCCTGGTTCTGCTTCACGCACATGACGCAGCTGAGGTTGCAGCGGGTGGTCACCTCGACGAACAGCTTCTTCGGAAACTCCTGCAACGCCTGATGTTCGGTGCCGATGCACTCCATGGCTAACCGAACTGATTGGACGACAGGGAGAGATGCTTCGACGTCATCACGCCGATCAGGTCGGAGGAGGGGGTCTGCTTGACCAGCTCGATCGCCTGCCGCATCAGGTCCGACATCCGCCCGATGTGCTGGTACTTCATCACCTCTTCCAGCAGCAGCCGCTCTTCGTCGGAGATCCGCATGGAAATAACGTAGCTCTTCTTTTTCGGCTTCTTGGTACGGGCCATAGATTATTCCTCCTCGTTGAGGGTTCACGTCGTCGCGCCTTAATGAAAACAAAAAAGTATACAGCAAAAGACACGCCAACCCCCGCGACAGTCGGCATGACGCGGCAGTACCGCGGAACACGGCATGGAGGGGGGATGAGCCTGTACAGGTACGCCCCGGCGACGTACATGATGCCGGGACGGAAGAACGCAGCCGGGCGAGGCAAAGCTATTGTAATAACAAGGCTATTCCTGTGACGGGGGTGACAGGAGCGCGGAGATTTCGTCCGGAGTGGCGGCATGGCAAAACGCAACAGTGTGGAGCTTTGCACCACCGCTCCCCGACCATCGACACCTTCACATGAAACGAGCCAGTTCCTCCGGCAGAAGGGCCTGGCTCTCGTGGAACGATTCCAGCCTGCTTCTGCTGGGACGCTACTCCTTGAACTGCAGGGATTTCACCTCAAGGAACTCCTCCAGCCCGAACCTGCCGAGCTCCCGGCCGATCCCCGACTGCCGGTAGCCGCCGAACGGGGCGTTGAGGTTGAAGGGGCCGCCATTGATATCCACCTGGCCGGCCCTGATCTGCCGCGCCACCCATTCGGCCCGGGCTGCGCTCCCTGACCAGACGGCGCCGGCCAGGCCGTAAACGGTAGCGTTGGCTATCCTGACCGCATCCTCCTCATCCCGGTAGGTCATGATGGAAAGGACGGGACCGAAGATCTCCTCCCGGGCGATGGTCATCTCCGGCAGAACCCGGCCGAAGACGGTCGGCCGGACGAAATACCCCCGCGACACCCCCTCCGGAGGCTCCACCCCGCCGACGAGGAGTTCCGCCCCCTCCTCGATCCCCGACCGGATATACCCCAGGACCCTTTCCCGCTGGAGAGCCGACACCAGCGGCCCGAGCCGGGTCTGTTCGTCAAGCGGATCGCCTGGCTGGTAGGCGGCAGCGGCCGCCACCGCCAGGGAGGCAGCCTCTTCATAGTGAGACTCCGGCACCAGCAGCCTGGTGTGGGCGGTACAGGTCTGCCCGGAGTTGAGGAAACAGGCCCCCACCGTCCCCTTGACCGCTGCGGCCAGGTCGGCGTCGTCAAGGACGATGGCTGCCGATTTCCCCCCCAGTTCCAGCGCCACCCGCTTGACCGTCTCCGCGGCCAGTGCCGCGACGCGCCTGCCGGCCCGCACCGAACCGGTAAAGGAGAGGAGGTCGACCTCGGCATGGCTTGCCAGAGGTTCGCCGACCGCCTCGCCGGTGCCGCTCACCAGATTGAAGACCCCTGGCGGCAGACCGGCCTTATGGACGATGTCGGCCAGGAGGAACGCGGAAAGGGGCGCCACCTCGCTCGGCTTCAGGACCACGGTGCAGCCGGCCGCCAGGGCCGGGGATACCTTGGCGATCACCTGGTGCAGGTGATAGTTCCAGGGGGTGATGCAGGCCGCCACCCCGGCAGGCTCCCGCACCACCAGGGAATTGCCGATCCGCTCCTCGAAGCGGTACTCGGCCAGGAGCTTCACGTAGCTCTCCAGCACGGCGGCCGGCAGCCCGGCCTGGATGCGACGGGAGAGCTTGAGCGGCATCCCTACCTCGCTGGTGATGGTGCGGGCGATTTCGTCCTGGCGTGCCACGACCCCCTGGTGAATCTTTCCCAGATAGGCTCCCCGCACATCCGCAGGCGTGTGTCCCCAGGAGGGAAACGCCGCGCGGGCAGCCCTTACCGCCCGATCCGCCTCCACGGCCGAGGCGGCAGGGACGCGGCCGATCTGCGCCTCGGTGGCAGGATTGATCACCTCCAGGTGCTGGCCCGTTGCAGAAGGGTCCCACCTTCCGTTGATGTACAGCTTCGAGCGGTTATGCATCGCGGCTACCTCCCCGATAATTGGCCCTCATCCGCATTCCGAGTATACCAAAAAGCCGCCCGGATGCTGGTCCGGGCGGCCGATGAGATTTCCACGCCTGCTGCCGGATCATGCCCGGCTCAGCTGATCATTTCCCAGAACGAGATATCCAGGGGCTCGGCCAGCAGGTCGCCCGCCTTGGCCTTGAACGCCTCCAGATAGGGCATGGCCAGGTGATCCTCCAGGTCCTTCATGCTGACCCAGTTTTCGTAGAGTATGAAGAGTGCCGGATCGGCAGGGGAGCGATGCAGGTCGTAGTTGATGCAACCCGCCTCGGCGCGCGTCGGCGCCACCAGGGAGAGGATCTCCCCCTTCACCTGTTCTTCCAGTCCGGGCTTCGCCTTGAATCGTGCCAGTACCGTCACCTTACCGCCTGCCATACTCACCTCCATGCCCAACAGGATATTGAAAATCACCGGTTGCTCCAAAATAGTCAGATCGTCGCACCCAGAACAGGCGGCGAGATGGCTGTTTTTCAGCAACCGTCTAGAGAGCGTCAAGGATCTCGCGCCGTTTGGCGCGATACTCTTCGTCAGTGATCAGCCCCTTCTCCTTCAGCCCGTTCAACTGCAGGAGCCGCTCTTCGATACGCTTCGCACCGCTGTCGGGAGCGATCTGCTGTTTGGGTTTCTCCCCACCGGGGTTGGCCACCGGCACGGCATCGATAGCCGGCGCCGGCGCTCCGCCGAGACTCGGCAGCGCCTTCGGCGTCGCCGCGGCCGGATCGATCACCAGCCAGTCAGCCCTCCGCTTCTCTCCTACCTCGGGGGGGACGATGACCGTTCCTGACAGGCTTCCCCGTGTCTCCCGCGATCCGGGAACGAACGGCTGCAGCCGGCGGTCATCGTTCTTGCCCAACTCCTCGTGCACCATTCCGAGGATCAGATGCAGCCTCCCGCCGGCATGGAATACGCGCCCCGTCGTCACCTGGGGTCGCTTGGCAAGCCCCATGAACGCCGGATGATTCCCCACCAGGGCAAAGACCAGCTCCTCGCCGGCCGCTGCCGTGGCAAGGCCGCTCCGGATCTGCTCCGCCAGGACGGAGAGTTCGTAGTCGGTGAAGAGGGGGACCGGCTTCACGTCCGGCGACTCCTGCCACTGCAGGGTGGCCAGTATGCCTCCCAGCCGCGCCTGGTCGAGGGATACCGGATGGTCGTTCGGCACGTTGCCTGGCTGCTGTTCAGCCGGCACCAGGGCGACGAACTGGTCGCCCGACTGCCAGAGGTATTTTGCGGGAACGGCGCCGATCATCGGCTGGTGCGCGCAACCGCAGACGGAGATCACGACGGCAAGCAGGAGCAGCAGGAAGCCGGTGGAGATCAGCCGCGGTAGAGCGGGAATGGCACTATTCATCGGATACCTCCATTGCAGGAAGGCTGCATGGCCAAAGGGCCAGGTCGCAGCGGATGACAAGCATCAGCAGTGCGACCTGACCCCAAGCTTACCTCACCGGGCGAACCTCGTCCACCGGCGTTACTTCTTCGGTGCCGTCCCCTCAAGCTTGTCCAGAAGCTCCTTTGTCTCCTGCAGCTTCTGTTCGAGCTTCTTCAGGTCTTCGGCGGAATATTTCTTGGAACCCTTCTTTATCTCGGCGTTGATCTTGTTGATCCGTTTCTGGACGATCTCGACCTTGTTCAGGCAGTTCTTCGCTGCAAGCTCGCAGATGACCTTTTCTTCGTTGGTCTGCTGGGCAGAGAGAGATCCTGCGGATGACAGCAGGAATGCGGCTATGAGAATTACGGCGCTCTTTTTCATGCGTCCCTCCTTTTTCGCTGGTTTGGTCTTCCTAGAAAGGGAGTTTACCGTAGCCCATGAGCCCGACTGCAGGGACCAGGAGACAGGTGAAACTCAGGATCAGGAACATGTAGGCGGCAATCTTGGCGCTTACCTTGCCGTACGTCACGCCGGTAACCGTCAGGCAGATGACGACGAAGGTGACGTTCATGAAGCCGAGATAGGGAACGACATCGATAAACGTCTTGCCATCCGGTTTCACGCCGCCGCCGGTAAAGTAGAGGAATGCATAGACCGCACAGACGACCGCAACCACCAACGCACCGTTGCCGACGGTGCGCATATCCTCAAGCCCGGTCAACAGCACGTGGGCGGTCTGCAGATAGAGCACGCCGAACACGAACAGCAGCCCGCCGGTAAAGGGATCCTTGAAGATGGCGGTCTGCAGGATGGCGCCGATGACTACGAGAACCCCGACAACCGCACTCACGAACCCGGTACTCTTGGCCTCACCCGAACCGAGGAAAAGCAGACCGACCGGAACCCACATCATGCAGATCAACAGCAGTAGAGCTAACGTCATGACTTCCTCCTAAACTGTATCAGACCCCTCCCGCCCGTCTTCATTGACGGCAGTGGAGTGGGTGCTATCACCGCTCTCTATTCGGCGGTGGTCGGATCGATAACGGTTCTGACTTCCGCAACGCTATTGGCCGGAAAGCCCCCCTGCTTCGCGTGCTCGAGAACCATCTCCTTGTTGGGGGCGATGTAGATGCAGTAGATCTTGTCGTCGGTGACATAACTCTGCACCCACTGGATCTGGGGCCCCAGCCCCTTGAGCACGCTGCAGGATTTCTGGGAAATGGCCTGCAGATCCTGGGGAGGGATCTTCCCTGCGCCCGGGAGTTCACGCTCGATGACGTATTTCGGCATGGCTGTATCTCCTTTCGTTGCGAAGGGGGGACGGCTCCGTCCCCCCTGATACGAACCGGCTACCAGTAGAACATCGTGCCGATGGCAAAGCTGTTGGAGTGCTGGGTCTTGTCGTCCTGCCAGGTGTTCTGGGCATAGCTGTATTCGGCGACAAACTGGGTGAACTTGTTGAAGTTATACACGGCTATGACCGAGGCGGCCTCCTGCTTGAACATGGGGACGCTGAAGCCTGCTCCGCCGAGTTTGGTCTTGTCGTCGTCGCTGGCCAGCTGGCGGTTCTGGCCGTAGTTGATGCCGAGCTTGATATCGGCGGTCGGCTTGTAGGTTGCCTGGGCCAGGAAGCCGAAGTGGGTCCGCTCCTTGCCGGCGGCATCCGTCGAGGATGAACCGAACGCATCGCCGTCCTGGGCGCTGATCATGCCGAGACCCTCGCCCAGATAGCCGGAGGCGAGAAGTTCGACCGCTCCGAGACCGGCGCTGACACCGGCGGCGCCGCCGAGCGAATGGTTTTCCTCACCGGCGCGTGCCACACCCTCTTTGCGGGTTGCGCTCTGGTAGAGGCCCGATGCCCATGCCTGCAGGCTTGTGCCCCCCCCCAGCACCGTGGCGTAGGAGATTTCGGTCTCGACACGCGGGGTGTTGGTCTTTCCGGTATCGGCGCTGATCTTGTACGGCTCATTGACGCTGACGGCTACCTTGACGCCGTTGAGATCAGGGGTGGTGTAGCGAAGCTGGGGGCCGAAGTTGGTGTAGAGATAGCCGTAGCCGATATGCCCCAGGGTCGTGGAGGTGCCGGGCGCCGGCACAACGCCTGCCGTGAGGAGCGTCATGTCGGTAAGGATGTTCTTCCCCTGGTAGAGGTTCAGGGCACGACCGGCGAGCAGCTCCCCGTATTTCCCCTTTGCGGTATAAAAGAATTCACGGAAGTCGATATTGGGATTTACCTCGAACCTGCTGTTCTGGTCCCTGTTCTGGATACTCGGATAGATGCCGACCCGGACGGTCGATTCCACGCCATTGACGGTGGGGGCCTTGACGTTGAAGGCGATCACCGACGGCAGGAGCCCTACCCTGACCCCGAAATTCTGGTACTGATCCGCTGAACTGCTGAGAAAGGTCGTAAACCTGTCACCTGCAGGCTTCGGAGTGGTCGTCTGATAAACGGAGAAGACATCAACGATACCGTCGGTGCTCAGCTGCCACCCGTTCTCCCCGCCGACGACAAAGGCCGCGTCCGCCCTGCCAACCCCCGCAACCAGCATCGCAACCAGAATGGCGCTATATACGGTACTTTTTTTCACGAGAACCTCCTTTACATGATGTAAGTATCTGCCAAGATTTCGTCCGTGGACATACGACAAGAATCGTGAATCCCCTTGTGCCAAGGACGAACCTTGGCATGTCATTCCAGTTATGCATTGAACGCGGAGCCCGGCCCTGCCGTGGTCATTACCCAATATGGTTTTCACCCGTGGCAGTACGCCCAGACGTGCAGTGTGTTAACAGCGGCACGGCCGGGCACCGTTTGTTCCCCTGCGACAGCTTTTGGCCGAGGGTTTCCCTTCCAAGCCTCATCCGGGAGAGCTCCATCGCTTTCAGCACAATCACCCGAGCCTTGTGCAACCATGGTGCCATAAATAAAACAATGGTTTTTTGTTTTGTTTTCAACAAGTTACCAACAAGCCCATTTGGGTCACCCTCAATCCCCCATCTGTAGCGAATCGGGACAAAACCTGTAAATGAGCCACTGAAGCCACTTCATGACCTATGGGGAGTAGTGCTACAGCGTGGAGAATTTTCACATCTCTTTTTGAGTAATAACTCATGTTAGGCTGCTCACCCCTTGTGCATGCAGATTCCCGCCAATCCTGGCCTGATGCCATGGCTATCCATAAAACTTCGTTTGACTTGTTGGCACGGGCATTGCTATAGTATTTTCAGCAACATCGAACGACTTAATAGCCTGATAATTCAGATAAAACAAATTCATCCCCCTGAAAGGTGCGTGAATGAATCTCGGCTCCAACGACAACGGTTTGCTGCAGCACTGCAAATTTGAGGTACCGGAAATCATTTTCGGCAGAGGGCTCCTCCGCCAGGTCGGTTCGTGCGCCCGCCGCCTTGGCGGACGCAAGGTATTCCTGGTAAGCGACAAGGGGCTCTTCCATGCGGGCTGGGTGGACAAGGCGATGCGGAGCCTGCTGGAAGCGGGCCTGGAATTCATCTACTTCGACAGCATCACGCCGAACCCCAAGGACGTGGAGGTCGAGGAAGGGGTCAAGGAGTACCTGCGGCACGGCTGCGACGTCATTGTCGGCCTCGGCGGGGGGAGTTCGATGGACGCCGCCAAGGCGATCGCCATCCTGGCCGCCAATGGGGGGCGGATACGGGACTTCGAAGGATCCGACAAGATCAGCCGCCCCCTGCCGCCGCTGGTCCTCTGCCCCACCACCTGCGGCACCGGCTCCGACGTCTCCCAGTTCGCCATCATCAACGACACGGAACGACGCTGCAAACTGACCATCATGAGCCGCTGCGTAGCCCCTGATATCAGCCTGACCGACCCGGACACCCTCTTCACCCTGCCGGACGAATATGTCTGCACCACGGCCACCGACGCGCTGAGCCACGCCATGGAAGCGTTCTTTTCGGTCGCCTCCACCACCCTGACCGACGTGCATGCCATCAAGGCCCTGCGCCTGTTGACCGGAAGCCTGGTGAACGCGGTGCGCGAACGGAATCCGGACGACCTGGAAAATCTCTCCAGGGCGAGCCTCCATGCCGGCATGGCCTTCTCCAACTCGCTGCTCGGCATCGTCCACGCCCTGGCCCACCCCATCGGCGGGATGTACGACGCCAATCATGGCAGTATCAACGCGATCCTCCTCCCCGAGGTCATCCGCTACGACATCCCGGTGGTCACGGACAAGCTTCCGGAGCTGGCGTGGGGACTCGGCCACCGCGCCAACGGCGACATCAAGGGGGCCGCCGAGAAGGTCCAGGAGACCCTGGAGTCGCTCCTGGATGCCAGCGGCGCCCCCCGCAGCCTCAGGAGCCTGGGGGTCGTCCGGAGCGACCTGCCCGAACTGGCACGACGCGCCCTGAACGATGTCTGTATCGTGACGTCGCCACGGGAGGCAGATGCCGACGATCTGCTGCGCATACTGGAGAGGGCCTTCTGATGACCGAGATTGCCCGCCGCACCCTTGTCAATGAGGAGAACCTGGAGCGGATCCTGGGACTTGAGAGCTCCAAGATCGGCTTCTACGCGGAGGTAAAACAGAAGATCCAGGAACTGGAAACCGCGAACATCGGCCTGCGGAGCAAGTCCATAGAACTGCAGGCCGTGTTTGACTCCATCAGCGACGGGGTCGTCATCTACGACCACCACGGCCTGGTGCAGCACCGCAACCACATCTGCCCGACCCTCTTTCCCCAGGAAACGCTGTCGGGCAGGTCGTGCCGGGAACTCTTCCATCCCGATGTGGACGCTTCCCCCAAGCACTGTCCGGTCGAACGGGCACTGCAGGGGGAGCGGGTGGAAACCTCGATGGTCATTGCCCGGGAAGGACAGAAGACCCTCTACGTCGACGCGACAGCCACCCCTATCGAAGATCCGCTGGGGGAAAAGAACCGCGCCCTGCTCTTTTTTCGTGACGTGACCGAAAAACGGCTCCAGGAGCTGCACCTGCTCCAGGCCGAAAAGATGTCGAGCATCGGCCTGCTGGCCGCCGGCGTGGCCCACGAGATAAACAACCCGCTCACCTCGGTGGCCGGCTACGCGGAGGCGCTCATGCGCCGTTTCCGCGACGAACCGTCGATGAAGAGCGATGCGCGCCTGGAGGAGTTCCCCAAGTACCTGGACGTTATCATCCGCGAGGCTTACCGCTGCAAGGGGATCATCGACTGCCTCCTCAGCTTCAGCAGGAAGTCCGACGGCTCGGTCGGCAAGGTCGATATCAACGAGGCGCTCCGGGAGGTGCTGGAACTGGTCCGCCACAAGTCCCGCTATGACAAGGTGGAGATCGTCACCAACCTGCTGGAGGACCTTCCCCCTGTCGACGGCGACCCGGCGGGCCTGCGCCAGGTCTGCATGAATCTCCTGATCAATGCCCACCAGGCCATAAAGGGGCCGGGGCTCATCGAAATATCGACGACGCGCGTCGGCGAAAAGATGATCGCCATCCACATCCAGGACAGCGGCTGCGGCATCCCCAAGGACGCCATCGACCAGATCTGGGACCCGTTCTTCACCACCAAGGAGGTGGGCCAGGGGCTCGGTCTGGGGCTTGCCGTCACGTACAACATCGTCAAACGCCACGGGGGGGAGATCAGCGTGGAAAGCCAGCTCAATAAAGGATCGCGATTCACCGTGAGGTTGCCCATATGCCAGTAGGAGATGCACGCAAGGATGCCAAGATACTCGTCGTCGAGGACGAAAAGCCTCTCCGCGAGCTGTTGCAGATGGAGCTGGCGAGGAGCGGCTACAAGGTGACCAGCGCCTCCAGCGGCGAAGAGGGGCTTGCCAAGTACATGGAGGAGAACTTCAACGTTGTCCTCCTGGACGTCCGGATGCCCGGCCTGGACGGGGTTGAAGTGCTCAAGCGGATGCGGAACGAATCGACCATCCCGGAGGTGATCATGTTCACCGGCCACGGCACCATCGAAACGGCCGTGGAGTGCATCAAGCACGGTGCGTACGATTACCTGACCAAGCCGATCAAGCTCGACGAGCTGGAGATCGTCATCGACAAGGCCATCGAGAAGAACAGCCTGAGGCTCGAAAATATCAACCTGAAGCTGGAGATCAACCGGCTGGAAAACCACCAGATCGTCGGCAAGAGCCAGGCGATCCAGAAGGTGCTGGAGACCGTGCAACGCTGGGGACCGACCGACGAGCATGTCCTCATCTTCGGGGAGAGCGGCACCGGCAAGGAGCTGATCGCCCGGGCCGTGCACGACGCCAGCAGAAGGACCAGCAAACCGTTTGTCACGGTGAACTGCGGCAGGCTGAACGTCAACACCGCGGAAAGCGAGCTCTTCGGCCATATGCAGGGGGCCTTCACCAGCGCCAGCAAGGGACGCGCCGGGCTCTTCGAACTGGCCGACACCGGCACGCTCTTCATGGACGAAGTCTCGGAAATGCCGCTGGACGTCCAGGTCAAACTTCTTCGCATCCTGGAGACCGGGACCTTCAAGCGCCTGGGGGGGAACCACGACATCCATGTCAACGTCCGCTTCGTGTTCGCCTCCAACAAGAACCTCATGGAGTGCGTGAACAGGGGCGATTTCCGGGAAGACCTGTTCCACCGGATCAACCTGCTCCCCATTACCGTTCCGCCGCTCCGGGAGAGACCGGATGACATCGTCCCGCTGACCTGGTATTTTATAAAGACTGGGTGCGACAACGACGCCCGCCAGTGGGAGGTCTCCGAAGGGGCCATGGCTGCGCTCCGCTCCTACCATTGGCCGGGGAACGTCCGGGAGCTGCGCAACACGATCCGCCGCGCCTGCATCCTGGCAACGGAGCCGGTGATCACCGCCGACCTGCTCCCCTTCGCGCCGCAGAGGTCGGTTCCGCCCCCCCCTGCCAGCACCGAAGGCACGACATCGGTCACCGTTTCCCAGCCCCTCTGGGTCGTGGAGCGCGATCACATTCAACGGGTCCTGGAGATGGTCGACCGGAACAAGAGCCGGGCCGCCCGCATGCTGGAGATCGACCGGAAGACCCTCTACACCAAGCTGGAACGTTACGGCCTGGACGCGTAACCTGCATCCGGCAGGTGACGGGGTCCGTAGAGAGCGACTTTCTCCGAAGCGTTGTGGCTCTGGGCGAAATGAAGCGTCAAGCAGCCGGGTTGTCTTAACCCGCAGGGTGAGTTTACCGGCTGTAGCGGAATGAGCCCTAGAGCCACAGCTGAAGGGGAATTGGAGCGAACGAGGGCCCAGTCAACTGCTGAATTCGGGAAGGAGTCGAAACGATGCGGCTCGTTGATTCATTCGGACGAAAAATAAACTACCTGCGGCTCTCCGTTACCGATCGCTGCAACCTTCGCTGCAGCTACTGCATGCCGGCTGAAGGGATCGTCAAGCACCCCCACGGCGACATGCTGAGCTACGAGGAGATGTTCACGATCGCCCAGGCCTCCGTAGGGATCGGCATAGAGAAGATCAGGGTTACCGGCGGCGAACCGCTGGTCAGGAAGGGGATCGTCCCGTTCCTTGCCCGGCTCGCAGCCATTCCCGGGCTCAAGCAGCTGGTCCTTACCACCAACGGACTGCTCCTGGACGAGCTGTCGATCCCCCTTCGCAACGCCGGGGTACAGCGCCTCAACATCAGCCTCGATTCGCTCCGGCCGGAGGTTTTCGCCCGGATCACCCGCTGTGGCGACCTCTCCCGCGTGCTTGCCGGGATTGCGGCCGCCGAGCAGGCGGGGTTCCCGATCAAGCTGAACGCCGTGGTGATGCGGGGGGTGAACGACGACGAACTGCTGGAGTTCGCGGCCATGACCCTGGAGCGCCAGATCACGGTCCGCTTCATCGAATACATGCCGGCCATCAAGGAACCTGGATGGCAGGGGCTGGTCATGCCGGGCGAGGAGATCATCGGGCGGATAGCTGCCCGCTACCCGCTGGGCGAACTGGCACCGGGGGAACTGGCCGGGCCGGCCCGGGAGTTCAGGATAGAAGGGGCCCGCGGGAGCATCGGCATCATCACCCCCCTCTCCAGCCACTTCTGCGGCCAGTGCAACCGGATCAGGGTCACGTCCACCGGAAAGGCCCGGAGCTGCCTGTTCAGCGACTCCGAAGTCGACCTTAAACCCTGTCTCGGCCCGGGAGATGGCGACGCGCTGACCAGGGCGCTGAGAGCCATCGTCGATGCTAAACCGGGCAGGCACCGTCTCTCCGTGGCGGAGAGCGATCACCGTTCATTCACCATGGCCGCCATTGGCGGCTAGCCCCGTTGTTTCAGGAGGTTTGCAGCATGCCCGGAAAAGTCGTAGCCGTCTGCATCAGTGCCCAAAAAGGGGAACGGAAGACCCCGATCGCGGAGGGGCAGCTCCTGGAGAACCACGGACTGGCGGGCGACGCCCACGCCGGCGACTGGCACCGCCAGGTGAGCCTGCTCGCCCAGGAAAGCATCGATACCATGCGGGACAAGGGGCTCGATGTCACCGCAGGCGACTTTGCCGAAAACATCACCACCATCGGCATCGACCTCCCCTCGTTACCGATCGGTACCCTCCTTGCCGTCGGAGAAGCAATCCTCGAGGTGACGCAGATCGGCAAGGAGTGCCACACCAGGTGCGCCATCTATTACCAGGCAGGAGACTGCGTCATGCCCAGGGAAGGGATCTTTGCCAGGGTCATCAAGGGGGGCGCCGTGGCCCCCGGCTCTTCGATCCGCCGCATCGAGTCCCTATAACCTGCACCACGCCACTGCCACACTGTAGATTTTGTCTACAGTGTGGCAGTTTTACCCACACTAAAACCTCCCATATGCTTCAGGCTTCTTGCGACCTGTGGAATATTTCCCCAGGTCGTGCTGCGAGTTACCGGATGACAGCGACCGACACGGATGACATGCTGGCCAGGCATGGCCTGCTCCCACCCAAGACCCTCACCATCTCCCTGACCGGCGCCTGCAATCTCGCCTGCCTGCACTGCTGGGTCGACGCCGGGAAGGCTGCCTCCCCCCGCCAGGCCCCTGAACCGGCGCTCCGTCGCCTGATCTGGGAGTTTGCAGCCATGGGGGGTACAGGGGTGCGCATCACCGGCGGCGAACCGCTCTGCCACCCGGCATGGCTGGAGCTCATCCTCCTCTCCCGCGACCTCGGTCTACGGGCCATCACCCTGCAGACGAACGCCATGCTCATGACCGACCGGGACGTGGCGGCCCTGCGGGAGCTGGATTTCCCGGGGTTCACCATTCAGGTCAGCCTTGATGGCGCTTCGGCTTCATCCCATGATCGGGTGCGGGGATCGGGGGCCTTCAGGGGGGCGCTGGAGGGACTCCAGCGGCTCGCTGCCGGCGGGCTTGGCCCGCGTATCGCGATCTTCTTCACCGAGATGCGCCACAACCTGGCAGAGATTCCGGCGCTGCTCGAACTGAGCGACGGCATGTCGATCAGCAGAGTGACTACCGGCACGCTTGTCCGGTGCGGCCGGGCCGGCGGGACCTCGACGGTCAAGCCGCCGACTCCGGGCCAGTACCTGAAGTTGCTGGATCAATACGACCGCGACCCGCACTTTCGCGAGCGCTACGACCGCATCGCAACCGTGGCCGCAGTGGAGTGGCGCCATGCGTCGCCACGCACCGACTGCTGCACCTTTATCGAAAATCCCTATCTCACCCCCGATGGCAGGCTCTACCCCTGCCTCTTCCTGCATAACGACCGGTTCTCCGTTACGGGTCTCTTTGCAAAAGATCTCCGCACCGCGCTTGCGGAAGGCGCCCCGCGCTGGTCGACACTCCGCGAAACGAGCCGGCGGCGCAGCAGTTCGCTGCCGGCATGCCGGGAATGTCCCGAACAGCCTGCCTGCGGAGGCGGATGCATGGGGCGGGCATGGGGGAGTTGTGGCGATCTCCTGGCACCGGACGACCGTTGCCGGGCGAGAAAAAAAATTGGCGGCCGAAAAAATTCCGGTGTCCCGTGAGACCATCTCCACAACAGCCTAGAATTGCGTTCATTCTCCGTTCATCCACAGGCATACAACCACGCCGCTAACGCTTCGAGCCGCCCGGATCAGGGTCGCTACCCCTCCCATTCACCCCTCCTTTCGCCAACCACGACAGGCATGGCCGGGGCAAAATTCCCCGGTGTGGATAAATTCCATAGCGCTGGCAACGAACATTTATAAAAAAGTGTTTCCTTATTCCCCGCGCCGCCGCCTCCCCCACGACACCCAAAAGAGCTACAACCACCGCAACCCCGCGTTTTCAAACCATTGTTATCCCGTGGCACCCTCCTTGCTATATCCTTGAATCAAAGCGCACCGCAAGCAACTCAGCAGCGAATACCGGTTCATTTCCAGCACCGGAGAGTGCACCTAAAACAAAGTTCTGAGGAGGTGATAACCGGCTTAGTAATGAGCCCCATGTATGGAGAGCACATCACATTCAGCGCAATCACTGCAGCACCATAAAGAGAGCACACACCACCAAAAGGAGGAAGTACAGATGCCACATTTCAGAGACGTAAAGCGGACCCTTACCCAGCAGAGGACTGAGTACCCGATCAAAATGCAGCACGCCTATCCTTCCGTGAATATCGGCTGGGGCGCCCATACGATGGTCGGCAACGACGCCAAGACCCTCGGCATCAATAATGCTCTGATCGTAACCACCGGTCTGCGCGGCACCGGTATCGTCGAGGCGATCCAGGGTGTTCTCAAGCACGCCGGTGTGGCCTCCGAAGTGTTCGACAAGGCAACCCCGAACCCGAAGGACCATGAAGTCATGGAAGGCGCCAAGGCACTCGCCTCCGGCAAGTTCGACGGCATCATCACCCTGGGGGGCGGCAGCTCCCACGACTGCGGCAAGGCCATCAAGCTGGTCTACAGCCATGACGGCCAGGACGTCCGGACCTTCGAAGGCGCCTTCAAGGCCACCAAGAAGAACAAGATCCCCCATCTGGCCATTAACACCACGTCGGGTACCGGTTCGGAAGTTTCCTGCTTCTCGATCATCAACCACACCGAGAAGATGTACAAGATGGCGCTCTTCGATCCCAACTGTACGCCGAGCAAGTCGGTCAACGACCCCCTGATCCATCAGTGCATGACCCAGGAACTGGTTGCCTACACCGGGATGGACGCCCTGACCCACGCTGTCGAGGCGATCGCTTCCCGCCTCTGCGTGCAGTCCGCTTACGGCCCGGGCCTCTGGGCGATCACCGAAATATTCCAGAACCTGCGTCAGTCGGCAGCCAACCGTAACAACGACCGGGCCGTCGAGCAGATGGTCTGGGCCGAAATGGCCGCTGCCTACAGCTTCAACAGCGCCGGCCTCGGCATCGTTCACAGTATGGCCCACGCCATGGGCGGTCTCTACGACGCGCCGCACGGCCTCTGCAACGCCATCGCCCTGGTCGACGTCTGCCGCTACAACCTGCCGGCCTGCCCCGAGCGCTTCAAGATGATGGCAAAAGCCGCCGATCTCGACGTTGCCGGGCTGTCCGACTACAAGGCCGGCGAGAAGTTCATCGACGCCATCCAGGAGCTCAAGGACGAGCTGTTCATCACCCAGCGGTTTGCCGACCTCGGTCTGCAGGAAAAAGACCTGGACGGCCTCTCCAAGTTTGCCGCCGCCGACATCTGCTCCGAAGGGAACCCGAAGGATGTGGGCTTCCACGAAATGCGCGCCGTTTTCAAAGGCTGCATGTAATACCGGCAACACAATGGCTTGAACTGAAGTGAGCTGCCGCTGGCCCCGGAGAATACGTTCTCCGGGTGCCAGCGGCGCTGCCGCATCGACAGCCGCAGAGTCCGGGCAGGAACAATCCGCGCGCTACCGCCGACACGAGGGTCATCATGATAACCGAACAAGAGGTAAAACGCGTACTCCGTTCAGGCGGATACATTGCCGATGACGCCATTGCCACCGCCGTTTTCCTGGCACTCCGGATGGAGAAGCCGATCCTGATCGAGGGGCCTCCCGGCGTCGGGAAGACCGGGCTGGCCAAGACCCTCTCCTCGGCCATGGATTTCCCGCTGGTCCGGCTGCAGTGCTACGAGGGGATCGACGAGGGGAAGGCGCTCTACGACTGGGAATACGGCAAGCAGCTCCTCTATACCCAGCTCCTGCGGACACAGCTCGACAGCTACCTCTCCGTCTCCGCCGACCTGCGCGAGGCCGTGGAGCGGCTCGCCGCTGAGGAAAGCCTCTTCTTTTCCCATAATTTTCTGGTGCAGCGGCCGATCCTGCGTAGTTTCCTGTCGGAAAAACGCTCACTCCTGCTGATCGACGAGATCGACCGCTCCGGTGACGAGTTCGAAGCGTTGCTGCTGGAGTGCCTGAGCGACTTCCAGGTCTCCGTCCCCGAGCTGGGGGTCATAGAAGCCCGCCATAAGCCGCTGACGATCCTGACCAGCAACGGCACGCGGATGATTTCCGACGCACTCCGCCGCCGCTGCCTCTATCTCTACATAGGATATCCGGAACTGGACCGCGAAGTGGCCATTGTCCGGGCCCGTTTCCCGGAAATCTGCGAGGAGCTGGCGCTGCAGATGGTCTCCTTTCTGCGCAAGGCCCGCGAATTGAACATGCGCAAGCCCCCCAGTGTCTCCGAAACCCTTGATTGGGCCAACGTCCTCACCATCCTGAATGCCACGAAGCTCACCAGGCAGGTGCTCGACAACACCGTGGGGGTGATCGCCAAACACCAGGCCGATCTGCAGATGGTGAGGGAACTTGCCGGCCAGGAACTGAGGTAGCCATGGAAACGGTTGTCACCCGATTTGTGCATGCCCTGCGGGAAGAAGGGATACGGGTGTCACCGGGGGAGTGCCTCGATGCGGTCAATGCGCTGGCACTGGGGGGTGTTGAAGGGAGGGAGGCGGTTCGGGCGTTGCTGCAGTTGACGCTGGTGAAGAACAGCAACGACATTCCGGGATTCAACGAGATCTTCGACTCGTTCTTCGGCTATCAGCAGGAAAACCCCTTCTGTATCAATCCCGAAGAGCTGATGGGCGCCTATTTCCATATCGTCGAGGGTGAGGAGTTCACCGCCGAGATGCTGGAAAAGCGGGAAGAGGACCGGCCCCGCATGCTCTCCGGCGCCCAGGAGCTGACCGCCGAGGATCTGCAGAACCTCGACTGGCTCAGGGATATGGAAGAGGATGCGGACGGCCCGGAAATACAGGTGCGGATGAAAGGGTACAAGGGGAAGAACAAGGCCCCCAAACCGTCGGAATTCAACCTGCTGAACCTCCCCTCGGCCGCGTTCAGCAAAAGCTGGGGCACGGAGAGCAATCCCGCCTTCACCCCCGAAGAGATCGCCGACATGCACGAAGTCGTATCCCGGATGCTGATCCGTATCCGCAAGGATGTGCGGCGGGTAAAGGAAGAACAGAACCGGGGTAAACTGCACGTCATCAGGACGCTCCAGAAAAACTACCGGAACGGCATGGTACCGTTCCTGGTGTCGCTCCGCCGCAAGAAGAAGGTACGGCCCCGGCTGGTGGTGCTTTGCGACGTCAGCTTTTCGGTAAGCTACGCCTCGCGCTTCATGCTGCTGCTCCTGCACACCCTGCACAACAGGCTGATGGACGTACGGAGCTTCATCTTCAACCAGGAACTGGCTGAAATAACCGACCTGCTGACGAACATGCCGGTAAATTGCCTGCTGGAGATCATCGACTCAGGGAAGATTGTCGATATGGACGAGAACAGCGATTACGGCAAGGTCCTGGTCAATTTCAAGAAACGACACCTGGAGAGCATGCGGGGCAATCCGACGATCATTGTCCTGGGGGATGCGCGGAACAACTACAACGAGGCCAATGACTGGGTCATGGACGAGATCAGGGAGAAGGCGGGGTACCTGCTCTGGCTTACCCCGGAGGACCGTGAAACCTGGAAGCGGGGCGACTGCCTGATCGAAGAGTACGGCGCTTACTGCGACAAGGTGGAGCAGGTGAAGAACGTCGACGAGCTGAGCCAGATCCTGGAAGACCTCTTCCGCAGCATCTATACGGACCATGCCCCCAGGAAGCGACGGGACCATCTGCAGAAGGAGCAGGAAGAACCGCCCGATTACCGTAATTACTACGGCCAGTCCGAGGCTGCCAAAGGCCGCACCTTCTGGATGCAGAACAACCCGAGCAGCGCTGCCTGGCGGGAACGCTTCGGCATCAAATACGAGACCCGACGCTGAGGACCGAGTGGTGAAACTTCAACGTGACGTTCATCCCCACCAGGCGGAACTGGAGACGAAGATCGAGGAGCTGCGCCGCTCACGGGAAGAGCTGGAGGCTTCGCGCAACAAATACGCCCTTCTGTATGACTTTGCGCCGGTGGGGTATTTCACCTTCGACCGCGAAGGGGCCATCCAGTCGGTCAACCTTTTCGGCGAGCGCCTGCTCGGCATCGAGCGGAACGGCCTGCTCGGCCGGCGGTTCGACTCCTTCGTCGCCGACGAGGACTGCTTCCTGTTCAGCAACTACCTCCGCACGGTGTTCCGGTCCCATGGCAAGGAGACCTGCCGGCTCCGGCTCTCCCAGCGGGACAACCGGCCGCTCTATGTCCGCATCGAGGCCATGGTCACCGAATCGGGGGAGGAATGCCTGGCCGTGCTGGTGGACATCACCGAGAAGAAGATGGCCGAACAGGCCCTGTCGGAGAGCGAATACAACCTGACCAAGGCCCAGTCCATGACCCATGTGGGCTCCTGGAGTTTCGACCCGGTCACCGGGGGGGTGAACGCCTCGGACGAACTGCTGCGCATCATGCGGCTCAGCCGGGAGGAGACGACCCAGGAGGCGTTTGCCGGCGTGGTCCACCCGGAGGATCTCGCTTCGGTCATGGAGCACCTGCGGCTCGGCATCGAGTACGGGAAGAGCTACGAGATCGAGCACCGTCTGCAGTTCGGCGACGGCACCTCCCGGTGGGTCTACTCCATCGTCGAGCCGTCGGTGAACAGCGCCGGCCGGGTGGTGCGGCTCTATGGCACGACCCAGGACATCACCGAACGGAAGCAGGCCGAAGTGGAGTTGCTCAACAAGACCAACGAACTGCAGGCCATCTTCGACTCCATCAGCGACGGCATCGTGGTGTACGACCATGACGGAGTGGTCCAGCACCATAACCTCATCGCGCCAAGGCTCTATCCCCGGGAGATACGGCCCGGCACCTCCTGCCGCGAGCTCTTCCATCCCGAAACGTCCTCCATGCCGCACGATTGCCCAGTGGAGCAAGCGCTCAAGGGGGAGCGGGTGGAAACCTCCGCCGTCTCGGTGCGGGACGGCCACCGGACCCAGTACGTGGACATCACCGCCACCCCCATAAAAGACGCCCTGGGAGAGAGAAACCGGGCACTGGTCTTTTTCCGGGACATCTCGAAAAAGCGTCTGCAGGAGATGCACCTGATCCAGACCGAGAAGATGTCGAGCATCGGCGTGCTGGCCACCGGCATCGCCCATGAGATCAACAACCCGCTCACCTCGGTCGCAGGTTACGCGGAAGGTCTTCTGAGGCGGTTCCGCGACGAACCGGCCATGAAGAAGGATCTCCGGCTGGACGACTTTCCCCACTACCTGGAAGTCATCGTCAGGGAGTCGTACCGCTGCAAAGGGATCATCGACCACCTGCTCAGCTTCAGCAGGAAATCGGACGGCTCCTTCTCCCTGGTGGAGATGAACGAGGTCCTCATGGAGATCCTCGAACTGCTCCGGCACCATCTGGTCTATCGCCAGATCGACGTGGTCACCGATCTGCAGGCGGGCCTTCCCCGGGTCATGGGGGACCCGTCCGGACTGCGCCAGGTCTGCATGAACCTGCTGGTCAACGCCCACCAGGCGATCAAGGGGACCGGGAAGGTGACGGTGACGACGCTCCAGACCGACGACGCCATGGTGGAGATCAGGATCGGCGATACCGGCTGCGGCATCGCCCAGGACACCATCGACCGGATCTGGGACCCGTTCTTCACCACCAAGGAGGTGGGTAAGGGGATAGGCCTCGGCCTGGCCCTGACCTACGACATCGTCAAGCGTCACGGCGGCGAGATCCAGGTGGAGAGCACACTCGGCGAGGGCTCACTGTTCACGGTGCGACTGCCGGCCAGCCAGGAATGACGAATATCCTGCAAGCGGGAACGGGTAACGACGTCGAACATACCGATGGCCAATTCAACGAACAACGGAGGAAACATGGACTGTAACTGCGAAGCGCACAAGATGCATTTTTGTTATCTCAAGTCGAAAGGACTCGAAGAGTGCATCAAGAGTATTTCGGACAACCCCACGGTTGAATGCAAGCATTGTGGTGCCAAGGTCAATAACATCCGGAATGTCTGCGCAGCTCACCTGGGAGGGGATGCGCCCAATGTGGAAGGCGGTCATGGCAGCGTTGGCATGGAGGAGATCGGCAAACCGCACGCCGGGTAAGGGGGAGCGGTTTGCCGGGCAGCGCGGTGGTGGAAGCTGAGATCTGGGCTGCCAAACGTTACATGATCAGTGAATTCATCGGCACAGGACACCACGGAACAGGGTTGAGATGTGATGACGTCATACCATTGTCCGCTCGTTACTGAGCGGCAGATACGGGTCGTGCTGGCTGACCAGCAAACGATCGTGCGCCAGGGGGTACGATCGTTACTGGAAGGGGTGGAAGGCATCCAGGTGGTTGCCGACACCGGTGACGGTAAGTCGCTGCTCGAACTGGCGCGGGAACAGGTGCCGGACGTCATTGTCACCGAGATTCACCTCCCTCTGCTGGACGGGCTTGAAGTTACCCGGCGAATGGTCGCGGAGGGCTTACCCTGCCAGGTGCTCTTCCTGACCGGCAATTCCGACCGGGAATCGGTAGCGAACGCCTTCGACCACGGCGCGCGGGGGTACATCCTGAAAGAGGCGGATTTTCGCTGCCTCCCCGAGGGGATCCGCGCCATCTACTCGCTTGAAACATATTTGGGCCCGAAGGTCTCGGAGATTCTCGTGAGGAGCTTCGCTCGCCCCGCTCCCCGGGAGACCCCAACGAGCAATGCACATCTCACCGGCCGCGAACAGGAGATCCTCAGACTGCTGGCCGAAGGGAACAACTCCAAGGACATCGCCTTCATCCTCGGCATCTCCAACAAGACCGTCGACACCTTCCGCCGGCACTGCATGCGGAAATTGCACCTGAGGAGCAGTGCCGACCTGGTCAAATTCGCCCTGCGCGAGGGGATGGTCCGCCTCTAACACCTCAATTTTAAAACACTTCCCCTCTCCACACAACTCCTACTCCGCACCAGATCCCTTCGCCGGCACTATCCGGTTGCACCTCCCCCTCCCCTGCGTAATTTACGCATCATGGCCAAGTAAATTACGCATGCATGCAATCGTTTTGCAGCCGAAAGCTAATGAAACAGAAAACGGTGTTCGCGTCGGACCAACGACGGCCGGTATCGGCAACCGGGTGGAGCCGCGCCGGCTGACGTCTCGCGAACCCATTACGAGCTTTGCAGGAGGGTGTGGATGAAGATCAGGACCAAACTTATCGTGGTAACCGTGGCCATCATCGCGGTTACGCTGGCGAGCATCACGGGCATCTGCCTCTACACCTTCAAGCAGAGTCTCGATGCCAAGGCGGTCGCCTCCCAGGAGGCGCGGCTCAGGACGTTCCGGGAACTGCTCTCCCAGAAGGGACGCGATGTCCGGATCGAGGGGGGGCGGCTCATGGCGGACGGATATGCCATCAACGGAGACAATGCACTCCCTGACCGGCTCAAGGAGCTGTGCGGCGGCGTGGCCTCGATCTTCATGGGAGACACCCGCATCGCCACCACGGTCGTCAGGGAGGACGGCAGCCGTGCCCTGGGAACGAAACTGCAGGGCCCGGCCTACGACGCGGTCATCCGGAGCGGCCGGCCCTACCGCGGGGAGGTGGAAGTGCTGGGCGTCCCCTACTATGCCGCCTACGATCCGCTGAAGAACGGTCGGGGAGAGACTATCGGCGCCTTTGCCGTAGCGGTCAGGAAGAGCGAGTACCTCGACTCCTACCAACGCCTGCTGCTTATCATCCCCGCCCTGGCGCTCGTCTTTCTCGCTGCCGCGGCAGCGGTCAGCTGGTTCATGGTCCGCCGCCTCTTCACGCCTTTGAACCTGATGCACGACATGCTGGTCTCCTCGGAGGCGAACGGCGACCTGACCCAGCGGATCGACTATGGGGAAGCGAACGAAGTCGGCGACATGTGCCGGGCGTTCAACGCCTTCATGGGGAAGTTCCACGACATCGTCAGCCGGCTCATGCAGACGACCACCCAGGTCTCGTCGACGTCGGGCATGCTCTGCACCGCCTACGAGATGATGGCCGGCAATGCCGGCGAGGTGGCGGTTCAGGCCGGGACCATCGCCGTGGCGAGCGAGCAGATGGCTGCCACGTCCAACGATGTGGCCAGCAACTGCACGATTGCAGCACAGAGTTCCGATCGGGCGAACGCCTCGACCCTCTCCGGTTCCGCCGTGGTCCAGCAGACCGTGGCCGTCATGAACCTCATCGCCGAACGGGTGAAGGAGTCGGCGCAGACGGTCGAGGCCCTGGGGGCCAAATCCGACCAGATAGGCGAGATCGTCGGCACCATCGAGGACATTGCCGACCAGACCAACCTTCTGGCGCTCAATGCCGCCATCGAGGCGGCCAGGGCCGGCGAACAGGGGCGGGGCTTCGCCGTGGTGGCCGACGAGGTGCGCGCCCTGGCCGAGCGGACGACCAAGGCCACCAAGGAGATCGGCACCATGATCAAGGCGGTACAAAGCCAGACCAGAGGGGCGGTCCGATCCATGGTCGAAGGGGTGAACGAGGTGGAACGGGGAACCATGGAGGCGGCAAAATCCGGCGACGCGCTCCAGGGGATACTGAGCCAGATCCAGGCGGTGACCACGCAGGTCAACCAGATCGCCACCGCCACCGAGGAACAGACCGCCACCTCCAACGAGATCAGCAGCAACATCCAGATGATCACCGAGGTCATGACGGCGACGGCCGAGGTCGCCAAGGAGAGCGCCCGTTCGGCGTCGGAACTGACCAGCCTCTCCAACGATCTGCAGGAGCTGGTGGGTCAGTTCAGGATCGCTTCGTAGGCCCCATCTACGGGCAATAACGTCACACAACATCACAGGAGGTGTACCAGATGGCAGGCAAGATCAAACAGATGATCGACATGATCATCGCCCAGAGGGCGAAGGACAATCCGATGCTGGCCGGCGTCATCAAGACGAAGCTGATGCTGAAGGGGATCGACCCGAACAAGTTCACCCCCCAGTCGGACGATGACCCGGCCATACTCGCCAAGCTCGACGTCGTGGCAAAAGAACTCAGATAGGAGATCCCATGAACATCACCACAGCATATTCCGAGAGCAGCACCCCGAAGAACGCAGTAGAGGAGCTGCAGCAGCAGCTTGCCGGATTCGACGCAAAACTGGTCATCTATTTCGCCTCGTCCACCCTCGACCCCGAAGCCATCAGCAGGGAGATGCAGGCTGCCTTCCCGACCGCGGACGTTTTCGGCTGTTCCACAGCCGGGGAGTTCGTGACGGGCAGGATGCTCACCAACTCCGTCGTTGCCATGGCGTTCAACGGTCAGGCGATCAGATCGGCAAAGGTCGCCGTACTGGAGGAGCTGGGGAGCGACAGTTACGACGCCTTCAGTTCGTTCGAGCGTCACTTCGGCAAGCCGATGGCCGAGATGGACCCGAAGCAGTATGTGGGGATTATCCTTGTGGACGGCCTCTGCCGCAAGGAGGAGCTGATCATCGACCGGATCGGCGACCTGACCAACGTCAACTTCATCGGCGGCTCGGCGGGCGATGACCTGAAATTCGCCGCCACCCATGTCTACGCCAATGGCCGGTGCTACCGCAACGCCGCCGTCCTGGCGCTGATCGAGCCGGCCACCGAATTCGCGTTCGTCAAGACCCAGAGTTTCCGTCCCCTCGACAAGAAGCTGGTGGTGACCAAGGCCGACGAGTTCGTCCGGGAGGTCATCGAATTCGACCACAAACCGGCTGCCGTCGCCTATGCGGAAGCGCTCGGGACGTCGGTGGCCGAGGCGGCGGACCGCTTCATGCACAATCCGGTGGGACTGATGATCGGCGATGAGCCGTACGTACGGAGCCCCCAGCAGATCAAGGGGGATACGATGACCTTCTACTGCGGCGTGACCGAAGGGATGGAACTCACCCTGCTGGAATCGACGGAGATCATCCAGGACACCTCCCAGGCCCTGGCCAGGGCCAGGGAGGAGCTGGGGGGGATGTCGGGACTGATCAACTTCAACTGCATCCTGAGGACGCTGGAACTGGGGCAGAAACAGCTGACAAAGGAGTATGGCGCGCTCTTCGCGGAGGTGCCGACCGTCGGTTTCAGCACCTATGGCGAGCAGTTTATCGGGCACATCAATCAGACCGCCACCATGCTGGTCTTCAAGTAACCGAAGCGGAGGGGGATCAGCCGCATCCCCCTCCCCCTTCCCGCCCCACGCCCTTCGATCCCCCGCAAACTGCCAAAAAATAAGTTATCGTAGAAATGATGGAGAATTGGCGTTATAATAAAATGTCGTTATACAAGTCACACTCATTGAGGGTGTCATGGCCGAGGGATTTGAACTCCGAAAATTTGTGGCCCCAGAATTCATCTTCGGCGTAGGGGCGAGAAACCTGGCCGGTCGCTATGCCAAGAACCTGGGCGGCCGCAAGATCCTGGTCGTCTCGGACCCCGGCGTGGTAGCCGCGGGTTGGACCAAGGACGTCACCGACAGCCTGGAGGCGGCAGGCCTTCCCTTTGCCCTCTACACCGGCATTACCCCCAACCCGAAGGTCGAGGAGGTGATGGCCGGGGTTGCGATCTACCAGGCGGAGCAGTGCAACGCCCTGGTGGCGGTGGGGGGAGGAAGCTCCATCGACTGCGCCAAGGGGATCGGCATCGTAAGCTCCAACCATCAGCATATCCTGCTGTTCGAAGGGGTGGACATGGTGAAGGCGCCGATGCCCCCCCTCATTTGCGTCCCAACCACCGGCGGGACCTCCGCCGACGTCTCCCAGTTCGCCATCATCAGCAACCCGGCCGAACGGGTAAAATTCGCCATCATCAGCAAATCGGTGGTGCCGGACCTGGCATTGATCGACCCGGTCACCCTGACCTCCATGGATGCCTATCTCACGGCCTGCACCGGGCTGGACGCCCTGACCCACGCCATCGAGGCGTACGTTTCGACGGCCCACTCGGCCATGACCGACCTGCATGCCATCGAGGCGATCCGCCTCCTTACCGCAAACCTTCTCCCGTCCATCAACGCCCTCGACGACCTGGAGCTCCGCAGCCGGGTGATGCAGGGGAGTCTTCAGGCGGGTTTGGCCTTTTCCAATGCCATCCTGGGGGCGAACCACGCCATGGCCCACAGCCTGGGAGGCGCCCTCGACATCGCCCATGGCGAGTGCAACGCCATGCTGCTCGACCACGTCATCGCCTTCAACATGCCGTCGGCGCCCGAGCGCTTCGAACATATCGCCGAGGCAATGGGGCTCGACCTGCGGGGGATGACCACCCGCGAGAAGACAGCGGCGCTCCTGAAACACGTACGGGAACTGAAGCAGGCTGCCGGTATTGTCAGGACCCTGCAAACAGTCGGGGTGAACCGCAGCGACCTCTCCTTTTTCACCGGCCACGCCCTGAAAGACCCCTGCATGGCGACCAATCCGCGAAGGGCTTCACAGCGGGACATAGAGGTTGTCTATGAAGAGTCCCTCTGACTCCCCCGACGCATTGGCCAGCCTGCAGGAAAAACTGGCCGGTTTCGGCGAATCGTCAATCCGCAAAACCTATTACCCCGAACTGCAGCAGCGGCTGGAGGAGCTCGAACGGTTCAAGGCCTTTATCGACCATAGCAATGACGCCATTTTCCTCGTTGAAGTCCCCACCGGCCACATAGTCGACGTGAACGAATCGGCCAGCCGACAGATGGGGTGGAGCCGCGCGGAGTTCCTCAACAGCTCCCTGTTCGACATCTCCGGTCTTGCCGGCTGCCCCAGCGCGGAAAAACTGATCTCCACCCCCGCTGAATGCAGCGGTGAGCGGGCACTGGTGGTCACGGAACTGCACCGGAAAGAGTCCGGGAGCTTCCCGGCCGAATTCACGCTGAACCGGATGCGGTTTCGCGACGGGACCTATGTGCTGGCGGCAGGCCGCGACATTACCGACCGGAAGCACCTGGAAGAGCAGCTCCTGCAATCCCAGAAGATGGAAGCCATCGGGCAGCTGGCGGGCGGCGTGGCCCATGACTTCAACAACATCCTCATGGTGATCATGGGGTATGGCGCCATACTGAAATCGGACACGACCCTGGCCCCCTCCCAGAAGGAGAAGGTGGTAAAGATCATCGATGCTTCGGACAAGGCCGCCCATCTGACCCGCAGCCTCCTGACGTTCAGCCGCAAGCAGGTCATGAGACCCCGGGCCGTCAATATCAACGACATCGTCCATCAGATCGAGGAATTCCTCGAACGGATCATCGGCGAGGATATCCAGCTCAAATCGATGCACCATGACGGCGACCTCCTGGCCGTCGTCGACAGCGGCCAGATCGAGCAGGTCCTGATAAATCTCGCCACCAACGCCCGGGACGCGATGCCGAAGGGGGGTCTGCTGACCATCGAGACCGCCCTTCAGGTTGTGGATGCGGCATTCGTGCAGGCCAACGGCTACGGCGAACCGGGGAGATATGCCCTCATCTCCCTATCGGACACCGGCGTCGGCATGGACGAGAAGACGAGGACCAGGATCTTCGAACCCTTCTTCACCACCAAGGAGCCGGGGAAAGGGACTGGCCTCGGCATGTCCATCGCCTACGGGATCATCAAGCAGCATAACGGGTTCATCAATGTGTACAGTGAGCCGCAGATCGGGACCACCTTCAGGATCTATCTCCCCCTCATGAAAACGGATTCGCTGACTGACGAGGAGCCGATCACCCCGGTGGCGCCAAAGGGTGGGCCCGAGACGATACTGGTTGCCGAAGACGAGCCGTCGGTCCGCACACTGGTGCAGGAGATCCTCGCCAGCTACGGATACCGGGTGATTCCTGCCGAGGATGGACGGGATGCGGTGGAGAAGTTTGCCGCGAACAGGGAGTCGATCAAGCTGATCCTGATGGACATGGTCATGCCGCGGATGAGCGGCAAAGAGGCGTACGATGAGATCAGGAAGCTCAACGCCGACATCAGGGCCATTTTTACCAGCGGCTATACCATGGATATCATCAACAGCCGCGACATACTGGATGAAGGCGCGGAGCTGATCATGAAGCCTATCCAGCCCTTCGAGCTGCTGAGAACGGTGCGGGAGGCGCTCGACCGTTAATCCCGGCAGAGCCGGACCTCCCCCCCTTGACATGCAAATATGCCCCATGGTACCACGACACCCGTGCTGCCGATCTCTCATCAGGAGGAAGCCGTGAAACGAATTGTGCCCTTTGCCTTATTGTCCGCCCTCTGTGCCTCTGCAGCATCTGCCGAACCGGTGGCCACCCCCATCCCGGTCGGCATCGGGGTGGCGCAGACCAGCAATGTGGCCCTGTTCGGGCAGGAGCAGGTGATCGGAGCCAGGATCGCCGAAAAACAGCTCAATGCCGCTGGAGTAAACGGCACCCCCATACGTCTGGTCCTGCAGGACACTGGCGGGGATGAGGCGGGAGCGATCAACGCATTCCAGAACCTGATCAACCGGGACAAGGTGGTCGGGATCGTCGGCCCGACCCTTTCCCAACAGGCGTTCAGTGCCGATCCCATCGCAAACCGCCTGAAAGTGCCGGTTCTCGGCCCGTCCAATACCGCCAAGGGGATCCCCCAGATCGGCGAGTTCATCGGCAGGGTTTCGGCGCCGGTGGCCAGGGTGGCCCCGAATGCGGTCAAACAGGCACTGAAGCAGAACCCGAAGATCAAACGCGTTGCCGTGCTCTACGCCCAGAACGATGCCTACAGCACCTCGGAGACCGGCACGTTCCAGGAGGCGGTGAAGAGTAACGGTCTGCAGCTCGTTACCGTGCAGAAATTCATGACTACCGACACCGATTTTACCACCCAGGCAACCGCGGTACTGGGCGCCAAGGTCGAGCTGGTCATCATCTCCGGCCTGGCGGCCGACGGCGGCAATCTGGCCAAGCAGTTGCGCCAGCTGGGCTACAAGGGAATCATCGTCGGCGGCAACGGCTTCAACACCGCCAACGTCTTTCCGGTCTGCGGCAAGGACTGCGACGGGATACTGGTCGCCCAGGCGTACAGCCCCGAGGTGAAGAACCCTGCAAACACCGCCTTTGTCAACGAATATCGCAAACAGTACAAGAAGGACCCTCCCCAGTTTTCCGCCCAGGCGTACGCGGCCGTCCAGGTGATCGTCGAGGCGCTGCGCAAGGTCGAGGCCACCACCAGGAAGAAGATCGGCAAACTGGAGCTCCCGGTCGTGCGCGCCGAGCTTAACAAGGCGATCCGTACCGGCTCCTACGTTACCCCCCTGGGCGAGATCAGCCTGGACCGCGACGGAGAGATCAACCAGAAGTCGTTCTACGTCTCCCGGATCAAGATGGACGCCGGCGGCAAGAGCGGCAAATTCGTCATCGTGAAATAATCTGATCCGTGACGGATGCCGCGCCGACGAAGCGACTGTGCCCGAGTGCCAGCCGCTGTAGGCGAAACGGAGCGTAAACCGGCCTGACTGTCTGAGCCCGTCAGGGCGAGTTTCAGGCCGGTAGCGTAATGAGCCGTACAGCGGCGGTGCGAGCGGTACGCGGAGCGAAGCGGCGTGGCATCCGTCACGGATTCAGTATGACAGCGACAAAGGGGGGCAGGGGATAATCTCCCCGCCGGTATCGTATGGACGGCGTACAGATCCTCCAGAATATCCTCAACGGCCTCAGCATCGGCAGCGTCTACGCAATCTTCGCGCTCGGCTATACGCTGGTCTTTTCCATCCTGGGGATCATCAACTTTGCCCACGGCGCGGTCTTCACGTTCGGCGCCTACCTGACCTATACCCTGTCGGTCGGCCAGTTCGGGATCAGCGGCCTGCTGGCGGGACTCCGGCTCCCCTTCCAACTTTCATTCGCCCTCTCCCTGCTGCTCGGTGCGGTCATCTCAGGCCTGGCCGGCGTGCTGGTGGAACGGTTCGCCTTCAGACCGCTGCGCAGACGGGACGCCGACCCGCTCCTGGCGCTGGTGAGCAGCCTCGGCGTCGCCCTCGTCACGGTCAATGTCATTCAATACCTGGTGGGGTCGGAGATCTACTCCTTCCCCTCGGACGTATACGGCGACATCAGGCCGGCCATCATGCTGCAGTGGGGGGACAAGCCGGTGGTGATCCGCACCGTGCAGGTCATCCTCTTCGCGGTGAGCATGGTTGTCCTGGCGATCCTGGGCTATCTGATCAACCGTACCAGACTCGGCAAAGCGCTCCGGGCCGTGGCGGAAAACCGGTCCACGGCCAGCCTCCTCGGCATAAATGTCGACCGCTTCATCCTCTACACCTTTTTCCTCTCCGGCTTCCTCGGCGGCATGGCCGGGAGCCTGGTTGGCACCAGCTTCGGCATTGCCGGCCCGTACTTCGGCGTGACCTACGGACTGAAGGGACTCGCGGTGATCGTCCTGGGAGGGTTGGGGAGCATCCCCGGCGCGGTGCTGGGGGGGATGGTCATCGGCCTGGCCGAGGCCTTTGTCCCTGCCGACTACAATGCCTACAAGGAGGCGGTCGCCTTCGCCTTCCTGTTCATCATGCTCCTCGTCCGCCCGGCAGGACTCCTCGGCCGTACCCAGATCCAGAAGGTGTGACCCGTGGACGATTTCCTCCAGAATAACGGCTTCCTGATCGTCACCATGGTCCAGCAGGCGCTGCTGGCCATGAGCCTCTACTTCCCGCTCATGTCGGGCCAGCTGAGCCTGGCCAGCCCCGGATTCTACGCTCTGGGAGGGTATATCGCCGCGATCATGGGGACCGCCGACTGCTTCGCTCCCTGGCGCGACACCCTCGGCTGGGCCATCTTTCCGCTGGAGTGGCTGACCGCCGGGGCTGCCAGTGCGCTGCTGGCGCTGCTGGTCGGCATCCCGGCGCTCCGTCTGCGCGGGATCTACCTGGCGCTGGCGACCATCGCCTTTGTGGAGATACTGCGCGTCTGCTGCCTGAACCTGGCCATCACCGGCGGCGCCATCGGCATCTTCGGCATTCCGCAGCTCTTCGAGAGCCGCTGGAGCTACATCTGGACCTTCGGTCCCCTGCTGATCCTGGTGCTCATCTTCAGCTACCGGCTGGAGCGCTCACGGGTCGGCCGTGCCTTCAGGGCGCTCCGCGAGGACGAACTGGCCGCCGACGCCATGGGGGTCAACCCCACCCGCTACAAGGTGCTGGCCTTCGTGATCGGTGCGGTGCTGGCAGGGGTCGTCGGCGCCATGAGCGCCCCCTTCCTCAACACCTGGAACGCCCGCCAGGGAACCTTCGACGCCTCGATCGCCTACCTGGCCTATGTCCTGATCGGCGGCAGCCGCTCCATGTGGGGGCCGCTGCTGGGGGGTATGCTGCTGGCCGCGCTCCCGGAGGTGCTCCGCCCCCTCAAGGATTCCCGCCTGATCATCAACGGCCTCGTGCTGGTATTCGGCAGCATCTACCTCCCGCAGGGGATCGTGGGGGGACTGGAGCGGCTGAAGCTCTTCACGCTCCGGGGATTCAAGTCGCTGGAGGAGGAGTCGTGACGGCAATCCTCGAGGCGCGGCAGCTCAGCCGCAACTTCGGCGGCCTGATGGCGGTCGACAACGTCTCGTTCTCGGTGAACGAAGGGGAAATATTCGGCCTGATCGGCCCCAACGGCGCCGGCAAGACCACCCTGTTCAATCTGATGACCGGGCTCACCCCGGTAAGCGCCGGGACTCTCAGCTACCGGGGGAAGGTGGTGACCGGACTGCCGCCACACCGGATCGCCGCTGCCGGCATCGGCCGGACCTTCCAGAATGTCCGCCTGTTCAAGGAGGCGAGCGCGCTGGAAAACATCAAGATCGCCCAGCATGCCCGGACGCAGAGCGGGCTGATGGGGGGCATTTTCGGCTCGCCGAACAGCCGGCGCGAGGAGATCCGGGTGGAGAAAAAGGCCCGGGAGATACTGGAGCTGGTCGGGCTGGCAGGCCGGGCGGATGAGCTGGCCGCCAACTTTTCCTACGGCGACCAGCGACGGCTGGAGATCGGCCGGGCCTTGGCGCTCGATCCGGCAGTGCTGCTGCTGGACGAACCGGCCGCCGGCATGAATGCGGCGGAGAAGCACGGACTGTCCCGATTCATCCGCGAAATCCGGGACCTGTTCAACCTGACCGTGCTGCTGATCGAACACCACGTGCCGCTGGTCATGGGACTGTGCGACCGGATCGCGGTGCTCAACTTCGGCGAACTGATCGCCATCGGCCCACCGGCAGAGGTCCAGCAGGACCCGGCCGTGATCGAGGCGTACCTGGGGGCGGAATAGATGGCGCTGCTGGAGCTGGAGAACCTCTCCGTCAATTACGACGCCATCCGGGCGGTGCGCGATCTCGACCTGCAGGTCAACGAAGGGGAGGTCGTTACCCTGATCGGGGCCAACGGCGCCGGCAAGAGCACCACCCTGCGGGCCATATCCAGGCTCATCAGGCCACGGGGGGGAACGATCCGCTTCGATGGCCGGGAGATAACCGGACTGGCGCCGGATGCGGTTGTCCGTCTCGGAATCGCCCAGGTGCCGGAGGGGCGGCAGGTGCTGGCCCGGCAGAGTGTGCAGGACAACCTGGAACTCGGCGCCTACGTGCGAAAGGATCGCGCCGCGATCCGGGATGACATGGAACGGATGTACCTCCTCTTTCCCCGCCTCCGGGAGCGCCGGGACCAGCTGGCAGGCACGCTCTCCGGCGGCGAGCAGCAGATGCTGGCCATCGCCCGGGCGCTGATGAGCCGTCCCCGCCTGCTGCTGTTGGACGAACCGAGTCTGGGACTGGCGCCGCTTATCGTCCTGGAAATCTTTTCGATCATCCGCAACCTGAACGCCGAAGGGGTGACCATGCTGCTGGTGGAGCAGAACGCCAAACTGGCCATGCAGCACTCCCACCGGACCTATGTCCTGGAGGCAGGACAGATAACCTTCCACGGGGCTTCCCACGAACTGCTGCAGGACGAGCGGGTGCTGCACGCCTATCTCGGCGGGTGACGCCGTTTCATGTCATCAGACGGTTCCCTCACCCTGCCGGTACGGTTCCCGGCTGAGGTTCCGGAGAAAGAGGACGGAGAGCGGCGGCAGCACGAGCAGAAAGGCGTAGGTCAACAGCTGGAAGGCCTCACGGACGCCGCCGGAGTCGGCCAGCTTCCCTACCAGAGGGCCGGTGCAGGCAAAAAGCAGGCGGAAGCAGAGCGTCTGCAGGGAGAGGATGGCGGCCCGGTTCGCCGACGGGCTTTCATGCTGGATATGCGCCAGCATCATCGGCCCGCGCATGCCGCGCATGCTCGTCAACAGGTAGTAGCAGAGAAAACCCCACACACCTCCGCTTGAGCCAAGCCCCCAATACCCCACCCCGGTCAGCAGCAGCAAGAGCAGCATCATACGCCGGTCACCCAGGCAGTGGTGAAGACGATGACTGGCCAGCGCGAAAAAGGCCACGGTCAGGTTGGCCCCGGTCCAGACCGGTCCGAACCAGGTGATCGGCACCCCCGAATGCTTCATGTACGGCTGGATCAGCCATACCGGATAAAAGGAAGCGATCCCCAGCACGGCATTCAGCAGCATGGTGTAACGAAGCCGCCTGTTCTCGACGAAGGAGTAACGCGCCGTCCGGAGCGCCTCTGCCAGATGGCTGGCTGGCGCGGCAAGCCTCGGCCCCGGCTCGATCATCGACCTGGTCACGAGGAAGGCGAGGAGCCAGACACCGATCTGCAGGAAGAAGGGGAGGAGCGGCGCCGCCGCGTAGAGGAGACCGGCGAACAGGGCGCCGAGCGCCTCGCCGCTCTGGGCAAGGCCGTTCTTGCGCCCCTCGAAGCGGGCGTAGAGCTGCTCCTTCCCCTCGGCCTTGAGGGTTTCAAACAACAGGGCACTGTCCGAACCGCTGATGAACGAGAGGGAGATCCCGAGCAGGATCTCGGCCACCAGCACCTGGCCGAAGGTGGCGGCGACCGTATAGATCCCCCAGCCGGCCATCCCCAGGAGCGACGCGATGTTGAGCGCGACCCGGTAGCCGACCCGGTCGCTGAGATAGCCGCTGGGATACTCCATCCCTACCATCACGATGGAGAGGATGCTCTGCAGCAGCAGGATCTGGGTCAGGGTCAGGCCGATCCGGTCCTTCCAGAAGAGGGTGATGATCGCCATGGGGAAAAGGGTCATCTGCAGGAAGGAGAAGGCGTACAGCTTGGCGATGTTGCTCCGGAGCCGCTTCACATCGGCTGAAGCGGCTCCGTTCGGTGTTGCCGGGTCAGAAATAGGTGACCTCCAGGAGCGGTGCCTGTGCCCCGCTGTTCGCTCCGGTGGGGTCGCTTATTTCGATACGCCCGAGGTTGACTGCGTTCAGATCCTCCAGTATCCGCACCTGGAAATCGGTATGCCCCAGCCGCTGCGCCTCCTTCATCAGCTGGGTTACATCCACGGCCACATGGGTTCCGACGTCGGCGGAGGTGATAGGGGGGCTGATCGTAACCGATGCCAGCGGCAGCAGGATGGCGCGGTCATAATCGGTCCCGACCAGCGTTGGCGGCTGAAAGGAGACCAGGTCGATGAGTATCGGGATCGTGCCGCTCGTTTTGCTGGTGATGAAGAGGTCGAGGGTCGCCGAGACGATGACCGCATTCCCCGGGACCCCGCCCGCACCGGTCAGGGGAAAATCGAGGAACGCGCGGTATTCCACCCCTGAGGCGGGGTTGACCCCGGCAAAGACGCTTTGCACCGATGGACCCATCCCCTGGGTAATCGTAACGAGCCCCGTGACGGGATCTTTCGAGATATCGCCGTCGAATGCCGGGTCACTGAATATCTGGGTGACAATGTTCGGCGGAGGCGAACTGCTGCCGCCGCAACCCGGCATGGTCAGGGTCAGAATTGTCAGTACTAGCGCAACTACTATCCTTTTCATGGCTACCCCCGTTGCTTCGTCCGTAACGCCGGGCCATTCGCCCAGCTCCTGTTACGTAGAGTGTAGCAAAGTAAGGCGAGAACGAAAGGTAAAATCCGGTCACCACCTCACCTCCCCCGCTCCCCCCTCTTTTCGGCAAAGTACCGCCGCACCACGTCGGTGTGCATGGTGAAGCCGAGCTCCACCGGCCCTGCAATACGGACGACCTCCTGGGTCTCCGCCGAGGTGAACGGTTTCAGGCTGCTGAGCGGTTGTTCCCCTGCCAGGCCGAAGACGACCAGGGTCCCGTCCAGGCCGTTCTGCACGTCAAAGAGGCTGATACCGCTGCCGCTGATATCGATGCCGGTCTCTTCCCGCAGCTCCCGCTTGGCCGCCTCCTGCCAGGTCTCGCCAAAGTCGATATAACCGCCGGGGAGGGTGAGGGTCCCCTTCTGCGGCTCGGTATTCCTCCGGATGACGACGAGGCCGTCCCCCACCGGCACCATGATTACGGCGACCGGGATCGGATTCAGGTAGGTCGTGTTGCCGCAGCCGCGGCACCTCCTCGGCCACGCTGCGCCGGCCGGGAAGCTGTTGCCGCAGAACGAACAGTGCGAATTCCTCTCGTACATGGGACCACCTTTCCGGGGCCGGGTGAGATGTTCGAGGCACCATGCCGGGAAAAAAATCGTGCAGCCCCCTCCCCCACGCCCCTGTTACACAGTAAAATAAAACATGGGCTCATTACAAGTGGCGACAAATTACTCACTGTGGAATATTTCTACAATTCTACAGGATTCCCGCTTCGACCATTTTTTCCCATTTGGCCTATTTCTCCACACTTCCAGTACCAGTCATTCTGCAGGGCTGTCGCAACCCCTCATAACGAATAGATAAATCGACGTTTTATTTATTGGCATCAGCGTTGCAAATAGTGAATCACAAGCGGCATCGTCACTGATGCGAAAATTAACCACCCAAAAGGAGAAGAACATGGAAACGGAAAACAAAGCACTGGAAACCTGCAACGAAGAGCCCCGCATCCTGGAAGAGATCCAGGTTGAAGAGCTCGCAATCGACGGCATTTGCGGGGTGTACTGAGATGGCGGCGGCAGGTGCAGGCATACGGCTGCACCCCGCCTGCCGCGTTCGGCAGGAAGGGTTCGGCCTCCTGTTCTACGATTCCAGGGGGCCGCGCCTTCTCTTTGCCGAGACCGGCAGCCTTCTTCCCGCAGAGTTCTTCGGTAGCGTCCGGAACAGGGACGAACTCCCCGAAGGTCTGACGGAGCACCAGAAGAAGGCATTACAGAAGTTCGTTGCGCAACTTCTAGAAAAGGGGTTTCTCCGTGAGCAATCGATATGTTGAGATGGGGCTTCGCTCCCCGGTAAATCTGACATGGGAAGTATCGCTGGCCTGCAACCTCCGCTGCACCCACTGCCTTTCGGCTTCCGGAGAGCCCGCCCATGGCGAGCTCTCCACTGCCGAGGCCCTCGACCTGGTGGAGCAGGTGCACCAGGCGGGGGTCTTTCAGATCAACTTCGGCGGCGGCGAACCGTTTCTCCGCCCCGACTTCGAAGAGATCCTGGCTGCCTGCCACAGCCGGGGGATCATGACCTGTATCTCCACCAACGGGACCCTGCTCGATGAAGCGCGGGTCGCCCGTCTGGCTGCCAGCCGCCTGGTGGCCATCCAGGTCAGCATGGACGGCGCCACCCCGGAAACCTGCGACGCCATCCGCGGCAACGGGGTCTTCAACAGGGCCGTGGAGGCGATCAAGCTCCTGGCTGCCACCCGTATCCCCACCAGCATCAACACCGTGCTCACGAAGCAGAATGCCGACCAGATCCCGGCCATGCACGACATGGCCCTCTCCCTCGGCGTGTCGCTCCGGGTCAGCCGCTTCCGCCCGTCCGGGCGCGGGGCCGACAACTGGGAGGAGCTTCGCCCCACCCCGGCCCAACTCCTCGGTTTCTCCGACTGGCTGGCGAAAAGCGGCGACGTCCGGACCGGCGACAGCTTCTTCTCCCTCACCTCCCAGGAGCGCCAGGGACTCGGACTCAACCTCTGCGGCGCGGCCAAGCTCACCTGCTGCGTCGGCCCCACCGGCAACATGTACCCCTGTGCCTTCCTCCAGACCGACCGGTTCAAGGCGGGCTCCCTCCGCGACCAGACGTTCCAGGAGATCTGGGACAGCTCCGAGATCTACGAATCGTTCCGTAGCCTCCGGATTCACTCCTGCGAGGAGTGCCAGCGCTTCGACCAGTGCCACGGCGGCTGTCCGGCCGTTGCCTGGCACCTGAAAAACGACATCAATGGCGGAGATCCCGAGTGCCTCGAGCGCTGCGTGACCTCCATCGCCGACGCGAACAAAACGGCGGCGGCCGCCTGACAGATAGGGGCGCTACCAGCGCCCCTACATAACGACGACACCATTACCTTTTGAGGAGTCACCACCATGATGTTCCCGTACCTGTTCTCTCCCCTCAAGCTGGGCACGGTCGAAGTGAAGAACCGTATCTCCTTCCAGCCGCATCTGACCAACCTTGCGGTGGGCAACCTCCCCAGCGAGCGGCAGATGTACTACTGGGGCGAGCGCGCCAAGGGGGGAGCCGGCCTGATCATCACCGAGGAGATGAGCGTCCACCCTACGGACATGTCCTACGAGAAGCTGATCGACGTCTACCATCCGGAGGTGATTCCCGGCTTCAAGAAGATCACCGACTACGTGCACCAGTTCGATGCCAAGATCTTTGCCCAGCTGAACCACAACGGCCAGCAGGGTGACGGCTCCATCTCCCGGTTGCCGGTCTGGGCCCCGTCCCCCATGCCCGACGTTCTCTTCCGTGAGACCCCGAAGGCGATGGAACCGGAGGACATCGAAGAGGTGGCCCGCTACTTCGCCAAAAGCGCCATCCACGTCCGCGAGGGGGGCTTCGACGGGATCGAGCTGCAGTTCGGCCATTCCAGCCTGGCCCGCCAGTTCCTGTCGCCGCTGACCAACTTCCGGAGCGACGAGTACGGCGGGAGCCTGGAAAACCGGATGCGGGCGCCGCTCAAGTTCATCTCCGCGGTGCGCAAGGCGGTGGGTAACGACTGCACCGTCGGCATCCGGATGTGCGCCGACGAGATGATCCCCGGCGGCCTCGACCTGGGCCAGGTCCAGGAGATCTGCGCCCGCTTCGAGGCGAGCGGCCTCATCGACTTCATGGACCTCTCCATCGCCACCTTCTACAACCTCTACCTGGTGGAAGGCTCCATGCACACCCCGCTCGGCTACACCATCCCCCTGGCCGCCGGCATCCGGGAGCGGATCAAGCTGCCGGTCTTCTGCACCGGCCGGATCAACGACCCGGTTATGGCCGAGAAGGTGCTGGCCAACGGCCAGGCAGACATGATCGGCATGTGCCGGGGGCTCATCTGCGACCCGTTCCTCCCCAAGAAGGCGCTGGAGGGACGGATGGACGACATCCGCTACTGCATCGCCTGCAACCAGGGGTGCATCGGCCGGATCGGCATGAACAAGCTGCTGGGCTGCGTGCAGAACCCGGCAGTGGGGCGTGAGAAGGAGTGGGGCGAAGGGACCCTGCAGAAGGCGAGCGTTCAGAAGAAGGTGACGGTTGTCGGCGGCGGCCCGGGCGGCATGTGGGCCGCCAAGATGGCCGGCCGGCGGGGGCACCGGGTGACCCTCTTCGACCGGAACGAGAGCCTGGGAGGCCAGGTGCTGACCGCCATGAAGGGGACCGGCCGCGACGAGTTCGGGGTCATCATCAGGAACGAAAAGGAGCAGGTGACCAAGGCCGGCGCCACCGTGAAACTCGGCTGCGAGATGACCACCGAGCAGGTACTGGCGGAAAAGCCGGACGTGGTGATCATCGCCACCGGCAGCGTTCCCAAGGAGCAGCCGGTAGGGGGCGCCGACGGCCCGGCCATCTTCAACGTCCAGCAGGTGCTGAACGGCGAGGCAGAGTTGGGGCAGAACGTCTGCCTCATCGACTACGACGGCCACCAGCGGGCCACGGCCACGGCCGAGTTCATGGCCAACCAGGGGAAGAAGGTGCACATGATCACCTCCTCCCTCTTTATCGGCGCGGAGCTGGGACCAACCCAGGACCTCTACCTGGCACGGCAGCGGCTCCTGCAGAAGGGGGTCACCTTCACCCCGGACATCGCGGTGATCGAGGTCGGGGGCGAGGCCGGCGCCAAGACCGTCAAGGGGTTCAACGTCTACTCCAACATCTGGGACGAGTGGGGTCCGTTCGACTCCCTGGTCCTGGCCATGGGGCAGCGGGTGGACGACGCCCTCTACATGAGCCTGAAAGGGAAGGTAGCGGAGCTTTACCGGATCGGCGACAGCGTTGCCCCCCGCAAGGTCGACATGGCCATCTGGGAAGGGCACAAGATCGGGAGGGAGATCTGATGGCAGCTCCCGGAAAAATCCTCGTCTTTGTCGATCTGCCCGGCGACGAACTCGACGAGACCGGCCGCGGGATACTTTCCTACGGGTCGCGACTGGCCGGCTTCATCGATGCCTCCTGGGGGAGCGTCACCGCCACCCCACCTGCCGGTGAGACACTGGCCGGGTTCGGTGCCTACGGCGTCCCCACAATCACCTGCATCGGCGAGGGGAGCGCGCTCCTCGACACGCCTACGATCCTGGGGAAGGTCCTCGCCGGCCTGGCCGCGGAGGAGTCCGCATCCATCGTCCTTCTCCCCCACAACGACCTGGGGGCAACCCTGGCGCCGGTGCTTGCCGCGGCCCTCGATGCCGCCCTCCTCACCGAGGTGACCACGGTCAGGCGCGGCACCGACGGGGTGAGGCTGACCCGGCAGGCCCTGGGCAGCAGGATAGCCGAAACCAAGAACTGGGACGGCTCCCGGCCGCTGGTCATCACCGTGCCGGTCCGTTCTTTGAGCCAGGTGGTCCTGCCGACCGTCCGGCCCAGCTCCCCGGCCGTGGCCACCTGGCGGCCCGCCGCAGTTCCGGCCAGCGTGGCGGCGACGATCATCGACCGCATCCCTCCCGACCCCCAGACCGTGGACCTCACGGAAGCCGAGGTGATCTTCAGCGCCGGCAAGGGGTGTGACCCGGCCACGTTCGACCAGTTGAAGGAACTCTGCCGGCTGCTGAACGTCTCGTTCGGTGTGACCCGCCCGGTATTCGACCTGGGGTGGACCGATTTCGAGCGGATGGTGGGACAGACCGGCCGCACCGTTACCCCCCGTCTCTACCTGGCCCTCGGCATTTCCGGCTCCATGCACCATGTGGGGGGGATCAAGGACTCACGAAGAATCATCTCGGTCAACAGCGACCCGAAGGCCCCCATCTTCCCCAACAGCGACGAGGGGTTCGTGGCCGACCTGAAAGAGGTGCTCCCCCGCCTCCTGGCACGGGCCAAATCGGCCGTCGGAGGTGCAGCATGAGCAAAGAGTATCAGGCAATCGTCATCGGCGCCGGGCCGGCCGGCTCCACTGCGGCGCTGACCATGGCCCGGGCGGGACTGGATGTGGCCCTGGTTGAGCGGGGGACCTTTCCCGGCGAGAAGAACATGTTCGGCGGGCTGTTGCACCGGATGACCTCCATCGAGGATGTCTTTCCCGACTTCTGGGCCAAGGCGCCGCTTGAGCGGCACATAGCCAAGAAGGGGACCACCTTCATGAACAGCGTGGCCAGCTTCCACGTGCAGCATGAAACAACCAGTTTCGACAGCACCCCCTACAACGGCTACACCGTCTTTCGTCCCCGCTTCGACCGCTGGCTGGCCGAAGAAGCGGTCAAGGCCGGCGCCACCCTCATCAACCGCGCCACGGTGGACAACGTCGTCAAAAAGAACGACCGGGTGGCCGGCGTCAGCATCCTCGATCGGGGCGAGATTTCGGCGCCGGTGGTTATCGCCGCCGACGGCGTGCTCTCCTTCACCGCCCAGAAGGCAGGACTTCGCCGCCCCCACTTTAACCCGGATCAGATGGCCGTGGGGGTGAAGGCGCTCTTCGAGCTGCCGAAGGAGGTCATCGACGACCGGTTCGGCCTGGTGCGCGACCAGGGATTTGCCAACGAATACGTCGGCTGCACCGGTGGCGTTCGGGGGGGCGGCTTCCTTTACACCAACTACGACACGATATCCGTGGGGATCGTCGTCCACATCAGCAGCCTGCGCGCCAGCGGCAAGACCCCCTACGACCTCTTGAACGCGTTCCTTGAGCAGCCCCAATTCACCAAGCTGCTCAAAGGGGGGAGGCTCATGGAGTACTCGGCGCACCTCATCCCCGAAGGGGGGTACTCCATGATTCCCGAGCTGTTCGGCGACGGCATCCTGGTTGCCGGCGATGCCGCAGCACTCTGCAACGCCACCGGTGTCAACCTGGAGGGGATCAACCTGGCCTCCCATTCGGGGATCCTCGCAGCCAAGACCGTGATCGAGGCGCACGAGCAGGGGGACTTCTCACGCAAGACGCTGAAGCGTTACAAGGAGCGGCTCGACCTGAGTTGGGTGATGAAAGACCTGAAGGGATTCAGGAACGCACCAAAGATGCTCCACATCGACCGGATCTACAACGAGTACCCGGAACTGATCTGCAGCATGATGGAGCACATCTACCGCATCGACGGCACCCCGAAAATGAGCATCCCAAAACTCATCCTGCGGGAAACAAAGGAGAAGGTCGGGCTGAAGAACGTCGTCTCCGACCTCCTGACCGCCTGGAGGGCACTGTGAACATAGACGAGATATTCGACTTCACGAGCTTCACCATCGACCGTGAGCCACACATCGTCCTCGACACCCAGGTCTGCGCCGGCTGCGACCAGCGCGGCTGCGTGAACTGCTGTCCTGCCCGCTGCTACACCTGGTCCGAGGCCGAGCAGAAGATGACCTTCGTCTACGACGGCTGCCTGGAATGCGGCACCTGCTACGTCGTCTGCCACAAAAACGCCTTCACCCGCTGGCGGTACCCGAAGGGCGGCTTCGGCGTCGCATACCGGATGACGTGACGGTTGCTGAAAAACGGCCATCTCGCCGCCGTCCTCGCTCGCTCCCTTGTGCGGCGTAGCGCTGCTACGCCTCCGCGGAGCTCGCTGCGGGTGCGACGACCTGACCATTTTTGAGCAACCTGGTTTTTCACAAGGGTGGGCAACTCAGATCCACCTGATTTATTCAGAGGTAATCATGAGCTACGACAACCTGCACATACTCGTCCTCCTTCGGGAGACCAGCGATCCCCGCCCGCCTGCCCGCGTCATCACCCGCGGCGCCGGCATCAGCGACCGGGGGCTGCGCCGCGTGCCGAATCCGGCCGACCTCACGGCCCTTGAGGAGGCGCTGCTGCTGAAAGATTCGATCGGCGCAACGGTGACCGCGCTGACCATCGGTCCCGAGCGGCTCGACGACACGCTCCGGCTCGCCCTCTCCATGGGGGCCGACCGGGCCATCCGCTTCTGGGACCACGGCCTGGACGGGGGGGACCCGGTGACCGACGCCCGGCTCCTCGCCAGGATCGCCTCCATCGTCTCCCCCGACCTCGTCTTTACCGGCAACCGGCTGACTGACCGGGGGGACGACCCGGCGCCGGCCCTCGCCGCCGCCACCAACGGCTCCCCGTGTGTTTCCGCCGTGGTCTCGCTCTCGCTGCAGAAGGAGCGGATCGAAGCGCTCCGGAAGTCGGACCGGGGAGCGAGACAGACGGTCTCGGCGCCGTTCCCCTGTACCGTCCTCTTCGAGGAGGGGCGCACGCCTCGCTACCCATCCATCAAGGATGTCGTCAAATCCCTGGTGGCCCCCATCGAGGAGTGGGAGCTGTCGGACCTCGGCCTCCCCTTCTGGGAAGCCGGCTCGACAGGCGCCTATCTCGCGACGGCCGAGTTCGGCGTCCCGCGCCCCGATCCGGTGCGGGTCGTGACCCCTGATCCGACGCTTCCCGCGTTCGAGCGGATCCTCTCGCTCCTGTCGGGCGGCATCAAGGCCCGCGAGGGAAGGATGCACTACGTCTCGGCCGACGATGCGGCCGCGGGCATCTGGCGGATCCTCGGCGAAGAGGGGCTGACGCCGGAAGGAGCTGGTGCCGTATGATCTACCGCCTGACGCAGCAAGTGGAACTGGTGGAACGGAGCGGGGAGAGCTTCCTCGTGGCCAAGGCCCCGCTCTGCGCCCTGCGTCTGAACCGATCGCTGACGGCGCTGGTCAAACGGGGCCTGGCCGGGCCGCTGACCGCCGGCACCGAGGCCGAGGCCGCCGTGCTGGAGCAGCTGGCCGCCAAGGGGTTCATGGAGCGGCTCCGGGAGAGCGACGCACAGGCGGCCGACCTCCCCTTCGTCAGCATCGTCATCCCGGTCAAGGACCGGGCCGAGGAACTGCAGCGCTGCCTCTTCTCCCTTTCCCGGCTCGACTACCCGGGGGAAAAGCTGCAGGTCATCGTGGTGGACGACGGCAGCAGCGACGACTCCGCTGGCGTGGCCCGCCGGTCGGGAGCCCAGGTCGTGGCGTCGGGGGGCACCGGCCGGGGGCCGGCGGCGGCCCGCAACGTCGGCGCCCGGGCGGCAACCGGCGACATCCTCGCCTTCATCGATTCTGACTGCACCGCCTCGCCCCGCTGGCTCGCCGAACTCCTCCCCTCCTTCAACGATCCCGACATGGCCGCGGTGGGGGGAGAGGTGGACGGCATGTGCACGGAGTCGGCCGTGGACCGTTACGAGGCGGTCATGTCCAGCCTCTCCCTCGGCTCCCGCGAGCGGAGCGGGAACAGCGGTGACGACACCTTCTACCTCCCCAGCTGCAACCTCCTGGTGCGGCGGACCCTCTTCCTGGGGGTCGGCGGCTTCGAGGATACCATGCACGTGGGGGAGGACGTGGACCTGACCTGGCGCCTGCGGGACCAGGGGTGGACCATCGCCTATCTCCCTGCCGGCCGGGTGCTGCACGAACACCGGAGCTCCGTCCGCTCCTTCATGTCCCGGCGCTTCGACTACGGCACCTCCGAGGGGATCCTGCAGCGGCTCCACCCCCGCCGGCACAAGCGGATGGTCATCCCCCCCCTGCTCGCCCTGCTGCTGGCGCTCTGCCTGATGGCCCCGTTCACCGGCGGCCTCTCCCTCCCGATCGCCGCCGGCATCCTTGCCATCGACGGGTTCATCGTCCGGCTCCGCTTCGCCCGCCGGGGGCTCCCGATCGGCTTCCCGGCCCTGCTGGCCGGCCGGTTGCGGGCGCTGGGGAGCTTGGTCTACTACCTTTCGTACCACCTGGTGCGGTACTACAGCCTCCCCCTCATCGCCGTCGCCTTCGTTGTCCCGTGGTTCTGGACGGTGCCGGTGGGCGTCCTCCTCTGCGCGGCAAAGGTCGATCACACGATCAAGAAGCCGGAGCTGGGGTTCGTCCGTTTCACCGGCGTCTACCTCCTGGAGCAGATCGCCTACGGTGCCGGCGTATTCTGGGGGTGCCTGACACGCAGGACCTTTGCCAGCTATCGGGTCGTGCTGATGAGCCAGATGGAGGTATCCGCATAGCAGTAGGATATGGAAACTTGGTTACTCCGAGCCTGACCGCCTACAGGAGCTTTCCCACGGCGCAGGGCCAATGGGTTTTGCCGGAAACGGCAGGGCCTCCCTTTTGGAAAGGAGATTTCACGTGGTCTGCACCACATTATTCACTCAAAGGGAAGGAGAACAGGAATGGACAAGATTGCACGCATCGACATGGGGGCTGCCGGCGGCCCCAAGGTGACGCTGGAAGAGGTTGGCGAGTATGCCGGCCTGGGCGGCAGGGCGCTGACCTCGCTCTTCATCGCCAAAGAGGTGCACCCGCTCTGCCACGCGCTGGGCGCCGAGAACAAGCTGGTCTTTGCCCCGGGGATGCTCTCCGGCACCACCGGTTCCATGACCGGCCGCCTGTCGGTGGGGTGCAAGAGCCCGCTGACCGGTACCATCAAGGAATCCAACGCCGGCGGCCAGGCCGCCCAGGTATTGGCGCGGATCGGCTATGCAGCGGTGGTCCTAGAAGGGAAGCCGGCAGGCGACGACCTCTACAAGATCATCATCAACAAGGACGGGATACAGGTCGTCGTCGACAACAGCCTGAAGCTCCTTGACAACTATCCCCTGGTGGAGAAGCTCCGCGGCGAGTACGGCGACAAGGTCGCCTACATCACCATCGGCACCGCCGGCGAGCGGAAGCTCCTGGCCGCCTCCATCGCCTGCACCGACCCGGAACTGCGTCCAACCCGCCACTGCGGCCGGGGCGGCGTCGGCGCGGTGATGGGCGCCAAGCGGGTGAAGGCGATCATCCTCGACGATGCCGGCATGAAGATGCGGGCGCCCAAGGACCCGGAGAAGTACCGCGATGCCAACCGGAAGTTCGTCGAGGGGCTGCGGAAGCACCCGGTCACCGGCGAAGGGCTCCCGGCCTACGGCACCAACGTCCTGACCAACGTCCTGAACGAGGCCGGCGGCTACCCGACCTACAACTTCAAGACCGGCCAGTTCGCCGGCTCCGCCAACATCAGCGGCGAGGCCCAGGCCGAACTGGAGGTGAAGCGGGGGGGGACCGCCACCCACGGCTGCCATCGCGGCTGCGTCATCCAGTGTTCGGGGATCTACAACGACAAGGACGGCCACTACCTGACCAAGCAGCCGGAGTACGAGACGGTCTGGTCACACGGCGGCCACTGCGGCATCGACGACCTGGACACCATCGCCCGGCTCGACTTCATGGACGACAACATCGGAGTCGACACCATCGAGATGGGGGTCACCATCGGCGTGGCCATGGATGCCGGGATCATCGAGTTCGGCGACAAGGCAGGGGCGATCCGGCTGATGGAGGAGGTCGGCAAGGGGACGCCGCTCGGTCGTGTGCTCGGCTGCGGCGCCGCCATCACCGGCAAGGTCTTCGGTGTGGAGCGGGTGCCGGTGGTCAAGGACCAGGCGCTTCCTGCCTACGACCCGCGGGCGATCCAGGGGATCGGCGTCACCTACGCGACCACCACCATGGGGGCCGACCATACCGCCGGCTACGCCATCGCCACCAACATCCTGAAGGTCGGCGGAGACGTGGACCCGCTGAAGACCGAGGGGCAGATCGAACTGTCGCGGAACCTGCAGATCGCCACGGCCGCCATCGACTCCACCGGCATGTGCCTCTTCATCGCCTTTGCCATCATGGATCAGCCGGAAACGTTCCAGGCACTCCTGGACATGCTCGGCTCCTTCTACGGCATCGAGATGACCGGCGACGACGTGGTGGCCCTGGGGAAAAAGGTCCTCTCGGCCGAGCGCGACTTCAACGCGCGGGCCGGCTTCACCAAGCATCACGACCGGCTCCCCCGCTTCTTCTACACCGAGCCGATCGCGCCGCACAACCAGACCTTCATGATGAAGGACGAAGAGCTGGACGACGTGTTCAACTGGTAGCGATTGCCTTCCCTTCAGGGGCGTCCGCGCCCCTGAAGGGAACAGGAGGCCGAACATGCCGGACCGATCGACCGACGAACGGAGTGTGGAGTCCGGCCCTGGCACCGCCCACCTGGTGTTGACCCTCCCCCTGGGAGAGCTCGGCGAGTTCTTTCCCCTCCTGCAGCAGGGGTTCACCCTCTTCTGCCCGGTGGGATGCAGCCTGAATGCGCTCCTCTGCGAGGAGCTCGGCCTCGGCCGGGAGTACGTGACCGAGCGGATAACCACCATCTTCCTGAACGGCAAGGCCATCGACAACCTGGAGAGCGCCATCGTCCGGGAAGGGGCCACGGTCGCCCTGTCGGCGGCCATGCCGGGGCTGGTGGGGGCGACTATGCGGCGGGGGGGATACTACGCGGCGATGCGGGGGGCGATCACCTACCGGGCCGGTGAAGGGGACGCCGTTGCCGGGTTCGGCGCGGTGCGGATCAAGCTGTTCAACCTGCTGCTGACCGAACTGGGACCCGGTTTCCTCCGGCGCGGCATCTTCCTCCCGGAGACGGCCCTGCAGGCGTTTCTGGCCAGGCGGGACGATCCGTTCTGGGCATCGTGCACGGAGATGGTCCTGAACGGCTCCCCGGCAACAAGGGGGGAGCTCCTGGAGAGGCCCGGTCCGGCCGGCGAGGTGATGGCCTCCCTTACCGTGCATTTCAGCTCTTGAATTCTCAGCCGGCCGTGGAATCCTTTCCGGAGGGAGGTCAAGGAAGAGCCATGAAGATTACCGTCAAATTGTTCGCCTCGTTCCGGACCGGCCGCTTCGTCATACAGGAGCGCGACTACCCGGAGGGGACCACCGTCGGCCGGGTCGCGGAGGACCTGAACCTGCAGGAACAGGAACTGGGGATCATGCTCGTCAACAGTCGCCACGTGAAGCCGGGTCACGTATTGTCCGAGGGGGAGACCCTGGCCCTCTTCCCGCTGCTGGGAGGAGGGTGAGATGACCAAGCTGCTCGCTTTCCTGCGCGGACGCGCCGACGGGGACCTGGTCTCCTGGGCAAGCCAGGTGGAGGCCGCTGAACGGTTCGGCCTGACCCTGGCGGCAACCGAAGCGGCAATCCTGGAAGCCGGCCTGCTGCCGGCCCGCTACCAGCGCAACCGCCAGACGATATCCACGGCCGGCCAGCTGGAACTCCTCCGGAGCCGGGTCGCGGTAATCGGCTGCGGCGGGCTCGGCGGCTACGTCATCGAAGAGCTGGCCCGGCTGGGGGTCGGCAAGATAGTGGCCATCGACCCCGACACCTTCGAGGAGCACAACCTGAACCGCCAGCTCCTCTCCACCCCCTGGTCGCTTGGCGAGGCCAAGGTGGCTGCGGCGGCGCACAGGGTCGGCGAGATCAACCCGGCAGTCCAGCTCGTGCCGATCGAAAAGGCATTCTCTCCGGACAATGGCTGGGAGCTGTTGAGCGATGCCCGCGTGGTGGTGGATGCTCTGGACAACATCGGGGTCCGCCTGGAGTTGGCCGACATCTGCACGGCCATGGGGATCCCCCTGGTCCATGGGGCCATCGGCGGCTGGTACGGCCATGTGGCCACCCAGCTCCCCGGCGACCGCACCCTGCGGAAGATCTATCGCTCCTGGAGCGCCGGCAAGGGGATCGAGCAGCAGTACGGCAACCCCTCGTTTACCCCGGCGGTGGTGGCGAGCCTGCAGGTTGCCGAGGTCTGCAAGCTGCTGCTGGGCCAGGGAGAACTCCTGCGAAACCGTCAGCTGACCATCGACCTCCTGACGATGGAAGTTCACGACATACCGCTGTCGGAGGGCGAAGGTAGGCAATCATGAAAGAGCAAACGACCCCGTACATCGTGCAGACCGTCTCCCACGCCCTCGATCTTCTGGAGGAGTTCAGGGACTGCGGCGAAGAGCTCGGCCTCACCGAGCTGAGCAACCGGCTCAAGCTGCACAAGAATAACATCTTCCGTCTCGTAGCCACCCTGAAGGCCCGCAACTACATCGAACAGAACGACGCGACCGGCAAATACCGGCTCGGAATCAGGAATTTCGAACTGGGGCAGGCCACGGTCAGGCAGACCGGTTTCGTGCGCCTGGCTCGACCGATCCTGGAACGGCTGAATCGCCTCTGCTGCGAGACCTGTTACGTCTCCATCATCAGGGAACAGAATATCTACTACCTGGACGGTGTCGAATCCGCGCTGCCGGTGCGGGTCGTCCCCCGGATCGGCACCAGGCAGCCGCTCCACTGCACGGCAGCCGGCAAGGCCCAGATCGCGTTCATGGGGGGGGAGGAACTGCTGTACCTCTTCCGGAGCAGCGAGCTGCAGCCGTTCACCCGCCGCACGACCACCAACCTGTCGGTGTTGCAGGAGGAACTGCACCAGGTCTCACTGCAGGGGTATGCCATCGAGGACGAAGAACTGGAAGTCGGGGTAAAGGGTATAGCCGTCCCGGTGCTCGACTACAACCGGCAGATCGTCGGCGCCCTCAGCATCTCGGGTCCGGCCGAACGGCTCACCGCCGAACGGCTGGAAACGACCCTGATCCCGCTGGCCCTGCAGGGGGGAGCCGAACTCTCCGCCAAGCTCGGCTTCACCAGGCTCCAGCGTGGTGACGACGCGATCCGCCGGGCCTCCTGAAGATCGTCCGCAACCCGATTCCCGTCCCGGCTGACATCTCCCCCACCGCAATGGAAACAGCAATGGAACTGTTCATAATCGTCATCTCCCTGCTCTGGGGAGTGACCGCACTCCTGGCCCTTTTCACAAAACGGGATTGACCGCCGCGAAAGCACTCTACTCCACCTTCATCACCACCATCGTCACATCGTCCTCCTGGACGGAAGAGCCGGTAAACGCGGCAACCTCCCGGAGTACGGCATCGATGATCGCCCGGGGCGGCTCCTGTTGCATGGCGTGCATGATGGCGCACAGTCTGGTTCGCCCGAACATGTCACCCGCTTCGTTCTGGGCCTCTGTCACCCCGTCGGTGTAGAGGATCAGAAGATCCCCTTTCTGCAGTTGGATCACTCCTTCCTCGAACGTCACCTCCTTCCGGACACCTATCAGAAGCCCCTCTGCATCCAGTTCACGGCAGGCGGCCTCGGCTCTGCGGGAGAGGAGCGGCGGGACATGACCGGCGTTGGCATAGGTCAGGATACGGGTTGCGGTATCGTACTTGACGTAGAACAGGGTGAGGTAGAGTCCGGCCTGGTTCAGGTCGTCGTAGAGGATGTCGTTCAGTGCTCCGAGCATGGCGCCGGCGCTGCCGAAGGAGTGAACCTCGGCATGCAGGACCGACCTGACCTCCGCCGTCATCAGGGCCGCACCGATGCTGTGCCCCGAAACGTCGGCTACGACCAGGTCCACGACTCCGTTGTCACGCCGGTAGTAATCGTAATAGTCACCCCCCACATGGGCGGCAGGAACGCAGCAGCCGCCGAACTTCACCCCGGGGAGTTCCGGCGGAGCGGTCGGCAGGAGGGATAGCTGTATCTGGCGGGCCAACTCCATCTCACGCAGCATCCTGGAGTTTTCCAGGAGCACCTTTTCGGCCCGATTCCGCTCGGTGATGTCGCGGGCAACGGCGACCCCGTACAGCGCTCTGTTGAAGGTGACCAACCGGATGGTGATCTCCACCGGGAACTGGACACCGGAGCCGCTACTGAGTCGGGTAACGATCGTGTCGCGGTCCCACCCCTGCGCCGGACCGGCGGAGACCAGGGTGGCAATCCTCTCCACGGCCTCGTCAGAGAAAAATTTCGTGATCGGATGGGCGATGATCTCTTCGCGTGGGGAGGAGAGCTGACGGCAGGCCGACTCGTTGACATCGATGAAGGTGAAGTCGGACGCCTGTATGAGGAAGATGCAGTCGTTGCTCTGATCCAGGAGGGCCCGGAACCGCTCCAGTTCATCGAGTTTCTGCTGCAGTTCGGGATAATAGGTCTTCCGCACGGAGTGCTCGCCAAGCCCGATCAGCTTTTCACGCTGGGCATACCATGGGTCCTGCTGCTCAGAGGTTTTCTGCATACACCGCCCCCCTCTGTGGAAACATTCTACGCAAATTTTAGCATGGTTCTCGCAGATTACCGAAATGACGAGCGTGGTGTCAGAACGTGGTGCGACTGATGCGAACCGGTTCAGACGCTGCACTAGTGCCATTTACATGAACAAATCACGGTTGTCGCAATAAGTGGAGTAGCGTTTGGACTCTTCTGCCGATACAATGACAACGTTACAGATGCTCCGGCGGGGAACCATGGAACTCTTTCTCAAATCAAGAATAAAATTCGCCATTGCAGCAATACTGACCGTAACGGGGATCGTCTCGCTCGGCAGCCTCTATCTGCTCTATGAGATTCGCGACCAGGCCGAGGTGCAGGCGAAAGTCGACATGGAGCGCCGGATCAACACGTTCTGGGAGCTCCTCAAGAACAAGGGGACCGATTTCAGGATTGTCGATGGCCGGCTCCTGGCCGGTTCGTACGTCATCAACGGCAACTTCGAACTCCCCGACAAGATCCAACAGATATTCGGCGGCACGGCAACGATTTTCCAGGGGGAGACGCGGGTCTCCACCAATGTGCCCAAGGAGGACGGCAGCCGGGCAATCGGCACGAAGCTCGTCGGTCCCGCCTATGACGCAATCTTCAAGAGGGGGACCTCCTACCGGGGAGAGACCCTTATCCTGGGGAGCCCCTATTTTACGGCCTATGACCCTATCCGGAACGGACAGGGAGAGATCATCGGCGTACTGTACGTCGGGGTAAAGAAGAGCGTCTTCCTGTCACGCTTCGAAGTCCTCAGAATGAGCATTCTGGGGACCTTCGTCTGCGTTGGGGCCATACTCTCCATCGGCTTCTGGTTTCTGATGCGGGTAAGCAAACGGACCGGGCAGACGCTGGAGAAGAGCCTGAGATTTCTGCAGTCACTGATCGACATCCTCCCGCACCCCATCTTCTACAAAAATATCGACGGGGTCTATATCGGCTGCAACACCGCCTTTGAAGAGTATGTGGGGATGACCAAGGAAGAGCTCTATGGCAAGAGCGTATTCGATGTGGCTCCCCGCGAGATGGCCGAGATATATGCCGCCGCCGACAAGGCGCTTTTCACCGGCCCGGCGGACCAGAAACAGATCTACGAGGGGCCCCTCAAATACGCCGATGGCAAGGATCATGACGTAATCTTTTACAAGGTCCTGTTCTTCAATGAAGACGGTTCACGCGGCGGCCTGGTGGGGAGTATTCTCGACATCACGGAACGGAAAAAGGCCGAAGATGCCCGCCGGGTATCGGAGAAACGGTTCCGTGAGCTCCTGGAGAATGTCCAGCTCATCACCATGATCATCGATCTGAATGGCAACGTGACCTTCTGCAACGATTTCCTCCTGAGCATCACCGGCTGGACGCGGGAGGAGATCATCGGCAACAACTGGTTCGAGCTCTTCTCCCCGCCCCATGAAAGGAGCCTCCAGCAGGACGACTATCGGGACCGGATCAGGACCGGACGGATGATCACGCACCACGAGACCCAGATCGTCACCCGTGATCAGAAGTATCGCACCATACTCTGGAACATCACCGTGCTCCATGCTGCCGATGAATCCGTGGAGGGAATTGCCGGCATAGGGATCGACATCACCGAGCAGAGGAGCATCGAGGAGCAGCTGCGGCATGCGCAGAAGATGGAGGCCATCGGGCACCTCTCCGGTGGGATCGCCCACGATTTCAACAACATCCTCACCGTTATCAGCGGTTACGGTTACGTCATGAAGCGGGGACTGGCACCTGGCGACCCGCTCAACGAAAGCCTGGACCAGATCCTGGCCGCCGGCGAAAGGGCGTCGAACCTGACCCGGAGCCTGCTGGCCTTCAGTCGTAAACAGCTGATGAGCCCCAAGACGCTCAACCTCAACGACATCCTCAGGAACATGGAGACGCTGCTCCGAAGGATCATCGGCGAAGACGTCCAGCTGAAGACCAGCTTCAAGGAGGACCCGCTCCTGATTCACGCCGATAGCGGCCAGATAGAGCAGGTCCTGATCAACCTGGCCACCAACGCCCGGGACGCCATGCCTAACGGCGGGCTGCTGGCCATCACGTCCGAGCGACATGAGATGGAGCATGATTTCGTCAAGTCGCACGGCTATGGCAAACCTGGTCCGCATCTCCTGCTGACCGTTTCCGATTCCGGCAACGGTATGGATGAGGAGACCAGGAGAAACATCTTCGAGCCTTTTTTCACAACGAAAGAGGTGGGGAAAGGGACCGGACTCGGGCTGGCCATCGTCTACGGCATCGTCAAGCAGCACAATGGGTATATCAATGTGTACAGCGAGCCGGGAAAAGGAACCACGTTCCGGATCTATCTACCCATCGCCGTTTCCGACCAGGGGGCGATCAGGAACGTACCGGCGCCCCTCCTGCCCGCCGTCGGCACCGAAACGCTTCTCCTGGCCGAGGACGACCCCGCCGTCAGGAAACTAGTGGAGGAACTGCTCACCAGTTCCGGCTACAAGGTCCTTCTCGCCCGGGACGGCGAAGAGGCGGTCGACCTGTTCAACGCCCACCTGGGGGCGATACGGCTCGTGATCCTGGACGTCATCATGCCGAAGAAGAGCGGCGCCGAGGTCTACGAAGAGATCCGGCGGATCTCCCCCGACGTCAAGGTGCTGTTCAGCAGCGGCTATCCCGCAGATATCATCCAGAAGCGTGGTGACTCCCTGAAAGGGGTCGAGCTGATTCTCAAGCCGGTGAAGCCAACAGAGCTTCTCGGAAAGGTCAGGGAGCTGCTCGACAGGTGACGGTGCATGACATCGCCCCGAGAGGACCGGGCGAGGGTTGACATCACGGTCCAATTAGGATACAAAGATTCCTTGTTTGCAGCCGTTTGCCGAACCGGCTCGAACGACGATTCGCTTCCCGCATTCCCCACAGATGCCACCTTAGCTCAGTTGGTAGAGCAATTGATTCGTAATCAATAGGTCGCCGGTTCGATTCCGGCAGGTGGCTCCACGCAGACACAAAGAAGGGTCCGGCAACCAGCCGGGCCCTTTTTCTTTCCCCAAAGGGGCGCCCATGCACTTTCTCGAACTGCTCAAGGAACAGGTACTGATCGGCGACGGAGCCATAGGCACCATGCTTTACGGCAAAGGGGTCGGCCTCGACGCCAACTTCGAACACCTGAACCTGGTCCGCCCCCAGCTGGTGGCCGAGCTTCACCGGGAATACCTGGCAGCCGGCGCCAACCTGATCGAAACCAACACCTTCGGTGCCAACGTTACCAAACTCCAGCCGATCGGGCTCGAGAAGAAGGTGCGGGAGATCAACCTCCGTGGAGCGGAACTGGCCCGGCGGACCGTTGCCGAGGTAGGGGGAGAGCGCCCCCGGTTCGTTGCCGGTTCCATGGGCCCCCTGGCACGGCACAAGGGAGACGAACGGGAACCGGACCAGGAGACGGTGAAGGCCATTTACCGGGAGCAGGCGGAGGCCCTGGCCGAAGGGGGGGTCGACCTCTTCATCCTGGAGACCTTTGCTGACCTCGGCCAGCTCACCTGCGCCCTGGAGGCGGCAAGGGGAACCGGACTGCCGGTCATCGCCAGCATGGCCTACCTGGAAGGGGGACGCACCGGGAGCGGGGTGGAGGCGGAGGTTGCCGGCCGCGTCCTGACCGATGCCGGCGCGGCCATGATCGGTGCCAACTGCGGCGCCGGCCCGCTGGAGGTCCTACGGGTCGTGGAGCGGCTGGCGCGGATCACGGATGCTCCCCTCGCGGCCTTTGCCAACAGCGGCTTCCCGGAATTCGTGGATGGCCGCTACCTCTATCGCTGCACACCCGACTATTTCGCCGAAAAGGCGCTGGAGATGGTGGCCGCCGGCGCCGGACTGATAGGGGGGTGCTGCGGCACCACCCCGGAACATATCAAACGGCTTGGCGAGCGGCTTAGCGGTGTCCGACCCGCGCCGAGAAAACGCCTCCCGCGGATAAGCGTCAGCGCGGACCAGCCGACGACGCCCCCCGTCGCCACCGGTTTCCTCTCCCACTGGGGGGCGCGGCCGGTGGTCACCGTTGAGCTCGATCCTCCCCGGGGGCTCGACTGCGGCAAGATTCTGGCCGGCGCCCGACTGTTGAAGGAGGCCGGTGCCGATGCCATCAATCTGGCCGAAAATCCGCTCGCCCGGGTGCGCCTGGGGAATATCGCCCTGGCCAGTATGATCCAGCGGGAGGTGGAGATCGAGGTAATCGTCCACGTCACCTGCAGGGACCGGAACCTCCTCGGCCTCCAGTCCGACCTGATGGGGGCGAGCCTGCTGGGAATCCGCTCGATCCTGGCGGTGACCGGCGACCCGGCCAGGATCGGCGACCAGGCGGCAGCCTCATCGGTCTTCGACCTCAACTCGTTCACCCTGATCAAGCTCCTCAGCGACCTGAACCGGGGGGTGAACGCCCTTGGCCACCCCATAGACCGGGGGACCGGCTTCACCATCGGCGCGGCCTTCAACCCCAACACGCCGAAGATGGAGGTGCAGGTTGCCAGGCTGGCGAAAAAGATCGCCAATGGTGCCGGCTTCGCCCAGACCCAGCCGCTGTACGACAGCGAGCGGCTTCTGGCGCTGCTGGAAGGGACCAGCGAACTGTCGATCCCGATACTGCCGGGCATCATGCCCCTGGTAAGCGAACGGAACTGCGAATATCTGCACAACGAGGTGCCGGGCATCGTCATCCCCGACCGGATCCGGGAGAGGATGCAGGGGAAGGAAAAGGAGTGCGGCGTACAGGAAGGGGTGGCGATCTCCCGGGAGCTGATCGATTCGGTCAGGGGGAAGGTGGGGGGGTATTACATCATCGCCCCCTTCGGCAGGGCCGAGATTGCCGCTGAACTGGTACGGTACATCAGGGGGGTGAATCGATGAAATCTCTTGCCGTCACACTGCGCGCCACTGCCGCGGTTTTGCTGCTGATGCTTGCCGCCTGTCACAGCCTGCCCGGGGGAACCGGCGAGGAACTGCAGCGGAACGTTCGCGACTATAACCGGATGCAGCGCTGGCAGGAGGGGGGGGAGGCGGTGACCCGCTTCGTGCCTCCCCGGCATCAGCCCGACTACCTGCGGCGTGCAGGGGAGGGGCACTCTCCGCACATCGTCGACTACCGGGTCGGCCCGGTCTCCTGGCAGACACCCGGCAGCGTGGCAGTGGTCCCGGTGGAAGTGGACTACTATCTCCCCCCCTCGGTCACAGTGAAAACCATAGTGGACAAGCAGGAGTGGAGTTACGCGGAAGGCCAGGGGTGGCAGATCACGAGCCCTCCACCCGAGTTTCGCTGAACAGCCGCTGATCCCTCCCGGCTACACCTTCCCGCTACCTGCCCGACGAGGGACGACAATGTGAAAGGTCGTCCCCTCGCCCGGGATCGAATCGTACCAGACGCGCCCCCCCAGACGGCGCACCGTGGCCTTCACGTAGGCCAGCCCCATCCCTTCCCCCGCGACGTCCTGCCTGCCTGCCCGGCGAAACACCTCGAACACCTTGTGGCTCTCCTCCGGGGCGATGCCACGGCCATTGTCGGCGATGTGGAAGAGCACCTCATCCCCGGCCTCCTCGGCGCTGATCCGGATGACGCCGGGTCGTGACGGGTCCAGGTACTTGACGGCGTTGTCGATGACGTTTCCCAAGAGCTGCTCCATGGCCATGCGATCCCCAACCAGGGTCGGGAGCGGGCCAACGGTCACCGTCGCCCGGCGCTGCTCCAGCTGATGGGCCAGCGAGGCGAGGATATCGCCCACCAGGAGTGCGGTATCGACCGGCTCGGGGAGCAGTTCACGATGGCCCAGGCGCGAAAGCTTCAGGACGGCGTCAATAAGCGCGTCCATCCTGTTCACCGACGAGGTGATGAAGCCGATGGCCTCGGGGATGTCCGACCGGAACAGTTCGCTGATGCGGACGCGGTCCTGGTCGTCAAGGAGTGCGGCAACCCGCTCGAACCGTTCCTGCATCTCGTCCAGGGAGTACGACAGTTCGCCGGCAAACCCCTTGATGTTCACCAGTGGTGAACGGAGATCGTGGGAGACGATGTAGGTAAAATTCTTCAGCTCCTCGTTGGTCTGCTGCAACTCCTCGGCAAAGCACCTGAGCCGGTCTTCGGCCTCCTTGCGCCGCGTTATGTCGTGGCCGACACAGACGATCCCCCGCATGGTGTCGTCCGGGTTCCACATGACGACACCGGAGAATACCACCGCGATCCGTCGCCCGTCCTTGGTCAGGTAGAACCGCTCCTGGTCGCTGATGACCCCTTTCCGGGCCAGCTCGTCAAAGGGAGGATCGGGGATGATGGCCGAAAGGGGAAGACCGACCGGCTCGCTGTCGTAACCGAGCAGGGTGCAGGTTGCGGCGTTGACCTGCTCGATTTTCCCGTCCGGCGTTGCCACGATAAGGGAATCCATCAGGGAGTGAATGATGTCGTCCAGGTAATTGCGGGCATCCAGGAGTTCGGTGTGCGACCGATGCAGATCGTCGGTCATGGCGTTGAAGGCCGTTGCCAGGTCGCCCAGTTCGTCCCGGGAGTGGAGATCCACGCGGGTGGTCAGGTCACCCCAGCCGATCACCTGCACCGCCCGACGGAACCGGTCGAGCCGCCGGGAGATGCCGGCGGAGATGGTATGCCCGCAGGCGACGGCAAGAATGAACGTCAGGACGGAGACCAGGGCAATCTCCACCTTGGCCGAGGCGAGAGAGTGATGCAGACTCTGCCGGTACTGGGTGAAGACCGTATTCTCGTGCTTCAGGGTCTCCCCGACAATCGCAAGATAGGCCAATTCATCCGCTTCGAAGCGCGCCACCGCTTCCAGCAACCGTCGGGGCGAGGCGCCGGCATTGATGAGGCCGACGATCTCGCCGCTTGTCCCGACCAGCTTCTCGCCCCGTTCCTTTATGCTCGCGGCACGCCTCTTGTCGCTCTCCGTCTCTCCCTTGACCAGCGACCGGTAGCGATCGATGGACGCCCGGAAGAGGGAGACCCCGGCTGCGATATGTACCTCTTCCTCGTGGTGTTTGCTCTCGGACGGCGGACGCTTCGCTTCCCGCTCCTTTTCCACCAGAACAAAGTACTCCATGGTCGAGGAAACGACCTGGAGACCGGCATACCGGAGGTCCTGGAGGATTTCCAGGTCGGGCAGCGTATCGTTGGCCACCAGGGAAATCTTCTTGTCGACGCTCCTGGTGAGGCCCAGACCGATCAGTCCGCCGACACCCGACAGCAGGGCAACTATCAGGTAACTGGCCAGCAGCTTGCCGCGAATCGTCATGGCGCGTCCTTCAAGGGTTGTGAATCAGGGAGTGGTAAGGAGTAGTGGGACGTTCAGGGGAGTTCCTCGGCCATGGTGGTCATCACCAGCTTGCCGTGCTTGACCCCCTTTACCCCGATCAGTCCGTCGGCAATCCGCTTCACATCCCTGGCCTTTCCCCGCACCACTAGGACTTCGAGGCAGTTGTGGGCGTCCAGGTGGACATGCAGGGCAGAGACGATCTGGTGGTGATGGGTGTGCTGGTGTTCGGTAAGCCGGTCGGAGAGGTCGCGGACATGGTGGTTGTAGACCAGGGTCACCGTGCCGACCGTCTCCTCGTCCTCCCCCTCCCATTTCAGCTCCACCAGCGAGGCCCGGATCAGGTCCCGGATCGCCTCCGAGCGGTTCATGTACCCCTTTTGTTCGATCAACCGGTCGAAGCTTGCCAGCAATTGGTCGTCCATGGATATGCCGAAGCGTATGGTCTCTCCCATCGGTTCCCTCTCCAATCCTTGCTACGAGCGCCGTCGAAAGGCGTATGACATCACAAAGAGAATGGCATTTACCAGCACGACAACGCCGCCGGTCGGCAGGTTGCAGACAAACGACAGTGAGATCCCCGCGATGACCGAGAAGACCGCACAGATGACCGCAATGACAATGGTACTCCTGAAACCGTGTGCCACCTGCAGGGCAGTCACTGCCGGGAAGATCAACAGGGCCGATATCAGCATGATTCCCATCACCTTCATGGCCAGAACCACGGTCAAGGCGGTCAGCAGGACCAGGAGGCGGTTGATCACGTCTACCCTGATACCGGAACTCCTCGCCAACTCCTCGTCAAAGGTGATGGCGAACAGGTCGTGATAATACAGGGCGACGATCACCAGGACGAACAGGAAGAGGAGGGCCGCGATCCAGGTCTCCAGGGGGCTGATGGCCAGGATGCTGCCGAAGAGGTAGCTGAAAAGGTCGACGTTAAAACCGCCGGCCACGCTGGCCAGCACGACGCCGCAGGCAATGCCGAGCGACGAGACGATCCCGATCGCCGTGTCGCCGTAGATGCGGGCTCTGTCGGTCAGACGGAGGATGCCGAGGGATGCCAGCATCACCAGCGGAATGGCGGCCAGGGTTACGGCCTGCGGCCCAACGCGGGTGAAGAGGAGAACGGCAACGCTGCCGAAGGTGACGTGGGCAAGGCCGTCACCGATAAGCGACAGCCGGCGCAGCACCAGGAACACGCCGAGAATGGCGCAGAGCACCGCCACCAGGGTGCCGGCGACGAGTGCGCGCTGCATGAAACCATAGGAGAGGATGTCGGTAATGGGCATAATGAGTATTGTGAAAATCTCAGGTTGCTCAAAAATAGTCAGATCGTCGCACCCGCAGTAAGCTTCGAGGGAGGCGTAGCAGCGCTACGCCGCACTGAGGAGCTTGCGAGGACGGCGGCGAGATGGCTGTTTTTCAGCAACCTATCATTGGTTGTGCCGGTGGCAGATCAGGTGCTGCGCATACTCTCCAAAGAACGCGGTCATCTCCTCGGAGTGGCAGAAATCGTCGAAATTCCCGTCGAAAACCAGCCGCTTGTCCAGGTAGATGAGGCGGCTGGCATAGCGTCCGATGCTGGCGGTGTCGTGGGTAACCAGGACGATGGTAACACCGTGGTCACGGTTCAGATGTTCGATAGTCGAGTAAAAATTCTCCCTGGTCTCCGGATCGAGGGCGGTGGTTGGCTCGTCGAGGATCAGCAGGGAAGGGGAACTTACCATGGCTCTGGCCAGCAGGACCCGCTGCTGCTGCCCTCCGGAGAGCTCTGCAAGCCTCCGGTTTCCGAGACCGCCGATCCCCATGATCTCAAGAACATTCTCCACCAACGCGGCATCCTCCGGGGCTCGCCGCCGGGGAAAGCGCTTGCCGGCAAGGAGACCGAGCCCTACCACTTCTGAAACGGTGCCGGGGAAATTCGGGGTGAAGTTGCGCAGCCGCTGGGGGAGATAACCGATGCGCTGCCAGTCGGAAAACTGCCCGACTGACGTGCCGAAGAGGGAGACATCACCACGCTCCGGCGCCATCAGCCCGAGCATGAGCCGGATCATGGTACTCTTGCCGGAGCCGTTCGGC
>CAYSJJ010000015.1:0-60508 GCA_964431365.1 uncultured Geobacter sp. | reverse complement strand
GAACAGTTCGCTCTCCAGCAGGGTCGCAGGGACGGCGGCGCAGTTGATGGCAATGAAGGGCTTTTCGGCCCGGTTCGACTTGTAGTGGATCCATTTTGCCACCAGCTCCTTGCCGGTGCCCGACTCACCCTGAATCAGGACAGTTGCCGCCTCGCTCCGGGCAATCTTATCCATCATATCGAGGATTGTGCTCATATGCCGGCTCTGGCCGATGATGTTGGGGGGACCGATCTTTTTATGCTCACTCCGAAGGCTTGCGACCTCTTTCCGCAGGTCAGAGGTCTCCAGGGCCTTCTTGATGATGATCGCCATCTCGTCGAGATTGAACGGTTTGTTCAGGTAGTCGTAGGCCCCGAGCCGCATGGCGTTGACCGCCGTTTCCAGCCCGCCATGGGCGGTTACCATGATCACCACAATCTCGTCATCGAACTCCTTGACCTTCTCCAACACTTCAAGTCCGCTCATGCCGGGGAGTTGGATATCGAGGAGAATCAAGTCAGGCTGCTCCTCACGGACGATCCGCAAGGCATCCTCGCCATTCCCGGCGGTGACTACCTCGTATCCCTGTTTCTTAAGGTTCTGTTCGAGAGACCAGCGGATGAGATGTTCATCGTCTACGACCAGTATCCTTGTCCTACGCATAGATGCTCCTTGCTTGCAGAAAAGTCGGTTTAATCAGTTTGGGCGGCCTGCTGAGGTTCCAACCGGGCTGCGGGGATTTCGATGGTGAAGACCGTCCCTTTCCCGTCTTCGCTGGATACCGAGATTACCCCGCCTTGTTGGCCGATGAGCTTATGGCAGATGGCGAGTCCGAGCCCGGTCCCCTGTGCCTTGGTGGTGAAGAAGGGGGTGAATATCTTGCCGAGGATCTGCGCAGGGATGCCGGGACCGGTATCGGCAATGGCGATACGCACCCATTCCATCCCCTCATGTTCGACAAGATCCGTACGGATTGTCAGCACGCCACCATCCTGCATTGCCTGAATGGCGTTGAGAATCAGATTGAGGAATACCTGCTGGATCTGCTTGATGTCGGCAAACACCGGCGGCAGATTCTCCTGCAGGTCAAGGATCTTTTCTATATGCTTGCCCGATCCCCCCCGATGTTGGGCGGCAAACAGCAGTGTTTTTCTGATCGCGGCATTAACATCCGCATGGGTCGGCTCCGGGGGAGCCGGCTTACCGAAGAAGAGGAGATCGTTTACGGTCTTGTCCAGGCGCTTGATCTGTTCCAGGACCTCGTGAAGTATCTCGACACGAGGATCGCCCGACTCGAAATCCTCCTTGATGATAGTGATGGCCGAGGCAATACCGGTCAGCGGATTCTTGATCTCATGGGCTATGCCGGCGGCCATCTCGCCTACCGAGGCCAGGCGGTCGGCACGCTCCATCTGATTGAAGTGATACTGGTCCAGCTCCCGTTTGGTCACGTCCAGACGTTCGATCATCGAGTTGAAACTGCCGGTCAATCTGCCGATCTCGTCATCGGAGACCTTCTCCATCCGGACCGACAGATCACCCTCCTCCACCTTGGCCATCTTGGCTATCAGGAGGTTGAGGGGGGTCCTGACGAAGCGGAACATGACCATGGAGATAGTGATGGAAAGGAAGGCAATGGTCGCTATGGTGGAGAAAATGAAAAGTTTGGTGACCTCGACCTGGCGCTGGCGTGTCTCCTGGAGAGAGTAGTTGATGTTGAGGATGCCGATTACCTTGGTCTTGTGACCATGGCAGACGTGGCACTGTTCGTCGTTATAGATCGGCTTCAGCATCCGGAGGACTTCACCCTTGTCCGCCGAATAGGTCACCCCTTCCTTGCGATTATTGATGTACAGCTGGTAATCTTCGGAGCTGACCGGCTTGCCGACCTCCTCCCCGATGGATGACTTCAGCACCACGCCATGGGGATGGAATATCCGCACCCCGAGGAGTTTCTTGTTCTGCCCGACCATCTCCAGGATGATCTTGGTGTCCTCGGTATTGCCGATCCGCATCGCATTGTAGATGCTCCGCTCAATGGTCTGCAGGAGGAGTTCGGAACTCTCCCGGGCCGCATTGATCAGCTGCGCCTGCTCGCGCTTGAAATTCTGGAACGCGAAGGGGGTGATGCCGAAGGCCAGCAGGGTCATGCAGATGAGAATGACCCTGGATGTCAGACTTTTGAAGAACAACAGGCCTCCTCGGCAGGCTCTAAGAATGTGGCTCAGCGGTTCTCACTACCGGCGCTTCGCGGTTACTGTTTTACTCCGGAACTTCCCGATTGCTGCGACGTGGGCGTTGACATCTGCAGCCCAGTAACCGTCGTTGTGCGCTGGGTCTTCTGCCCCGGCTGCAACGGCTTGTAGACGAACTGCCACTCGCTGTACTTGGTCTTCCCTTCAAACTCCTTAAACTCTTCAGGGAAGCCCCCCTTCCGGAGCGGCTCCGCGTCGCTGCTGCTCGCGACGCCGATGATCCCGCGCGTCGGATCCTTGATCACCGTCCACTCCTTACCGGTGATGGGGTCGAGATAGAGACGCCGGAGAAAACGGACCTTGGCCATGGAGCGGGGGTCCTTCAGGAGATCTTTCAGATCTCGGAGCGGGGTGGCTACGTACTGCCCAGTCCGTGGCTTGTTCCAGCGAGTGATGGCATCGAGAATCTGGCCGGCCCGGAAGAACAGCTCCTCCTCCCGTTCCCGCTTCATGATCATGCTCCAACTCTGGCCGACGGCCCCCAGCATGATCCCCATGATCACGACCATGACGAGGACCGCGATATAGGTAAATCCTTGCTCTGAACCAATTCGCGAGCGCTTCACCCTACTTCCTCGCCAGGACCTCGCGGGCTGCGTCCACCAGATCGGCGGGCATCAGTCCGAAGTATTTGAGCAGTTCCTCGGCCTTGCCGGAGGTGCCGAAGCGGTCCTTGATCCCCACACGGACAAGTGGTGCCGGGCTACGCTCGGCCAGACACTCGGCAACCGCCCCGCCGAGACCGCCAATGACGGAGTGTTCCTCTGCCGTGACGATGGCACCCGTTTCCCTGGCTGCGGCCACAATGATCTCCTCGTCCAGCGGCTTGATGGTCGGAAGATGGACCACCCGGGCGGAAATCCCCCCCTTGGCGAGTTCTTCGGCGGCCGCCAGGGCCTGGGCCGTCATGAGACCGGTGCCGACGAAGGTCAGGTCGCTTCCGTCGCGCAGTTGCACGCCTTTGCCGATTTCGAAGCAGTAGTCGTCTCCAAAGATGGTCGGCACCTTGTTGCGCCCCAGACGAACGTAGACCGGCCCCTTGTAGGCGGCGGCTGCCCGGATCGCCAGCTTGGTCTCCACGCCGTCGGCCGGCACGATCACCGTCATGTTCGGCACCGCCCGCGTGATGGCGATGTCCTCGATCGACTGATGGGAACCGCCGTCCTCGCCGACCGTGACACCGCTGTGGGTCGCCACGATCTTCACGTTGGCCTTGGGATAGGCGACCGACTGGCGCATCTGCTCCCAGGCCCGTCCAACGGCAAAGATGGCAAAAGTGGAAACGAACGGAACCTTGCCGGCAGCCGCAAGGCCTGCTGCAGTCCCGACCATGTTGGCCTCGGCGATCCCCATATTGAAGAAGCGTTCCGGGAACTTCTTGGCAAAGACCGAGGTTTTGGTGGAGCCGGAGAGGTCGGCGTCAAGAACGACAACATCCGCGTTCTCCGCGCCGAGTTCGGCCAGCACCTCGCCGTAGGCGTCCCGTGTCGCAATCATTGTGCTCATGCTCGTCATCTTCCTTTCTGGCTAATCAGCAATCTTTTCGCAGTCCTCAAAGCAGCCGAGGCACTCCAGGGCACGCGGCAGCTCCTCGTCTGACGGGGTCACGCCGTGGTAGGAGGCCTTGTTCTCAAAGAACGAAACACCCTTCCCCTTGACGGTGCGGGCAACGATGACCGTAGGCTTTCCGGTGCAGGTCTCCGCCTGATCCAGTGCCGCGAGCACGGCAGCCATGTCGTGGCCGTCGATCTCCAGAACGTTCCAGCCAAAGGCCCTGAATTTGTCGGCAACAGGGGCGACATTCATCACCTTGGCAACCTCGCCGTCGATCTGCAGACCATTGCAGTCCACCATGGCGCAGAGGTTGTCGAGACGGTAGTGGGGGGCGGCCATGGCTGCTTCCCATACCTGCCCCTCCTGCAGCTCGCCATCCCCCAGGAGGGCGTAGACCCTGCTGGCTCTGTTGTCGAGCCTCAATGCCAGGGCGATGCCGTTGGCCATGGAAAGCCCCTGTCCCAGCGAACCGGTACATACCTCCACCCCGGGTGTTCCCTTGCTGTCCGGATGTCCCTGCAGGTGGCTGCCGAGACGGCGGAGCATCATCAGATCCTCCTTGGGGAAATAGCCGGCCTCGGCCAGGGCGACGTACTGCGCCGGCGCCGCATGCCCCTTGCAGAGGACGAAGCGGTCACGGTCGGGCCAGGATGGGTCGGCGGGACGATGGCGCATCTTGTGGAAGTAAAGGGCCGTGATCATGTCGATGGCTGAGAGCGAGCCACCCGTGTGGCCCGAGCGGGAGCGGTGGAGCGTCTTGACAATATCGACGCGGAGTTGTCTGGCCTTTTCGGTCAAGGCCTGAACGGTATCGTTCACCAGAGGGTCCTTTCCAGCACCGGTTCGGTGCGTTACTTCTTCTCACCGGAGGTGAGAAAATCGAAGATGATGTCGTCAAGGCTCTGCTTCTGTTTCGCAGGCGCTGACGCGGGCGTGGCAAGGGGAAGCGGAAGGTCTGATTCGGCAGCCGGGGCAGGAGTGGATTCGGGAACAGGAACAGCCAGTGGCCTTTCAACCGGCACCGCAGGTGCGACCGTACCGGTCAGGCCGAGGCGTTCATCGAACTCGCCGGCCTTGAGGCGGCGGAGCATATCCTTGTGCTGCTCCTTCATCAACTCCTCAACCACCTGGTCCAGATTGTCCATCTTCACGATGTCGGCATAGCTGGTCTTCTTGGAGGAGATGATGTTTCCGCCCTTGTAGAGGAGCGTTATGATATGGGGGTTATTGATACCGCTGTCTTCGGTCTGGATGTGAAACCCTTCCCCCTTGTACACTACATTGTGATTGAAACCTACGACCATGGTCCGTCCCTATCCGCCAAATGACGTAATGAGAGCAAATTAGCACACGAATCAAACGGTTGCAAGGGCAAAGCAGCCGCACACCGGCAGTGGCGTCAGCGGCTCTCGACCGTCGTCAACGGGCGAGCAGGGCCTTTATCCTGGCCACTGCCTCCATCGCGTCCTTTGCATAGAGGTCGGCACCGATACTGTCCGCATACTCCTGGGTAACCACAGCCCCCCCCACCATGGAGAAGGTCTTGACGCCGACCTCCCGCAGCCGGGCCAGAACGGTCTCCATCTCGGCCATGGTGGTGGTCATCAAGGCCGAAAGGCCGACGGCGTCCACCTGGCGTTCCTTGGCCTCGGCCACGATCCGGTCCGCGGAGACGTTCTTCCCCAGGTCGATCACCTCGAACCCATGGTTTTCCAGGAGGGTACAGACGATGTTCTTGCCGATGTCGTGGATATCCCCCTCCACGGTGGCCATCAGTATCCGTCCTGCGCTCACCATGCCGGCCCCCTTGAGCTCGCTCTTCAGGCGGGCAAAGGCCGACTGCATGGTCTCGGCCGACTGCATGACCTGGGGGAGGAACACCTGATTCTTCTCGAACCGACGCCCCACCTCCTCCAGCCCCGGGAGCAGCCCTTCGTTGCTCACGTCCATCGGGGAAAGTCCTTCGGCCAGGGCCTCCTCCACAAGGGCCGAGACATTCTCCTTATCGCCGTTGATCACCGCCAGGGTCAGGCGGCCCCGCACATCCTGCGGCAGGGCCTGCCGGGCTTCACCGGCCGACGATTCCGCTGCAGCACCGGCGTAGGCGGCAATATAGCCGGCAGCATTGAGGTCACGGTTGAGAAGGACCATGGCGGACCTGAAGGCCGCCATCATCGCCTCTTCCTTGGGATTGACGATCGCCGCGTCCAGGCCGGCAGCCATGGCCATGGCGAAGAACGTGGACGAGATGCGCGGCCGGGCAGGCAGCCCGAAAGAGATGTTGCTCACCCCGAGGACCGTGTTCGTCCCCAGCTCCCTCTTGACCAGGTCAACGGTACGGATCGACTCCATCGCCTTCGCCTGTTCGGCGCTGACCGTCAGGGTGAGGGCATCGATCACCACGTCCGACCGGGCAATCCCCCGGCTAGCGGCAGCGGTCACGATCCGCTCCGCCACGGCCAGGCGCTCCTCGGCCGTGGCCGGAATGCCGCGCTCATCCAGGGCAAGGCCGATGACCGCGGCCCCGTACTTCTTCACCAGGGGGAGGACCCGTTCAAGGCTCTTGGCTTCTGCGGAGACCGAGTTGACCAGGACCTTGCCGTCCGCGGACTGCAGGCCTCGCTCCAGGGCCTCGGCGCTGGACGAATCGAGAACCAGCGGCACCTGGACGGCGCCGGTGACGCAGAAGACCGCCTGTTCCATGGTAGCGGCCTCGTCGATCCCCGGGGTTCCGACATTGACGTCCAGGAGGGTCGCGCCGGCAGCCACCTGTTCCAGGGCTTCCCGACGGATATAGGAGACCTTCCCCTCGCGGAGTTCGGCCGCAAACCCCTTCTTGCCGGTGGGGTTGATCCGCTCGCCGATGATCGCCACCGGATTGCCGCCGCCTATGGCCACATGGCCGGCCCGGCTGGAAAGGAATGTGGTCCCGGCGGTTGGGCCGACCTCGCGCCACGCCTGGTCGCGGCCGGCAAGGGCGTCCTTGATGGCCGCAATGTGGGCCGGCGTGGTGCCGCAACAGCCGCCGACGATCCGGGTCCCCAACTCCAGGAGCCGGTCGTGATAGGCGGTCATCTCGTCCGGGGTGCCGGGGAAAACGGTCTTGCCGTCCACCAGCACCGGCAGCCCTGCATTGGCCTGGGCGATGAGCGGCAGCCGCGTGACCCGCCGCATGGCCGTGAGTATCTCGAAGATGCCGTCGATGCCGAGGCCGCAGTTGGAACCGACGATGTCGGCGCCGACCGACTCCAGGGTGATGGCGGCCGCCTCCGGCGGGGTGCCGAGCACCGACCGGCCGTTGTTGTCAAAGGTGAGCATGGCGATGACCGGGATTCGGGGTGCCACTTCACGGATGGCGATCACCGCGGCCCGGATCTCCTTGATGTCCAGGAAGGTCTCCAGGGTGATCAGGTCGGCGCCGGCCTCCACCAGGGCAGCGGCCTGCTCGCGGAAGAGGGCCGCCATGGCGGTGAAGGAGAGGTCGCCGACCGGCTCGACGAAACGGCCGGTCGGACCGATGGAGGCGGCCACGTACGCGCTCTCACCGGCCGCGGAACGGGCGATGGCCACCGCAGCCCGGTTGATCTCGGCCACCCGGTCGGCCAGGCCGAAATGGGCCAGCTTCTCCCGGGTCCCGCCAAAGGTGTTGGTGACGATGATATCGGCGCCGGCCTGTACGTATTCACGATGGACGCCGGCCACCACCTCGGGCATGGTCAGGTTCATCTCTTCGGGTGACTGGCCGGGCTTCAGCCCCCGCTCCTGGAGCATGGTCCCCATGGCGCCGTCCAGCACCAGCACCCGCGAGCGGATAGCTTCCAAGAAATGCATGTTCATCGTCTGATTCCTTCTTCCGGTTGTTTTCGTTCCAGGGTCAAATCGGGAGAGAGCGGCTTGCGCAGATCGACGTGCCCTTTCAGGGTCTCTGCCTCCCGCCCGTCTATGAGGAGCTGTACCTGCTTGATCTGCGGAACGTTGGCTGCTACCGTGTTGACGATGGCGTAGGCCGCCAGCATCTCCGCATTACTCCCGGCCGGCAGCGTCTCCACGGTCTCCTTCCCCAGGTCGATGCGCGCCGTATCCCCGGCGATCTGCACCCCAAGAACGGTCGCCGCTGGCGGCAGGACCGGTTCAAGGTCGCCGACAGGGCCGTTGATCAACTCCTCCACGACCGACGTCACACACTCCTCCGCCCCCTGGCATGCCTCGACCTCCCGCCCTTCCCGCGCCAGACCATCGCCGTCGGGAGTCGCGAAAAAAAGGACGACCGGTGCGGTCCCTGCCTGCTGTTCCTGGGGCGGAACGGTGGGCTGGACCCGTCGGCTCTCGTACTTGCGCAGCACCAGAAAGCCGAGAATCACGGCCAGCACGATGAAGGCAACTATCAGAATACCCGTACCCCGCCGTTTCCGCTGACCTTTCATATCCGAGCCTCCGCCTGCCGTTCGTCATCCTCCAGGTTGACCTGGTAGACGTCGCCCAGCCTCCCGCCGAGAAAGCGATTGCCGACCTTGATGAACCCCGCCGGCACATCGGTGACGTAATAATGGTGATTCCCCATCTCGGTTGACGGACGGAGTCCCCCCCGCGCCGCCAGGATATCGGCCACGGTGCGAGCCGTTTCCTCGGCAGAGTCGACAAGACGGACGTCGGGCCCCATGACCTCGGCGATGACCTTTTTCAGAAGCGGGTAATGGGTACAGCCGAGCACCAGGGTATCCACCCCGGCATCCTTGAGCCCCTGCAGGTAGTGGGCGGCCGTGAGGTGTGCCACGTCGTTGTCCGTCCACCCCTCTTCAGCCAGCGGCACGAAAATCGGGCACGGCTGGGTCAGGACCTGGATCTCCGGGGCGAGTCGTTTGATCGCCTTGGTGTAGGCACTGCTTTTGATGGTCCCCTCGGTGCCGATGACACCGACCTTGCCGCTCCTGGTCACGGATACGGCCCGGCGTGCACCGGGCTCGATCACGCCGACCACCGGGATCGGGAGTTCGGCCTCCAGGGCCTCTAGGGAGACGGCCGACGCCGTATTGCAGGCAACCACCAGCAGCTTGATGTCCCGCCGGACGAGAAAGGAGGCGATCTGGCGGGAGTAGCGGGTGACAGTCTCCGGCGACTTGGTGCCGTAGGGAACCCGGGCCGTATCGCCGAGATAAATGGTATCCTCCTGGGGGACTGCCCTGACGATCTCTTTCAGGACCGTCAGCCCACCCACCCCGGAATCGAATATGCCGATGGCTTGCCAGGCCACGTAAACCTCCGCCAGCGTTAGAATCGTGTATGCAAAAGGAATTTATGGTAGGGTAAGGGTACCCCGATGTCAAGGCATTTGACCCCCGGGCCAGGAATCTCTGCATTGAAAAATCCGCGGGTTTGTGCTCTAATGCGCCGGTGTTAGCACAGGCCTTCATCGCCCTTGGCTCCAACCTCGGAGACCGGGAATTGCACCTTCTGAGAGGAGTTGCCGAGATCGGCAAGATCCGGGAATCCAGGATAACCGCCCTCTCCAGTTTCTACGACACCGAGCCGGTCGGACCGCCAGGCCAGGGCAACTACCTGAACGCCGTCCTCCGCCTGGAGACCCCCCTCCCTCCCCGGGATCTTCTCATTGAACTGCAGCGCATAGAGACCGTTGTCTTCAACCGCAGGCGGGATGTCCGTTGGGGACCGAGGACCATTGACCTGGATATACTTCTGTATGGCGATGAAGTGATCGACGAACCGGAACTGACCATCCCCCATCCCCGTCTCCCTGTGCGACGGTTCGTCCTCGCCCCCCTTGCCGAGATAGCTCCCGACGTCGTGCATCCCGGCCTGGCTGCTACCGTGCGACAACTGCTTGATCGGCTACCGCCCGGTGAACGGGTGACGAGGATCGGACCATGATACGACTGCTGATCTGGTTGCTGCTGGGATATGTGCTTTACCGGATCGTCAAGGGCTATCTGGCGCAAAGGCCCCAGGAGGAGCCCCCCCCCCGCGGAGAGGAAACGCGCCAGGACCCAGTCTGCGGGGTGTATGTAACAGAGGATGACGCCGTCATAGGCAGGGTGGAAGGAGAGCGGATCTTTTTCTGCTCAATGGCCTGTCTGGAAAAATATCGGGAACAGCTGGCCCATGCCAGCGTGGAAAAAACAGGAGGAAAAGAATGAAATTTTTTATCGACACCGCTGACGTGGCTGAAATCAAGGAAGCCCATGCCCTGGGCCTGGTGGACGGCGTGACGACCAATCCGTCCCTCATCGCCAAGTCGGGCCGCAAATTCGAAGAGGTCATCAAGGAGATCACCGGGATCGTTGACGGTCCCATCTCGGCCGAGGTCATTGCCCTTGACCATGCGGGCATGGTCAAGGAAGCGGAAGTTTTGGCCGCGATCCACGAGAACATCGTGGTCAAGATCCCCATGACCCCGGAAGGGCTCAAGGCGACCAAGTCGCTGACCGACAAAGGGATCAAGACCAACGTCACCCTGATCTTCAGCGCCATGCAGGCCCTGCTGGCGGCCAAGGCCGGCGCCACCTACGTCTCCCCCTTCGTCGGCCGCCTGGACGACATCTCCCACGACGGGATGAACCTCATCGGCGATATCAGGACCATCTTCGACAACTACGGCTACGACACGGAAATCATCGTTGCCAGCGTCAGGAACCCGGTCCATGTCCTTGATTCCGCGCTCATCGGCGCCGACGTCGCCACTATCCCCTACTCGGTCATGGTCCAGTTGGCGAGACATCCGCTAACTGACGCCGGCATCAAGAAATTCCTGGAAGACTGGGAAAAGGTGCCTAAATAGCGCTGTCAGCCGCTAACGCAAAAAAGCCTGGGGCCATTACCCAGGCTTTTTTGCATGCCAATTCCGCAGACCTTACCAGGAAGGATCCCTTTCGGCGGAATCCATGAGGTCAGCCGGGATCAGAACCACCGCCAGCGTGTCACCGTTGCAGACCCGGGTCACCTTCAGACTGCTGTCAACATGGCTCTGGGCCCGCACCTTCAACCAGTTGTCACCCTCCAGCAGATACCCCTTTTCCCGCAATTGATACAGCTCGTTACGCGACATGCTCAACACGGCCCCCTCCTCTCATCCGTCGGGAAACAAAAATCCCCGAACCTATTCGGAATTACGCGGTCAGCGTTATGGGAAGCCTATCGGCTGAACATTTATTAACTTTAGAGCTCTCATTATCCCCGGGCAATTTAATGCATCAGATTGGCCGGCTTTTCCGTTGACGCCACACGTAGACGGCGATGAGAAGAGAACTGAAGATCACGACACCGATCACCGCCTGGTGGGAGTACCGCATGATCAACGCCTGCTCCTTGCCGATGATGTAGCCGATCAGGGTGAGAACAGTGCACCAGATGCCGGCACCAAGGAGGGTATACAGCGAGAATTTCCAGTGGTGCATGCCGGCGAGTCCGGCGGGGAGTGAGATCAGGTGCCGTATCACCGGCAAGAGCCGGCCGATGAAGGTGGAGATCTCACCATGTCGGAGGAAGAATGTCTCGACCTTGGCGAACTTCTCCTCGGTAATCCAGACGTATTTGCCGTACTTCAGGAGCAACGGCCGCCCCAGATAGTGGGCGGCGAAATAGTTGGCGTAGGCGCCGACCAGGCTTCCGGCGGTACCGGTCAGGATGGCCATCGTCATATTCATCTCCCCCTGATGGGCCAGGTACCCGGCCGGAGGCATGACCAACTCGCTGGGAATCGGGATGACCGAACTTTCCATGGCCATGAGGAGGAATATGCCCGGATACCCCATGGCGCCGATGGTATTGATCAGCCAGGTTATTGCCTCGTGCATCGTGGAAGCCCTTTCTTCGCAAGGAGTGGCAATCGGACAGGGTGGCAGTTCATGCTGAGCGGGAAGATTCTCCCCCGGAGAGCTGTTCCCGCTTGCCTGTCCGTGCCGTCTGTAGTAGTGTTAGCGGTGCTGGCCAGCACCAGTTCACGCTCTGCGCCCGTAGCTCAGCTGGATAGAGTACCTGGCTTCGAACCAGGGTGTCGGGAGTTCGAATCTCTCCGGGCGCGCCAACAATTCGAAATGAGTTACAGCGCCAGCTGTAACTCATTTTCGTTTACGACATTCCACCGCCCAGGCCGCGCCTCATCCCCAGCGCATCACTGCTTCGTTGTCTTGCCATGCCCCGGATAGAGGAGTTCGGCGCACGCCTCACAGAGTCCGTGGGAGAACTCAAGCCCGGCCTTCTCATTCAGATACGTGTCGATATGTTTCCATCCCCCCTGACCGTCACGTATCTTCTTGCATACGGCACAAATCGGCAGCAGCTTTTCGAGCTTTTGCACCTTGGCCTGGGTTGAGCGGAGCTCCGCTACCGTTTTCTCCAATTCAGCGGTCCGGGCAGCCAGCGTGTCGCGTTGACGTTTGAACTCCAAATGATTTTTGACGCGCAGACGGACAAGCGTCGGGATGAAAGGCTTGACGACATAATCGTGGGCACCCATGCCAAGCCCTCTCGCTTCGCATTCGGCTTCGCTAAGGATCGTGATGAAGAGTACCGGGATATCTTTCAACCCCTCGATCTGCTTCAAACGGGCGAAGACCTCATAGCCGTCCATAACCGGCATGACGATGTCGAGCAGGACCAGGTCGGGTGAAACCCGCTCGGCGATGGCAAGCGCTTCAACACCGCTCTGCGCCACCATGACGTCATAGTCGTCCATCAGCAGGCTTCTGAGTATCTCGACATTCAACGGTTCGTCATCAACGATCAGTATCTTGTCTCGGACTGGTTCCGCCATGAGGGGCCTCCTCGGTCTCTGTTTTTGCCTATTGGCGCGCTCACAGCAAAGGGTTCGCCGCTGGCGGCTGGCCCTTGATAGGTCCTCAATTCCCCTCACCTACGGCAGCATGATGAATCCCATCTGCCTCCCCGTATCCCCCTTATCGCGGCGATAGGAGAAGAAGAGATCGGGTTCGCAGCTCACGCAGCGGCCGGAGAGCTCAATGTTCTCGTCCCGGATGCCGGCAGCCTGCAACTGGTGACGGTTGGCAGCTGCCAGGTCGAGGCGCCAGCTGTCGGCAGCGGTGGCCGTTGCGAAGAGTTCCCAGCCATTGCCCCCCTTGCGGAAGGACTCCATGACCGGCCCGTCCACCTCGTAGCAGCAGGCGCCGATCCCCGGCCCCACCGCTGCCAGGATATCCGCCGGCAGCGATCCGAACTGTTCGACCAGCGCGGCCACGCCTTTGCGGACGATGCCGTTTGCCGTCCCCTTCCAGCCGGCATGCAGGGCGGCAGCCACCCGCTTCTCCGGATCGAGGAGCAGAACCGGCACACAGTCGGCCACCGTGACCCCGATCATCACTCCGGGCTGGTTCGTCACGATACCGTCACACTCCAGCTTCAGAAAATGGGCGAAATCGTCGTTCGGCTGATCAATGACCAACAGATCGGTCCCGTGGACCTGGCTCGCCGTCACCAACCGTTCCGGCCGGGAGCCAAAGGCGCGGGCCAGCAGGCTCCGGTTCCCCTGAACGTTGTGAATGCCGTCGAGGGTGGTGGTCCCCAGGTTCAGGGAGTTGTACGGGTGCCTGGAAACCCCCTCGTGACGGGTCGTGAAGCCCTGGGCCATGAACCCTGCCCGGCGAAAGAGCTCCGACTTCAGGTAATGGATATTTCCGGTTCTGGTCATCTGCATGGTTGTCGTAGTCCCCTTGTACTCAAAATCTAGAAAGATGATCAGCCACGGATGGAGAGAGTGCGTAGGCTGGAGGCCGCATCGCCGGCATCTCCGCTCAACCGCGGCTACGGAGAAGGTATCGGCGGAGTCGAACCCCCATCGACCGTTGGCGTCAGATAATCCAGGATCGCCTGCATGTCGGCCGGGATGTCGGAGTCGAATTCCAGCCACTGTCCGCTGACGGGGTGAAGGAAGCCGAGGGACTGGGCATGAAGCGCCTGGCGTCCCAGTTCCTTGACCAGCTTCCTGAGCTCCGGTTCCTTGATGTTTGCCGCCCGGCCTGCACCGCCATATACCTGGTCCCCCACCAGCGGGAACCCGGCCTCGGAGAGATGCACGCGGATCTGGTGGGTCCGTCCGGTCTCCAGGCGCAACCGGAGCAGCGTCATGCCGGGATATCGTGCCACCACCCGCCAGTGGGTGACCGCGTGTCTGCCGTGACGGGTCTTTCCCGACATTTTCTTGCGGTCGGTCGGATGGCGGCCGATCTCACCTTCGATGCGGCCCCGGTCATCACGGGGAGAGCCGTAGACCAGTGCCAGATAAACCCGGCGGATCGAATGCTCCTTGAACTGGTGGGCCAGGTGCTGGTGGGCGGGATCACTTTTGGCCACCACCAGGAGCCCGGTGGTATCCTTGTCCAGACGGTGCACGATGCCCGGACGGAGTTCGCCGCCAACCCCGGAGAGATCGCGGCAGTGGGCAAGGAGGGCGTTCACCAGGGTCCCGCTCGGGTTGCCGGCGGCCGGGTGAACCACCATGCCGGCCGGTTTGTTGACCACCACCACCGACGCGTCTTCATAGACGATCCGGAGGGGAATCTCTTCGGCAAGGGCCGTGGAGGGCTCGGGGGGTGGGACGGCAATGGATACCCGCTCCCCCCCCTTCAGCTTCAGGGAGGGTTTGGCGGACGAGCCGTCCACGGAGACCAGCCCCTGTTCGATGAGGCGCTGGACCGCGGCCCGCGTCAGCCCGGGGACTGATCGGGCCGCAAAGGTGTCGAGCCGCTCGGGCTCCTGACCTTCCGGGACTGTCTGTTCGAAATGTTCCATAGTAAATCCAGAAACGGAAAAAGGCGCGATTCCGTAAACCGCGCCTTCCCTTGTACCCCGGCTACGAGCCGGCTACCAGATGGATGACTCTATCTTGCCCGCCCGCTTGATCAGCACGTCAACCACGGCCAGTTCGTAGATATTGGAACCGGCCAGATCGGGGCAGACCCGGGACTTGAAGTGTTCCCGCCCCTCTTCGAGCTGGTCGGAGAGCAGTTCGAAGATGGAATCGTTCCTGATCCCCTCCTCGACCTTCTCACGGTTGTAGATGGCGACGTCGGAGACGATGGCACGGGCCAGTCGCCTGGCTTGGTCGGGATTGTCGATCAGATTCATGATCTCCTCGGCACGATGGCGCTCAAGCAGCCTTGGGCTGCATTATACATGAATCGGCGCCGGTTTCTAGCGAATTTTCAGGGCAAAATAGATACTGGCGCTCCCCCGGCGAATCAGGATTGCTGCCGAGCCCCGCTGCTCCGCCAGTTTCATGGCCGCAGCGTACTCGGCAAGGGAGCCGGTCCGCTTCTGGTTGATCGAAACGATCACGTCCCCCCGCTGGATGCCGCTCTCGGCCGCAATGCTGTCCGGCTCGACGCCGGTCACGACCACCCCGGAGAGCCCGGTCACCCGCTTGTTTTTAGGCAGCTCCTCCACCGCGAGCCCGAACCACCCCTCTGCCGGTTCGGCCGACCTGGGGCGGGCCGCGGCGGCACTGTCGCTGCTGGCAAGGGTGATGGAGCTCTTGAGGAGCTTCCCCTCACGATAGAACTCCACCTCCACCGGCTTGCCGATGGGGGCGTCGGCCACGGTCAGTTGCAGTTGCTTGGCATCCTTGATCGCGGTGCCGGCGAACTTGACGATGACGTCTCCCTGCTTGAGCCCCGCCTTCTCCGCCGGGCTGCCGGCCATGATATCGCTCACCAGCGCCCCGCGGGCCTTGCCGATGCCGAACGACGAGGCGATATCCTCGGTGACCGGCTGGATCGCCACCCCGAGCCAGGCCCTGGTCACGCTCCCCTTTTTCACCAGCTGGTCGACGACCCGCTTGGCCATGTTCACCGGGATGGCAAAACCGATCCCCTGGCCGGCCGCGACGATGGCGGTGTTGATGCCGACCACCTCGCCGTAGATGTTCAGGAGCGGCCCGCCGGAATTGCCCGGGTTGATGGAGGCGTCGGTCTGGATGAAATTCTCGTAGGTTTCGATCCCCATGTTGGAGCGGCCGGTGGCCGAGATCACGCCGACCGTGACGGTCCGGTCGAGGCCGAAGGGGTTGCCGATGGCTATGGACCACTGCCCGACCTGAAGCTTGTCCGAATCGCCGAGGACCGCAACCGGCAGCGCTTCCCGGGCATTGATCTTGATGACCGCGATATCGGTCTTGGGGTCGCTTCCCACCACCTTGCCGTCATAGACGTTTTCGTTGGAGAGCTTCACCTGGATGCTCTCCGCATCCCGCACTACATGGTCGTTGGTGACGATGTACCCATCCCTGTTGATGATGAAGCCCGACCCGAGACTGGTCTCCTTCTTGTAGCGGGGCCGGGCCGGAGGCTCTTCGAAGAGGTCGCCGAAAAACGGCGAAAACTCGAAGAACGGCTGGATCACCTTCTTCTTGCTGATGGTGGAGATGTTCACCACCGCCGGTGTTACCGCCTTGACCACGTTGGTGAAGGCCTGCTGGGTGGCCAGGATGTCCTTGGGAACCTCTTTTACCGGTGCTTCGGCGGTGCCGGACCGGTTCGACTCGAAAAACGAAGGTCCTTCTTTTTTCTTGCAGCCGCCAAGGAGCGCGGCGACCACAAACAGCATGAGCGAAACTTTCCCAAAACGCATCGTAACACTCCGGAATAAATGACTAATCTGTCCAACGTGGCAACAAGGGTAGCGAAAAGCAGTTGCGATGTCAATGCCAACCGATGGCACGAAGGGCTTGACCTGGGACGTAAATGGCCATATAACAGGCGGTTAGGAGATCAGGCCATGAGCGAGAGCAAGAAAGACGTCAGAGAATTGAACCTGGGGCAGAAAATCCGCCGGCTCCGCCAGGAGAAACGCCTGACACTGCAGGAGCTGTCGGATATCACCACCCTCTCCAAACCGCTCCTCTCCCAGATCGAAAACGACCAGGTCATCCCGCCGATCGCCACCCTCCTCAAGATCGCCAAAGGGCTAAAGATCGGCATCCATTACTTCTTCGAGGAGGAGGGAGACCGGCAGAAGTACGTGCTCTCCAAGGCCGACGACGGGGGGATGACCCCACGCCGGAGCGGCAATGATTCCCCCCACGGCTACCTCTACCGCTCCCTGGCTCCCGGCATCCGCCATAAACAGATCGAACCGTTCCTCGTCGAATTCGAACTGCGGGAGTGGTCCGACGACTATTACTACCGTCATGAAGGTGTCGAGTTCATCTACGTGCTGGAAGGGGACGTGGAATTTCACTTCGGCACCGAGATCCTCGTCCTTTCATCCGGCGACAGCATCTACTACGACTCCAATGAGCCCCACGGCTTCATCGCCAAGGGAAAGAAAAAAGCACGGGCCGTTGCCGTGCTCTATTCCAAGGATTAGAATTCAACATGCACCAATAGTTGCGCTCAGATTTAGGTCAGATTTGTCGTTCCTGATTGAGCAAAACCGCAGGCGTAGCAGCGCTACGCTGAGGATTTTGCGATTGAAGGAGCGGCAAAGATGGCCTGAAGATGAGATGCAACGCTCACTCCTTCCGCCGTTGGCGATCGAGGAGTTCCGCGTAGGTGCGGATGGCTTCACGCCCCTCTTCATCCAGATGTACAAACCTGAGCCCCATCGAACTCGGCTCCTCTTCACAGCAGACCCAGACCACCTCTGCGTCCGCCCGTACCGGCCGAGCCGATCCGGGAGTGTAGAACCCAAGGTTAACAACCTTCCCAACCGGCAACGGCTCGTCGGTATGGACGCAGACCCCCCCCTCGGACAGGTCGAAGGTGTCGAAGCACGACGCGCCATCCACTTCCAGCAGCCAGCAACCGACCGACGCAGGGACCCTGCGACAGCCACGCTCTTTCATTGCATTCTCCGTTCGGTGCATGTAGTGGCAATCGGTTACAGCCTAGCACGGAATAGGGTGACCGCAAGAAGGGGTCACGATGGAGCGTCTCCGGTCAGGTCTCCTCTCCCTTGCGCAGCACCACCTTGACGACCTTCGTCCTCCCTCCCGGACCGGCCAGCTCCCGGTAAATCCGCGCCAGGAAGCGCACCGTCACGACCTTATGGATATAGGCCTGGGTCAAGCGGTAGAGCCACTTTCGCCATCGGGAGGGACGCGGGCTCCCCAGCAGCAGCGGGCAGTACTCGGAAAGCTGCAGTTTGACCATGGGACCACTGGCCGTCTCGGCGACGATGAACTCCAATTCGCCCCGGTCGCACTGCTTCGGTTGCGCGAGCACCCCCCCTTCGATATAGAGTGTCAGCGATCTCCCACCGGGCACCTCGCCGCTGACCGGCCCCCGGAATTTGAGCAGCGGGATACGGGTGGCCATGAGCCGGAACTCGACGCCGGCGGCGGAGAGCTGCGGCCTGATGAGCGACAGGGTGAAGCGGCGGATATAGCGGAGATACCGGGAAAAGAGAAAAGAGGGATCGACCCTCTGGCTGAAGGTGACCGGCAGTATCGTCCACTGCACTGAGAAGACCGACGAATCGTGCTCCAGAATCTGCTGGCAGGCTATTTCCCGCTCGTCGGTGTACTGGCTGCTCTCCATGCGGACCTCGTACGATTACCCTACCATAGATCGCCCGCCCTGTCCGCCGCAGGCCTTGTTTTTCCGCGGATACGTGTACAATTGTGAACATCTGCCATCGGTGTGAGGTGCCATGGAACCGTCGACACGCACAATCCTCGTCACGGGCGCAACCGGCTTCATCGGCCGACGCCTTGTACCGGCCCTCTTGGCGGAGGGGTTCACAGTCCGCTGCCTCATGCGACGACCTGACCCACGGATGCCGGCCGGGGCAGAACGGGTGACCGGCGACCTGCTCGAACCGCTGGGACTGACAAAGGTCATGGCCGGCGTCGACACCGCCTACTACCTGGTCCACGCCATGGCCGGCGGCCGGGCCGGTTTCGAACGGCGGGAGCGACAGGCAGCCGAATATTTCACCTACGCGGCGAGCCAGGCAGGGGTACGTCGCGTCATCTATCTCGGAGGACTGGGTGAAACCGGCGATCACCTTTCCGAGCACCTGAAGAGTCGCCGAGAAGTTGCAGAAATCCTTTCCCGGGGGAGTTTCGCCACCACCTTCCTGCGGGCCGCCGTGATCATCGGCGCCGGCGGAGCCTCCTTCGAGATGATCCGTTCGCTGGTGGAGCGTCTGCCGGTCATGATCACCCCACGCTGGGTTTCCACCCGCTGCCAGCCCATCGCAGTCGGTGATGTCATCCGCTACCTGACCGGATGCCTGCGCGATGAACGGACCAGTGGCGGTACGTTCGACATCGGCGGCCCGGAGGTCCTCACCTATCGGGAGATGATGGAGCAGTTCGCCGCCATCGGGAGGCACGCCACGTTCATCATCCCGGTCCCCTTCCTGACCCCCAAGCTTTCATCCTACTGGGTCGGGCTCATGACGCCGGTCAAACCGTCCATCTCCATGCCGCTTATCGAGGGTCTTGCCAATGAGGTCGTCTGTCGAGAGGAGGGCATTCGAGACATCCTCCCCTTTCCCCTTACCCCCTACGCAGAGGCGGTTCGCATCGCCCTTGCGGAGGAGGCTGATTTCGGGTAAATACCGAACAGCAGCGCGACAACAACCATAAGGAGGAACATACCATGAAGAAAAAGGTTGGAGTGGTCCTTTCCGGCTGCGGCGTCTACGACGGCAGCGAGATCCACGAGGCGGTCTTCACCCTGCTCGCCATCGACCGGAACGGAGCCGAGGCGGTCTGCATGGCCCCGGACAGCGAACTGGACGAAGTCAACCACCTCAGCGGCCAGCAGACCGGCGCCAAGCGCAAGGTACTGGTTGAATCGGCCCGCATTGCCCGCGGCAAGATCAGGGATATTGCCGCGGTAACGGCGACCGACCTGGACGCAGTGATATTCCCCGGCGGTTTCGGCGCGGCCAAGAACCTCTGCAACTTTGCCGTCAAGGGTGCCGATGCATCGATCCACCCGGAAGTGGCCCGCCTCCTCAGGGGAATGGCAGCGGCAGGGAAACCGATCGGTGCGATCTGCATCGCCCCGGCCCTTATTGCCGCAACCCTTGGCAAGGAGTACCATCCGCAGCTCACCATCGGCAACGACGCCGGGACAGCCGCGGCCATCAACGCCACCGGCAGCAGCCATCTGGAGTGCCCGGTCAGGGAATTCGTGGTGGACAGGAAGAACAAGATCGTCTCCACGCCGGCGTATATGCTCGCAGAGCGGATCTCCGAGGCTGCCGAAGGGATCGAGAAGACCGTGAAGGCGGTCCTCGAGCTGGCGTGACCACGTATTGCCCAACAGACGAACACCGTCACGTTTTCGTTCTTGTTCTCAAGGAGTTGTCAACATCGCCTTGCCTCCCCCTCTCTTTTCCATTAAAATGCCGGCGATCATTGGCACTGAGCCATGAATGAAAGTACACCAAGGAGGCACAACCATGCGTAAAAGACTCGCCCTTCTCTGCCTGGCGGCAACGGTTACCCTCACCGCCACATCCGCATTGGCCGAAAACATCAAGGGAAAGCTCGGCGTAACCGGCCGTCTCGGCTTCATCGTGCCGGCCGACAGCGACATCGGCGCCAACAAGTCGAAATTCGAAAGCGACGCCGGCCTTGTCTTCGGCGGCGGCTTCATCTACGGCATCGACCGTAACATCGCGGCGGAAGTGGAGATCACCCATGCCAGTTTCAATGCGGAAACCCCCACCGGCGATTTCAAGGGTGATTTCGATGTCATCAACATCGGCCTGGGAGCCCAGTACCGCTTTGCGATCAGCCAGGCGAACCTGACCCCCTATGCCGGAGCAGGCCTCGACATCATCCTGAGCGATTTCGAACGCAAAAACGGGGCTGGCAGCTACGATGTCGACACAACGGTAGGACTTCACGTCAAAGGGGGGATAGACTACTTCCTCAACCGCCAGGTTGCTCTGAATGCGGAAGGAAAATTCGTCGTCGCCCCGGAGACCGACATCAAGGGCTCAGACCGGAACGGCAACTTCGACCCCACCGGCTTCACCGGTACGGTCGGCGTCCGCTTCTTCTTCAACTGACCTTGACTACTTTTACTAAAAAGGCGGCCAGTGGCCGCCTTTTTAGTATCCTCTTCCAACTCCCGGTGCGGTGACCGCTGAAATCGTCAGCGGTAAACGAGCAGCAGCACGGCATCACAGAACAGGAGTCAGTCGGCATGGAAAAGCTGTTCCTCACCCCAACGGAGACCATTCGGGCTATAGTGGAGAACGGCAGGCGGGTCATCACCCAGTCGCGGCCCCGGACGCTGGTCCTGAGCCTGCTGGCCGGCTTCTATATCGCCTTCGGTGCCCAGCTGGCCACCGTCGTCACCAACGATGCCGCGCTGCACGTGGGGAACGGAATCAGCCGACTGCTGGGGGGAAGCGTCTTCTCGCTGGGGCTCATGCTGGTGGTCGTCTGCGGCGCAGAACTATTCACCGGCAACAGCCTCCTGGCCAGCTCCGCCATCCAGGGGGCCATCAGCTGGGGAAAGCTGCTGGAGAACTGGGTTATCGTGCTGTTCGGCAACCTGGCTGGCTCGCTCTTCTTTGCCTGGCTCATGTTCGAGGCCCGGCTCTGGGAGGCGGGACCTCTGGCTGACCACACCATCCGTATCGCCACGGTCAAATGCACCCTGTCGTTCACGGTCGCCCTGGTGCGGGGTGTGCTCTGCAACTGGCTGGTCTGCCTGGCAGTCTTCATGGCCACCGCCGCCCGCGACATCTCCGGCAAGATCCTGGCCTGCTACATGCCGATCATGGCCTTTGTCGCCAGCGGCTTCGAACACTCCATCGCCAACATGTACTTCATCCCTGAGGGGCTTTTCCTGGCGACCGCCACCGGGCGGACCGCCCCCGGCCTCACCTGGGGAAACTTCCTGCTCTGCAACATCCTCCCCGTCACCATCGGCAACATCCTCGGCGGGGTGGTCTTCGTCGGTTTCGCCTACTGGTTCGTGCATCTCAAGGAACGGCGGGACTAGACCGGGGGCCGGCAGCAAACGTTGCTACTCCCGGCTCACCCGAATCTTCGGTGCCGTCATCCTGCGTCCCACCACCGCCCGGGAGCGCTGCCTGAGCTCCTCCATACCAACCTCAAGAAACGCCAGATGGGCCCGCGACTCAGCTCCTGCCAGGTAGGCATCCACCATGGTTGCCATCAAGGCGTTATAGCGCTTCGTGGATGTGCCATGGGCGTAGTTGCGGCCGGGGAAACGCCGGATGTCGCCGTCAAAGGCGGGCGAAATGTGGTAGAGCTCGTGGAAGACGGTGATCAGCTTTTCGCGGAAGGGAAGGTCGAAGAAACGCGGGGCGAGAAAGTAGATGACATACCGCATCTCCTCGCCGCGGTGGGACACGGTCGGCATGGTGCAGGTATAGGTGTGCCTGCCGCGCCGGATCGTTGTGGTCTTGCTTCCGCCGGCAAAGCACAAGGGGTGGATCTTGGCATAGGTACCATGAATCCCGCTGCCTCGTGTGGTGGCGATGCAGACCAGAACGCGCCTGGGGTCGATATGACCGAACTCGCCGACCCGTTCGGCCAGATGGGCGACAAGGCGCTCCAGTTCGGCGGTCAGATTCAGGGTCATAAGCAGGACCGAGGAACGAGGTTCGCGCCTTTGCTCGCTCCTCGTTCCCTCCTCGTTCCTACTTGTACAGCTTATGGCAGAAAAGGCAGCGCATCGGCCCGGCGCCCGGTTTTGCCGGATGCTTTTCCGGGAACTTCACTTTGACGCCGTCGTGGCAGCCGGCGCAGAGCGGATCTACTTCGCTCTTCTTCTTGCCGGCGTTCATCAGGTCGTAGAACTGCTGGTGGGTGGCATCCCGGGGCACCTTCTTGGTCTTTTCCGGCCCGGAGATGGCGAAAAACACGATCAGCACCACCGCCACAATGGCGATGAAGATATAGTCACGCTTGGAAATGGTCATGCAACGTCTCCTGCGGGGACCGAATCGGTCAGTCCCCTTTGATGAACATGAAGTAGATGAGGGCCGAGCCGATGGCCAGGCCGCCAAAGGCGAAGGGAAGGGTGGAACTGAGGGTCAACTCGTTCCCCTGGTCCGCCGGCAGAGTGAAACGAACCAGAAACATGATGGCGACAACGGCAAAGAGAAAGATCAGTACCGGTTTGGAACGTTTGAAGACCGCAAAGAAAAAAATGACCATGAAAATCCCGATGATGAGGGGGTTTTCCATGGCCGACTTGAGGGAGAGGTTCCTCATGAAATTGAAGACATTCTCCGTTTCGAAGGGGGCAAGGACGGTTTTCGCCTTGTCGAGCACGGCCTCCTTTTCCATCTTCCCTCCCTTGGACGTTACTGATTGCTCGGCAGCACCATCAATCAGCCGAACTGCTTCATGAAATAACAGATTTCCCGCAAAAATCAAGGCAGCAAACAATCCGTTGCAATTTTTGCCGCTTCTTTTATACTTCCCATTAAAAGTACTGAAGGGAGCATCAATGACCATTCTCAGCCTTGCCGCAGCCGTTGTGGCGATCACCATGGTGGTGTTGGCTGCAGTCCTCATCCCGGCGGTGAACGAGATCAAGAAGACCGCCGAAACGACTCGGGACTTCATAAATCGGACCGATGCGGAGCTGAAACCGATACTCAGCGAAATGCGCGCAACCCTGGCCGACCTGAAAGCGCTTACCGGCGGGGTTGCGGAAAACGTCGATGACCTGAAGACCTTCATGGGGGCCGTTGGCGAGACCGGACGTGGCCTCAAGACCATCAGTAGCGTTGTCGGCTCGGTGGCCGGCCTTTTTGCCAGCTCTTCGCTCTGGCTCTCCGGAGCCAAGGTGGCTAGCAAGTTCATGTGGGAAAAATTAGCGAAGAAAGGGAGGTAATACTATGGCTGAACACGACAATGGAGTTGGCGCGGGGACCGTGCTTCTCTCCTTCCTGGCCGGAGCAGCGGTGGGCGCTGGAGTGGCACTGTTGGTGGCCCCCAAGACCGGCGAGGAGATCCGCTCGAAGATCAAGGGACTGGCAGACGACGCCATCGACAAGATCAAGGAGTACACCACCGAGGCCCAGGAAAAGATCAAGTCGACAATCGACGACGGCAAGGACCTGATCCTGGAAAAGAAATCCATCATCACCACGGCCATCGAGGCGGGCAAAGAGGCGATGGAAAAGGAACGCGAGCGCCTCAAGGGGGCTTGACGCTTACGCAGCTAAGGGCGCACCGGGGTGCGCCCTTTTTTGTTATCCGTAATCCGTGAGGCATGGAAAGGTTGCTCAAAAATAGTCAGATCGTCGCACCCGCAGCAAGCTCCGCGGAGGCGTAGCAGCGCTACGCCGCACAAGGGGCTTGCGAGGACGGCGACGAGATGGCTGTTTTTGAGCAACCTTAGAGGGGGGAACCGTGCCAAAAGGCCGCATCGACACTATCCGCACATTCCTTACCACCACCATCTGGGAGATGAATCCGGACACCTACCCCCTTCTGCGCCGATACCCCGTGAAGTATCTGCAGATCCTGATCCTGGTCGTCAGGGGTTTCATGGCCGACCTCTGTCTCCAGCGGGCCGCGGCCCTCTCCTTTACCACCATACTCTCCATGGTCCCCTTCTTCGCCCTGACCTTCGCGGTCCTCAAGGGGCTAGGCGTCCAGAACCGCCTGGAGCCGCTCCTCCTTGAGCAGATGGCAGCCGGCTCACAGGATGTGGTGAGCAGGATCATCACCTATATCAACAACACCAACATGGCCTCGCTGGGCGCCATCGGACTGGTTACCCTGCTGATAACGGTGATCTCGCTGCTCGGCTCCGTGGAAGAGGCATTCAACGCCATCTGGGGAGTAAACGAAACCCGTTCCCTGCAGCGTCGCTTCAGCGACTACCTGAGCGTCGTGGTGAGCGGACCGCTCCTGCTCTTCGCCGCGACCAGCGTCACGACCTCCCTGCAGAGCCAGACCCTGGTGCGCTGGCTCATGAACAACACCCTGCTGGGAGAGCTCCTGATCCCGTTCTTCCGGCTGGTTCCGTACCTCAGCATGTGGCTCGCCCTGATCTTCCTCTACCTGTTCATCCCCAACACCAGGGTCCGCCTCAGGTCAGCACTGGTGGGGGGCGTGCTGGCCGGCACCTGCTGGGAGGTGGCCCAGTGGGGGTACCTCCACTTCCAGGTCGGCGTCTCCAAATACAACGCCATCTACGGCACCCTGGCCGCCCTGCCGGTCCTCATGGTCTGGATCTACACCAGTTGGATCATCGTGCTCATGGGGGTGGAAGTCGTCTATGCCCACCAGAACATACGTACGTTCCGCCGCGAAGAGCGGACGACCGGCATCAGTCCGCGGACACGGGAACTCCTGGCACTGGCCATCATGACCGACATCACCAGGACGTTTCTTGCCGGCATCACGTCGTGGAACCTGGACAGTCTTGCCGAAGACCTGGACCTGCCGACCCGCGTCGTCAGGGAGATCACCGACGACCTCTGTGCTGCCGGCTTCCTGGCGAAAACGGCGGATGCGTCCCCGGGCTTTCTGCCCGGCCGCGAGCCGGACCGGATAACCGTCCACCAGATTCTCTCCCATCTACAGCACCATGGCAGCGACTGGCAGCCGCTTCTTCCGGGAAGAAACGGCGAACAGCTGAGCAACCTTCTGGCCAAACGCGACAGCTGCAATGCCGAGTTGCTGGCGGAACTGACCCTGCGCGACCTGGCAACAGCCGAAGAAAGGCCTCTGGAGGCCGAAAAAAAGGGGGACGGCGTTGACAAGAGCGGTCGGATTGACATATAGTGTGACGTCCATCAAAGCCTTGAGTGACGCACTATTATGCAGGATGTAAAACATCTCACCCAAAAAAAGAAAAGCCTGCTGGATCGGCTCCTAAGCAGGGGAAGCAGCGGCTCCGGCAACGCCTTCAGGCGCCAGAGCGTTCAGCCCCCTCCCCGCTCAAGGAAGAGGCTCGCCGCCGTACTTGTCGCCGGCATCTGCCTCCTCGGCGGGCTGATCATGAGCCTTACCCTCTCCACCCGCTCGGCGGTTTCCAGTGTCGGCAAGACACCTTCTCCCCCTCCCAGAGAAGGCTTGAATACCTGGAATTCGTTCCATCTGGCAGCCCAGCAGCTGCCGAGCGTCCAGTCCGTCGGCAGCAAGATCCAGTCAGGGGTCCCCGGGGGGGGGACCATCACCTACGCGATCAATCCGGAACTCCAGGAAAAAGTCACGCGGGTGCTGAATGAGAACCGGGTCCCCTTTGGCGTTTTCGTGGCGCTGGAACCGCGGACCGGCAGGGTCCTGGCAATGGCCAGCCATGCAGCGCAGGACGGGACCTGGCCGGGCAAGGCCTTTTACACCCCCTACCCCATGGCCTCCCTGTTCAAGATCGTCACCGCGGCCGCAGCGCTGGAAGAGAAGAAGATCTCTCCCGAGACGGTGATGGCCTTCAACGGCAGGCTGACCTCGGTCTCCCCCAGCACCTGGGAACCCCGCCGTCGGCATAGCCAGGAGATGTCCCTCACCGAGGCGATGGGCAAGTCGGTCAACCCAGTCTTTGGCCGCCTGGCCAGCGACGTCGTGGGGCGGGAACCGCTCCTTCAGTATGCGGGCCGCTTCGGCTTCAACCAGGTCCTCTTCCCGGGAACCCAGATTCAGCCGAGTATTGCCGCCACCCCCCAGAACACGAACGAACTGATGCTGATGGGTGCCGGCCTGGGGAGAGAGGTAAAGATAACCCCCCTGCATGCCGCCTCCCTGATCGGCGCCGTGGCCAACGGCGGCACACTGATGGCGCCTCTTCTGGCAGACGAGATAAAGAGCGACAACGGGACGACCCTGTATCAGGCCCAACCCCACCCCCTCCGCCGGGTGATCACTCCGGAGACGGCCGGGCAGCTGGCAAAAATGCTCTCCCAGACCGTCAGCAAGGGGACCTCGCGCCGGGCCTTCCATGACCGGCGCGGCCGGCCCATGCTCGGCTCGGTCTCCATCGCCGCAAAAACCGGCTCCATAGACGGCAAGGATCCGGAAGGCCATTATAGCTGGTTCGCCGCCTACGCCCCCATGGAGAACCCCCAGATCGCCCTGGTCGCATTGGTGGTGAATCAGGGGAAATGGAAGATAAAGGCGTCCCACGTGGGAGAGAAGGCGCTGGAAGCCTTCTTCAGGTAGCGTGGAGCGCGGGACCACCCTGTGACCGTGACGAACGAGCTTTCCCCACAGTTCACAAGCGCCCGAAGGGAGCGACCGCACATTTCTCCGATTCCAATCCCCCCGGCTGCTGATCCCCGGTCCCAGACCTGTATACAGTGCGGCACCTGCTGCGTGGCGCCGGACATCGCCTCTCTCGGCAAGCCCTTGGGAGAGCGGTGCCGCCATCTGGCACCGGACAACCGTTGTCGAATCTACGCCGAGCGGCCGCCGGTATGTCGTGGGTATCGGCCCGATTTCATCTGCCAGGAGATTGCCGCACCGGACATGGCGAGCCGCGTTGTCCGCTACCTGTCCCTTTTCGGACTCGAACCGTCGTCCGCCGAAAACACCCGCAGGGAGAGGCTGCCATCCCGCCACTCTCCATAGGAATACTGGCTGATCCAGTCCCCAAGGGAGAGGAGAACCGTTGCCCCGTTGTCGTCCAGGAACGGGCGATGGAAATGGCCGGTGACCACCACCTCGACCCCCTCCCTGAACCGCTGCGCAGCGAATTCGCGAATCAGCCGGTCGTAATCCCACCGTGCTGTCCGACGGGGCGCGGCCGCTTTGGATCTTCTGCCGAGCCGGTCGGCAATCGCCAGCGGCACCCGGGCCGGCACCAGTCGCGCCAGCATCAGCGTCAACCGGGAATGGAAGATGGCCCGGAGCATCCGGTAGCCATGGTCGCGACGGTTCATCTGGTCGCCATGGCACAGATAGAGCCGCCTGCCGTCCAGTTCCACCATCGCCGGGCCGGGATAGACGGAGGCCCGCAGGGTCTCGGTGAATACGGGACCGAGATGGAAATCGTGGTTCCCTTCCAGGCAGACCAGCCGTACACCGTCCCGCACGAGGCGCTGTAGCCTCTCCAGGACCGGCTGGTACTGGGGATAGGTGATGCCGGGCGCGCCAAGCCAGAATTCGAAGAAATCGCCGAGGATGAACAGCGTCTCCACGGTCGCCGGGAGGCTCTCCAGGAATAGGAGCAGATGCCGGTAGTTCGTATCCTCCGGCCTCCGCAGGTGGGCGTCGGCGATGAAAATGGCATGCATGGCGGGCACTATAGCGAAAATGCGGGGATTGGTAAAGGCAGAGCAGACCAGCGAGGTTTTTTCATATACGCCGGCCGCCGTTTGCTGCTATTCCGATTACAGATCAAAGTTGCCATCAAGACGGTGAGGATCGAGGCGAGGAGACGTACGTGCCGTACGTGGATGAGCCGAAGACGAGCCAACGCAACAGTGCGCTTTGATAGGGAGTCGGAATTACCGGAAGGAAGGCATGATGGGCGTAGCACATGATGTTGAAATAATCTGGGACGATCTGATCGATGCGTTCGAGAATCCGGATCCGGGACTTATCTATCTCCTGGACCGGAGCACCGGCGAAGTTTTTTTCGTTCCGACCGACTACGAAGACGACTCGTTCTGGATGGAAGTGGCGCAGCATGGCGACCAGTATCTGCAGATCCCCGGCTTTGACTACGAACTGGAGCGTCTCCTCTTGCACCAGTTCATCAAGGGGATCCCGGACCAGCGGCTCAGACAGGTCCTTGAACGCACCTTCACCGGCCGCAGCCCGTACGGCAGGGTCGAAGACATCCTCACCTTTTATCCCGACGAGTTGGACATGTTCCTAGCCCTCAAGGAAGAGCTGATCGCCGACCGGATCCGCCTCTGGCTTGAAGAACATGACATCTTCCCGGCAGGCACCACCTATTAGGCAGCACGCGAACGCAGGACGGCTTCAACTCCCCTGCACTGAACCAGAGGCCCCATGCCCCACCCCCCACAGACGGCAAACAGAACCATCGCCGGCCTCGCCATCGTGGCGGCCCTGGTAGCGCTCGCCTACGCCGTACGTCATACCGTCTCCTGCTTCCTCATGGCCTTTGTGATCGCCTACCTTCTCGACCCGCTCCTGGTGAAGCTGGAACAGCGAAAATGCTCCCGTCCGATCGGCATCGCCCTCCTCTACATAGGCCTGGGGATACTTTCGGCCTTCTTTGTCATCTTCCTCGTCCCGCTCCTGTCGGCCCGCTGGGAGGCGCTGGTCAGGGACCTTCCCCGCTACGTCGCCCAGATCAAGGCGATCGTCGCCGACCTGAAGACCCGCTTCACTCCGGTCTATGCCGCCGAGGAATGGAGCTGGCTCCTGGATACCGTCACCGGCAACCTGGACTCCGGTCTTGGTTCGGTCGGCTCGGGGCTCTATGCCACGGCATCGCGGCTCGTCTTCAACCTCTTCAACCTGGTCCTGGCGCCGATCCTGGTCTTTTTCATGCTCTACTACAAACAGGCCATCATTGACGGCATCAAGATCTGGCTACCCTCCCGCCACCGGGAGGAAATCCTTATCTTCGGCCGGGAGGTGAACGACAGTATCGGCGGCTACATCCGCGGGCAGCTCATCGTCTCCATCATCGTGGCGATCATGTCGGCTGTCGCCCTCTTCTTTCTCGACGTCGACAACGCCCTGTTCCTCGGCATTTTCGCCGGATTATCCTCCATTCTCCCCTTCATCGGCGTGATCCTGGCCACCATCCCGCCGGTCTTCTTCGCCTACCTCAAGTTCCAGACCGGCCTGGCAGTGTTCAAGGTCATAGGCGCCTTTGCGGTCATCTACTTCCTGGAGGGGTACCTGATAAAACCCCTCGTTTTCAAGGAATCCATGGACCTCAACCCGCTCATGACCATCATCGTCGTCATGGCCTTTGGCGAGCTGATGGGGTTCTGGGGGATACTCCTGGCCATCCCCATTGCCGCGGCCTTCAAGATCCTCTCGGCCCACCTGCGGCGGGGCGACTTCGTCCGGGAGGCATGACGTCATGTCCGCAGAGCCAGCCCGGCGCAAGATCGCCATTGCCCTTGCGCTCTGCTTCGCCGCAATCCTGATCCTCGGCTACTACCTCCCCCACACCTTCTCGGCGATCCTGACCTCGCTGGTCATTGCCTACCTGGTCAACCCGATCCTCAAGTACCTTGAGGCACGGGGTTTCGACCGGGTGACCGCCTTGATACTCCTGTACGGGATCGGCCTCTTTGCCGCCTTCATCGCGTCGTTCTTCCTCATCCCCTATCTTGGCCATCAGGTGGATACCCTTGCCGATTCCCTGCCGATGTACACCAGGACGTTGAAGGGTGCCCTGGAGAAGTGGCAGGGGCGCATGACGGAACTCTCCCAAGGGGCGGACACCACCTGGCTGGTGAACCAGATCGATGACCTGACGACCCAGCTGGTCCAGGAACTCTCCGGCCAGGGGTACCGGCAACTGAAGCGGGTGGCGTTCGGCGCCTTCAACCTGGTGCTGGCGCCGATCCTGGTCTTCTTCATGCTCCTCTACAAGCAGCACGCCAAGGATCTCATCAAGCGGCTGTTCCATCACGCCGACCGCCGGCACCTCATCGACCTGGGAAGGACCATCAACCGCTCGCTGGAACGGTTCATCATCGGCATGCTTGTCGACTGCCTGCTGGTCGGGCTCCTCACTGCCGGGGCGCTGGCCCTTTTGGGAATAGAATTCCCGGTGCTGAACGGCCTCTTCGCCGGCTTCGCCTCCATTGTCCCGCTCATCGGGGTCATGGTGGCGGTCATCCCGCCGACCCTGATCGGCTATGCCGAAACCGGCGATGTCATGATCGTCCCCAAGGTCTTTGCCGCCTACTTCGTGATCAACGTCATTATCGAGGGGAACCTCATCAAGCCGCTGGTGATGCGGAGCACGCTCCGTCTGAACCCCCTGGCGGTGATCTTCACCGTCATGGCCATGGGAGAGCTGCTCGGCTTCTGGGGGATCGTCCTGGCCATTCCCACGGCCGCGGTGCTGAAGATCTGCACCGCCGAGATGCGGGAACTGCTGGTGGATTCAAAAGAATAACCGTTACGGTAAAGAGGGAGTAGATGACCAAAGCCACCTACACCATCACCGGCATGTCCTGCGTCAACTGCGCCGGCCGGATCGAGAAAAAGCTGGGGGAGACGCCGGGGATCGACCGTGCCGTGGTCAACTTCGCCGCCGAGGAGCTCCTGGTGCAGTTCGACGACGCCGTCGTCAGCCGGGAGGAGATCGAGTCGCTGGTGAGCGGGCTCGGTTACGGCGCCAAGGCCAGGCAGGGGAGCGGCGAGCTCCGCTTCGGCGTCAAGGGGCTCCACTGCGCCTCCTGCGTCGCCACCCTGGAGGCGAAACTCACCGCCAACCCGGCCATTACCGCGGCCGTGGTCAACCTGGCCCAGGAGTCGGCCCTGGTCCGCTTCGACCCGACCGCCATCGGCCAGGCGGAGATATTCGGCCTGGTCACGGCTGCCGGCTACCAGCCGCTGCCGGAGGAGTCGGCAGAGGAGGACGTGGCCCGGGCCTTCCGTATCCAACGGAACTGGTTCCTCTTCAGCCTTCTCCTGTCGCTCCCCATCATGGCCACCATGACGATGCACGCCAACCGGACCATAGGCGTGCTCAACCTGATCCTCGCCACCACCGTCCAGTTCTCGGCCGGCCTCACCTTCTACCGCGGCTCCTGGTTCGCCCTGAAAAGCAGAAGCGCCAACATGGACGTATTGGTGGCCCTGGGGACCTCGGCCGCCTACTTCTACTCCCTGGCCGCCTTTTTCGGGCTCTTCGCCGGCCACGGCGAGGTCTTTTTCGAGACCTCGGCCATGCTCATCGCCTTCATCCGCCTCGGCAAGTACCTGGAGGCCAGGGCCAGGGGGAAGGCGAGCGAGGCGCTGAAGAAACTCCTGCGGCTCCAGGCCGACAAGGCCCGCCTCCTGGTGGACGGCGTGGAGCGGGAGGTGCCGGCCGCCATGGTGAAGATCGGCGACATTGTCCTGGTCAGACCCGGTGAAACGATCCCGGTGGACGGCGAGGTGATCGACGGCCGCTCCATGGTGGACGAATCCATGGTGACCGGCGAATCGCTGCCGGTGGAAAAGAAGGCCGGCACCGAGGTCACCGGCGCCACCATCAACAGCAGCGGCGTCATCCGGGTCAGAGCAACCAGGGTGGGGGAAGCGACCCTCCTCTCCCAGATCGTCAAAATGGTCCAGGAAGCCCAGGCGGACAAGGCTCCTATCCAGCGCTTCGCCGACCGGGTGTCGGCCCGGTTCGTCCCAACGGTCCTGGGACTGTCCCTACTCACCTTTGGCGGCTGGTACCTGTTCACCGGCCACGGCTTTCTCTTCGCCTTCAAGCTGGCCATCGCCGTGGTGGTCATCGCCTGCCCCTGCGCCATGGGGCTCGCCACGCCGACCGCCATCATGGTGGGGAGCGGCATCGGCCTCACCCGCGGCATCCTCATCAAGCGAGGGTCGGCACTGGAGCAGATCGCCCACCTGAATGCGCTGCTGCTCGACAAGACCGGCACCATCACCCTTGGAAAGCCGGTCCTCACCACGCTGCTGGCGGTCAAAGGGGTTGACGAGTTGCGGCTGATGGAGTGTCTTGTCGCGGCGGAATCCCAGTCGCTCCACCCGCTGGCCAGGGCAGTGGTGGAAGGTGCCGCCAAGCGGGGCCTGATGCCGGGCGCCGTGGAGGAGTACGAGGAGCGGGGCGGGTTCGGGATAACCTGCCTCTACAACGGGGTCCGCCTCCTGGCCGGCAGCAGACGGCTCATGGAAGAGGCCGGCGTGAAGACGGAGCAGCTGGCCGAAAGCGCCGAGCGGCTGGCGCGGGAGGGGAAATCTCTCATCTGGATCGCCGCCGGCAAGGCACTGGTCGGCCTGGCTGCCCTTTCCGACCCGATCAAGGAGACCTCGGCCCGGGCCGTTGCCGACCTGAAGCTCCTCGGCATCCCCTGTACCATGATCACCGGCGACCACCGCGACGTGGCGGCGGCCATCGCCCGCCAGGCAGGTGTCGACGGTTTCGAGGCCGAGGTGCTGCCGGAGCGGAAGCAGCAGGTGGTGAAGGAATACCAGGCCCGGGGGCTCTTCGTCGGCATGGTGGGGGATGGGATCAACGACGCCCCGGCCCTGGCCAGGGCCGACGTGGGGATCGCCATCGGCGGCGGCACCGACGTGGCCAAGGAGACCGGGGACATCATCCTGGTCCGGGACGACCTGATGGACGTGGTCCGGGCCGTCAAACTCGGCCGGGCCACTCTGGCCAAGGTAAAGCAGAACCTTTTCTGGGCCCTCTTCTACAATATTCTCGGCATCCCGATTGCGGCCGGGCTCCTCTACCCCGCCTTCGGCATCACCCTGAAGCCGGAGTTCGCCGGCCTGGCCATGGCCTTCTCCTCGGTCTCGGTGGTGACCAACTCGCTCCTCTTGCGGCGGGTGGTGAAACGGCTGTAATAGGCATTCAAAGCGGATTTACACGGATCTTCAAACCTGATGGCATTGGGGTTAAATATCTTCTGCCCTTCCATATCCGCGTTGATCCGCTCTCATCAGCGTTAATCCGCGTTTAATTGCCTTTGATTCCGGCATCTCAGGCTTCTTAGACTGTCAAGGACGCACCATGACACAGACCCTGCTGATACTCCTGACCCTGCTGACCGCCGGCTGCCTCGTCCTCCTCGTGCTGCTGTTGAGGCGCTCCGGAGGGGAGAACGCCGCCGCCCGCCTCGACCTTCTTGACCGGTCGCTGGAACGGAGCGAGCGGGCCCTGCGCGAGGAGATGGCCCGCCTGCGGGAGGAGATGGGGCTGAACAGCCGGGAGGGGCGCCAGGAGCAGGGGAACAGCCTGCGGGCCTTCGGCGAGGCGCTCCTGAAACGGATGACCGACATCGCCGGCTTCCAGAAGAACCAGTTGGACACCTTTGCGGCGCAGTTGACTACCCTGACCCAGTTGAACGAACAGAAGCTGAACACGCTGCGCGAGACCGTGGAGAGCCAGCTGAAGAGCCTGCAGGAGGATAACGGCGCCAAGCTGGAGCAGATGCGGGCCGTGGTGGACGAGAAGCTGCACGCCACCCTGGAGAAGAGGCTCGGCGAATCGTTCAAGCTGGTGAGCGACCGGCTGGAAATGGTCCACAAGGGGCTCGGCGAGATGCAGACCCTGGCGGTGGGGGTCGGGGACCTGAAAAAGGTCCTGACCAACGTGAAGACCCGGGGTAACTTCGGCGAGATCCAGCTGGGGAGCCTCCTGGAGCAGCTCCTCACCCCGGAGCAGTATGCCGCCAACGTGGCCACCCGGCCGGGGAGCAGCCAGCGGGTGGAGTTCGCCATCAAGCTGCCGGGGAAGAGCGACGTGGGGGAGCAGCCGGTCTGGCTCCCCATTGACGCCAAATTCCCCCAGGAGGACTACCTGCGGCTCCTGGAGGCCCAGGAGCAGGGGAACCCGGCCCTGATGGAGGAGAGTTCCCGCCAGCTGGAGCGGGCGGTCCAGGCCATGGCCAGGGATATCCGGGACAAGTACCTGGCGCCGCCGCACACCACCGACTTCGGCATCATGTTCCTCCCCACCGAGGGGCTCTACGCCGAGGTGCTGCGCCGCACCGGCCTCTGCGAGACCCTGCAGCGGGAGTGCCGGGTGGTGATTACCGGCCCGACCACCCTGGCGGCCCTCCTCAACTCCCTGCAGCTCGGATTTCGTACCCTGGCCATCGAGAAGCGCTCCAGCGAGGTCTGGGCACTGCTGGGAGCGGTGAAGAGCGAATTCGCCACCTTCGGCGACATCCTGGAGAAGACGAAGAAGAAGCTGCAGGAGGCGGGGAATACCATCGACGCGGCCGCGGTCCGCTCCCGGGCCATCGAACGGAAGCTGAAGGACGTGCAGGAGATGCCGGCAGGTGAGACGGCCGCATCGCCCGTTGCAGGCATCGGCTCCGATGGGGAGGATGCGTGAAACGGCTCTTCATGCTGCTGCTTATCCTCGTCTGCAACTGCGGCGCCGCCTTCGCGGCGTCTCCCCACGGCCAGGAGCGTGAAGAGCGCGAGCTCGCGAGGCTGGTGGCCGACCTCCGGCTCGCCCTCGGCCAGGCAGAGGAAGATAACGATGCACTGGAGAAGGCCGCAGCGGCCGTTACCCCCGTGGAGCCGGCCCAGCGTGAACAGGATATCGAATCCCTCCAGGAGTGGTACGCGGAGTACGTCGGCTGGCTGCAGAGGAGCATTGCCGGCCACGAGGCCGACCTGGCGCTGCTCCAGTCCGGCAAGGAACCGCTCGGCAGCGCGTCGGACGGGTATCGGCAGGGAGCGCGCGCCAGCCGGGAACTGGCAAAGGAACTGACGGCCCAGGAGAAGGAGTTCCGCCAGGAGCAGAAACGGCTGACGCGGGTGCTGGAACGGCGCATGCTGCTGGAGGAGAGGATTCTCGATCTCCGGGAGCAGTTGGCCCAGTTCGGCGATGAACCACGCGGCAGGCCGTCGCGCAAGGCCGAAAAGCTCCGGAACACACTCACCACCCTGCAGAACGAGCTCCTGACCCTTCCCCAGATCGACACCGCGCTTCTCAAGCACTACTTCGTGCTTGCCGAGCGCTGCCGGGGAGCCGGTGAACTGCTCGGCCAGCAGGTCGCGCTCTTCGAGGCGGTCGCCGGCATCGACGGTACAACCGGTCGGGAGCGGGGGAAGGCCACAGGACGAACCGCCGAGGGATACCAGCGGCTCATCGCCTCGCTTGAGGCGCAGGCTGCGCGGCTTAAGATCCGGTTGGACGAGTTGGAAAGGCGAAGCGCCCGGGTAACGCCGGCAGGGGCCCTTGGCGAGATCGAGCGTTCCGCGGAGCTGCTCGCCTACTACGAAGAGCTCCGTATCCAGATCAAGGAGCGACTGGACCGGCTGACGATTCTGGTGAGCGATTACCGGTTCGAGCTTTCGGCCGCGTCACCGGACCGACACGATTGATTGCGTGCGGCCGGCAAATGGTGTACGATGCCGCCGGTTTTCATTAACGTTCAGGACCTCACCGTGACCAGAGAAATCATCCTTGTCCTCGGCTCCTATCTGCTCGGCTCCATCCCCACCGGCCTGCTGCTGGCCAAGGCTGCCGGCGTCGACATCCGCGCCTCGGGGAGCGGGAACATCGGCGCCACCAACGTCTACCGCACCCTCGGCCGCACCGTCGGCGTTCTCACCCTGGTGGGTGACTGCCTGAAAGGGCTTATCCCGGTCCTGGCTGCCCGCTACCTGGGGCTGTCTGATGCCTGGATCGCCGCAGCCGGCCTGGCGGCCTTCCTCGGCCACGTCTACACGATATTCCTCGGCTTCAAGGGGGGAAAAGGGGTCGCCACGGCCCTCGGCGTCTTCCTGGGGGTCTCTCCCCTGGCCGTTCTCGGGGCGCTGGTGATCTTCGTCCTCCTGGTCTGGAAGTGGCGTTACATCTCGCTGGGCTCCATCGCCGCCGCCGCAGCCATGCCGCTCATGGTGGCGTGGCTTGACCGCCGCCCCCTGCTGGTGGGGATGACGGTCATAGTAGCTGTCCTGGTGATCTGGAAGCACCGGGAGAACATCAGCCGACTGCGGGCCGGGACGGAGAACCGGTTCAAGGCGTAAGGCCGAATGTGCCAACACCTGACGAACAAAGCCGCCTTTAGGGACGGCTTTTCTTTTTCCTACAAGCAACAAAAGACCTCTGAACTCTCCTACCCCAGCATCGCCTTCAGCCGGGCAAAGGTGTTACTGGCCAGCTTGTCGCTCTCCTCTTCCGTGACGGCCCGGCCGCCGCTCCCCCCCTCCACGTTCAGCAGTTCCGCCGGGATCTCGTCGAGAAAACGGCTCGGCTGCCGCTCCTCCATCCTGCCGTACTTCTTCCGCCTCTCGCAGCGGGTGATGGTCAGGTGTTTGCGGGCCCGGGTGATCCCGACGTAGCAGAGGCGCCGTTCCTCCTCCACCGTGCCGCCGTCCTCCAGTGACCGCTTGTGGGGGAGTATCTCCTCTTCAAGCCCGACCAGAAAGACGTAGGGGAATTCCAGCCCCTTGCTGGCGTGGAGCGACATGAGGGTGACCGCGTCCTCGCCATGCTCCTTCTTGTCCCTGCCGCTGAAGCGGTCCTCGTCCATCAGCGCGATCTTCTCCAGAAAGCCGGCCAGGGTGGCACCCAGGGTCCGCTCCTCGTAGGTCGCCAGGGAGTTGACCACCTGCTCCACGTTCTCCATCTTCCGCCGCGCCACGTTCCGGTCCTCTTCGGTCCGCTGGATCTCCGCGTCGATGCCGAGACGCTGGAACAGGTCGCGGGCGTGGAGGGCCAGCCGTCCCCGCTTGAAGTGGGCCGTCTCTTCCTGCAGCATCCGGCAGAAGGCCAGGATCTTCACCCGCACCGGCTCGGCGATCCCCGGCACCTCGTCCACCTGGGCAAAGGCCTCCAGCACCGTGCAGCGCCGCTCCAGGGACCACTGGATCAGGCGGGAGACCGTACTGTCGCCGATACCCCGGCGGGGAAAGTTGACGATCCGGAGCAGCGACTGCTCGTCCGCCGGATTGGCGAGCACCCGGAGATAGGCGATGACGTCCTTCACCTCCCGCCGGTCGTAGAACTGCATCCCCCCCACCATGACATAGGGGATGCCGGCCATCCGGAGCTGCTCCTCGAAGGCGCGGCTCTGGGCATTGGTCCGGTAGAGGATGGCGAAATCGCCGTAGGCGCGATCGTGCCGCACCCGCTCCGCCTGCAGCCGCTCCACCACCATCGTTGACTCGGCCTCGTCGTCGTCCGCCACCACCAGGTCGATGGGGCGCCCGTCGCCGGCCGCGGTCCAGAGCGATTTGGCCTTGCGCTGGACGTTCCTTTTGATCACGCTGTTGGCCGCCGCCAGGATGTTGCCGGTGGAGCGGTAGTTCTGCTCCAGTTTGATCACCCGGCAGCCGGGGTAATCCTCCTCGAAGGCGAGGATCTTCCTGACGTCCGCCCCTCGCCAGCCGTAGATGGACTGGTCGTCGTCCCCAACAACGCAGAGGTTCCGCGTCCCGGCGGCCAGGAACGAGATCAGGAGGTACTGGGCCGCGTTGGTGTCCTGGTACTCGTCCACCATCAGGTAGCGAAACCGCTCCTGCCAGTGGGCGAGGACCTTGGGGTGGTCCCGGAGCAGCCCGACGGTCAAAAGGATGATGTCGTCGAAATCAACGGCGTTGCACGCCTTGAGGGCCGCCTGGTAGCGGGGGTAGATCCGGGCCGTGGCCAGCTCGATATCGTCGCTCCAGCGAGGCTCGTAGCGGTCCGGGGTCAAGAGCTGGTTCTTGGCGCCGGAGATCTTCCAGAGGATCAGCTCCGGCTTGATGACGGTGCTGTCCAGGCCAGCCTCCCGCATCACCTTGCGCAGTAGCCCCACCTGGTCCGACGTGTCGTAGATGGTGAAGCTCGGCCGGTACCCCAGGTGGTGGATCTCGCGGCGCAGGATCCTGACGCAGAGGGAGTGGAAGGTGGCGATGATCATCCCTTCGCTCGCCTTGCTCCCCACCAGTTCGACCAGACGCTCCGCCATCTCCTTGGCCGCCTTGTTGGTGAAGGTGACGGCCAGGATGCTTTCCGGCGCCACCTTGCGCTCCTTCAGGAGATAGGCTATCCGGCAGGTGATGACCCTGGTCTTGCCCGAGCCGGCGCCGGCCAGGACCAGGAGGGGGCCCTCGGTCATGCGTACGGCTTCGAACTGCTCGGGATTCAGATTGGCGAGATATGGTTTGGCCATGGCAATGGGATACGGGTGAATAGGATAGGGGGCCGAAGGTCAGGGGGGGTATTTGTAGCAAAGACGCTCCCAAAATGCAAGGGCGAGCGACCCGGCCGCTGCCAGCGCAGTTCCGCTTGCCATCCGGCGTAACCGTGGTACATTGTCACGGGTCAGCATCACATATTAAGGAGGTTATCATGAAGAAAGTTGCAGCCACGCTCGTCGCCACAGTTGCCGCCCTCACCCTCGCCGGTTCGGTATTCGCCGCCGATGCAGGCAAGGAGTACTCCCCCACCGGTGAACTCCTCAAAAAGGAAGAGGCCTTGAAGGAAAAGATGGGGAAGAAAGAGGCCGACGTCAAAGAGAAGATGGGAAAGAAGGAAAAGGAACTGAAAGAGAAAAAGGCTAAGCAGGAAGAAAAGGCTGCCGAAGCGAAGAAGAAGCGGCAGGAGAAAGCGGCTGAACTGGAAAGGAAGAAGCAGGAGGCCGTGCAGAAGGTAGATGAGAAGAAAAAAGAGGTGGGCGAGGTCAAGGAAAAGGCCAAGCAGAAGAAGGAAAAGAAAAAGCAGCAGATCAAGGAGATGAAGGACGATACGAAAAAGGACCTGAAGGAGATGAAGGAAGGTCTGCAGGTCAAATAGTCCGCTCACCTTAAAGCCGCCCCGTGGCGGCTTTTCATTTTCCGGGGCACGGCGAGGAGTTGCGACCGCGGCTCCCGTGTGGTAGGATGCCGGCCGCGGAATGATTTCGGTAATCAGGAGGGAACACGTGTCAGGAAAGAATCCGGAAGTCAAATTCAAGTACGTCTTCAACTACGGCTACAACCCGGTCTATGTGAATGGGGCCCACGGCGGCGTCTCTCCGCGTGGCGAGCTGGTGGTCAACTTCTACCTGGAGCGGACCCCCCTTCCCAACGCCATCACCCATGAGATCAACCCCAACGGCACCATCGGCAACGTGGTGGCCGAGGAACCGGAGGACCTGAAGAACAGTGTGGTCCGCTTCGTGGACAGCGGAGTCGTCCTCAACTACGAATCGGCACGGAACATTCACCTCTGGCTGGGAGAACGGCTGAAAGAGATGGAGTCCATTGAACAGGCAAAGGCTGCCTTTAATCTGGGCAAAACCGAATCGGGCACGCCCCACTAGCTTTTAAGATTTCAGACGAAAAAGGCGGCCACTGGCCGCCTTTTTCGTCTCCCGCCCCTTTCTTGAGCCGTCGTTCAGACAGCGCTCTCCATCTCTTTTTCGGCCAGTTGGACAATTTCCCGGTAGATGGCGATCATCACCCCCGTGGTGCACCAGTTGCGAGCTACGGCAACCAGGAGTGAGACGGCATAGACGATGGTTCCGGAGACGAGGCCGATCCCGAGAAGGCGGCTCTCGTCGTCGGCCAGCAGGTAACAGGCATAGCCAGCCACCGTCACCATCGAGGCAAACCAGGCGAATTCAGGCCCTTTGAACGGATTTTCCATCACCCGGAGGAAGTTGATGTAATACCGCGACAACCCCGCCACCCTCTTCAGAAAATCGCGCACTTCTCCACTGCTGTGCTTCAGGTACGTGAAGGCGAGAAAACGTTCGCGGGCATGCTCCTTGCCGTTTTCCATCCGGTCATTCACGTAGAGATCAATGGCTTCGTCGATTTCCTGAACATTCATGGTCCACCTCGTCGTTGAACATTGTTTATGCAACCGTCCGGGGATCTTCCCGGTACGGATTAACCAGCATAATCCATGCCCGCCTCTCGGAGAGATTCTCCCGACGGATGCAACTCTCCGGTACCTTCAATTATCGGAGCGTTTGGACCAGAATCAAGTGGATTTCTTTGTGTTTTGAAATTAGTTGAAAGTAGTTATCAGAATAAAACTGTGGCGAAATTTCGGAGAATGGTGGCGGGAAACGACCACCACAATGAAGGCGCGCTTGGCGGTCTCAGGCTGGTCCGGTTCGACCGGCCAGTTCTCTCAGGCGTGAGAGATCAAAGATCGTGACCCGGCTTCCCTCCACCTCCAGGAGACCGTCCTCCTTCAACTTGCGGAAGGTGCGGGAGAGGGTCTCGCTGACTGTCCCCAACCGGGAGGCCAGTTCCCCTTTCTTGATATCCAGGTCAATATAGGTCTTCCCCTGGAAGGTGGTCGCCTTCCGCTCCGCCAGTTCCACCAGATAGGCGGCAAGCCGGTTGGGGACTTCGGCAAAGGAGAGCTCCTCGATCTGCCGGGCAAAACGCCGCAGCAAAAGTGACAGGGAGACGATCAGGTTCATGGAGAAACGGGGGTTTCTCTCCAGAAGCCCCATGAAGGCCTCCTTCGGAAAACATAGAACCTCCCCCCCCTCGGTGGCTCTGGCCTCGGCCGGGTACCGGCCGTCACCGAAGAACGCCGCCTCGGCAAACGTCTCTCCCGGATGAACGAAGTGCAGCACCTTCTCGCGGCCATCGGGGGAGACCTTGCAGAGCTTCATCCCCCCCTTGGCCAGCAGGTAAAAGCCGGTGGCCGGCTCTCCCTCGCCGAACAGGGTTTCCCCCTTCGACAGGCTCCGTCGATGGGCTATGGCAGCCACCTCGGCCAGATTGTCGCTATCCAGGCCGGCAAACAGCAGCGATTGCTTCAAAATATCCTTGATATCCATGATTTCCCTTTCCCGCTCACCTGCAGGACGTTGCCTGGCTCCCCGTTTCGGGTACACTACTACGAGGAGACTCCCTCATGAACAACTCGCCCGACATCATCATCCTCGGCTCCGGCTCAACCGCTTTTGCCGCCGCCCTCCGCGCCAGCTCATACGGCGCACGGATCGTGATGATCGAAAAGAGCGTCCTTGGCGGCACCTGCATAAACTGGGGCTGCATCCCGAGCAAAACGCTCATCCACGCCGCTCTATTTAACCATGAAGCCGGCCTGGGGGCAAGGATCGGCCTGCCGGAAAGGTTGGAAGGGTTGGATTTCCCGGCCCTGACTGCCCACCGGGACGAGGTTGTCCGCCACCTCCGCACGACCAGGTACCTTGAGGTGCTGCAGCAGATACCGAATCTGGAACTGGTCAAGGGCTCGGCCCGCTTTATCGACCATCGGACCGTTGCCGTGGAAAAGCGCCTCTTCCGGAGCGACCGTATCCTGATTGCGGTGGGGGGGAACCCGCGCATCCCGGATATCCCCGGCCTGGCCGGTAGTGCCTACCTGACCAGCAGGAGCGCGCTCCTGCTCAAGGAACTCCCCAAATCGCTGGTGATCATCGGCGGCGGGGTGATTGCCGTGGAACTGGGGCAGATGTTCCACCGCCTCGGGGTCCGGGTGACCATCCTGGAGCACGGCCCCCGCCTCCTTCCCGCCCTCCCCGCCGAGGTGGCACTGGCCCTGCAGGAAGTCCTCGTGGCCGAGGGGGTACACGTGGTCCCGGATGCGGCTTTCTGCTCAATCGCCACGATAGGGGACCTGACCGCGGTCTCGGCGGATGTGCACGGCCGGCGCCATGAATTCACCTGTGAACGCCTCCTGGTTGCCGTGGGAACCAGCCCGGCCACGGAACGGATCGGCCTGGGGAACACCGGCGTCGCCCTGGACCGGCATGGCTTTGTCGTGGTGGACAACAGGATGCGGACCAGCGTTCCCGGCATCTGGGGAGCCGGCGACGCCGTCGGCGGCATGATGATCGCCACTGCCGGGGCCAGGGAGGGGATTGTGGCCGTTGACGACATGTTCAACCCCGACTGTGGCTGCTCAATGGAATACCTGACAGTGCCGATGGCCATCTTCACCGACCCGGAAATCGGGATTGTCGGCCACACCGCGGAATCTGCCCGCCAGGCGGGTATTGATGCGGTGACCAACACGATGCCGGTCAGCGCGATCCCCAAGTCACATGTCACCGGCCACACCGCCGGCGTCATCACCATGGTGGCCGACCGGATCACCGGGCAGCTCATCGGGGTCCAGCTCATCTGTCACCGGGGAGCCGAGCTGATCAACGAGGCTGCCCTGGCAATCCGCCTCAGGGCCACCGTGGCCGACCTGGCCGCCACCCTGCATGTCTACCCCTCCATGGGGGAGGGGTTGCGGCTCTGCGCCCAGGGATTCAGCAGGGACATCAGCAAGCTTTCGTGCTGTGCGGAATGAAGCAGGCACGAGGAGCGAGGTGAAAGGAACGAGGATAACCCAAAACTTCGTTCTTCGATCCTTTATACTCGACACCCAAAACTCGGACATTTCTTATGGACGCCGACCTCGCTGCACGCCTTCGTAACGCCCTGACCGCCGGTGGTGACGAACTGTTTGCGGTCCTCCAGGACCCGGCGCCGGAGGTCCTGCAGGCGCTGCTGAGGAACCCGGCGCTGGGAGAGAACCACCTGCTGACCCTGCTCAAACGCCCCGATCTGGTCGAAGAGCTCCTGGTCTCCATCTACAAACACCCGATTGCGGGAGCGAGCCACAGCGTCAAGGTGGCGCTGGTGCACCACCCGGCCATGCCCGCCCCCCAGCTCATGGCGCTCATTCCCCACCTCTACGTCATGGAACTGGCCACGCTCTGCGCCCTCCCCCAGGCAACGGCAGACCAGCGGCTGGCAGCGGAACGGGCCATCATCCAGCGCCTCCCGTCCACCCCCCTCGGCTACCGGATCACCCTGGCCCGGCGGGGAACCGCGACCGTGGTGGAGTACCTGCTGAAGGAGGGTGAGCCCCGCCTCCTGGAGGCCTGCCTAGACAATCCGCGCCTCAAGGAGGGGGCGGTCTACCAGTATCTGCGCAGCGGCAGCGCCACGGCCGAGGGGATCTCGACGGTGGCCCGCCACCCCCGCTGGCAGGGGCGCCAGAACCTGCGCCTCGCCATCCTCGACAATCCCCGCACCCCCACCGTCTGGCACACCCTCTGGCTCCCGACCCTGCCGGTTGCCGAGCTGAAACGACTCGCCGTCTCCCCACGTCTCACTCCGGCCCAGAAACGGGAGGTCACCGAGGCGCTGGCAAAGCGGCGCTAAACGGGCAAGGGGGCGGGGCAATCGTAACGACTGAGGACTCTTTCGTCGCGTCTCTTGGCGAAATGAAGCGGTAGCAGCCGCTGATGTCTGAGCCCGTAAGGGCGAGTTCCAGCGGCTGCAGCGTAATGAGCCTAGAGACGCAGAAAGAATCCTTCGGAGTGAAGATTCCCCGCCCCCTTGCCGGATTTCACCTGAACCAACGCCGCACCACGAACTCCCGACCAGACCTGCCCGGATCGGTGCTGAGCCGATCCACCGGCCTCCTGGTTGCCATGATCCCTTTGAGCCGCTCTGCAAGGGGAGAGACAACCACCCCCCGTTCGGGTCGACCGCAGTCGAGCCGGCTCTCGATGACCCGTTCCCGGTCGAGAACCACCAGGACATGGCCAGGCCAGACGATCAGGTCGAGCGGCGCGAGCCGGGACGCAATCTCCCGGGCCGAGCGCCCTGCCACCGCTACCGGGGAACCATAGCCGACCAGTGAACTGGTGTTGCGCGGGGTGAAACCGCCGGTGGCAACGTAGAGGAGCCCGGAGCAGTCGACCCCCTCCAGCGTCCAGCGCTGCCGATCGACCTGTCCGAGCGGAGAGGCCGGGGGGTAGAGGCGGAGGAGTTCCGGCACCCCCTCGGGGATGTTCCCCCCCCAGACGTAGGGGAGCCCCGCCATCCCCTCCAGGCGGGCGACGATCTCCGCCCGGGGCGGCAGCGACCGCGGCCTCTCCGGCGGCCGCAACTCCTGCAGGCGCACCAGGCGGCCGTCGATGTAGAAGCCGTTCCGGGCCTGGTAGGGGTAATCGGCTGTGGTCACTCGCAACACCGTCTCACCTCCCCGCGACAACTCCTGCAGCACGGTGAAGGCGGTCCCGGGGAGCGCGACAAACTCCAGCGCCCGGAGCTGGCCGCAGCGGTCGACGGCCAAGGCGCTGCCACTGCCGCCGCCGAAGACGGCACGCGGGTCCGGAATACTGAGGACCGGCACCGGTCCGACGGCTACGGCAAAAGGGGGGATATCACCGCCTGAGGATGGGGCGGCGATGAACAGCACTCCTGCAAGGAACAGAAGAATGGTCCCCGAGTACCGTGCCACCGATAATCGCCCTGAGTACCGGTCTGTCGCCTGTTCGACGAACTGCCTCGCGTATAGGTGCATCCTGAACCTCGATAGTTTTGCCGGGAATCGCCATTGACGGCAGCTAATGCCCGATGATACCATGCCGGCCGTTGAATCCAAATCCCCCGTACAGTGAGGAGCAGAGATGAAGCGACTGATCATTGCAGCCATTGCCACGACCCTTGCAGTTCCGGCCCTTGCCTCGGCCAACGAGACCATCGACAAGGCAGCCAAGGAAAAAGGGGCCGTGAAGACCGCCTCGGGCCTGGTCTACCGGTCCCTCAAGGAGGGGAGCGGCAAATCGCCCACCGCCGCCAGCGTGGTCGAAGTCAACTACCGCGGCACCCTCCCCAACGGCAAGGAGTTCGACAGCTCCTACAAGCGGAAGCAGTCCATCAAATTTCCGCTCTCCGGGGTGATCCCCTGCTGGACCGAAGGGGCCCAGAAGATGAAGGTGGGGGGCAAGGCCCAGCTGGTCTGCCCGCCGGAACTGGCCTATGGCGCCCGTGGCGCAGGCAGGGATGTCCCGCCGAACGCAACCCTCATCTTCGAGGTCGAACTGCTGGATGTGAAATAGCAGCCACTCTCGAAAGCTTCGCCCTGAAACAACGTAACGCCTTGAGACCACGCAACGGAGGTTTCAAGGCGTTTTTTAGTCAAGGCGACGCAGTGCGGTTGTCGTACGGCCGAATGGACCTACCGCACCAGCCACTGGTGGACGGCGGCGCCGGCCAGCCAGACCCCGAACGCGGCGGCCAGGGTCAGCGGCAGGACGAGGCCGCGGCGGAGGAAGAACCAGGCAACGGCAAAGAAGAGGAAGGTGGGGATGATCCCCCAGAGTGCGCCCCTGGCGTAATCGGCCAGGAGCCGGCTGTTGCCGGGATTGTCGCTCTGGAGCCAGAGGAGCACCGCCAGGGTGGTGATCGGCATGGTGGCGATGAGCCCGGCAAGGGAGGGGAAGCGCCGCCCCACCTGGACGCAGGTTACGATGACCAGGTTGGTGAGGAGGAGCTTGGCCAGGAACGGCATGGGAGCTAGCCCAGGACCGAACGGATCGCCTGGTCGATCTTTGCCACATCTACGGCGGTGTTGTAGCAGGGGCCATGGGGTCGGTCGTTCAGGACCCCGATGACCGGCAGCGGGTAGCAGTCCTTGATCCCCGAGGTGAGGTCCCGCTCGCAGGCGACCGCCACCACCAGCTTGGGCCGCTTCTCCACGATCACCTTGCGGGCCAGGGTACCGCCGGTGGCCACCGAGATGTCGATCCGGTACTTTTCCGCCAGATCCGCCAGCCCCTTGATGTCGCAACGGCCACAGCGGACGCACTTCTCGATGCCGCCGGTCACCTTGATGTCGCAGTCGAAGAGCTGCAGGCAGTGGGGAAGGAGGATAAGGATCCGGTCCGCCGGCACCACGAGGCGCTGGGAGCTGACCAGGCTGTTGTTCATGGCGACGAACGACTGGCGGATGGTGTCCTTGGGGATGCCGAACCCCCTCCCCAGCAGCTCGATGGCCGGCAGGAGGAACTTGATCACCACCAGGCGCATGAAGCGGGTGAAGAGGATGTCCTTCCCCAGGGCCGTGGTCAGGATCAGGAGGATGGTGCCGAGAAGGGCGACGCCGGAGAGGGCGCCGAAGACCAGCCCCACGGTCCGCGGCAGGTCGGGGTGGATGTTGGCCAGCCCCTTGGTGGGGATCCACCAGAGGAGGTAGATCACCCCGATGATGAGAAAACAGGTGACCCCCATGAGCGCTACGAAAAGGCGCTTGCGGGGGGGTCTGGGCATGCTTGTTTCCGTGCTCACTTAGACGTCCTTTGCCTCAAGCGGTGTGCCGGGAGGGAGCCGGTAGCCGGCCAGGAAATCCCCCACCCCGAGACGCCGCTTCCCTTCCAGCTGCAGTTCATTAATGATGACGCTGCCGCCGTCGCACGCCACTTCCAGGCCGCTCCGGTCCGCCCTGACGACCGTTCCCGGCGTGCCGCTCCCGCTGCCGACTGAGGCGCGGAAGAGCTTCAGCATCTTGCCGTCCAGGGTCGTGTAGGCGCCCGGCCACGGGGTCACGCCGCTGATCCGGTTGACGATGGCCCGCGGCGACTGCTGCCAGTCGATACGGCCGTCCTCCTTCTTCAGCATCGGGGCATAGTTGGAGAGGGAGTCGTCCTGCTTCTCCGGCACCAGTTTCCCTTCCATGAGGAGATCGAGGGTCGCGGCCATGGCCTCGGCGCCGATGACCGAAAGACGGTCGTGGAGCGACTGGGCGTCGTCGTCCGGGGTAATGGGGGTAGACCTCTTCAGGAGCATGTCGCCGGTGTCGAGCCCCACGTCCATCAGCATGGTGGTGACTCCTGCCTCACTCTCGCCGTTGATGATCGCCCAGTTGATGGGGGCGGCGCCGCGATAGCGGGGGAGGAGCGATGCATGGACGTTGATGCAGCCGCGGGGGGGGATATCCAGGAGCGCCTTGGGGAGTATCTGGCCAAAGGCGACCACCACGATCAGGTCCGGCGAAAGGAGTCGTATCTCTTCGACAGCCTCGGGGGCCCGCACCTTGATCGGCTGCAGGACCGGGATGCCGTGCTGCACGGCCAGCTCCTTCACCGGAGGGGCCTGGGTCTGCTGCCCGCGCCCCTTGGGACGGTCGGGCTGGGTCACTACCCCAACCACCTGCTCCCCCCGGTCGATCAGCATCTGCAGGGTCGGACAGGCGAACTGGGGGGTCCCCATGAATACGACGCGAAGCGGCGCCATCAGCGCTCCCCCTCCAGCTCTTCCATGGTCCGGCGGTACTTGCGGCGGAAGATCTCCCGCTTCAGGGGGGAGATATGGTCGATGAAGAGGATGCCGTCCAGGTGGTCGATCTCGTGCTGGAACGCGATGGCCAGGAGCTCATCGGCCTTCCAGGTGACCTCCTCCCCCTCCAGGTTGAGCGCTTTCACCACCACCCGGGCATGGCGCCGGACATTGGCCGAGTATTTGGGGACCGACAGGCACCCCTCCTCCTCGTACGCCTCACCCTCGGCATGGATGATGACCGGGTTGATGGCCACGATCAGGTCGGGCGCTTCGTCCTTGCCGGCCACGTCGATGACAACCACCCGCTGGTGCACGCCGATCTGGGGGGCGGCCAGCCCTACGCCCGGCGCGTCGTACATGGTCTCGGCCATATCGGCCACCAGTTCTCGTATCTTGTCGTTGATGACCGTGACCGGCGCCGACTTCTTTTTCAACTCGGGGTCCGGATAGGTCAGTATTGTCCGTATCATGCCTTCCTCACTGCTTCTTACAGAATTCAGTCACTATATAAAGTTGCCGGTAAAAATGCAATTCCTTACTAACCTGCTGCCATAATTCCGCTACCTACCGGTAGGTAACTTTCCACTTGACCAATCGCGCCAGCGGGTGTACTTACCGGTAGGTAAGCACATTCAGGAGAACCTATGACAGATCCATCATCAGCACCGCAACCGGAACCCGCCGACGTCCGGGGACGCCTCCTGGCGGCCGCCCTGCAGATCTTCACCACCAAGGGGTACGCAGCCACCACGGTCCGGGAGATCGTCGAAGCGGCAGGGGTCACCAAGCCGGTCCTCTACTACTACTTCCACAACAAGGAAGGGATCTATCTGGAGCTGATGCAGAGGCCATTCGCCCGCTTCGGCGCCATTATGGCCGAATGCCTGACCGACGCGGGGAGCGCCGGGGAGCGGCTCCTCCTCCTCTGCGACCGGATCATGCAGCTCTTTGTCGAGGAACTGGACGTGGCCCGCCTGATGTACGCCATCTACTACGGCCCCCCCCAGGGTGCGCCCTCCTTCGATTTCGAGGCCCACCACCAGAAGCTGCACGAGGTCATCGCCGCGCTGGTGCAGGCCGGCATCGAAAGCGGCGAACTGAGGAGAGAGAGCCCCGAAGAGATGGCGTGGGTCATCCTGGGGACCCTGAACGTGGCCTGGGAGGAGCAGCTCTGCCAGCATGCGCCGCGGCTGGACGGCCAGGGGCTGCAGCGGCTGCTGATGCTCATTCTGCGAAGCTTTGCGCCGGCAGGGACCGGCAGGGAGGTACCACAATGAAACGGAGACCGTTGTTCTTCCTGGCAACCGGACTCCTGCTCGCCGGCGCTGTTGCCGGCTGCAGCAGCAGCGAGGCGAAAAAACCGGAAAATGCGAGCAGCAAGCCGCCAGTGGCGGTCGAGACGGCCACGGCTGGGGTGGCACCGCTAATAGAAGGTATCGAGGTGACCGGCAGCCTGGAACCGAAGTTCTGGGCCGACGTGAAGACCCAGATCCCGGGTCTGGTGAAACAGGTCTACGTCACCGAATGGGTACGGGTACGCAAGGGACAGCCGCTGGCGCGCATCGACGTGGCCGAGACCGAGGCCATGGTCAAACGCGCAGAGGCCGGGGTGGAGTCGAGCCGGGCCGGCCTGGCCCAGGCCCAGGTGGCGGCGACCCGGGCCGAGCGGGAGTTGGCCAGGGTGCTGAAGCTGAAGGAGGCGGGGCTCGCCACCCAGCAGGCGGTGGACGATGCCCGCTCCGAGGCCGAAGCGGCCAGGACCCGGGTCGATGCGGCCCGCGCCCAGATCCGGGTCACCGAGGAGGAGGTGCGTCAGACCAGGGCCCGGCAGGGGAAATCCCTGGTGACCTCCCCGCTGGACGGCGTGGTGGCCCTGCGGGAGGTGAACGTGGGAGACCTGGCCAGCGACGCCGCGGCCGGCAAGCCGATCTTCCGCATCGTCGACAACAGACTGCTGAACCTCACCGTCACCGTGCCGTCGTCGGATGCCGCCCGGGTCCGGGTGGGGCAGCCGCTGGAGTTCACCGTCGACGCCCTCCCCGCCAAGACCTTCACCGGCAAGGTGATGTTCGTCAACCCGGAGCTGACCGCCACGGACCGCTCGCTGAAGGTCGTTGCCGAGGTGCCGAACAGGACCGAGGTGCTCAAGGCGGGGCTCTTTGCCAAGGGAAAGATCATCACCGGATCACGAAGCGAGGTCCTGCAACTCCCCCGCGCCGCCCTCACCTCCTGGGACATGGAGGCCCGCAAGGGGAGCGTCTTCGTCGTAAGCGGCAACACGGCCAGGCTCAGGCAAGTGGCGACCGGCGTCGTCAGCGGAGACCTGGTGGAGGTGACGAGCGGACTGAAGAACGGCGAGGTCTACGCCGTACGGGGGGGCTTCACCCTGAAGGACGGTGACCGGGTGGCGGTCACCCGACCGGGGAAATAAGATCTCCGGCCATGAACCTGAAAAAGCGTTTACCGCTGAGGATGCAGAGTAACGCGGGGCAAAATCAAAGAGTCAGGATTCTGGAAAGCCTTACCGTGTTGAAGCCGCGAACCTCTGCGGTCCCCAAAACCGTTTAACAGGAAGTCAGCCATGATCCTTTCCGACGTATCGATAAAACGCCCCATCTTCGCCGCGGTGCTGATGCTCTCCCTGGTCACCCTCGGCCTCTTCTCCTACAAGCGGCTGGGGGTGGAGATGTTCCCCAACGTGGAGTTCCCGATCATCTCCATCGTCACCACCTACACCGGCGCCTCGCCGGAGACGGTGGAGCGGGAGGTCTCCAAGCGGATCGAGGACGCGGTGAACCAGTTGGCCGGCGTGAAGCACGTCTTCTCCACCTCTCGCGAAGGGGTCTCCACGGTCATGGTGCAGTTCCAGCTGGAGGAGAAGGTGAACGACTGCGCCCAGGAGGTGCGGGCCAAGGTCGGCTCGATCCGCGGCATCCTCCCCCAGGGGATTGACGAGCCTATCATCCAGAAGATGGACTTCAACGCCGCGCCGGTGGCCGGCCTGGCGGTCCGCTCCGACACCATGTCCCCGCGCGAACTGACCACCCTGGTGGAGAAGCGGATCAAGAAGCGGTTCGAGAGCGTGGCCGGCGTCGGCAAGGTGGAGATGGTCGGTGGCCGCAAGCGGGAGATCCGGGTGGAGCTGGACCCGGTGCGGCTCGACTCCATGGGGCTCGGCGTCAACGACGTGGTGGCCGGCATCAGGTCCGAGAACACCAACACCCCGCTGGGGCGGCTGACCAAGGGGACGGCCGAATACCCGATGCGGATCGAAGGGAAGCCGGACCGGGCCGAACAGTACCGGCAGATGGCGGTGGCCAGCCGTAACGGCCGGGCGATCCCGCTGGGTGAGATCGCCCGGGTCTCCGACGGCACCGAAGAGCCCCGCAAACTCGCCCTGATCAACGGCCTGCCGGCCATCGGCCTGGACATCTACAAACAGTCCGGCGGCAACGAGGTGGCCCTGGTCGACAACGTGAAAAAGACCATGGCCAAGGTGCAGAAGGAGCTCCCCCCCGGCGTCACCCTCACCATGGTACGTGACGGCACCATCATGACCCGGGAATCGCTGGCCGACGTCAAGGAGACCCTGGTCATCGGCGGCATCCTGACCATCCTGATCGTCTTCTGCTTCATCAACTCCTGGCGCTCCACCGTGATCACCGGCCTCACCCTTCCGATCTCGGTCATCTCCGCCTTCATCGTCATGAACGCCATGGGGATGACCCTGAACGTCATGACGCTCATGGCGCTCTCGCTGGCCATCGGCCTCTTGATCGACGACGCCATCGTGGTGCGGGAGAACATCGTCCGCCACCTGGAGCACGGCAAGGACCACATGGAGGCGTCCCGGTTCGGCACCGCCGAGATCGGCCTGGCGGTCTTCGCCACCTCCCTGTCGATCATCGCCGTCTTCATCCCGGTCGCCTTCATGCGCGGCATCGTCGGCCGCTTCTTCTTCCAGTTCGGCATCAGCGTCGCCTTCGCCGTCCTGGTATCGCTCTTCGTCTCCTTCACCCTCGACCCGATGCTGTCGTCGCGCTGGCACGACCCCTCCATCCATATGCACGGCAAGCGGAAGGGGCTGGCCAAGCTCCTGGAATGGTTCAACGACTGGTTCGACTTCTCGGCCAACAAATACCGCGCCGCCATCGGCTGGGCCCTGGACCACCGGAAGAGCGTCATGCTGATGGCCGTTGGCGCCTTTGTCGGCGGCATCATGATCTTCGGCACCCTGGAATCGTCCTTCATGGCGCTGTACGACAAGGGGGAGTTCCAGGTCTCCTTCAAGACCGCTCCGGACGCCTCCTTCGCCGAGACCGAGAACCGGCTGCAGGCGGCTCTCGCCGCGCTCAGGCAGATCCCGGAGATCGACCACACCTACGCCACCATCGGCGCCGGCGACAACGGCACCGTGCGGGACGGGCTGGTCTACCTGAAGCTGAAGGAGCGGGACGCGCGCAAACGCGGCCAGTTCGAGCTCCAGCGGGAGGTACGGAAACTGTTCGGAAAGATCCCCGGCATCACCTTCTCCATCGAAGAGGTGGGACAGATCGGGGGGGCCCAGAAGCCGCTCAACGTAAACCTGAAGGGTGACGACCTGAACACGCTGAAGATGCTGGGGCAAAAGCTGAAGGAGGAGCTGTACAAGGTGCCGGGGATTGTGGACATCGCCGTGACCCTGGAGCACGACATCCCCGAATACCGGATGCGGGTGGATCGGGAAAAGGCGCTCTCCGCCGGCGTGACGACCAACGATATCGTCGGCTCGCTGGGGCGGATGGTGGGGGGCGAGGCAATCTCTACCTACGAGGACGAGGACGGCGATGCCGTGGACGTCCGGGTGCGGCTGCCTGAACGGCTGCGCCAGAACCCGGCCCAGGTGAGCGACCTGAAGGTCTCGGTGGCCAGCGCCGGCGGCGGGATCAAGCTGGTGCCGCTGGCCAGCCTGGTCTCGACAAGGGTGGCCGCCTCCCCCACCGAGATCAACCGCCGCGACCTGGCCCGCCAGGTGACGGTCTCGGCCAACCTGGACAACCTCCCCATCGGCACGGCGGCGAAGCATGTGGAGGCCGCCGCGAAGAGGATCAACATGCCTCCCGGCTACTCCATCAGCCTCTCGGGCGAGGCCGAGGACATGGCCGAGTCGTTCGGCTATATGGGCGAGTCGCTCCTCCTGGCCGTGATCTTCGTCTACCTGATCCTGGCGGCCCAGTTCGAGTCGTTCTTCGAGCCGCTGGCCATCATGCTGTCGCTCCCCCTCTCCATCGTCGGCATGGCCGGGATGCTGAAGCTGACCGGCGACACGGTGAACATCATGTCCCTCATCGGCCTGATCATGCTGATGGGGCTGGTGACCAAGAACGCCATCCTTCTGGTGGACTACGCCAAGGTGCTGCAGGAGCGGGATAATCTTCCGCGCCGCGATGCGGTCATCGAGGCGGGGCGGACGCGGCTCCGCCCCATCGTCATGACCACGCTGGCCATGATCTTCGGCATGCTCCCCCTCTTCCTGGCCATCGGCTCCGGCGCCGAGATGCGCGCCCCCATGGCCCGGGCCGTGGTCGGCGGCCTCCTCACCTCCACCCTGCTGACCCTGCTGGTGGTGCCGGTCATGTACACCTACATGGACGACCTGGGGGGGTGGCTGAAACGGAAGTGGCGGAGGGAGCATGCCTGATCAGTCCCCCACTGTCCTCCTCGACGGCTTCGGCACCGGCGGCTTCGGGAGGTCGTGGCGCTTCAGCGGCCACCTCGGGACCCTCGTTGCCCAAGAACCGGCAGAGGTGGCCGGCGTCCTGGCAGCGGTGGAACAGGCGGCCGAGCGGGGAGAGCACGCGGTCGGCTTCGTGGCCTACGAGGCAGCCCCCGGCCTCAACCCGGACCTCCCCGGGCGACCGGACGCGACGGACCTGCCGCTCGCCTGGTTCGCCCGCTTCCGGGAGCGCCTCCCCTGCGCTGCGGGCGCGGGTCTCCCCGATGCCACGGAGGACGAGATTTCACTCGCGCCGGGACTGGACGAGAGGCGCTACTGCGCCACCATCCAGCGGATCCGGGAGCTGATCGCGGCCGGCGACTGCTACCAGACCAACTTCACCTTCCCCCTGGCGGGCCGCTTCAAAGGCGACCCCTTCTCCCTCTACCGCCGCATCTGCCAGGGGCAGCAGGCCCCCTTTTCCGCCCTTCTGGACACCGGCCGCCACCTCCTCATCTCCGCCTCGCCGGAGCTCTTCTTCAGCCTCAGGGACGGCATCGTCACCACCCGCCCCATGAAGGGGACGGCCAGCCGCGGCCGGTGGCCGGCCGAGGACCGGGAGGCTGCGGAGCGGCTGCGGGAGAGCGCCAAGGAGCGGGCCGAGAACCTGATGATCGTCGACCTGCTCCGGAACGACCTGGGGATCGTGGCCGAGACCGGGAGCGTGGAGGTCGCGTCCCTCTTCGACGTGGAGAGCTACCCCACCGTGCACCAGATGACCTCCACGGTGACGGCCCGGCTCCGGTCAGGAACCGGGCTCACCGACATATTCCGCGCCCTCTTCCCCTGCGGCTCGGTTACCGGCGCCCCCAAGCGGCGCTCCATGGAGATCATTCGTGACCTGGAGGAGACGCCCCGCGGCCCGTACTGCGGCGCCATCGGCTATGTCTCACCAAACGGCGAAGCGCTCTTCTCCGTGGCCATCCGGACCCTGCTCCTGGACAGGAAAAACGCCGGCCTGACCATGGGGGTGGGGAGCGGCATCACCTGGGACGCGACGCCGATTGCCGAATACCGGGAATGCCTGACCAAGGGTGAGTTCCTCCGGCAGCCTGCGGGAGAGTTCCGCCTCATCGAATCCCTCCGGCTGGAGCATGGCGGCTACTATCTGCTGGAGCGCCACCTCTCCCGCCTGGCCGCCTCCGCTGAGCGCTTCGGCTTCCGATTCAGTGCCGCGGAGGCCCGCCGGACCCTTGCCGAGCTGGCCGGGTCACTGGCCGGCGTCCACAAGGTCAGGTTGCAGCTCTCCCGTAACGGGGAGATGGAGCTCACCTCCGCCCCGCTGGCCGCTGACGACGGAGAGATCCCGCTCCGCCTGGCTATGGCCGAAGAGCGGGTGAACCCGGACGATCCGTTCCTCTTTCACAAGACCACCCGCCGCGGCCTCTTCGAACGGGCCCGCTCGACCCTTCCCGACGCGGACGAGGTGCTCTTCTGCAACGAGGCCGGCCAACTGACCGAAGGGAGCTACCACAACCTGGTGCTCCGGATCGACGGCCGCCTCCTCACCCCGCCGCTGGCCAGCGGACTCCTGGCGGGTACGCTCAGGGCGGAGCTCCTGGAGCAAGGGGAGATCGCCGAAACGCCCCTCTATCCCGCCGACCTGGAGCGGGCCGAGGAGATCTGGCTGATCAACTCGGTCCGGGGGTGGCGCCGGGGAGTGATGATCGCACACAGGTAGTCCCGCTACATTTCCACCTGACGTTCAGGAGAAGAACATGCATACTGTTGTGAACGTTGACCACTCGAAGAGAAGGAGCGCCGGATTGGCCTGCAGCCTGCTCCTGCTGGCATCCTTCTCCCTCTGCGTTCAAGTGGGGTTGGCGCTCCCGGCCGCAGCAGCGGAGTCACGGCTGCTGACCCTTGACCAGGCCCTGCAGATCGCCCGGGAGAGGAACAAGGATATCCTGAAGGCGCGGGAGTATGCCAACTCGGTGCAGGGGAAATACGTGGAGGAGCGTTCGGCGGCCCTCCCCCAGCTTACCCTGAGCGGCTCCACCAGCCTGAGCAAGGATGAGAGCCAGCGGCTCTTCATCGGTTCGTCCTCGGAGCAGTACAGCCGGGCCGCCGATCTCTCCCTTTCGCAGCCTCTCTACACCTGGGGAAAGGTGAGCGCGGCCATCCGCGCCGCCGAGGTCGGGCTCAAGACCGCCGACGAGCAGCTCCGCCTCGCCCGCCAGGGGACGCAGCGGGACGTTTCCATCGCCTTCTACGACCTGTTGCTGGCCAAGGAGCTGAACCGGTTTGCCGTGGAAAACCTGGAGCAGAAGAAGCGGCACAGCGACGAGGCCCACAAGAAGTTCAGCGCCGGCGTGGCCACCGACTACGATGTCCTGGCCGCCGATGTTTCGGTGCAGAATGCCCGCCCCGAGGTGATCAGGACGGAGAACCTGATCAAGACCAACCGCGATCAGCTCAGCTTCCTCCTGGGGATCGAGGGAGAAGCGGTCGATGCCGGTGGCAGCCTCGACACGGGGGTCGCAGCTCCCCCCTCGTACGAGGAAAATCTGCAGATCGCCCGCACCAGGCGGCCGGAGCTCACCGACCTCCGTTACCGGCTCGGCATCTACAACGAACTGGTGACCATCGCCGCAGCCGACAACAAACCGCGCCTCGACCTGAAGGGGAGTGCCGGCTGGCACCAGTTGGACGTCGGCGGCCTCAGGGGGGACGGCGCCGCCTGGAACATCGGCGTCTACCTCTCCTTCCCGTTCTTCGACGGCTTCAAGACCGACGGCAAGGTCCAGCAGGCCCGGAGCGACCTGGCCACCAAGCGGATCGAGGAGGAGAAACTGCTGGACGCCATCTCCCTGGAGGTCCGCAACGCCATCCACAGCGTCAGTGAGGCGGGGGAGATCGTCACCGCGCTCACCGGCACGGTCCGGCAGGCGGAGCGTCTGCGGGAAATGGCGGAGAAGGGGTATGAGTACGGGGTAAAGATCAGGCTGGAGGTGGACGATGCCCAGCTGAACCTGCTCCAGGCCCAGAGCAACCTGGCCCGCGCCCGGCGCGACTACCTGGCCGCGCTGGTGACCCTCGACTGGACAACGGGACGGCTGGGGGAGTGATCCGGGTACTCCACCCGAGATGCAAAAGGCCTGTCCATCGTGATGAACAGGCCTTTTCGTTTCTGCATGACTAGCTGAACGGCTACTTGCCGCAGCACTTCTTGAACTTGGCCCCGCTGCCGCAGGGGCAGGGCTCGTTCCGCCCCACCTTTTCGCTCTTGATCGGCTTGGGTCCGACCATCTTGCCGTCCACAAAGAACCAGGTGCCGTCCAGTTTCCTGAACTTTCCCTCCTCGTGGTGGATATACTCGGTATCGCCATCCTGGTAGCGGGCAACGAACTCCACCCGGCCGACGCTATCCTCCGGGCCGCCATCGCTGCTGACGATCTCCAGCCCCTTCCAGTCGGATTTTTGCGCCCATTCACGCGTTCCCTCGTGATCGTACCCCTTGCGGTAATTCGGGTGGGTCGTCTCAAACAGGTAGTCGACACTCCCGTTCACATAGGCGGTATAACGGGAGCGCATGAGCTGTTCGGCGGTCTCCGCCGGCCGCTCGCCGGCGATGAGCGGTGCGCAGCAATCTGCATACGCACGTTGGGACCCGCAGGGACAGAGTTCTGCAGACATTTCTTCTCTCCTTACGATTCGTAATCTACAACAGCAACTGACGAGCTGTTGGCCTTCATATACGGCGCCACGGTCCCTCCATGGTAGGGATCGACCTGGTACGCCTTTAGATCTTCCATGGTGTCGAACTTGGTGTAGAGGGCAACGTCATAGGAGCGCTCGGAGCGAAGCACGTCCACCCCGACCTCCAGGTGACGGAGCATCGACACCTTCCCCTCCATGCTGAGAAGGAGTTCTTGTGCCTTTGCTATGTTGGCCGGCGTCGGCTCGGCAAGTTTGAACAGGACGATATGGGTGATCATGGGGTACCCCTCCTCGGTGAGTTCGCAGATGACAGCACCTGTGTATTACATGGCAAAAACGCCGATGTCAACGCCATATCGGGTCCATGTCTACCCGACATGACCTGTTTTGACCCGACATCGGGCGCCATGGCGATGGATGTCCGTGGCGAACGCCCCGCTTTAGCGTTACCGTCGTCTCAAACAGTACGAAAGGAGTTCAGCCATGAAACGCGTCATTCTTGCAGCAGCACTTCTCCTCTTCGGCGCCGGGGTCGCCTCGGCCAGGGACAGCGTAAGCTTCAGCATCAACTACACCATCGATCCGTACGCAACCACCAGGGTGCGGGACTGTGCGCCGGCCGTCACGCCGGCCTACTATCCGGCCCCCCGGACCGTCGACTGGCGGCCGGCCACCATAGCGGCCCGCGATGCCGACGACTGCCGAACCGTTGTCAGGAACATCTACCGGAACGGCATCCTGGTGGAACGGCGGGTCAGGACTATCTGCGCCGATGAGTTCCCCGGCGAGGAGCGGTACCGCGCCTACGACCGGAGGGGCGGCTGGCGGCATCGTGGTCACGACCGGCACGGCGATGACGACTAGCGGTTGAGCACCAGCAGGAAGAGTGCCCGGACAAACTCCCTGGCCAGGTCGATTTCCGGGCCGGTCAGGGACGAGGCGGGAACCGGCGCGCGGAAGCGCCGGAGAAAGCGGCGGCTGGCCCGGTCAAGGGGAGGATTGGGAGAACCGAGCCGGGGCGCGACCGTGAGCGGAAGGAGGCGGGGGGTGGCGAGGGCACCGGCGATCACCGGATTCAGGACGAGCATGCCGTCCTCGACCGGGCGGGCCATCCCCCCCCACTCCTTGCCGAGATAGAGGAGAAAATTGTGATCGAGCGTCCCCCCCTGCTCCAGCCCCCTGAGGCGGGCCAGTTCGTCCGTCGGGTCGGGCAGCGCCCCGCTATGGGCGAAGCGGAGCGGCCTCAGGCCTGCGGCGGCCACCAGGTCAACGAGATCGTCGACCCGGAAGGTGCTGACCCGTGGATGGAGAAAGGCGTCGGCAAGTCCTGCCGGGGTGGCTGCGTCGGCAGTTCCGCAGACCGCGTCGGCCAGCCGTGACCCGGGTGGCGCCCGACGGAGCATCCTATTCAGGCCGGCAACATCCCTGACCCCTGCCAGCCGCAGGCCACGGCGGGCCGCCTCGATCTCCCTCCTCGCCGCCCGGCTGTAGACCATGATCCGCACGATCCCCCCCGGGTGAAGCCGCTGGGCAAGGGAGCGCAGCCCGGCCAGAGGGTCCGGCAGGTGGTGGAGAACGCCGAAGCAGTCGATGAATCCGAAGGGACCCGGTTCCAGAAGCGGGTCCAGGAGGTCTCCGCTCAGGTAGCGTATATTCCGGCAGCCGTGCAGACGGGCGTGCAGCGCGGCCCGTCGGAGCGAGCCGAGGGAGAGGTCCAGGGCGACGATTTCGCTCTCCGGATTGGCCAGGGACGTCGGATAGGGGGAGAAGCTGCCGCAACCGGCCAGGAGAATCCGCATGGCCCCGGCGGGTGGGCGAAGCCCGTTGAACGCACCCCACAGGGCAGGCAGGCTCAGGGCATAGGTGTCGCACCGGCGCACCGAGGCAAGCAGGCTGTACCGCGGATAGACATGGTGTTCGTAGTGATGGCGTACAGCTTCGATCATGGCACCCCGGACCAGATGGACTGCAGCGACGTTACGCATATTACATCATAATCGTTGCTGAGCGGAAATGTTTCGCCGGTCGGCGGTTTGCAATATTGTACCAACTGTGATTTAATGTAACTGCAAGGAGTGCTGACGCTTCATACCAGGAGGTAGCGGATCATGAAAAGCGGCGAAGGAACGAGGATTTGTGAAATTACAGACGTCAAGGAAGTGAAGGCGTTTGCCGCCAACCCCACTGCCATGTGCCGCCGGTGCGGCGCAAAGGCGCACGATTCCGGCAGCCTGTGCGACCCCGTACAGATCTCGGACGCCGGCTAGCGTGACAGGACAATTACGCATTCGACCAAAAGCCTGCGCTGCAGGCTTTTTTCGTCTCCAGTGAGTGCATTCCCCCGGCAGACGGGAGACAAAGAGGACCGGAACTATCCTGTTGACTTTTCTTTGCCGCCTGCAATATTGTTGCACCTGATAGACGTCTGTAACCGTTACCTGACGATAGCGGCCATGCATGACGATCCCAACCTGGAACTCCTGACAAACATGTGAAGGGGGCGTAAACGATGCGACATAGTATCACCCTGGCTGTTTTCTTCGCGGTGCTCGTCATGACCACGACGGCTCCCCATGCCAATGCAGCAGAGGCACCCCGGCTCATTTTCGACCAGGGGCACGGTCAACGGTTCATAGTCGACAAGGATGGCCCTCTCAACCTTTCGTCTCTGGCACGGCTCTTCCACGACACCGGTTGGCAGATGATATCGGCAGACGGTGAACTCACCGATGATATTCTGGCCGAGGGGGATGCACTGATCATATCCGGCCCCTTCGGATCGTACTCGCCTGAAGAGATCGACCGGATCGTTCGGTTCGTGGAAAAGGGTGGGCGCCTGGCGGTCATGCTCCATATCGGTCCACCGCTGGCCGACCTGCTGCACCGGCTCGAGGTCGACGTTACCAATCGCCCGATCTCCGAGCAACAGAACATCATCAACGGCGACCTGCGCAATTTCGGTGTAAAAAAACTCTCCCCCCATCCGCTTACGGCCGGACTTGATCACTTCAGCACCTACGGCTGCTGGGCAGTGGCGAATACCACCGACAGCAGTGCCGTCATCGCCGCCAGCAGCGATACCTCCTTTATGGACATGGACGGGGACAACAAGCCTTCGGCCGGAGATCCGATCCAGTCGTACGGCGTACTGGTGGCCGGCTCGCGCGGCAAGGGACGCTTCGCCGTGTTCGGCGATGACGCCATCTTCCAGAACCGTTTTCTGGACGAATCGAACCGGCTGCTGGCCGGCAACCTCGCCAACTGGCTCCGCTGACCAACGACGTTTTTTTGCTCGTCAAACCAGCGACAGCAGGCCTTTTTGATTCCGTAATCGGCAAAATATGATATAGTAACTTTTAATCTCATGCGAGGAGGAGCCTGCACAATGGGTTCGGAAGAAACACAGCGTCGGGCATTTCCACGGGTCGACAAGCTTTACTTCATCGCCTATGTGAACCGGGAGGGGGAAGAACAAAAGACGCCGGTTTCCATGGGGCGGACCGTCAACATCAGCATGGTAGGGGTCGGGATGGAGGTGTATCAACGCCTTTCCGTCGATTCGGTCATGGAGATGGAGATCGCGGTGGACGAGGGACGGCTCATGTCCCTGAAAGGGACCGTTGTCCATATTACCGCCATGGATGAGGGAAAGTTCTATGCGGGGATCAAATTCGACGAGGTCCAGGAAGGGTTCGGGGCACCGGCCGCATAAATCCTCTGCCGCACCATTTCCAGGGCCGCAACCCGACTGACGGGTGCGGCCCTTTT
>CAYSJJ010000014.1:0-60906 GCA_964431365.1 uncultured Geobacter sp. | reverse complement strand
CCATCTCGCCGCCGTCCTCGCAAACTCCTCGGTGCGGCGTAGCGCTGCTATGCCTCCCTCGAAGTTTTCTGCGGGTGCGACGATCTGACTATTTTTGAGCAACCTGGGTTTTTACCTAAGAAGTCTTGTCTGAAACGAAAAAGGCCGCAATAGCGGCCTTTTTCGTTGTCGGTTGGCCCGACTCGTTTATGCAGCCTGGCGGTCCATTTCCAGATTGGTCAACCTGGCCTTGAAGAGGGACATGGCTTCGCGCATGATGTCCGAAACGCTCATGTGGGTCTGGTCCATCAGTTGTGCCAGTTCCTGACGCTCCTCATCGCTGATCCGCATCGAAACAACGTTGTACCGGGGGTTCTCTCTCATTCTGCCCATTCTCTTCTCCTCCTATGTGAGTGTTTGTTCGTTTTTGTTGAATACGTAAACCATATGCTCGTTTGATGCCAAATTTTCAAGTTGCATCAAATAGCTTGTAATGTGCTTGAATTCTTGGATAAAGATATTTGTGCCGGGCGGACGAAGGTTGGGCTGGGGGTAGGATTTGTGCCATTTGTGACACGGGGTGGCTAAAAATACACAAGCTGCATGGAGGGGTACAGCTGTAACCGGGCCGCAGTTGATTGGTAATGTAATAAATAAAAGCTAATTCCGCTGGCTTAACTGTCTGTAATAGCGAGCCTAAGGCTGCTCCGCCATCCTCTTTCGTCCCTTCAGTCCATGCTTGTCGAGTATACGGTAAAAGGTTCGGCGGGGGATGTTGGCGAGTTGTGCCGCTTTTGACACATTGCCCCCTGCCTCTGACAGGTAGCGCAGGATCAGTTTCTTTTCAACCCGCATGACATGGGGTTCCCGTTCTTTCTTGAACGATTTGAGGTCAAGCACCTCGGGCGCCTCTTCCACATAGTTTTCGGCGAATATGAGCGGCAGGTTGCCGAGTCTGATCGTGTCGTCGTGGGTGAGAACTGCGGCGCGCTCGATGATGTTCTGCATCTCCCGGATGTTGCCCGGCCAGGAGTACTGCATCATGGCCTTCATGGCACGATCCTCGATCCCGACGATCTGCTTGTTCAGCTTCGTCCGGGCCTTTTCCAGGAAGTGGTGGGCGAGTAGCGGGATCGATTCGGTCCTCTTGCGCAGGGGCGGCATGGTGACGGCGAAGACGTTGAGGCGGTAGTAGAGGTCTTCGCGGAACCAGCCATCCCGGACGCCCGCCTCCAGGTCCTTGTTGGTGGCGGCGATGAGGCGGACGTCGACGTTCTTGGTGGCCGTGCCGCCCACCGGCCGCACGTCGCCGGAGTCGAGCACGCGCAGGAGTTCCGCCTGCAGCTTGGGCGTGATGTCGCCGATTTCATCCAGGAAGATGGTGCCTTTGTCGGCGGCTTCGAACAGTCCTTTCTTGTCGGCGATGGCGCCGGTAAAGGCCCCTTTCTTGTGTCCGAACAGCTCGCTTTCCAGAAGCGAGTCACTGAGGGTGGTGCAGTTGAGGGTAACCAGCGGCTTGTCGTTACGGCTGCTGTAGCGGTGGATGGCCCGGGCGGTCAGCTCCTTGCCGGTTCCGGACTCTCCCCGGATGAGGACGGTAGTAGGGGTAGGCCCAACTTGTTTGATCAGTTCCAGGACCTCCATGGTCTTCCGGTCGTTCCCCACGATGAACTGATCGCCATACTCTTTGTCGAGTTCGCGCTGTGCCAGCTCGTATTTTTCCAGGAGTCGGCCACGATCCTCCTCCAGTTGTCGCAGGTTGTGCGGCAGGCACATGTCCAGGTCGGCAAGTCCCTGATAGACGGCAACCGCATATTCCCGGCAGGTACGATAGCCACAGGCGCGGCAGTTGAGTTCATCTTTCCTGGTCAACTTGTTGGTTGCCTGAAGAATCCGTTTTATGTCTGCCCCTTTGGGCTGCTGCAGCGGGGCGTACTTGTTGGTGAATGTCCGCTCCAGTGGGGGCGGGGCTTTTTCCTGACGGTAGTGGGAGAGGGGGCGGTATGGTGCGCCCATCTTGAAGTGGTAGATAATCAGGTTTCGTTTGTACAGGCCGGTCAGTTCCTTGTTCTTGCCCGGGCCGCCGATGCAGCCGTCGTAGCAGAAGCGAAGATCGGCGATGCGCGGGCTGATTCGCCCTTGGGCCAGGTCCTTGATGAGCCCCATGACGTTGACTTCTCCCTGGGCGGCGATGATTTCGGTGTCGAGAGGGTCGGTTGCAATGGAAAATGCCTTGAATGTGCCGTCGGCGATGGGAAAGAGCCGTCCCAGGTGAGGTTCGATGCCGTCGAACGTCTGCTCGGGGAGGGCTGAAAGCGCGATGGCACGGCTGCGAAAGAAGCTGTCCAGCTCCTTGTAGGTCAGAATGACGTCGATGGCTTCGCCGACTTCGTCCGGCTGGTTTTCGAATTTTGCGGCGATGCAGGAACTTATGTAGACCACTTTGGGCCGGGCTTCGTTGAACCCTTTGAGTAGTCGGCCCATGGCGACCATGGGGGTGACGACCGGCACCAGGTTGTCGATGAGGGTCGGGTAATGGCGTTCGATGAGGTCCACCACGGCCGGACAGTGGGAGGCGATGAGCGGTCGGGTGGCTTCCTCCATCGCCTTTGCGTAGGGTCCGGCGATCAATTCGACACCGGAGGATCCTTCATGCACCTCCGAGAATCCGAGCTGCTTCAAGCCCGCCACCACCTGACCCGGCGTCACATAGTGGAAAAATGCCGGAAACGAGCTTCCTAGAACAGCAATAACCGGTTCCGGCGAGGCAAGCAGTCTTTCGGTCTCCACAATTTTGTCGGAAACCTGTTTTGCCTTTTGCGGGCAGTTGTTCAGGCAGTTACCGCAGCCGATGCAGCGGGAAAAAATAATCTCGGTGTAGCTCTCCTCGACCTTTATTGCCTTTACTGGGCAACTTCTGACGCAGGAGTAGCACTTGCGGCATTTTTCCGGATTGGTGGTTATAGGGTACACGGCAACGCTCCTCGGGATTTAGAGCAGCATAGTGGATCTGAAAAAAATGTGCAAGGTTTGGCACACAATCGGTGGGAGGTGAACAAAAAACACCCTAGTGACTAGGAGGGCAAGTCGACTAGGGCATAATGAGAGCCTTTCGGCTCTCGCAATTATTTTCTTTTGATATAAATATACACCCAATGCGATATGTCGGCAACGAAGTTTTATGTAGTTTGTGGCCACCGTCTGCCGGTGCGGCCGGCAGAAACCGGCGATTATTCTGTCGGTCCAGGTCAATTGCGGGTACGGCGACTTTGTGATATAAGATGGCTAAGCACGTAAGGGAGGAACCCATGACGTTACAGATGGACGAACAGAAACTGCTGGCGGATTTTCGAAATCTGGCGCCCGATGCCCAGAAGGAACTCCTGGATTACGCGACGTTCCTGGTGAAGAAACAGCGCTCTGCCCAGGAGCGGGACGCGGGGCGGACCGAGTCCGGCTGCCAGTGCGCATTGAAACATACCGAGAAGCGGCCTGAAACGGCAAAAGAACCCATTTTTACCGAATAGCGACTGACACGATGACCACTAACAGAGCTCTCCTGCCAGGCCGGATATCCTCCGGCCTTTTTCTCTTCGTTCTCCTCCTGTTCACCTCCTTCACCTGCCTGGCTGCCGGCAAGGGGATCGCCCCTCTTGCACAGTTGCCGCTCGGCGAGCGCTGGTTTGCGATCTCCATGGGGGGCGAACGGGTCGGTTTTGCCCAACTGCAGATAGAGGAGCGTCCCGACGGCTATCGCATCGCAAGCAATGGGAGTGCGCGGATGGTGGTCCTTGGGTTCAGCCGGGAGGCCTCGGCCAGGGAGGAGTATCTGGTGAACCGTGACATGACGCTCCGCTCCTTCAGTGTGGAGCAGGTCATTGACAAAAGTTCCATGAAACTTCGCGGGAAGGTGGACGCCAAGGGGGTCAGGGTTACGGTCGAAACTGCCGACGGTATCAAGGAGAAGCTGCTCAAGGCGAAAGCCGGGGTCTATCCGCCGCCGGTCCTGAACCTGTACCCCTTGGTGAAGGGGTTTGTCCCCGGCAGGAAGTATCGGCTGCAGATGCTGGATGTGGAAAGCGTCAAGGTGAAGGATGTCAGCGTGGAAGCGGTCGCCCTGGAGAAGGGGGCGGACGGCAAGGAGTTGCTCCACCTGCGTAACGATCTCTATTCGCTGGTGGACAACGACGTCTGGGTGGAGAGGACCGGCAATACGGTGCGTGAGTCGGTTCGTGACGGACTGATCCTGACGGTCGCCGAGGAGCGTGACCTAGCTCGCCTGTCGCTACTGGATGCTGCCGTATCGCGCCGCGACTTTGCCCTCGACTACAGTCTGATAAAACTCGCCAAGCCGATCGAACGTCCCGAGGGACTGAAGCGTCTTAGCGTCAGTATCTCAGGGGTTCCCGAAGGGGTGACGCTGCCGGACGGTGCCGGTCAGCAGGTGCGCCGGGATGGCAACGGATCAGTGATCGTCACCATGACCCCGCGTCAGCTCCCGATCGAGCAGGGAGGCGCACCTTCCGAAGGGATGGCGGGCTATCTCCAGGGAACCCTCAGGATCATTCCCGAACATCCGGAGATCAGGAGGGTGGCTACCGAGATCGTCTCGACGGCCGTAACACCGGGCGAGAAGATCGCCAAGCTGACCGGCTGGGTGTCGGAATCAGTTCGCGAGTCGGTTACCGACAGCCAGTCCCCCCTGGAAACCCTGAAGACGCGTACCGGTAACTGCCAGGTACATGCCCGGCTCTATGTCTCCCTTGCCCGCGCCGCTGGAATTCCGACCCGCTTCGTTTCGGGACTGGTGTACCTCCCGGGCAAAGGATTTCTCTACCACAGCTGGGCTGAAAGCTATGCCGGCGAGTGGGTGGCGGTCGATCCCACCTTCGGCCAGGTTCCGGCCGACGCTACGCATGTCAAGCTGGCAGAGGGGGATGGGGTGGAGGAGATGGCGCCGATTGCCAGCCTCGTCGGCAGGCTCAAGGCCGAGGTCGTGGAGGTGGAGTATTGATCAGGTTGTTGAGTATGCTGCCAGAATCTCCCGGACTTTCTTGCGGTCGGACTTGCTCCACGGTCCTACGACCACCAGGTGGAGGTTCTCTCTGCTGAAGAGTTCGCCGGCTGCCCGGCAGATATCCTCGGCAGAGAGGGAGGCCGCCTCGGCGTGGTCGGCCTCGATGTCCCGCCCCACCTCCATCAGCTCACCCCATCCGTAGCGCACCTGCATCTCGTAGCCGGAATCCCTGCTGTACTCCAGGTCAAAGAAGTACCCCTGTCTGACCCTCTCAAGTTCTGCCTTGTCCAATTCTCCCAGACAGAGCCGTCTGGTCTCGGCCAGTACCTCGCTGACTGCCTTGGCGAGGTTCTCCGGCGCCGTGGCCAGGTCTATGGAAAATGCCCCGGTCTCTTCGTAGGCAGCGATGTACGCATCCACCGAATAGACGATGCCGAGCCTCTCGCGGAGGTTCAGGTGGAGACGGGAACTGCCGCCGCCGCAGAGAATGCGCCGGGTGAGCCGTGCGGCCATGAAGCGCCGGTCGCTGCGGGCAACACCACGAAAAGCCAGTTGGAGGTGGACCTGACTGTCAGGATCGGCGACGAAGTGGCTGCAGGGGCCGACAGCGGGCTCTGTCGTCACCGGGACCAGGGGCGGAGGCGCCGACCCCTGCCAACCGCCGAAGGCGGACTCTCCGGCGGAGAAGAATGTGCCGGTATCTACCTTGCCTGCGGCAACGAGCACACAGTTCCCTGGTACGTAATAGGTCGACAGGTGATGGGCAAGGTCGGCATGGGTAAACGTCGGGATGCTTTCCAGGGAGCCGACCGTCGGCTGCCCGAGGGAGTGATCGGGCCAGAGAAGGCGGCTGGCAAGGGTGCTGGTGTTGATTTCCTCCCCCTTGTCGTTGAGATCCTCCAGCGCCTCTTCGGTGATGATGCGCTTTTCGACGTCGATTCCCTGCAGGGTGGGGCGCAGCAGCATGGAAGAAAAGAGGGCAACCCCCTCTCCGATATGGTCCGGATGGATCTTTGAGAAGTAGCAGGTGCACTCCTCGTCTGTCGAAGCATTGACACTACCGCCGATCGCCTCGAAGGCAGTCTCCAGTTCAAGGTTGGTCGGATGCTCGGCCGTACCCCGGAAGAGCATATGCTCGAGGAAATGGGCAAGTCCCGCCTTGGCGGAAGGGTCGTTGCGGCTGCCGACCTTGACGTAGAGGGCGACTTCGACACTGTGTAGGTTCGGCATCTCCACCGCCACCATGCGGAGGCCGTTCTTGAGGGTTTGTTTCCGGTATTTGATCATGGATGAGTTGGTCACTTGTTCAGAATGGCTGCGCCCTGGAGGGTGAGATAGGCTACAACGGCATACCTGGCGGCCTTGCCGGCCAGCACCAGGAGCGAGAAGCGAGCGAACGGCACCTTCAGGATGCCTCCCACCAGGCATAGGGGGTCGCCGATCACGGGGAGCCAGGAGAGAAGGAGCGACCAGCTGCCGTAGCGTTGGTAAAAGCGTTCGGCCTTCTCCTGTTGGACGGAATCTATACGCAGGAACCTGGTGATCAGGAATTGACTGCCGAACAGGCCGAGGAAGTAGGTGGTGAGTGCACCAAGGTAGTTTCCGGCGGTGGCAACGGTTACGGCTGAAACCGGGTTGAAATGCTGCAGTATCATGGCGATCAGCAGCCATTCAGAGCCGAGGGGGATGATGGTTGCAGCCAGGAAGCTGGTTGCAAAGAGGGCGGAATAACCGTAATCGCCAGCCAGTTGAAGCATGGTGTCACAATATAGAAAGGGGAGGGAGAAGTCAAAAAAAAGCTAGTTGCATAGCTGAATGGAATTGTCACTGACTCTGTCAAAACTCGTCGCGGGCATCTTTTCTTAATCGGAGTCAATTTATTGGCTATATTTCTGTCCTGGATGATGGTTTTTAGCGGTTTGTTCAGAAAAACAGTGCGTTAGGCTGATGGTACGACAGTTGCTAACGCAAGTCGTATTTTGGTGCAATGTAATCGAAAACCTGAGTCGGGAGCCGTCATGAAAGTCGTCATCTTCGCAGGAGGCCTTGGTACAAGGATTTCAGAAGAGTCGTACCTGAGGCCCAAGCCCATGATTGAAATCGGGGAGAAGCCAATACTTTGGCACCTCATGAAGATCTACGAGGCCCAAGGCTTCAACGAGTTCATCATCTGTCTCGGCTACAAGGGGTTCATGATCAAGCAGTATTTCATGAACTATTATCTCTACAACTCCGACGTCACCTTCAACCTACAGACCAACAGCTTTGAGGTTCACCAAACAAACACCGAGAAGTTCCGCGTCACCCTGGTGGAAACGGGACTCAGCACGCAAACCGCAGGCCGACTAAAACGTGTGCAGCAGTATGTGGGGAAGGAGGAATTCCTGCTCACCTACGGCGACGGTCTGGCAGACGTAAACCTCCACGAACTGATTTCGTTTCACCGTTCCCACGGCAAGATCGCGACCGTGACTGCTGTGCAGCCGGCCGGCCGCTTCGGCCTGCTCGGCATGGATGACGACAGTCACGTATCGAGCTTCAAGGAGAAGCCGTTGGGCGATGGCGGGTGGATCAACGGGGGCTTTTTCGTGCTGAAGCCCGAGGTCTTCTCCTATTTGCCGGCAGATGCGGACCATACGATGTGGGAGCAGGACCCGCTGGAGAACCTGGCACTTGACCATGAGCTCATTGCGTATAAGCACCACGGTTTCTGGAAGTGCATGGATGCCTTGCGAGACAAGGAAGAGCTGGAGCGCCTCTGGCATTCGGGGGAGGCGCAGTGGAAGATATGGCAGTGAACGGGTCGTTCTGGAAAGGAAAATCGGTTTTTCTCACCGGGCACACCGGGTTTAAGGGAGGGTGGCTTGCTCTCTGGCTGAAACGGTTAGGCGCGGATGTTTCGGGCTTTGCGTTGGCACCGTCGCACGAGAACGGCATTTTTGCCGCGGCCAGAACCGGTGACGGGGTGATCTCCACGATTGCCGACATCAGGGAGCCTGGCAGACTTAAGGATGCCATGGCTGATGTCTCCCCCGAGATCGCCTTTCACTTTGCCGCCCAGCCTCTCGTCCGCTCGTCCTATGCCTCTCCTGCAGAGACCTTCGACGTCAACGTAATGGGGACCGTAAACTTCCTGGAATCGGTCCGATCTACACCCTCAATTCGCGCTGCCGTCATTGTAACTAGTGATAAATGCTATGAAAACAAGGAGTGGTGCTGGGGCTACCGCGAAAACGACCCCATGGGGGGGGATGACCCCTATTCCAGCAGCAAGGGATGCGCCGAGTTGGTGACCGCCTCCTACCGACGGTCATTCCTTGCTGAGAGCGGAGTTGCCGTGGCGTCTGTCCGTGCCGGCAACGTCATCGGTGGCGGGGACTGGGCTGATGCCAGGCTCATCCCAGACATGGTGAAAGCCTGGTCACGGCGGCAGTGCCTGAGCATCCGCTATCCGAATGCGATACGCCCCTGGCAGCATGTTCTGGAGCCGTTGCGCGGGTATATGATGCTTGGCGAGCGACTCTGGAAGGACGGGGCGGATTTTGCCGAAGCGTGGAATTTCGGCCCGCGGGACGAGGATGCCTGGCCCGTCGGCAGGGTGGTTGATAAGGGGAGCCAGCTCTGGGGAGACGGCGCCGCATGGGAAACCGACGCTCGTCAGCACCCCCACGAGGCGCGTTTTCTGAAGCTTGACTGCTCCAAGTCCCGCGCACGGCTGGGGTGGTTTCCGGCTCTCAGCTTGGAGACGGCTCTTGATTGGACCATTGCCTGGTATCGGCGCCAGCACGCGGGAAATGTCGACATGAATGACTTCACGCAGAATCAGATCAAGCGGTATGAGGAGTTGGTGGCGATGTCAGGAGCAGTGCCGCCGTTTTCTCTGGGAGCGGACGGTGAATGACCAGGTAGAACAGACGTTGCGGCATCAGGCGATAGCGGCTGCGGTCGCCCATTACCGGCATGCCCATGCCCAACGGTCGCCATTTTCACCGGGGAGTCGCATACCGTACGGCGGACGGGTGTTCGACGAAGAGGAGATTGCCGCGCTCATTGACGCCTCTCTCGACTTCTGGCTTACCACCGGCCGTTATGCGGAACGGTTCGAGACCGAATTTGCCCGGTTCCTCGGCGCCAGTTACTGCTCCCTCACCAATTCCGGTTCCTCGGCCAACCTCCTGGCCTTCATGGCACTGACCTCGCCGAAGCTGGCGGATCGCCGCATCCGCCCGGGGGACGAGATCATTACGGTGGCTGCCGGTTTCCCGACGACCATAGCTCCCATCATTCAGTTCGGAGCGGTGCCGGTGTTCGTCGATGTCACCCTCCCCACGTATAACATTGACGTTACCCTGCTGGAAGCGGCACTGTCACCCCGAACGAAGGCCGTTATGGTGGCCCACACCCTGGGAAACCCCTTTGATATCCTGGCGGTCCGGGCATTCTGCGACCGTCACGGCCTCTGGCTGATCGAGGACAACTGTGATGCCCTCGGCTCACGGTACTGCATCAACGGGGAATGGTTCTACACAGGCACCATAGGCCATCTGGGCACCTCCAGCTTCTACCCCCCCCACCACATGACCATGGGGGAGGGGGGGGCCGTGTACACAGACGACATCCAACTCAGGAGGATCGTAGAGTCGTTCCGTGACTGGGGGCGCGACTGCTGGTGCCCTTCAGGGCGTGACAACACCTGCGGCAACCGTTTCGGTCAGCAGTTCGGCGAACTCCCCTTCGGCTACGACCACAAATATGTCTACTCCCATTTCGGCTACAACCTGAAGGTGACCGACATGCAGGCCGCCATCGGCTGCGCCCAGCTGCAGAAGCTGCCCGCTTTTATCGAGGCCCGTCGCAAGAACTGGAGAGTGCTCCGTGAAGGGCTCTCCAGTCTGGACGAGCGTTTTATCCTTCCGGAGGCAACCGCGAATTCGGACCCTTCCTGGTTTGGTTTTCTGCTAACAGTCCGTGAAGGTTCGGGATTGACGCGCGAGAGTATCGTAACCCAGCTGGAAAACAAAGGGATTCAGACCAGAATGCTCTTTGCCGGCAACCTGATCAAGCATCCCTGTTTCGATGAGATGAGAAAATCAGGCGTCGGCTACCGCGTTATCGGCGAGTTGGCGATCACCGACCGGATCATGAATGATACCTTCTGGGTGGGCGTCTATCCGGGGATGACGGAAGAGATGTTGGGTTACATGGTGGAGACTATCAAATCTGTGTCACCGTGTAATTACTAGTTCCCGGCTATTTACGCATACGTCAGCGATACTATGAGTGAGATTATTAAAGAAGATTTGGGCCACATACTTGAACACACTGCTGACTTGTGGGAAGAGGTCCGCAATAATCGAATTTTCATAACCGGTGGGACGGGCTTTTTCGGGTGTTGGCTTTTAGAAAGTTTCTTGCACGCAAATTCAGAACTAAAGTTGAATGCAAGTACCTATGTACTAACCAGGGATCCTGATGCATTCCGTAATAAGGCACCTCATCTGTTTGATAATCCTGGACTAGTAATGGTTAAGGGCGATGTGTGCAGTTTCACATTCCCTGAGGGTAAATTTTCTCACATTATACATGCGGCCAAAGTAACCGAGAATGAGTCCGGGATTCCAGACCCTATATCAATATTCGACCGAATTGTCCGCGGAACTCAGTATGTACTTGAATTTGCACGACACTGCTCCGCAAAAAAAATGCTTTTTACCAGTTCCGGAGCTGTTTATGGAAAACAGCCTACTGACTTGCTTCACGTCCCTGAGGAATATACTGGAGCACCTGATCCAGCAAATGAAAGTGCAGCATATGGTGAAGCAAAACGAGTGTCTGAATTTTTGTGCGCCATGTATTCAAGATATTTTGGGTTTGAGGCTAAGGTTGCACGATGCTTCGCTTTTGTCGGCCCGTATTTCCCTATAGACTCTAAATTTGCCATTAACGACTTTATTGGAAATGTACTCCGAAGGCAATCCATATACATAAAAGGAGACGGAACTCCGTATCGTTCATACCTATATGCCGCAGATTTGACGATATGGTTGTGGACTATACTTTTCAAAGGTATTTCAAGTCGTCCATATAACGTAGGTTCAGAAGAGGAGATAAGCATTGCAGACCTTGCAAACAAAATTGCAATAGCTTCAGGCCAAAATTTGGGAATTATTACTTCAAAACCTTTGCCGTCTGCGCATCCTGAGCGATACGTCCCTTCAACTGAAAGAGCGAGGCACGAACTTGGCTTGCGTCAGTATATTAGTCTGGAAGATGCAATAAGACGTACAATGGAATGGTATTCTAACAGAGTTATCTACTAACAAAGTAAAGGAGAGGTTCACATGTTAAAGGTTAAAATCGGTAATCAATTGGTCGGTAATGGGCAACCGTGTTATCTCATCGCTGAGATCGGAATAAATCACAATGGTGACATAGACATAGCCAAGAAACTGATAGATCTAGCTCAGTTTTCAGGCTGCAATGCCGTGAAATTCCAGAAGCGTACAGTAGAAGTTGTGTATACGCCTGAAGAGTTGGCGGTTCCCCGTGAAAGCCCATTCGGCAGTACCAATGGCGATTTGAAGCATGGGCTCGAATTCGACTTGGAAGAGTATCAAGAAATCGACCGTTATTGCAAACAGAAGAACATGCCGTGGCTGGCCTCTTGTTGGGATGAGGCATCCGTCGACTTTATCGATCAATTTGATGTGCCGTGTTATAAAATTGCGTCTGCCAGCTTAACGGATGACGCCCTTCTGCGACATACCAGATCGAAAGGGAAGCCGATCATTTTGTCGACAGGCATGAGTACCCTGGAACAGATCGACCATGCCGTCGAAATTCTTGGCAAGGAAGACCTGATCTTACTGCATACGACTAGTACCTATCCTGCGAATTATGACGAGCTTAACCTTTCCGTTATTCCGGTCTTGCGTCAGCGCTATGATGTGCCTGTTGGATACTCCGGACACGAGACCGGGGTACCTACATCAGTCGGTGTTATTGCCCTGGGGGCATGCGTTGTCGAGCGGCATATCACGCTTGACAGGGCGATGTGGGGGTCTGACCAGGCAGCGTCACTTGGCCCTGGCGGGATTATCAAAATGGTAACAGGTGTCAGGTTGATGGAGATGGCGATGGGAGATGGTGTCAAACGGGTTATTGAACGTGAACTGCCGATCATCAAAAAATTAAGACGCAAGGGCTAACGTACGTGGGGAAAATACTGGCGGTTGCACTTGATGTGGATGGTGTCCTGACAGACGGTAGCTTTATCTGGGGGCCATCCGGCGAGGAATATAAAAAGTTCTGTTTCCTGGATATTATGGGTATTTCACTGGGGAAGAAAGCAGGCCTGATCTTCGCGCTGATTTCTGGAGAGGACACCCCGCTCATTGATCGCTATGCGGAGAAAATGGGGATTTGCGACATTTATAAGGGGTGCAAAGACAAGGCCACGGCATTACGGCACTTTGCTCAGAAGCATGGTCTCGATCTTGAGCAGATAAGCTTCATGGGTGATGATGTCAATGACATGCCTGCCCTGGAACTGGCAGGACTGGCAGCAGCTCCGGCGACAGCCCATGAATCCGCACGCAGCAAGGCGCACCTCTTGACACTAGCTGGCGGCGGCTTAGGAGCAGTTCGTGAATTGGTGGATTACATTCTCATACGTAATGGAGAAACCCCCTGATGAAACTCTCTGACTATCTCGTTCAATTCCTTGCCGAAAAGGGCGTCAGGCATGTCTTCATGCTCACTGGCGGTGGAGCCATGCATCTCGATGATTCACTAGGTCGATGCTCGGCAATAGAATACACCTGTTTCTTGCATGAGCAGGCTCTTGCTATTGCAGTCGAGTCATATGCCCAAAACACCAATTTCCCTGGTGTGGGGCTGGTTACTTCCGGACCGGGGGCGACAAATGCGATAACCGGTGTAGCCGCGGCATTCATTGATTCCACGCCATGCATATTTATTTCCGGGCAAGCCAAGCGGTCAGATTTAAAGGGCAATACCGGCGTCCGCCAGATGGGGTCCCAGGAGGTAGATATTGTCTCCATGGTTTCGTGCATCACCAAGTATGCTGTCACCATCATGGAGCCTACAGAAATCCGCTACCATCTGGAAAAGGCATGGCAACTGGCAACCAGCGGTCGAAAAGGGCCTGTCTGGCTGGACATCCCCCTCGACGTCCAGGCTGCTCAGATTGACGAAAACACACTTCTGGGGTTGATTCCTGATGAACCGAGCGAAGAACATGCTTCGCACGTACGTGCAGCAGTAGACAAGGTCGTTACCCTTTTGAATTCGGCGGAACGTCCGCTTATTCTGGCCGGCAATGGCGTGAAATTGGCGGAAGCCCAGGAAATTCTCAGTAGCTTTGCAGAGATAAACCAGATTCCCGTGCTACTGACATGGAAGGCCATTGATTTCCTAGACCATAATCACCCCCTGAATTTTGGCAGCCCAGGAATCATGGGATGTCGTTCTGCCAATTTTTTGGTCCAGAATTGTGATCTTCTGCTGGTCATAGGGAGTCGGCTCGATCCCAGTTTAACGGCGTTCAACACCGTGGGATTTGCAGCGAATGCGAAAAAGATCATGGTCGACATTGATGAGTCTGAAATAAGGAAAATCGGTACTATCGATGTCCCTGTCGTGGCAGATGCTGGTGAGTTCATTATGGCTTTGCTTGAAAGGCAATGCGAGATTCTGTCCACACCCCGCACTGAATGGCTTTCTTATTGTAGACGTCTCAAGTCAAAATACCCTGTTGTCCTGAAGGAATATCGACGCTTCGACGACAAGGTAAATCTGTATGCTTTTACCGATATGCTCTTTGAACAACTTTCACCTGAAGATATCATTACACCTGAAAGTTCTGGGGCCGCCGGGGAAGTAACGTATCAGGCGATGCGCGTCAAGAAGGGTCAGAAGATAAAAAATGCTGCTGGCCTTGGTTCAATGGGCTTTGGCCTGCCCTATGCCATTGGTGCTTGTATTGCCAATAACCGGAAACGCACCATACTGATCAATGGTGATGGAGCATTTCAGATGAACATCCAGGAACTGGAAACGGTTGTGCGCTTGAAGTTACCCATAAAGATGTTCATTTTTGACAACAATGGCTATGGCAGCATCATGGCCACTCAACGCAACATGTTCAATGGCTTTTACGTGGGGTCGGAGCCGGGTAGTGGACTGACGCTCCCAAAACTGAGTGGAATCGCACATGCTTATGGCATTCGCTTCGAACAGGCCACATGCCATAAAGATCTTCCAGAAGTGATTTTACGGACACTACAAAGTGATGATGCGGTGATATGTAATGTTTTAGTATCTGAAAACCATGTAACAGCTCCGAAGGTCCAGGCTATGAAAACGGCTGACGGCAGTATGATATCCAAGCCGCTCGAGGATATGTGGCCCTACCTGCCGCCGGAAGAATTGGCGGCAAACATGATTGTGAAACCTAGAGAAGGGTAACGGCGATAATGAACGATCCGTCAGCAATCGAAACGCGCCAACGCATAAGCAAACTGCTCGCACAAAAGCGAAACTACCGGCAGGAGGTCCAGGAACTGACCGCACGATATCCCTATGTCGTGTTTTACGGTTGCGGTGCAATCCTGAACAGCATAGTAGAAAGCTGGGACGAGCATGTCGGGAGAAAAATTGATTATTGCTGCGATAGTGACAGCAGCAAGTGGGGCAAGTTCTTCTGCGGTGCGAAGTGTCTATCGCCAAGCGAGTTGGTAGCCATAAAAGATAAGTGTGCCGTCTTTGTCACCATCGGTGACTTCAAGCCGGTGTACAATTTCTTAATAGAAAAAGGGTTCCCTTCGGTCAACCAGCTTTACAAATATGATCTTGTCGCCTCCGAATTTCTTGCCTGCTGCGACGAGGGCTATGTCTTGGACAAGTTGTGCGAGACGTATGAACTTCTAGGGGACCATCAATCACGCAGAGTGTTTGACGCCATAGTCACCCGTGTGTTGGGGGACGGCAACGATATTGACGTCATGTTGGATGTCTACGAAAAAAATCAGTATTTTCCGCCAGAGTTAATCCACTTATCCGAGCACGAACGTCTGGTAGACATCGGTGCGTTCAATGGCGACACCATCAAGGATTTTGTCGACCGAACAAAGGATAAATTCGACAAGATTTTTTCGTTTGAGGTTGACGCCATCAACTTCAAGGCACTGCAGCAAAGTGTCCGGCAAATGTCGGAGCAAAACAAGATCAAGATTTTCAATCTTGGCATCTGGGACAGCGAATGTGACATTAGCTATAACATAGGCGAGTCACAAAGTACCGTAGGGGCCACTGGCGAAGGCAGAGGTCATGTGGTGCCGTTAGATGATGTGCTCCTTGACGAAAATGTCACATTCATCAAGATGGATATCGAGGGGGCGGAACCGAATGCACTGCGAGGGGCCAGGAATATCATCCAGTGCCAAAAGCCGAAACTGGCGGTGTGCATCTACCATGATTTCAGGCATCTGTGGGAAATTCCACTCTACATCAAAGAGTTGGTCCCAGAATACAGAATCTATTTACGACACCATACCGCTCTGGAATATGAAACGGTCTGTTATGCGGTTTTAGATTCATGTCAGACAGGAGTACAACCATGACGGATAAAGAGTTGGAGCAGGCAAAGCGAGAAAAACTTATTCGTGAAAAACCACAGGTCTGGGAAAAGATCCGTAAGATCGAGGAGCGCCACAAGCTTGGCATTGCAACCCCGATAATTGACATTGCCTATAATTATGCCTGCAACCTCCAATGTCAGCATTGCACAGCCTCGCGGTTCGAGAAAAAGGACCGCCAACTCACGCCCGCCGACTTGCGACGAATAAGTGATGAGGCCCATGCACTTGGTCTCTGCCAGTTCTGTATCTCCGGCGGGGAACCGCTCATTTTCAAGGAGCTAGACGATATTATATTCGCGCTGCAGCCGGACAAGTTTCACCTTACGATGAGTACCAACGGGCACTTTCTGACCAAGGAAAAGGCAAAACACCTTAAAGCCATTGGCTTGGATAAGATAAAGATCAGTCTCGATGATTTTGATGAGTCCAAGCACAATGATAACCGCAAGAGTTCTGGGGCATACCACAAGGCAATCAATGCCATGTTTAATGCCAAGGAGGCGGGATTGAGTGTCGTCATTCAAACCTGCGTGACCAGGCAGAACTGCCAGACAGACCAACTGCGACAGATGGCGAAATTTGCAACGGAGCACGGATTCACCGTTGACGTACTGATTGCCCGTGCAACCGGCGCCTGGGAAGGCAAGCATGACGTGTTGATCACGCCGGAAGATGCGGAATTTATCAAACTGGCTCATCAAGAATACCCTGTCCTGCACCGTGACACGTTCCCTTCTTACGGCATGGACAAAGGCTGTGGCTGTGTTCATTCGACACTGCACATCACCCCATACGGCGATGTTTTACCATGTGTGTTCATTCATATCTCCATCGGCAACATTTTCGATGAAGGTCTTGCCGATATCATTAAACGTGGTCAGAGCATCAAATGCTTTAAGAGGTACAACCGTCTTTGCCTTTCAGGCGAGGACAGCGAGTTCATCGAGAAATACATGACGAAATTTTACGGTAAGCCTTTGCCGCTTCACTGGTCCGAGGCGTTTGATAGAGATGACTTTGAGGCGTGAGGCGTCATGCTCAAGTACACCGAACTGAAATGTACCAACCGGCAGAACCTTATGGAGGTGCTGCCGTTAAGCAAGCCGTTCACGGTCCTCATCGAACCATCAAGCCTGTGCAATTTCAAGTGCATCCAGTGTTTCCAGAGCATCAAGGCTGACTCGTATTTTGTGAGGACCCGCGGCAATATGCCGATGGAGCGCTTCCTTCGTGTTATCGAACAGTTGCGGGCTTGGCCAGGGCCAAAGATCAAGGTGCTCAAATTGAGCCTGTACGGGGAGCCTCTGGTTAACCCCGGCTTCTGCGAAATGCTGCGGGTGGCTCGTGAAGCGGAAGTTGCCGAGAGGATTGAAACAACCACAAACGCCTCTCTACTATTCCGCGATGTAGCTGAGAAAATTGTGGAAAGCCAACTAGACTATGCGCGGGTTTCCATATACGCATCTGAACAGAAGAGACATCGGGATGTTACAGGATCGGATATGAATATTTGCCGAATCCATGAAAATCTGAAGGTGTTGCAGGAAATCAAGAAGGAAAAAGGTTCAGAAAAACCCTTTATCAGTTGCAAGATGCTGGATTCCTATGGTGAAGACAACGAGCGCTTTATTCGGATGTACCGGGATGTGGCCGACGAAGTATACATTGACAAGCCGCATAGTTGGATCAAGGTGGACGGCGTCGACTTTATTGAAAGCTATTATAAGGATAGGGCGAATGGTGCCATTGCCGATCTCGAAATGAACAGTACCCCGAGAATAGTCTGTCCGATGGTATTCACCACCATGGCTGTTCGCAGTAACGGTGATGTTGCACCGTGCTGTGTTGACTTTATCGGTGGCACCAACTTGGGCAATGCAGATGACTGCAGCCTACAGGAAATCTGGAACTCAGACACGTGGTATGAGTTCCAGAAGATGCAGCTTGAGAACCGTAAGCATGAGAATTACTCTTGCAGCCGGTGCGACATTTATTTGAGTGACCATTACACGCGGGATAACATTGATGGCTTTCCTGTTGAGAAGCTGCGATGTCGGCAGTGAATCAGGCAGAATGCAGCAAGGTGCAATTAAAACGAGGGAGGATTTAATGGCGCTTCGGGTGTGCAGGGTTTGTGGCGCGGAGTTTTTTAAGGAGCCATTGCTGCAGTATGCGAACATGCCAAAGGCAGCACAAAATTTCCCCGATGCTGCAGCTTTGCCTCGAGATACAGGCGTTGATCTGGACGTTTTCCAGTGCTCGGGTTGCGGCCTTGTGCAACTGGGCAATGAGCCAGTTCCTTATTATCGTGAGGTGATCAGAGCCGCGGCTGTTTCGGAGGTGATAAAAAGGTCAAAAACGCGGCAGTTTGCCGATTTCGTCCAGAAGTATTCCCTCCATCGGAGAAAAATTCTTGAAATTGGGTGCGGACGTGGTGAATTTCTTTCCCTGTTGTCGGCGCTTGATGTTGAAGCCTATGGAATCGAGCATTCTGAAAATGCAGTGGCGGCGTGCGTTACAAATGGCCTGCATGTTTCGCAGGGGTATCCCGAGCGGGATGGGACCAAGTTGGCGAACGGTCCCTTTGACGGGTTTCTGTTGTTGATGTTCTTGGAGCATATGCCAGCTCCTAATACGGCGTTACGGGTGATCCATGACAATCTGGCTGACGGTGCCGTCGGCCTTGTCGAGGTGCCTAATTTTGATATGGTGCTCCGAAACAAACTTTTCTCTGAATTCATAGGCGATCATCTGCTGTACTTTACCAAAGAGACACTTCAGACCACTTTGCAGCTCAATGGTTTTGACGTGTTGGAGTGTTATGAGTTGCGTGATGACTATGTCATATCCGTCATCGTAAAAAAGCGGGGGCCGTTAGACATTGCATATTTTTATGATTGTCAGGAAAAAATAAAAAACGACATAGAAGTATATCTCAACCGCTTTGCAGCGAAGAGGGTGGCTGTCTGGGGGGCAGGACATCAAGCCTTAGCCATTTTGGCTTTGACCGGTGTTTCAGACAGAATTCGATATGTCGTAGATTCAGCACCATTCAAACAAGGAAAGTACACACCTGCCACTCATGTGCCTATCGTTGCCCCCGAAATCCTTTGTTCGGATCCAGTTGATGCTGTAATAGTCATGGCTGCCAGTTATTCCGACGAGGTGGCCGGGATTATCAGACAGCGGTTTGACCGAAATGCGGAAGTTGCTATATTGCGTGATTTTGGATTGGAAATAGTATGAGTTTGGCATCAGAAAATTTCTTGAGGAGACTCGAGTGCAAATTTCTCTTTTAACAGCCGCTAGCCATGAATTTTGGAATATAATGCAATTTACTGCTCATAACAAACTTGAGTATTGTTTGAACTGGGGAGTGCAGTTTTCCATGCGAAAACACGTTGAATATGGTTATGGAACTCCTTGGGGTGAGCGTGAAGTTTATATGCTTGAGACCTTGAAAGAGTGTGATTGGCTTTGGTTTATGGGTGCAGATACATTGATTATGAATCATAAGATAGATGTAAGAGTCTTTCTTGATGACAAGTTTGATTTTATTATAGGGCTTGATGTAAATGGAATAAATAATGATGTTTTTTTCCTCAAAAACAATCATAGATCTCAGTTGTTTTTGCATAAGGTGCTTTTAAGTAATAATTATTTTACGCAAGACCAATCTGCAATGTTGTATATGGCAGAATTGATACCAAATTTTAAAATGTCAGTTGTTCATCAAAAATGTTTTAATTCATATCTTTATAGTGAATATACCTACCCTGACGATAAAGGCGGCAGCTACACCAAGGGGGACTTCGTGCTGCATTTACCAGGTATGCCTAACCACAGAAGACTACAACTCATTCAGGAATATCTGCCGCAGGTGATAAAGTGACTACAGTTGCGAGTAAATTTCTCAAGAGGGAATACCAGCCATAATGTATTTTCATCAACTCACTTGTCCTATCTGCAGCAATACATGTTTCCCGCTTGATGTTGTGGATTTCAACAAGTCATGCGAAGAAGTTAAGGGTAAATTCCTGGCGTTGTCAGAAATCCCCATCTATTACTTTTTCTGCAGTGACTGTCAGTTCTGCTTTGCTCCTGAATTCTCAAAATGGAAGCCAAAGGAGTTTGAGGAGAGGATATACAATGAGGATTACGTTCTTGTTGACCCGGACTATGTTGGGGTTCGCCCGCGTAGTAATGCACAAAGTCTGATCTCCGTATTCGGCACATTTGCCGCTGAACTAAGGCATCTTGATTTCGGCGGAGGAAACGGTCTGTTAAGCAGAATCCTCCGTGAATCCAACTGGCAATCAAGTTCCTACGATCCATTCGTGGATAAAGAGGTAACGCTAAGTTCTCTGGGACGCTTTGATTTGATCACCGCTTTTGAGGTGTTTGAGCACACGCCCGATCCCTGTGGATTAATCAGTAATTTGTCTTCGCTTCTGGAATCAGACGGCATCGTAATTTTCACAACGGCGACTTCGGATGGCCATATCGCCCCGCATCACCGCATCAACTGGTGGTATGCATCACCGCGGAATGGACATATAAGCCTGTTCTCAAAAAAAAGCCTCGCCCTTCTCGGAGCACGAGAAGGTTTCAGTTTCGGCAGTTTTTCCGATGTGATTCACGTGTTCTGGAGACACGTTCCCGATTGGGCAAGACATCTGATTGCTGTGGCATGATTCGTCAAAGCGTACGAAGTGTGCATGTTCCGATTTCACTAAACAAATTTACACTCTTTTACGATATAATAAGAAAAACTCATCACGTTGAGGAGGACTGAACATGGCTGATTTGTTTAACGTAAATAACGATCCCATGGCGGTTCTGGGGCAGGATACCAGCTCCCAACGTGCTCAGATTGCCCAATATTCCATTTTGAGGGCAGCAACATATCTTCAGAACAGCAGAAATGACGAGGCGCTCAGGGAATTCAAAAAGGCGCTTGCGTTCGACCCTCAGAATCTGACCGCCCAGACGTATATTGGCAAGATCAACATGGCCAAGGGCAATACCCAGGAGGCAATCAAAGCATTCCAGACCATTCTGAAAAATCAGCCCAACTCGCTGGACACGCACATCAATCTTGCCAACGCCTACATTCAGGACAAGCAGTATGCGAACGCTGAAAAAGAGCTCAAGACCGCTGCACGGCTCGATCCTTCGAATCCTTTGCCCGACTATACGCTTGGCCACATGTATGCTAGTACCAATCGTCTGACTGAGGCTGAAAATGAGTTCCTGAAAGTCAAGAAGATATCTCCCAATGACGGTAACGTCTATTACGCTCTTGGAATGGTTTACAATAAGCAGGGGCGGTTCGATGAAGCCGCGGCGAATCTTGAAAAGTCCCTGACCCTCAAAAAGAATTTCGCAGCTGCGTATTATGAACTGGGGATTGCCTACGACGGTCTCGGCAGGTCGGATGATGCCCAAAAACAGTTGTCCATACTGAAAACTCTGGACTCGACCCAGGCAAGTAATCTCCAATTTGCCCTGAACAAGCCTTCTATGGTGTATATGGACACAAAAAACAGTGGCGGCTTTCTCGGTGGCCTCGGTCCTGGGACGCCGCTCTGGATGCTTGACCCGACTCTGCTCACTACTCCCAATTCGAGCAAGACATTCTCAGTTACGATTTCATTCAGCACACCAATGGATGCCGCCTCCGTCACCAACAGCCAGAACTGGACCCTTTCACGCGCAAGCAGCCCTGATGGGGGCTATTACAACAATACCATGCCGATGTCTTCAAAGGACGTCGTACTACCGACGAACCCGGAAGCGGTTTTCTATAATTCGATGACCGGAGAAGCAACGGTTCAATTCCGTCTCAATCAGAATGCCAATGGCGATGCAGTCATTGATCCGTCTCATATAGTTTTCAAATTCAGTGGGAAGGATGCATACGGGCGGGATATGGATGTTACCGGCAATGAAATCGACGGATATTCACAGTCCTCATTCTGATGACTTCGTCACACTGAGCCTGCACGATTAATTTATCTATTGTCATCTCCCCTACAATTTTTATTTAAGCCGGGGATTTTCTTTTATACAAAATCGAATAACACTTGATATTGCACTGTTTCGGGGGGGATATATGTCAAATGCAGCCAATCAAAGCCTGGTTCTCATTGAAGGAGTTGCTACGTATGAACGCATTTTGGCCGAACTGCGCGAACTGGAAACAGATGAAGCCATACGTCATATTCTTGATTTTATAAGAATTTACCCGGACTTTGCGGTGGCCCACAACGATCTGGCGGTTCTATTCCATCGCGAAGGCAATCTTCTCAAAGCATTGGCGCACCACGAAAAAGCCCACAAACTGGACCCAGGCAATATTGTCTACCGCAAAAATCTGGCTGACTTTTATTTTGTAGAACTTGAGTGGGCTGGGGATGCGGTTCGCACCTATCTGGACATTCTCAAGGACAACCCCTTCGATATAGAGGCGCTGAATGCCCTTGGCACCATCAGTCTTCAGTTGGGGCGTAAAGAGCAGGCGCGTCAGTATTTTTCACGTACCCTGCAACTGGATGCCGATAACGTAGATGCCCGTCAGGCCTTGCAGCAGTTGCCAGCACCAACCGCCCCTTCTCCTGAGCATCGTCAGATATCACGTGAGCTTGATTCGGTCAACCGCCAGTTTCAGCAGAGAACCAGCAGTCAGTTTGCCGATGCTTCGCTTGAGAACAGGTCCAGCCACTACCAGCCGACACCCGCACCAACGGTACTGCCTGGCGCAGACGAGCTTTATCTGAATGCCGTTTCTCAAGCCAATAATGGCGATGCGCCGGAAGCGATTCATCAGCTGGAAAATCTGCTCTCTTATTATCCAGATTTTGCCCTGGCCCACAACGACCTGGGGGTGCTCTATCAAAAGAGCGGCGAACTCAGTAAATCCCGTCAGCACCACGAAACAGCGGCGCGACTCCAACCTGACAACGAGTTGTTCCAGAGAAACCTTGCCGATCTGCTCTGTGCAGGATTCGGGGAGTTGGAAGAAGCACTTTCTATTTATGTGAAACTGCTTTCCCAGAACCAATACGACATCGACACACTCAAGGCGATAGCACATATCTGTCTTGAGGTCGGCCAAAAGAGTGATGCCGAGTATTTCCTGCAGAAGATTCTGTCCATTCAACCCTGGGACGAGGATGCCCGCAGTGCGATTCGTTCATTGAATGAAAATGTCGTTTGATGAGCTTCAACATCTGATTGACACTGCCGTAAAGTATCATCAGGCTGGTCAGTACAAGCAGGCCGAGAACATTTACAGCCAGGTGCTGTCAGTTGATCCGGAAAATTTCGACGCCTTGCACCTGTCAGGGGTGCTGGCTCACCAGACGGGAAAGCATCAACTTGCCGTAACGCTTATTGAAAAAGCAATTCTGAAGGACAAGACCCACCCCTCCGCTTTCAACAACCTGGGGGAAGCATATCGCTCACTCGGTCGGTTGACCGAAGCTGAACGGTGCTTTCTCCAGGCCATCCATCTCAAGCCCGACTACTTCGAAGCCTACAGTAATCTGGGTAATACGCTCGGCAACATGGGCAGGCTGGAAGAGGCTGCCAGCTCATACCGCCACGCCATATCCATCAGGCCAGAGCATTTTGGCCCCTACAACAATCTTGGCAATGTTCTGTTGTCTCTCGGCAGACTCGATGAAGCACTCACATCTCTTCAGACCTCTCTCTCCATCTGTCCGGACTATGCCGAAGGTCACAACAACCTCGGCAATGTTTTCATGGCCATGGATCTACCGGAAAAGGCAGAGCAGGCCTACCGCAGAGCCATAGCTTTGAAGCCTGGCTTTGCCATGCCGTACAACAACCTCGGCAAGATTTTTATCGATCGTGGCCAGATGAAAGAGGGGTTGGAAGCTTACTATACGGCCATTGCGCTCCAGCCTGATTATGTCGAGGCTTACTATAATCTCGGTACGACATATCAGGAAAATGGAGAGCTCCAGGATGCCGAACGGGCGTTTCTCAGTGCTCTGGCGATTGACCCTGACCATGGCTCAAGCCAGTGGAACCTCTCCCTGATAAAGCTGCTTCAAGGGGAATATGACGACGGATGGCGTTTGTACGAAAAAAGGTTCGTCGGCGGAGACCGCAAGGTTTTCGAGAAAATGAACCATATTCTATGCCGGTTGCATGGATATGCCCGCTGGCAGGGCGAACCGTTACAGGATAGATCATTGTTGGTCATTGCCGAGCAGGGGCTGGGCGACAATCTGATGATGATGCGCTATCTCACTTTGCTTGTACGACAGGCCCCCAGGCAACTCATTGTTTGTTGTGAACCGCCATTGATACGGCTGTTCCAGAATTTTCCGGGCGTCGACAGGGTCGTTTCCATGCCGGAGCTTCCTTTCGGCAGTTTTGATCTCTATTGCCCGACAATGAGCCTTCCCTACCTGTTTCGGACTCGCCTCGATTCCATCCCCAATCAAGTACCGTATATAACGATTCCCGAAGCCGTGAAGCAACTATGGCGAAGCCGCCTGGCCGCCATCGACGGTTTGAAGGTCGGTCTCGTGTGGGCCGGCAAAGGTACGTACGCAAAAAACCGCGTACGCAGCATCTCCCTGCAGCAGTTCGGTCCGCTGCTTGAGATTGATGGACCCCGGTTTTTCAGTCTGCAGAAAGGGGATGGGGCCGGCCAATGGATGGAGCTGGGCTGGGACATAGTCGACTACATGGACGAGTGTGCTGACTTGCTGGATACGGCAGCATTGGTCGGCCAGTTGGACCTGGTGATAAGCGTCGACACTTCTGTTGCCCATCTGGCTGGGGCGCTGGGAAAGACCGTATGGTTGCTCAACCGTTTTGGGAGTGAGTGGCGTTGGTTGCTCGACAGAGAGGATTCCCCATGGTACCCCACCATGAGGATTTTCAGGCAGGAGCAACAGGAGGGGTGGACAGACGTAATCAAGCGGATTGCCGACGCGTTGGTGCTGTACTGTGAAGATCACAAGGCAAGGCTGACACACAATCCACAAGAGACCCCGCAGACCTTGTTTGAGCAGGGGATGGCCTTCATGACGGCAGGTGACTACTGCCCGGCCGAAAGGTGTTACCGCAAGGCATTGGAGTTGGATCCGCACTCTATCGCAGTAACTCTCAACCTGGGTTACGTGATTGGCGAACAGGGGCGTTATGACGAATCGTTACAATGCTACACCGCGGTGCTGGCTATGGACCCGGGAAACGCACATGCCAGGTATAACCGGGCAATACACCTGCTGCGCAATGGGGACTTCAAGGGCGGCTTCACCGACTATGAAGCACGTCTGAACGCCATCACAGACCTGGATCCCCGCAGTTATCCGCAACCGATGTGGGATGGCTCGCCTTTGAACGGCCGCAGCATCCTGGTGTACGCTGAGCAGGGACTGGGCGACACTATCATGTTCAGTCGCTATGTCCCCATATTGGCCCAACTGGGGGGACGCGTGATTCTGGAGGTGCAGCAACCACTGGTGTCGCTGCTCTCGGGGTTGACAGGGGTTTACAAAATAATCCCGAGATCGTCCACTGTACCAGCCACTGATTGTTATGTCCGCCTTCTTAGTCTGCCGCATATTCTCCAGACGACACTGGAGTCAATCCCCTGCCAGATACCATATCTTGCAGGGGCACAACAGCAGGTTGCCGCATGGCGAGAGCGTATCGGCGATACGGGTAGCGAATATCGGGTTGGCCTGGTCTGGGCGTGTAAAGGACGTCCATTGCCGAATCGCACCTGCCCGCCTGAATTTCTGGCCCCCATACTGGAACTGCCGTTGATTCGCTGGTTTTCTCTGCAAGTAGGTGAAAAAGACCGCTTCCCGCTGCCAGATACGCTGCAGCAGCATGTTGTTGACTTCGCAGACGATTTTGCGGACTTTGCGGATACCGCCGCATGCGTCATGAATCTTGATCTCGTCATTACGGTTGACGCTGCCGTAGCACATCTTGCCGGGGCACTTGGGAAACCGGTGTGGTTGATGCTTCCCAAGCTTTCTGACTGGCGTTGGCTTCTTGATAGAGACGAATCCCCCTGGTATCCGACCATGAAGATCTTCAGGCAGCCCACCGAAGGCGACTGGAGTTTCGTCATTGATGCGGTGACGCTGGCGCTTCGTAAAGAACTCGGACGGCACCCTGTCTCCCCAACAGAAGATCTAGCGGAAGTAACATTCCAAGAAGCGCTCGGCTGCATCGAACGCGAGCAGGCTGCTAGTGCCATCGACTTGTTGCGCGGCCTGATTTCCTCGCAGCCAGACTCACCCGCCTTATGGTTCAATCTGGGACGGGCATATGAATTCGGTGATCATGCTGTCGAAGCGGCCCAATGCTATCGCCAGGCCCTGGTCATTCATCCTGACAGCCAGGCCATACTGTACCGTCTCGCCGGCATTTGCATGAAGCAACTGGCATGGAAGGAAGCCGAAATCCATCTTTCTAAAGCCCATGAGTTGATGCCCCACTCTTTAGAAATCTTGCTGGGCTTTGGCAAGGTCATGTTTCATCAGAACAAAATGCTCGAGGCCATGCACTGCTGCCGGAAAGCTCTCTCCATGCAACCGGACTACGCCCCGGCCATTTACAATATGGCACTGCTTCAGCTTCAAGCGGGGGAATATGCCAGCGGTTTTGCCAATTATGAATCCCGTTTTAAAAATCCTGAACTCAAGATCGATACGCGCAGTTACCTTCAGCGGCGTTGGGATGGTTCTGCGCTTGACGGGAAGAGCATTCTGGTGGTCGGGGAACAGGGGTTGGGAGATGTGATCCAGTTCTCACGCTATGTACCGATGCTTGCCGAAATGGGGGCACGGGTCACTTTCGAGGTGGATGCGCCTTTGGTCCCGCTGCTCACCAGGTTACACGGTGCCGAGCAGGTTGTTCCGCTGAGTGCCGCTCCTCCACTGACAGATCTGTACATCCACCTTCTCAGCCTGCCGCACATCTTCGGCACAACCCTTGAGACCGTTCCGGGCCATGTCCCCTACCTTTACGCCGACCCGGCCAAAATAGCCGCCTGGCAGCAACTGCTGGCGGACGATAAATGTCGCCGGATCGGACTGGCCTGGCGGGGCAACCCCCATAATCCCACCGACCGTGAGCGTTCCTGCCCCCTGATGGAGTTCGCACCGCTTGCTCATGTTGAAGGGGTCAGCTTCTACAGCCTTCAGGTCGGTAGTGGCGCAGACGCTGTCGGGGCTTCGGCTTCTGACCTGCAGTTGGTGGACCATACGGATCGTTTGACCGATTTCTCCGAAACCGCGGCATTGATCGCCAACCTTGACCTGGTCATCAGCGTCGATACCGCTGTGGCCCATCTGGCCGGAGCATTGGGTAAGCCGACATGGGTGCTCGTTGCCCATAAGCCGGAATGGCGCTGGCTGGATGAACGTTCCGATTCGCCATGGTATCCAACGGCTAGGATATTCCGACAGCCGAAACCGGGGGCCTGGCGGGATGTGATTGATATGGTGGGCAAGACTCTTATGGACACCATATCACTGAAACAACCGGCTGAAATTTCTGATGAGGAACTCCTTCAAAGAGCATTAGCTGCATTGGAACAGAAAGCGCCCGACTCTGCCATCGACATTCTAAACCGATTGCTTGTGACCACTCCTGATTCACCGGCTCTCTGGTTTAATCTGGGCCGTGCGTATGAGCTACAGAAACGGACGACAGAAGCCAAGCGCTGTTACAAGAAAGCTCTTCGGTTGCACCCTGATAGTCCGGCCATACTGTATTGTCTGGGCAGGACCTGTATTGCACAACTGGCTTGGACAGAGGCTGAAACCCACTTGGCCAAAGCACATGCGCTGATGCCGCAATCAACAGACATCCTGCGCGCACTCGGCAACACGAAGGAACAACTGGGACAATTGGACGCCGCAATCGCATGCTGCCGGGAAATTTTGGATTTCAATCCCACCGACTTCGTCATCAAGTTGAACATGTCGCGATTGCAGCTTCGCAGCGGAAACTACGTAGAGGGATTTGCCAATTACGACGCCCGCCTGGAGATAATAGAATATGGCGTTGATCCGCGTGTCTATTCTCAGCGGCGTTGGGATGGTTCTGCGCTTGACGGGAAGAGCATTCTGGTGGTCGGAGAACAGGGCTTGGGAGATGTGATCCAGTTCTCACGTTATATACCGATGCTTGCTGAAATGGGCGCACGAGTCACTTTCGAGGTGGACGCGCCTTTGGTCCCGCTGCTCACCAGGTTACACGGTGCCGAGCAGGTTGTTCCGCTGAGTGCCGCTCCTCCACTGACAGATCTGTACATCCACCTTCTCAGCCTGCCGCACATCTTCGGCACAACCCTTGAGACCGTTCCGGGCCATGTCCCCTACCTTTACGCCGACCCGGCCAAAATAGCCGCCTGGCAGCAACTGCTGGCGGACGATAAATGTCGCCGGATCGGACTGGCCTGGCGGGGCAACCCCCATAATCCCACCGACCGTGAGCGTTCCTGCCCCCTGATGGAGTTCGCACCGCTTGCTCATGTTGAAGGGGTCAGCTTCTACAGCCTTCAGGTCGGTAGTGGCGCAGACGCTGTCGGGGCTTCGGCTTCTGACCTGCAGTTGGTGGACCATACGGATCGTTTGACCGATTTCTCCGAAACCGCGGCATTGATCGCCAACCTTGACCTGGTCATCAGCGTCGATACCGCTGTGGCCCATCTGGCCGGAGCATTGGGTAAGCCGACATGGGTGCTCGTTGCCCATAAGCCGGAATGGCGCTGGCTGGATGAACGTTCCGATTCGCCATGGTATCCAACGGCCAGAATATTCCGACAGCCGAAACCGGGGGACTGGCGGGATGTGATACTTCTGGTCAAAAATTCACTGGGGCAATTGATTGGACATTAGACTACACGACATTGAACAGCTGGACATTCAATCCTGTTATGACTTGGGATCGCGGCTGAAAGAGGCCGGAGAATTCAACGGCGCTGAGCACTGTTTTCGCAGGATTGTGACTGTAGCTCCGGAGTTGCCAGACCCGCAACATGCCTTGGGAGTTGTGCTGCAGATTCAGGGACGACTGGAAGAAGCCATTCTGCACTATCAAGCTGCCATAGCCATTGATCCTGCCTTTACGAAGGCGCATTACAACCTTGCTGACGCACTATCGAAATGTGGGCGTTATCAGCAGGCCATTGAATCAGCATCAGCAGCGCTGCAAAATGATCAGTCATATGCCGATGCCCATTGGCTGCTGGGTATGCTGCTCCTGCAACAGGGAGATTTCCCGTATGGCTGGCGCGAATACGAGTGGCGCTGGAGATCTCCTAAATTCAACTCCAGAATCCCTGAACTGGGCCGTCCCCTCTGGGATGGTGCATCTCTAAGCGGGAAAACCCTGCTGATCCACATGGAACAGGGGCGCGGCGATATGATTCAGTTCATCCGCTTTGCTCCCCTGGCGGCAGCCAGTAGCGGGCGGGTTGTTGTATGCGCTGTACGAGAGTTGGTTTCACTGCTGTCAACCGTCGAAGGGGTCAGCGAGGCAGTTGACAGGAACGGGTTGCTGCCAGCATTTGATACCCATATACCTGTCCAGAGTCTGCCCCGTGTTCTCGGGATCACCCTGGAAACGGTTCCCAATGACGTTCCATACCTGTGCACTGATCCCATCAAGGTCGCAGAGTGGGGGCGAATTCTACAAAATGATGGACTCCTTCGAGTTGGCCTCGTCTGGCAGGGGGGGGCCAGCCATCTGGATGACCATAATCGCTCGTGTGCTTTGCAGGAATTCACAAAGTTGTGTGATCTTCCGGGGGTGACATTCTACTCCCTGCAGATTGGTGCCGGCGTCGAGCAATTGGCCGAATGTGCAGCTTTCATGCAGGTTGTTGACTTGACCGGACATATCCATGATTTTTCAGATACGGCCGCATTCATGGCAAACCTGGATCTCATCATCACCGTGGACACAGCTGCTGCCCACCTGGCCGGCGCTCTTGGCAAGCCAGTCTGGACGCTGCTCCCATATTTGTCTGAATGGCGCTGGCTACTTAACCGTGATGACTCCCCCTGGTATCCGACAATGCGTCTTTTTAGACAAGCTACCCCAGGTGACTGGTCCGGCCTAATGGATAGGGTCAGGCAGAAGCTTGCTCTGGCCGCGGCTGATTTTCATAATCGTAAGGGTATAGATCTGTTTCAGGTTGGGCGGGTAAGCGAAGCAGAGCAGGCTTTCAGTCTGGCAGTTAGAATAGACGGCAGCCATGCTGAAGCCCACTGCAACCTTGGGACTAGCCAAGATGCCTTGCAGAAGTACGAAGAAGCGGTCGACAGTTACAGTCTGGCAATCGCGCTCCGGCCAGATTACATGCAAGCATTCTTTAATATGGGGAATACATGTCGATCGCTTGGTAACAGAGATGCGGCATGCTCCTGTTACAAGAGGGCGCTTGCTCTGGTGCCTGATTTCGTGCCGGCTATGCTATGTTTGGGCGAGATCCACAAGGAGCTTCATCAATTCCAACAAGCGCAGAGATATTTTTCTGACGTGATATACAATGAGCCGTCAAATATTGTTGCCTACCTGCGACTGGCAGAATGTTGCAAAGCACAAGAAAAATTGAATGAAGCAGTAGAGTTTTGCCGGCAGGCACTGAAAATTGATCCAGAACATGTCGGCACCTTGAATATACTTGGCGTAATTTATCATCTGCTTGGACAACTGGAAAAATCTGAAGCATGTTTTCGCAAAGCGCTGATACTGATTCCAGACGATATAACACTTCTAAATAATTGGGGTGCGCTACTCCACGAAATGACACGGACTGGGGAGGCGATTACTGTTTATCGCAGGGTGTTGGATATCGACCCAAATTGTGCCGAGGGACACTGGAATTTGTCATTGGCACTGCTCTCAAGGGGTGAATATGCTGAAGGATGGCGTGAATATGAGTGGCGCTTCAATAAGCCTCAGCCGGTACCTCAGCGGTTTTTTCACCAACCCCTCTGGGACGGTTCGCCGCTGTATGGCAAGACAATACTGCTGCACTGCGAACAGGGCTTTGGCGATACAATTCAGTTCGTACGCTATGCCCCCTTGCTCATTCAACGTGGTGGGACCGTACTCATTGAGTGCCAGTCGCCAGTTCTCAAACGTCTGTTATCCTCCCTGGACAAAGGAGTCCAAGTTGTGTCCGCCGGAGAGCAACTACCGCATTTCGACTGTCACCTCCCGCTGATGTCGTTGCCGTATCTGCTGAAAACAACACTTGACACCGTACCCGCTTCCATACCCTATCTGCATGCCGACCCTGTCGGTATAGATGATTGGCGGCACCGTCTGGGGACTTCCGGAAAATTCAAAGTTGGGCTGGTCTGGTATGCACGACAGGCTCAGGTACTCAGTCGTTCCCGTTTATGCCCTCTGGAAAACTTCGCGCCTCTTGCGGCTATCCCGAATACTGAATTCTACAGCCTACAGATAGGAGAAGGTGCTGAACAGCTTTCCGATCACGGCTCGTATATACACGACCTCACCGCGAACATCCGCGACTTTGCCGACACAGCTGCCTTCATAGCCAATCTTGACCTTGTGATCAGTATTGACACTGCCGTGGCCCATCTGTCAGGAGCTCTCGGGGTAAGAACGTGGGTGCTCCTTCCGTACTGCTCTGAATGGCGCTGGTTGGAACATCGACGAGATTGTCCCTGGTATCCGAGCATGCGGCTAATGCGGCAAGCGTCTGCCGGGGATTGGTCAACTGTTTTCTCAAGAGTTTCGCTAATGCTTAACGAGCTTGCTAATCAAGGCGTGCTGTCAAGCACGACAACAGCGCCACCATCCCAATCCATAGATTTGTATTCAAGGCCACCACTACGCATCGGTATAGCGTGGAGTTGCAATCGCAGTAATACGGCCACCAGCAATCGCATCTGTCCTCTTTCGGCGCTCCTGCCCCTGTTTGACACACCGTATATCCGCTTTTACAGCCTTCAGGTTGGAACTGACGAGACAGAAATACTGGCTGCACCAGGCTTGATCGATCTTACTGACCAGATACACGATTTTGAAGATACGGCGGCCTTGATGGCGAACCTTGATCTTATCATTTCCGTCGATACATCGGTCGTACACCTGGCTGCTGCCAGCGGTCGGCCCACGTGGGTACTGCTGCCCCATGTGGCTGACTGGCGCTGGCTGCAATACCGTCTCGATAGCCCATGGTACCCAGGCGTACAATTGTTTCGGCAAGCCGATTTCGGAGACTGGGATAGTGTTATCCGCGAGGTGGGCAGGCGATTAATACAACTGACCGGAAGTCGACTTGACAGCGGCCACGGTAACGGTAGGCTTGGGACTATGGCGAACACCACAGGATATCGTGCTTCACTAGATGAGACTCTGGAGCGTTATCGTCGGGCATTTGAGAATAATCCAGACGACCCAGAAGCCAACCTCGACCTGGGAGCAGCGTTGGCCCTTTTGGGCAAGTTCAACGAGGCTGCCTCCTGTTTTCGAAAGGTGATTGCTCTCGAACCGGGGCATGCCAGCGGTCATCTTAATCTGGCCTATAGCCTGATGGCTCAAGGTGATTATGATGAAGGTCTTCTGCATCATGAATGGCGTCTGAGTAAATTGTTGCCAGGACAACTTCCCCCCTGGCCGATGCTATGTCGCGATAATTTCCGGTCGCATAACCCTGATACATCTTTACTGGTGCATAGCGAACAGGGATTTGGCGATACGATAATGTTTGCCCGCTTTTTGCCCATGTTGGCTGATGCCGGATATCGTGTCGTGGTATGCTGCCAGCCGACACTTGCTTCGCTAATCGCTTCAGTTCGCGGAGTCAGTCAAGTGGTGCAACATGGCGAATTACTCCCCAAATGCGATCTGCAAGTATTACAGCTCACTATCCCGTGGCTCCTCTCGACCACACTGTCAACGCTACCAGTTGATATCCCCTACATTTTCCCGCAGATCTCAAGGGTCCAGGAATGGAAAACAAAGGTGGATTCTGGCCATAACGTCGCAAATAAAAAATACTAAAGTATTCTTCCTCGTAGTCGATAAAGTACTCATGCGCAGAAAGCGCATACGGCCCCGGCCGAAAAAATCCAGAAAAGGAGAATCACCATGGCAATCAACGACATCTCCCTCACAGCAGGCATGCGCAACAACCTTCTCGCTCTTCAGAAAACAGCATCACAGCTGCAGACAACCCAGGATCGCCTGAGCAGCGGGAAACGCGTCAACAGTGCCCTTGACAACCCGACCAACTTTTTTGCAGCCCAGGCTGCCACCAACCGCGCCAGTGACCTGAACGACCGTAAAGACATGATGGCCGAGGCCGTCCAGACCATCAAGGCTGCCGACAACGGCATCACCGCCATCACCGCCCTGATCCAGTCTGCGAAAGGTCTGGCAAGTGCGGCTCAGGGCACCAGTGACACTGTGGCTCAATCAACTTATTACAAGCAGTACACGCAGATCAAATCCCAGATCGACACCTTGGCCAGCGACTCCAGTTATCGCGGCACCAACCTTTTGACCGGCAATACGCTGTCTATCGAGTTTAGCGACAAAACCGGCGTAGCAAAACTGGCAATCGTCGGCTCGACTGCCAACTCAACAGGCCTCAGCCTGACCGGTACCGACTGGGGTACTGCTACAGGAGCTGCGGGTTCCGATCTGGCGTCCATGGATTCCGCCCTCAACACCCTGCGAACTACCTCCTCGACCCTGGCCAGTAACCTGTCCATCATTACAGCCCGTCAGGACTTTACCACCAACATGATCAACACCCTGCAGCAGGGTTCAGACAACCTGACGCTGGCCGACATGAACCAGGAAGGCGCCAACATGCTGATGCTGCAAACCCGCCAGTCTCTGGGTACGACAGCTCTGAGTCTTTCTTCTCAGGCAGCCCAGTCCGTACTTCGTCTGTTCTAATGACAACGTAGTAACAACGAGCACCTTACGTAGCAAGAAGGGGGGGGGGCAAAAGCCTCCCCTCTTCTTGTTTTTGACTGGAAAAGAGCTAAAGTATTCTTCATTGCAGTCGATAAATTGAACATGCGCAGAAAGCGCATACGGCCCCGGCCGAAAAAATCCAGAAAAGGAGAATCACCATGGCAATCAACGACATCTCCCTCACAGCAGGCATGCGCAACAACCTTCTCGCTCTTCAGAAAACAGCATCACAGCTGCAGACAACCCAGGATCGCCTGAGCAGCGGGAAACGCGTCAACAGTGCCCTTGACAACCCGACCAACTTTTTTGCAGCCCAGGCTGCCACCAACCGCGCCAGTGACCTGAACGACCGTAAAGACATGATGGCCGAGGCCGTCCAGACCATCAAGGCTGCCGACAACGGCATCACCGCCATCACCGCCCTGATCCAGTCTGCGAAAGGTCTGGCAAGTGCGGCTCAGGGCACCAGCGATACTGCCGCCCAAGCTACCTATCAAGCTCAGTATTCACAGATTAGGAATCAGATCGACACCCTTGCCAGCGACTCGAGCTATCGCGGCACCAATCTTCTGACCGGCAATACGCTCTCCATTGAGTTCAGCGACAAAACTGGTGTCGCAAAGCTGGCAATAAGCAACTCCACTACGGCGACATCGACAGGTTTGGCCCTCGGGACTGCAACGTGGTCTACGGGTGGTGCAGCTGCCGACCTGGCAACCATGGATTCCGCCCTCAACACCCTGCGGACCACCTCCTCGACCCTGGCAAGCAACTTGTCCATCATTACGGCCCGTCAGGACTTCACCACCAACATGATCAACACCCTGCAGCAGGGGGCAGACAACCTGACGCTGGCCGACATGAACCAGGAAGGCGCCAACATGCTGATGCTGCAGACGCGCCAGTCTCTCGGCACGACAGCCTTGAGCCTCTCTTCTCAGGCAGCCCAGTCCGTACTCCGTCTGTTCTAATAGCAGCGGAGTAGAACGTATCGGGATCTTGCGGAACAAGCAGGGGGGGCGTTGCTCCCCCTGCTTCGTTTTAATCTAAGAGGAGATACCGTATGGATGCCAACAGTATCAACAGGACCGCCATGGTTAGCGGTGCGTATCAGCAGCAATTATCTGCCCAACAGCCTGTCAGTCAATCTACTACCAACTCGGAAAACAAAACGGCCGGGAACAACAAGCAGGCTGCTAATTCCAATGACGCTGTACAGGTCAGTTCCTCAGTCACACGCAAAAATCTAGATACCGTTCGGGCCATTGAGATGATGCATGCCAGCCTCAACCAGCAGGCCAAGGGAGTACGTGAGACGAACGAATCTGTCAATAATGCCGCAGAGCATGTCAGCAGGCTTAGAAACAACCTCGAAGGGATCATTAAGAATTTCCCTCCGTTTTCTGTTGACAGCAAGGAACGGGGTGATATTTTAATGGGGTACGCTTCATTGAGGAAGGAATTGCTGAGTTTAATGGTGCCTCCGCCACCGGTGCCCGTCTACGAAAAAGTCAAACATCTATGGGAGGATTTGTTTGACGAGAATGGGAAAATCCCTGCGTCGAGCATTCCTTTACTTGAGAACGGCAGCACTGAGGCACAGGTTAACGATGCTTCCCAAAAATTGGCGAACACCTCAAGACAATTAACCGACTTAAGCAACACAGTTACTCAAGCGTTAATACAACCATAACTCTCATGGCACTGAAAATAACTCTTAAGCCTAACGAAAAAGTGATCATTGGGGGTGCGGTCATCAAGAATGGCCCTTCCACCAGCCATATTCAGGTCGAGAATACTGTGCCGATTCTGCGTCAGACTGATATCATTACTGAGCATGAAGCCAATACTCCTTGTCGACGTATCTATCTTGCCATTCAGTTGATGTATATAGACGAAAAACGAAGTACAGAAATTCACCCAATTTATTGGGAGCTTGTCAGAGATCTGCTAGAAGCCGCGCCCAGCATGAAAGGCTTGCTTTCACAGATTAGTCAGTATATTCTCGATGGTAGATGTTATCAGGCTTTGAAGATGGCAAAAAAACTAATCCAGCACGAAGAGGAGCTCTTTCTAAATGTACCAGAAGCCAATTGATGCATATAGCGACATGCAGAAAGAATCTCTGAATGGCAGGGACTTAGAGGCATCAGTACTCGCTCGTGCCGGTCTTATGTTGAAACAGGTTCAGGGGAACTGGGATGCACCTGACCGTGACAAAAGACTTATTGATGCGATCAAATTTAATCAAAGGGTATGGAGTTTCTTTCAGGCCGAACTGGCAGATCCAGAAAATCCTCTCCCATTGAAACTACGAGAGGATATTCTAAATCTCAGCCTCTTTATCGACAAACGACTGTTCGAAGTGTTGGCAAACCCAAAACCGGAACAGCTTTCAATTGTTATAGACATTAATTTCAATATTGCAGAGGGACTGCGAACCACTCCCCAGTAATTCACACAAAGCCGTACTCCTCCAGGAGTACGGTGTGAGAGTCTCTGTTAACCGATCAGAATTTGTCTACGTATCCAGCGTCTCCTGTCTCAGTCCTTGTAATTCTCCAATGACATTATTGATGACACCTTTCCAATCCATTGACTGTGGTTGTCTGAATAGTCTTGCGGTCGGATACCATGGCGAGTCAGTACGCTCCAATAACCATCGCCAGTCGGGAGCCTGTGGTAGCAGCACCCATACCGGTCTACCGAGGGCACCGGTTAGGTGGGCGACTGCCGTATCCACAGTAATGACCAGGTCAAGGTTGCTGATAAATGCTGCCGTGTCGCAAAAGTCACGGATCTTGGATGTCAAATCCACAAGCGGTAAGCAGGTGGGGGGGGCCTGTGATCGTTGATGCAGTTCCCCAAGTTGTAAGGAGAAGTATGTCACTTTTGTGACTTCTGCCAGTGGTGCCAGCATCTCCAGTGATAATGAGCGTTCCCTATCGTTTCTATGCGTTCGGCGGCCCTGCCACACCAAACCGACTTTTAGTCCTTCCCTAAAGCCAATTCTAGAATGCCATTCAGTCACTAGACCGGCTGGTACAGAAAGATAAGGGGTCTCGGCCGGTATGGTGGTTACAGTCGTGTTGAAAATCCTGGGTAGACTCATAAGCGGGATGTGACAATCAAAGTAAGGCAGGTTTTCGCCCATTATGAAAACTTCAGTAACACCACGTACCGAGCAGAGCAATCGCCGTAGCTGTTCACTCTGACATTCAATTACTACTCTTCCTCCTAAATCCATTACGAGCGGTGCATAGCGAACGAACTGCAAGGTATCGCCAAAGCCCTGCTCGCCATGAAGCAGAATGGTTTTCCCGGCGAGAGGGAGTCCATCCCATTGCGGCTGTGTGAACCCCCGCTCTGGCGAGGAAAAGTTCTTTTTACGCCACCTCCATTCATATTCCTTCCACCCCTCCTGATACTCTCCCAAAAGAAGCAATGCCAGCGATCGGTTCCAATGTGCTTCTGCACACGTAGGGTCCATCGATAATGCTTGCTCATATGCATCCAATGCTTCATGGGGAGCGGCTAGAGCCTGCAACGCCGTACCAATGGTTATATATGCCTCGACGTGGTGCGGCATACTGCGTAGTGCTGCACGGTAGCTGGCAATGGCATCACGGTATAGGCCAAGTTCGAGAAGTGCGTTCCCACGGTTGTTGTGGGCAGCCCCATTGTCAGGTGTGAATGCCAGAAGTTGGTCATACAGCGCTACCGCTTCTGAGTAGTGCCGCAACTGATGCAAACAGTCTCCTGCATAGAGATAGGGCTCTGGCGCATGTGGAACTAGCTTTATGAGTTGGGTAAAGCGGCCGAGTGCGGTGGCATAATCGCCGGCATGGTGTAATGCCTTTCCCTGTTCGAATAGAGCATGAGGGTTGTGGCTATTTGAGGGGCTGTTGGGCATGTTAAGTTATTTCATGGAGAAAGTGGTGAATTTAATGAAGAACTTTAACGAATAGTAGAAGCATGCTTTCAGGAAATATGCCAAGGTACAGGATAACCGCCGATGCTATGAAGAGGGTCACTGCAGTTGGATATGGGGATGCGAAAGGAGACAAAGGAATGCTCGGTTTATTCCCCATATAGAGCGCAATCACCACCCGCAGGTAGAAATAGACCGATACGGCGGCGGTAATGATGCCGGCGATGGCAAGACCGTATTCGCCTCCCCGCAGCGCTGCTGCAAAGATCAGGAACTTGCCGGCGAAACCGGCGGTCGGCGGGATGCCGGCCAGGCCAAACAGGGACAGTGTCAGGACTCCCGCCGCGAACGGGCTATGGTAGCCCATCCCCTGCAGGTCATCAACCCTTTCTGCTGAATCGGCCGCGCCCATCACGGTCAGTGCCCCGAAGGCCGCGATCGTCATGGCGCCGTACGCCGCCACATAGAAGACCGCCGCCTCGTACCCGCCGCTCTTCCCCGCCATGAGCGCCAAAGCGACGTACCCCATGTGTCCGATGGAAGAGTAGGCAAGGAGCCGCTTTATGTTTTCCTGCCGAAGGGCCGCCAGGTTCCCGACAACCATGGAGAGCAGCGCCAGGCCTCCCAGCGGAATCCTGAGGAACTCGGTCGAGTCCAGCCTGGTGAGGAGCAGGAGGAGGGCCACTATCGCTGCCCCTTTCGAGGCGGCGGCCAGGTAGGCGGTCACCGGCGTGGGGGCTCCCTGGTACACGTCCGGCGTCCAGAGGTGGGCCGGAACGAGTGAGGCCTTGAAGGCCAGGCCGATGAGGAGCACTCCCCACCCGGCCTTGGCCAGGAGGTTATTACCGCCAGATGCACGCATGGCCGTATCGATGGCCAGTGAGCCGCAGCCGGTATAGATGAGGGCGATGCCGAAGGCGAGAAAGGCTGCGGAGACTGCCCCCATCAGGAGGTATTTGAGCCCTGCCTCGGCAGAGGCCGGCCGGCCCAGGTCGATTGCCACCAGGATATAGAAGGCAAAGGTCAACGCCTCCAGGCCGAGGAAAAAAGTCAACAGGTTGACAGAAGAACTCAGGATGGTCATGCCGAACGCCGCAAAGAGTACCGTGGCGGGGAACTCCTCACCCCGGATCCCTTGTCTGGCATTGTAGCCATCGGCAAGGACCAGTACCGCCGCCGTGACCAGGGTGAAAAAGACGGTGAAGCCGCGGGCGAAGGGGGTGGCCGCCAGCCCGAGAGTAGGAGCGAGGGTGGCGGGAGGCGTCTGGAGTGCCCAGAGTGCAGCCCCAAGGGAAACGACTACGCCGACCTTGGTGCCGTAACGTCCGGGAGCGACGGGGCCCAGCAGCAGGATCATCAAGCTGCCGCATGCCAGGATCAGGAGCGGCATCACTGTCCAGATGTCGGCAACGGTCAAGGCGTCCCCCCGGTCAGGCCGGTCAGCAGGGCAACCGGCGTTTTCAGCAGGTCGAGTACCGGTTTCGGATGAAGTCCAAGGTACAGGTCGATCAGCGCCATGATGGTCAGGATGCTCCCCTCCCGCAGTGTCAGGTCAGGGAGCCGGAGGGGCCGCCTTTCCTCCAGGAAAAGAACGTCCTGCACCAGTCGGACGGTATAGGCGAGCGGCAGGACGATCCCCAGAAAGGCCAGGACAGCTGCCAGGTGTTGGACCCGAAAGGTGCCGGTAAGGATCAGGAATTCGCCTACAAAGTTGTTCAGACCTGGCAGTCCGGCCGATGCCATGGCAAAGAAGAGGAAGCAGAAGGAAAGCATTGGTACCTTTCCCCATAATCCACCAAAGGCCTCGACCTCCCTGGTTCCGCTCCGTTCGTCCAGCATTCCCACCAGGGCGAAGAGGGCGGCAGTCGTCACCCCATGGTTGACCATCTGCAGGAGAGCGCCGGAGAGGGCCACCGGCGTCCAGGCGGCGATCCCCAGTGCCACGAACCCCATATGACCGACGCTTGAATAGGCCACCAGCCGTTTCATGTCGGTCTGGGCATAGGCGACCCACGATGCGTAGAGGATCCCGGTGACGGCCACGACGGCGAGAAGTGGTGTCAAAGTTTTGGCTGCGTCCGGGAAGAGGGGGTAGCCGAACCGGACCAGGCCATAGGCGCCGGTTTTCAAGAGCAGCCCCGCCAGGATGATGCTCCCTGCGGTCGGCGCGTCGGTGTGGGCGTCGGGGAGCCAGGTGTGGAGCGGAAAGAGCGGAAACTTGATGGCAAAGGCCAGGAGAAAGGCGGCAAAGAGCCACACACCGGTCTGCGGAGGCACGACGGTGCCGATGAGGGACGCCAGGGCAAAGGTGTAGTGCCCGGTCTGGTCGCCGTGCAGCAGGTAGATACTGATGATCGCCAGGAGCATCAGGAGCGAGCCGGCCAGGGTGTACAGGAAGAATTTGACCGCCGAGTAGATCCGCCGGCCATGCCCCCAGATGCCGATCAGGAAAAACATCGGGATCAGCATCACCTCCCAGAAAAGGTAGAAGAGGAACAGGTCGAGGCTGAGGAAGACCCCTACGATACCGGTCTCCATGGCCAGGAGCAGGAGATAGTGAAGGCTGACCCGCTCGCTTACCGCGCGCCAGGAGGCAACCATCGCGACCACCGTCACGAAGGTGGTCAGGAGCACCATCAGCAGGCTGATCCCGTCCATTCCCAGGGTGTAGCGGATGCCGAGCCTGCCGATCCATGGCAGGTCTTCGAAGAGAAAGAATCCAGGGATGGCCGTGTTCGGCAGTATGCGTGACGACGCAACCTCCCAGCTCAGCCATGCAGCCAGCGCCAGTTCCGTCAGCCCGAAGGAGAGGGCGATCCTCCGGGTCCACTCATGACGGTGCCAGACCGCTGGCAGGCAGAGTATACCCGCCAGCGGAAGGAAGACCAGCAGGGTGAGGAGCGGATAGCCGGCCATCAAATGAACACCCACGCCAGATACCCTGCCACCAGTGCGGCACCTGCAACAAGGCTCAGCAGGTAGGTCGAAACCCGGCCGTCGGTCCAGCGGCCGAGCCCCTGGCCGGTGCGGCCGAGGAGATCAGCAAACCGGTCGAGCGAGTCGTCGATCACCCCTTCGTCCACCCGCTGCCAGAGGATGCCGGCCAGCAGCTCGTAGGGGCGGATGATGACTAGCCAGTAGAGATTGTCCACGTACCAGCCGTGCAGCAGGAAGGCGGTGAGGCCGCTTGGCTCCTGTTCAGCTGCGGAGAGCCTGGCTTGCCGCGCTCCTCCGGCATAACGGGCTCTGGCCACCAGAAAGCCGGCCAGGAAAACAACTGTCGCCGCTCCCTGGAGCAGCAGTTCGGTCACTGCTTCGACATGGCGGGGAGGGCCGGTGACCGGGGCCAGGACACCGGCCAGAAAGCCGTGGCCGAGGAACTCGGGAAGGTTCAGCACTCCCCCGAAGAGCCCCAGTAGGGCCAACGGCGCCAACACCCTCTCCATGAGCGGAGAGACGGGATGCGGGGTCGGTCCCTCCCCGGCAAAGACCAGATAGAGGAGGCGGAAGGTATAGAGGGCCGTGATGAAGGCGGTGGCGAGGCCGAGGAGATAGAGCCCGCCGTAGAGCACGCCCCCCTTCTCCCAGACCGCCGCCAGGATCGAGTCCTTGCTGAAGAAGCCGCCGGTGAGCGGTGCCCCGGCCAGGCAGAGGGCGCCGGACAGGAAGAGCCAAAAGGTGCGGGGAAGGGATTTGGCCAGTCCCCCCATCCGGAAGATGTCCTGCTCGTGGTGCAGGGAGGTGATGACGCAGCCGGCCCCGAGGAAGAGGAGCGCCTTGAAGAAGGCGTGGACCAGGAGATGGAAGGTGGCGGCTGTCACGGCGCCGGCGCCGACGCCGAGCACCATGAAGCCGATCTGGCTGATGGTGGAGTAGGCGAGCACCCGTTTCAGGTCCCGCTGGGCCAGGGCGCAGCTGGCGCCAAAGAAGGCGGTCACCCCGCCGGTGACGGCGATTGCCGCCAGGGCGGTCGCTGAGCCGCCGATCAGCGGCAGCATCCGGGCCAGCAGGTAGACCCCGGCCGTCACCATGGTGGCGGCGTGGATCAGGGCCGAGACCGGCGTCGGACCGGCCATGGCGTCCGGCAGCCAGACCATCAGCGGTACCTGGGCCGATTTTCCCATGGCGCCGATCAGGAAGAGGCAGCCGAGGGCAGTGACGACACCGGCCGGCATCAGGAACCCCATGCCGTTCAGCTCAACGATCGATTCCGTGCCGAAGAGCTGGAAGAGCCAGATGATGGCGATCCCCAGCGCCGTGTCGCCGATCCTGGTGGTGATGAAGGCCTTGCGGCCGGCGTCGGCGTTCTTCGTCTCCCTGTACCAGAAGCCGATCAGGGCATAGGAGCAGAAACCGACCCCCTCCCACCCCAGATAAAGGAGCGGCAGGTTTTCGGCAAGGACCAGCACCAGCATGGCGCAGACGAACAGGTTCAGGAGGGCGAAGAAGCGGACATACCCGGGATCGTCGGCCATATAGGCCACGGAGTAGAGGTGGATCAGGCCGCAGACAAAGGTGATCATCACCGTCAGGGAGATGGAGAGCGGGTCCAGGTAGAGGGTAAGCGGCGCCTTGAAGTCGAAGTCGGAGAGCCACGAGGCGAGTTCCACCGTTACCGGCCCGCGGTAGAGCGTAAGTGCACCGACCGTCGCCGCAAAGCTCCCCCCCACCGCCCCGCAGGCAATGGCCTCCACCAGCCGGCGCGGCAGGCTCCGGCCGAAAAGGGCGTTGAACGTCGCGCCCAGCAGGGGGAGGAGGAGTATGAGGGCGAGGTACATGGTCATCCCTTGAGCTCACTGAACGCGTCGGCATTAACCGTCTTCTTCCGCCGTTGCAGGTAGACCACCAGTGCCAGGGCCAGGGAGACCTCGGCCGAGGTCATGGCCATGATCATCAGGGCGAAGATCTGGCCGTCCACGTTCCAGCGGGCCGCGCCACCCACGAAGACCAGCATGGCGGCATTCAGCATCACCTCGATGCCGATCAGCATCATGATGATGTTGCTCCGCCAGGCGAGCACCCCCGCCAGCCCCAGGACGAAGAGGATGGCGGCGAGGATCAGGACGTGTTCCAGGGGGACGATCATTTCCGCCTCCGCCCGAGATACAACGCCCCCACCACGGCAAAGAGGAGCTGCATTGAGATCACCTCCACCGCGATGCCGTAGCGCTGGAACAGCGCGCGACTGAATTCCCTCGCGCTCACCGGCGGGATGGCCGTGGACGCCGTGCCAGCACCCATGGCCAGGGTCACGATGGCGCCGAGGATGATCCCCCCCAGCAGCATGGCCGGCCACCACTCCCGCAGGTGGGGGCGCCAGGCCCTTTCCGGGTGCCCCAGGTCGAGCATCATGATGACGAAGAGGAAGAGGACCATGATGGCGCCGGCGTAGATGATCACCTCGAAGACGGCCACCACCGGTGCGGCCAGCAGGTAGAAGATCACCGCCAGGGCGAAGAAGGAGGTGACCAGGTAGACGATGGCGTGCACCGGGTGTTTTTCGGTGATGGCGAGGATCGTGCCGATAACGGTTACGACGGCCAGTATGTAGAAGAGTGCCTGTACCATGAGATCCTGACGGGCAAAGCAGGTTTGCCCAGCTATTTCATGAAAAATCTGATGGCGCCGACAACGATGTCGAAGAGGTCGGGATCGGCATGACGCAAGTCACTGCCATACCCTTTGAAATCCTGATAAACTCCGCCGTCGGTGGTCTGGCTGAGTTTTCGGCGCAGTTCCTGTTCCTGCTCTGCCTCCTCCTTTTTCAGCTGCTCCTGCCGTTCCTGGGCGAGGAGTTTCCCACCCGCCTTCATCCACTCGAACAGATGCCTGAGTTCTCCACCGTCGAGCCAGACACCGTGGTCCTTGCAGCGATCGACAACGACGCCGCTCTTGGTCCCGAAATTGACCCGGTTCATAAGGTTGGCACAGACCGGACATTTGATATAGGTCACCCCATACTCGGCGGACCGCATGGTGTTGTTGATCTGGGCCAGCCGACTCCTGTCGACGGCAAAGACGTTGGTCACCGTCGCCTCCAGCAGCGCTTCCAACTCGCCCGGGTCGAAGAAGAGCCCCAGGCACTGATCGCACCGCTCGATCAGGAAACGGCCGTCCAGCTTCAGATCGATGGTGCGCAGGTTTACCGAACAGCGGGGACAGGTGCGTGCCGACTGGGTGGCATGGGTCGTGTAGTAGTGCACCCCCTTCAGGTCAATATCATTGCGGCTGCCGCAGTACTCGCACTGAATCGAGTTCGGCGGCAGGGGTGCCGAACAGTTGGCGCAGTTAGCCATGGTGTCGACCTATTCCGGTAAGGGGGGCGGCGTTGCCGTCAGCAGAGGGGCAAATTCACCAAACTGTGCGGCCGGCTGCCAGGCGGCCATCCCTTTCTTCCAGAGGAGCGTCTCCCTGGTGATGGCGCCCTTTTGGATGTACCCGTTGATGGTGTTCATGTCAAATGGTCCGGCCTGTGTGCCGTTTTTCCCCACATAATAGAGCTCCTCCTGGGGGAGCTGCGGCGGTGAAGAGGGGCCCGGGGGCGGTGGCGGATTGGTCACCATCTTTCCCAGCTGGTTCGCCATGGCAAAGCCCATCCCCATGCCGATGCCGGCCGATGCGTCACCCCCCGGATTTTTCGCAGCAGCCTCCATGGCGTTGGCGCTCTGGAATTTCATGAAGCTGTCCAGGTTGCCGATGATCCCCATGCTGCTCCGCTTGTCCAGCGCCTCTTCCACTTCCTGGGGGAGGGAGATGTTCTCGACCAGAAGTTTCGTGACCTCCAGGCCGTATTCCAGGAACTCCGGGGCGACCTTGCCGGCCAGTTGGGCAGACAGCTCATCGTAACTGGCCGCCAGGTCGAGCACCGGTATCCTGCATTCCCCGAGCATGTCCGAAAAACGGGTGATGATCAGGTTCTTCAACTGCTCGGCCACCCCTTCCAGGGTGAACTGTCCGTTGGTGCCGACGATCTCCTTGATGAATTTCGCCGGATCGCTGACCCGGAGCACATAGCTGCCAAAGGCCCGCAGCCGTACCGGTCCGAATTCCGGGTCGCGGAGGATGACCGGGTTCTTGGTCCCCCACTTGAGATTGGTGAAATTCCGGGTGTTGACGAAGTAGACCTCGGCCTTGAACGGGCTGTGGAAGCCATACTTCCACCCCATGAGGGTGGTCAGGACCGGCAGGTTGCTGGTCGTCAGGCGGTGCTGGCCGGCGGTAAACAGGTCGGCAATCTCCCCCCTGATCACCAGCAAAGCAGCCTGGGCCTGCCGGACTATCAGCTGCGCCCCTTGTTTGATTTCGTTGTCATACCGGGGAAACCTCCAGACCAGGGTATCGCTGGAGTCGTCCGTCCACTCGATGATGTCGATCAGTTCCGCAACTGCCTTGTCCCATAGAGTCATCTGTTATCCCCTGTCAGAACCCTGCGTCTAGAGCCTTGCGCCCGAGTTTACGGCAGCAAACTTCTCACATCCACCGGCGGGTGTTCCTTCTCCCCTGCGCCACGCGGTTGGGTGACGCCGATGCCGGCCTGGCGGTAGAAGTTGTACTCGCTATCCTTGCCGCCGTGGTCGACCAGTAAATCTTCCTTCTCATAGACCAGCTCCATGATGTCCCTCTTGCAGATCTCGTAATCAGGGGTCATCTGGATCGCCAGGGTGGGGCAGGCCTCGGCGCAGAGGCCGCAGAAGATGCAGCGGGAGAAGTTGATCCGGAACCACTCGGCGTAGCGGCGGCCCCCTTCAGCCTCCGCCGCCTGCATGGAGATGCAGTCCACCGGACAGGCCGCCGAGCAGAGATAGCAGGCAACGCAACGCTCGCCGCCGTCCGGATCGCGGGTCAGGACGATCCTCGCCCGGTAGCGGGGCGACGGCTGGCGCTTCTCCTCGGGGTACTGTACCGTCACCGGTCGGCGGAAGATATGCTTCCAGGTGGTCCAGAAGCCGGCGTAGATGGCCTTGATGTCGTCGAAAACAGGCATGGGGGAAACGCTCACCGTACGGAAATGGGTTCGCGTCAAAGTCTAACAGAAAAGGGGCAGGTTTCATCCTGCCCCTCTAGGAATATGTCGTCAGGAGGTGGCTTGCTTTGCCCGTTCCGCCTTCTGCAGCAGGGCAAAGGCCAGGGGATGGTCGTTGTTCTTGGCGTAGACCATGGCCGTGTTGCCGGCCAGGGTCTTGGCGTGGACGTCGGCCCCGTTGTTCACCAGGGTCTGGACGGTGTGGTTGCAGCCATAGATGGCCGCGAGCATGAGGGGGGTATGCCAGTCCTTGTCGCGGGCATTGACGTCCGCCCCGCTGGCAATGAGCAGGTTCACTACTTCCAGGTGGCCGTTGGCGGCGGCGTAATGGAGGGCCGTTTTACCTTTTGCGCTCTTGGCCTCCAGTTCCGCGCCCCGGCGGAGCAGGTCTTTGACCCCCTCCGCGTCACCCTCCTTGGCTGCCTCCATGAGTGGGGTGTGTCCCTGCTTGTTAACCGCGTTAACGTTTTGCATGCCCAACTCCCCCTTTCTGTTGATGCTGCCTGTTGCCACCACTGTGTTCATACCATTACCTCCTTGTTTGGAATGCTCGGCACGATACGGGTGAACGGGGTTGCCTGAAAGGCTGCTTCGGTGCAGGCCCCGTGTGGGAACGGGTCAACGGAGTGTAAGCCACCAGCCGGTGACAAGTATATTGATCAATGCTAACGGTGTCAAAGCTTTCCAGCCGAGGTGCATCAATTGGTCGTAGCGGAGCCTCGGCAGGGTACCCCTCATCCAGATGAAGAAGAACGCGAAGCAAAGGACCTTCAGGGAGAACCAGGCTACCGGCGGCAGGAGCGGCCCGTGCCATCCCCCCAGGAAGAAGGTGGCTGCAAGCCCCCCCAGCACCAGGATGTTGATGTATTCGCCGACAAAGAAGAGCCCGAACCGCATCCCCGAATATTCGGTATGGAAGCCAGCCACCAACTCCCCTTCGGCCTCCGGGAGGTCAAAGGGGATCCGCTTGCACTCGGCCGCTATGCTGATCAGGAAGATGACGAAGGCGACCGGCTGGTAGCAGATGAACCAGATGTCGGCTTGGGCGTTGACGATCTCCGAGAGCCTGAACGAGCGGGCCAGCATGACCGTCGGCACCAGGGAGAGCCCCATGGAGAGCTCGTAGGAGATGAGCTGGGCCAGGCCGCGGATGCTCCCCAGGAGGGCGTACTTGGAGTTGGAGGCCCATCCCCCCAGGGCCACGCCGTAGACGGCGATGGCCGAGAGGGCGAGGAAGAAGAGGAGCCCCACGTTAGGGTCAGCCACTTGGAGGGTGACCTCCCGGCCGAACAGGCTCAGGGGGGCGCCGAAGGGGATGACCGAAAAGATCAGTATGGCCGGGATGGCGGCCATGGCCGGGGCCAGGTAGAAGAGCCACTTGTCGGCGGCCAGCGGCCGGAAATCCTCCTTGGTCAACATCTTGATCAGGTCGGCCAGCGGCTGGAGGAGCCCCAGCGGGCCCACCCGGTTCGGCCCCTTGCGATCCTGGATCCAGGCCAGCACCTTCCGCTCGGCAAAGACCAGATAGGCCGCAGCGGTCAGGATCACGAAGAAGACGATGCCGATCTTGGCCAGGAGGAGCAGCGTGTCGAGGAGGTGGCCGTTCATGGCGCCCGGCCCGGAGAGTTCTGCTGTTCGACGGATGACGGTTTGCTTCGCCGTTCGGTCAGCGGTGGCCGGCACTTTTCGCACGGGAGATACCCGGCCTGAACCGCCTTGTCGGCGGTGTCGAACCGGACCAGATACTCCTTCCGAATCTTTTGGGTCCACTGGCAGCGCTTGAAGTGGTAGCGGTTCGAGGCGGACGAACCCCAGAATTCTGCCCAGGCGGTACCGCCGAGCAGGGTCGTGAGGAGTATGGCTGTCAGAAGCAATCTCATCATGGGAGAGTCTCCTTGTGCGTCGCGATGATCATCCCCCCGCCCTCCGGGTCCAGGGTCCGGAGCGGTTCCCACGTCCCGTCCAGCGGTTCGGCCACCGGTTCATCCCCGAGCTTTTCCAGCAGCGCTCCGATCGCCTGCCAAGCCGGCCGGAGATCTCCCCCGGGGGGGACCGTAGCATGGAGCCTGGGCGGGTGCCGGGCGGGGTCAAGCCCCTTGATCGGTAGCCCGGGCCGCATGACCCGCTTGAACCGCTGTGCCCGTCCCTCGTTGTTGACGTAGATGCCGTCCATCTCCACCCAGGCGGTTGTGGGGAGGAACACGTCGGCCCGTTCGGCCAGACCGGTCGAGAGCCAGTCCATGGCGGCAATGAAATCGATCCCGGCCAGCAGCTCGGAGGGGATGTCCGCCTCAACGGCGATAACCCCCTTCACCCGACCGGATGCGACGGCCTGGTCGAAGGTCGTGCATGTCTGACCATGGGCCAGGAGAGCAGCACCGCAGGCATTGGGACCGGAGAGGATGCATGTCGTCCTGATGCCGCTCTTCAGCATCCTTTCGATCTCGGCCGGCTTGCTCTGTCGAGTGCCGCAGATGATGACCGGCCGCTCGAAGATGCCGAACGGGACCTCTTCCGGGATGTCCACCTGCACCGCCTCGATCCCCATCGCCCCTGCCTGGGCCAGCGGCGCATGCTGCCCCACCAGGAAAAGCGGGGCTCCCCGGCGCCAGGCCTGGCGCACGGCCAGGGCGAGCATCGGCCCATCCTCCAGGAGGTCGCAGTCGACGATGGCTATGCAGTCCGCACGCCGCACGTCGTCCTGGGAAGCGGCATTCTTGTCGCTCAGCAGGGAGACCGCCGTTGTGGTCCGCTCCCCTTCGTCCCCATGGACGAAATAGCAGAGATGCCCCGCCCCCAGCATCCGGGCCAGTCGTGGCAGGAGCACTACACCTTCGAGGGAGAGCCGCGACGAGCCGACCACGGCCAGCGCCCCGGGGCCATGCACCTCCATGAAGTCCGAGAGCCGCGCGACCAGTCCGTCCAGCGCTTCGTCCCATCCCGTCTTCCGGCCGTTGAGGCGGGGTAGGCGGGGGCGGGCCGGGTCGTTGACCGCGGCATTGCCGAAGCGGCCCCGGTCGCAGATGAACCAGCCGTTGACCGCCCGGTTCTCCCGGGCCATCACCTTCAGCAGTTCCCGGTAGCGGGCCGCCGGAATCGTGTTGCATCCCAGGGAGCAGTGGGGGCAGACCGATGGCGCCAGGTCGTAGTCCCAGTAGCGGGCGCGGAAGCGGGCGCTTTTGTCGGTGAAGACCCCGGTGGGGCAGATATCCACCAGGTTGCCGCTGAACGGCGACGCAAAGGCGCCATCCCGGAACCGGCCGAAGTAGACACGGTCGGCGCTTCCCATGACCCCGAAGTCGGTGGCGCCGGCAACCTCCTGGTAGAAGCGGGCGCAGCGGTAACACTGGATGCAGCGGTTCATCTCGTGTTCGATGTGGGGGCCGAGGAACTGGTTCGCGTGGGTCCGCTTCTTTCCGCTGTAGCGCCTGATGCCGTGGCCCCCCGCCACCGTGAAGTCCTGGAGGAGGCATTCACCCCCTTCGTCGCAGACCGGACAGTCGTGGGGATGGTTGATCATCAGCCACTCGATGACCTGGCGGCGCATGGCCTGCGCCTCGTCGTCAATGGTGGAGACCACCATGCCGTCCTGAGCCGGGAGCATGCAGGACATCTGGATCCCCTTCACCGGTCCGTCCAGGAGCTTGACGGCGCAGACCCGGCAGGCGCCGACACTCCCCAGTGCCGGGTGATAGCAGAAGTGGGGGATGACGATCCCGGCCGCCCGTGCCGCCTCCAGGACCGTGGTACCGGCCGGCACCTCCACCGGTATGTTGTCGATGATCAGCTTCGGCATGGGTCAGTTCCCGTTTCCGGCCAGGGAGGCGTGCCGTAGCCCCTTGTCCTCGTACATCCGCCGGTCGGCCAGTTTGAAGGTTTCGTCGATGGATGAGCGGTCACGGGCCGTTGCCAGCCCCAGTGAAATCCCCAGGGTGAACTCGTCCTGATCCCGGTTGAAGCAGAGCTCTTCTTCCCTGATCCGTTCCAGCACCTTGGCGGCCGCCTCCGTGTCGGTTCCGGGGAGGATGACCGCGAATTCGTCGCCGCCGATGCGTGCCACCACGTCCTCGCCCCGCACCGCAGTGGTCAGGACCTTGGCCGCCTGCTGGAGGAGTCGGTCGCCGGCGGCATGACCGCGGCTGTCGTTGATGACCTTCAGGCGGTCCAGGTCGGCCATGATGATGCTGATGGGGAAGCGCCGTCCCCGGCTGATGCGCGCCATCTCTTCGTTGAAGTAGCCGTGATTGTAGACGCCGGTAAGGGTGTCGTGGGTGCTCATATACTGCAGTTGCTCCTCGGCTTGGCGCTTTTCCTTCAACGAATCGATCAGCGTATTGAAGGCGCTTGAGAACTCGCCGAGGAACTCGACTCGCTGGCTCAGGTCGCCACTCACGATCTGCTGGGTCTGCCAGGTGAGATGACGCAGGTTCGCGTGCAGCTTCTTGTAGGGAGCAACCAGGGGGGAGCCGGCCGGCGGCTGGATGCTCAGGTCCCCTTGAGCCAGGGCCATGACGAACGGGCGCGTCTCTTCGTAGGTGCGGATGAGACGGTTGATCGCCTCAACGAGGTCCTGGAGCTCCACCGGGCTGCCGTCGCCGGGCTCCAACTGGCGGAGAGGCTCCCCGCGGAGCAGGGCCGAAAGCTGCCCGGTCATTGCCCGGAGGAGCTCTTTCTCTTCATCGGTCATCGTTTACTCCGTTGGCAGCTGCTATCTCGAATCGGTGCGAGCCCGTATCGTTTTTAGCCATGGCTGTTCCCCTTGCCGGCGAATGGACAACCCCTGCGGATGATGTGATCCCTGATCTCTTCCTCGAAGAGCCGCAAGAGCCCCTCCACCGGCCCCATGGCGCCGGGCGCCAGGGCGCAGAAGGCGTAGTTAAGAAGTTTCACGTGTTCGCGGAGCAGCTCGATATCGTCGACGCTCCCCTCTCCCGCCTCGATCCTGGTCAGGGTCTCCCGGACGAACGGGAGCCCTTCCCTGCAGGGCGTACACCAGCCGCACGATTCGCGGGCGTAAAACCTGACCAGGTTCAGGGTGACGGCCACCATGCAGGTTGTCTCGTCAAAGACCACGATCCCGCCGGTCCCCAGGCGCGACCCCGCCTTTGCCACCCGGTCGAACTCCATCGCCACCTTCAGGTGTTCCCCGGTCAGGAACGGCGTGGACGCGCCGCCGGGGAGGCACGCCTTGAACCTGCTGCCGGGGCGCATGCCGCCGCAGTGGGTGTCGATGATCTCGCCGAGGGGGGTTCCCAGCGGCAGTTCCAGGCAGGCGGGCTCCCTCACATGGCCGCTGACGCAGAAGAGCTTGGTGCCGCTGGCCTCCGGGATGGCGGCGAGCCCCTTGAACCAGGCCGGACCGTTCAGGACGATGGCCGGAACGTTGGCCAGGGTCTCCACGTTGTTCACCACCGTCGGACCGCCCCAGAGCCCCTTGACGGCCGGGAAGGGGGGCTTACTCCGCGGGTTGGCCCGCCGCCCCTCCAGGGCGTTCATCAGGGCCGTCTCTTCGCCGCATATGTAGCGGCCGGCCGAGACGTGCAGGTCGATGTCGCACGAGAAGCCGCTTCCGAGGATGTTCCCTCCGAGGAGTCCCGTCTGCCGTGCCTCTGCAAGTGCCTGCCCGAGGTTGGCCGCCGCGGTCTCGTACCCCCGGCGGATGAAGATGAAGGCGTGACGCACCCCGAGGGCGTAGGCGGCGAGGACCATCCCCTCCACCAGCAGGTAGGGGTTCGCCTCCAGGAGCACCCGGTCCTTGTAGGTCCCCGGCTCCATCTCGTCGCAGTTGCAGATGAGCCAGCGGGGGCCGGGGAGGTCCCGGGGGACGAAGGACCATTTCTTCCCCGTCGGGAAACCGGCCCCGCCGCGACCGCGCAGGCCGGCATCGATCACCAGCTGCTGTACCTGGTCGGGGGAGAGCTCGGTCAGCCCCTTGCGGAGCGCGGCGAAGCCCCCCTCGGCCCGGTACTCGTCGAAGGTGACGCAGCGGCCGGGCCGGTTATGTCTGAACAGGAGCTGTTCCATCTATCCTCTCTGTTCCTCGAGGATCTCTTTCAGTACCACGGCATTGTTGTGTTCTTCGTCCTTGGCGGCAAACAGGAGCGTCACCGGCCCTTGGCCCGCCTCCTGACGGAGTCGATCGAGAAGCGGTTCCCTGTCCGCCAGTTCCGTTCGATAGCGGACCCGGAATTCATCCCATCGTGCCGGGTCATGGTTGAACCAGCGGCGGAGTTCGTCGCTTGGGGCCACCTCTTTCAGCCAGTCGTCGATGCGGGCCGCTTCCCTGGAGATGCCGCGCGGCCAGAGCCGATCGACCAGCAGCCGTCGGCCGTCGGCCGGCGTTGGCTGCTCATAGATCCGTTTGCACTTGATCATGTCGGTCCCTGGAGCGACGGGCGTCTCCGCCGCTCCAGGCTCCTTTGCTATTTCTTGAAGGTTTTGACCACGTAGGTGGCGATGGCCCTGGCGTCAGGGTCCGAAATGGCCTTCTGGTCGAAGGCGGTCATGCCGCCGCCACCCATACGGATCTTCTTCACCACCTCCCGGGGGTCCTTGATCCCCTTGAGGGTTTTCGCAGGGTTTACGATGTTGCCGCCGTCAGGATGGCATGAGGCGCATTTCTCCTTGAAGAGGGCGTCGCCCCCCTTCTTCTCCTTGGCAAGGGCAGTACCGGAAAACGAGGCGAGAGTCAGGGCCGCGGCGGCCAACAGTGCAACTTTTTTCATGCTATGTTCCTCCTGGTTGATGTTCCGGAGCAGTTCCGGAGCGATTATTCGTTACTTGAACGTCTTCAGAATGTACTCGGCAATGGCCCTTGCCTCCTTGTCGGAGACCTCTTTCTTGTCGAACGTGTTCATTCCCGGACCGGGGTTGCGCATCTTGTTCACGATGTCCTGCCATTTCTTGACCCCGTTGGCTGCAAGGTCGGCCTTTTTCAGGGTCTTGGCCGGGTTGACGATGTTCCCCCCATCCTTGTGGCAGGAGGCGCAGTGCTCCTCGAACTCCTTCTTGCCGTCGATCTTCCCCTTGGCGAACGCCGGGGCAGCGAAGAGGGCAAGGGAAAGCAGGGTAACGGTCAGCTTCAGGCACATTTTCATCGATAGTTCCTCCATGGTTGGTGTTGTGATGCGGGTCAGTACGTTTTCAGAACATAGTCGGCAATCGCGTCTGCCGCGTTGTCCGGTATCCGCTCCCGATCGAACCGTGGCATGCCGGGACCGGGAGAACGCATCCTGGCCACGATTTCCCGGCGCGTGACGATGCCGTTGGCCTGCCGGTCGATCTTCCGCAGGCTCTTGGCTGGGTTGATCGCGTTCCCCCCATCGGGATGGCAGCCGCTGCAGTACTGCATGAAGAGCAACTGGCCGTCCGCGGTCCGCGGCGTTTCGACGGAGCAGCCGCCGGTCACGACGGCGAGCAGCAGGGCCGGAAGGATACCGCGGAATGGGACGGAAAGCCTCACGGGCATCCTCCGATCCGCCGTCTCTCCTCGTCAAGGACAGTCGCGGCCGTTTCCGGCGTCACCCTGCCGTACAGGGTATCGCCGATCATCAGGGTCGGCGCCTCGCCGCAGTCCCCCAGGCAGCAGCAGGGGAGGAGGGTGAAGCAGCCGTCACGGGTGGTCTCGCCCGGCCGGATGCCGAGCCGCTCAGCAAGCCGGTCCATGAGAGTCTCCCCTCCCATGGCCCAGCAGGAGATGGAGTCGCAGACGTGGATCACCCGTTTTCCCACCGGCCGGCGGTAGAGCATCTCGTAGAAGGTGGCCAGTTCGTCCACCTGGAGCGGCGAGAGGCCGAGCAGTCCGGCCGCCTCCTCCACGGCCTCGTCGGTCACCCAGCCGTAGTGGGCCTGCAGCGACTTCAGCACATCCACCGCCGCCTCCCGCGGGGTGACGGCCGCGGCAACGCGGGCCTGGAGTTCATCTTTCAGTCTCTCTGGAATCATGGAAAAAACCTTTTCACCGCAGGGGACGCAGAGGTCTGCAGGGAAAACAAATCTCAGGGAAGGAACCCCTTATTCCGGTTTTGCATTCCCTCTGCGCTTCTCTGCGACCTCTGCGGTAAACCGCCTTTCGTCTCTTACCGGTCCAAATCCGCCAGGACGAAGTCCACCGACCCCAGTATCGCGAGGAAGTCCGCCACCAGCCACCCCCGGCTCATGAGGGGGAGGGCCTGCATGTGGGGGAAGCTGGGGGTCTTGATCCTCACCCGGTACGGGACGTTGAGGCCATCGCTGACGACGAAGTAGCCGTTCTCCCCCTTGGGGGCCTCGATGGCGCTGTAGTTCTCCCCTTTCGGGGGGGCCATGCCGCGGGTTGAGTTGATGAAGTGGTGGATCAGCGACTCGATGTCATGCAGCGTGTCCCGCTTCTTCGGCAGCACGTAGCGGTAGTCGTCGGTGATCCATCGCCCGCCAGGCATCTCCTTCCAGCACTGGTGGACGATGTGGAGCGACTGGCGGATCTCCTCCAGCCGGACCAGGTAGCGGGCCCAGCAGTCCCCCCCCTCGGCGGTCGCCACCTCGAAGTGGAAGCGGTCGTACCCCGCGTAGGGAAGGCTTTTCCGCAGGTCCCATGCCATCCCGCAGGCCCTGAGGTTCGGGCCGGAGAGCCCCCACTCGATGGCGTCGTCCAGGCTGATGGTGCCGATCCCCTTGAGCCGTGCCTGGAAGATCGGGTTACCGTTCAGGAGCGCCTCGTACTCCTTCAGCCGGGCCGGCATCCATTCCAGGAATTCCTTTACGGCCACGTCCCACCCCTCCGGGAGGTCCTCGGCCACGCCGCCGATCCGGAACCAGGCCGGGTGCATCCGGCCGCCGGTGACCATCTCGATGATGTCGAAGATCTTTTCCCGGTCGGTGAAGGTGTAGAAGACCGGGGTCATGGCCCCCACGTCGGCGGCAAAGGTGCCGAGCCAGACCAGGTGGCTGGCGATTCGGAACAGCTCGGCCAGCATCACCCTGATCGTCACGGCCCGGTCAGGGGCGGAGATGCCGCAGAGCCGCTCGACGCTGTTCACGTAGGCCAGGTTGTTCTGCACCCCGGCCAGGTAGTCGATCCGGTCGGTGTAGGGGATGAACTGGTTCCACTGCTGGCGCTCGCCGATCTTCTCCGCCCCCCGGTGGTGGTAGCCGATGTCCAGGTCCATATCGACGATCTCTTCGCCGTCCAGCTTGAGGATGCAGCGGATGATGCCGTGGGTGCCGGGGTGCTGGGGGCCGAGATTGAGGATGAGGGTGTCGTCGTCGACCCGGTCGAAGAAGTCGCCGGCCGGCAGGGCCTGGTGAAGGCGGGCGTCGGCGGTGGTATAGGGGGGCATCTCGGTGGCGCGAAACGGGTGCTCTTTCCTGAGGGGATGCCCCACCCAGTCGTGGGGCATGAGGATACGGCGCAGGTTCTTGTGGCCGCTAAAGCGCAGCCCATACATGTCGAACGCTTCCCGTTCGTACCAGGAGGCGGCCGGGAAGACGGGGGTGGCGCTGGGGATCTCGGGGTAGCTCCCTTCTGCCTCCACCTTGAGCCGCAGGTGGCCGGGGAGGTCGAAGTTGAGCAGGTGGTAGTTGACGGTGAAATCCTTGAACCGGCCCCGCTCCCGGCGACAGGAGTCGTCCACGACGGCGATGTCTTCAAGCCTCCTGAACGGTGCACCCGCCCGGCTCTTCAGGTGGCGGAGCACGTCGGGGACGAGGTCGGCCGGGAGTCGGTAGGTGAGCATGTCGGTGGCGCTTTCGTCCCGCACCACCCGGTGCTGGAAGGCCAGCTCCAGTTCGCTGGCCAGGCCGAAATCGGGGTAGGGGTGCCGCGGCGCGGGGGGGCGCCACATCTCGTCGGAACGGGGCATCCAGAATTTGGGATGCTGCACCGAGGTGCCGCGGATCGCGATCCCCTCCATCCCCGGCCCGCGTGTGTCGCGGGACTTGCTGAGGCCGTCAACCAGGACCGGCGTCGTGGTCCCCTGGGTGCCGCCGGCCAGGTGAAGGACCGGCCGGGCCGGCCGCTCTTCCGACCGGATCTTCTCCTGCAACAGCATCAGCCCCTGGAGAAACGCCTCCGGCCGCGGCGGGCAACCGGGGACATAGACATCCACCGGGATGATCTGGTTCACCCCCTGCACCACGCTGTAGACGTCGTACATGCCGCCCGAGTTGGCGCAGCTCCCCATGGAGATGACCCATTTCGGCTCGGCCATCTGTTCGTAGAGGCGGAGGATGGAAGGGGCCATCTTCTTGAAAACCGTGCCGGCGATGACCATCAGGTCCGCCTCGCGGGGGGTGCCGCGCAGCACCTCGGCGCCGAAGCGGGAGATGTCGTAGCGGGAGGTGAAAGAGGTCATCATCTCGACGAAACAGCAGGAGAGCCCGAAGAACATCGGCCAGAGCGAGTTGGCCCGTCCCCAGTTGATCATGTCGTCCAACCGGGCGAGGATGATATTGTTTGCTTCCGGTTGAAGCGGAGCTGAAGTCATAGAATCCGGTCCAGAAAAGCAGGGCGTTTGATCCAGCACAGTATACCCGAAGATTTCCTCTGTAAAAGGGGCGTTGAATGATATACAGAATCATCTTACGATACGACGAGGAGAGGGGGCGAGTATGGCGACAGCTATCGGCGAACCTACGATGGAGCAGCTTGCAGTGGAGCTCGACGCCACTCGCACGCAGTTGGACGAACTTCTGCAGAGTTCCCGGACCGTACTCTACCGTCTGAATATGAAGTCGGGCGGCTATGACTACATCAGTCCGTATGCCGAAGAACTGACCGGCCATCCGCTTGCCCTGTTCAAAGGGATGACCCTTGAGCAGTTACCGACCCTGTTTCATCCCGCTGACTGGGAGAGAATAACCTGCAAGAACGGTGCGTTGGCGCAGGCCATGGCGGCGCGCCGCGATGGTAGGGCGCCGTTCACGGTCGAGTACCGCTTCAGAAAAGCTGATGGCGATTACTGCTGGCTGCACGACCAGAGTACGATCCTTTTTGACGAAAACGGCGGCCTCGAAGCGATCATCGGCTCCGCCTACGACATTACCGAACACAAACTATCGGCAGGGCTACAGAAGGCGAGCGAGGATAAATTTCGGACCCTGGTGGAATGTTCAATCGATGTCATCTTTGTCCTCGATGGCACCGGTCTCTTCCAGTTCGTCTCCCCTTCCTGGGAGACACATTTCGGCTACCCGCCGAGCGAGGTCATCGGCCGGAATTTCGGTCCATTCGTCCACCCTGACGACATCCAACCATGCCTCGACTATCTGAGCCGGGTGCTGACCACTCGGTCTGCGGCCACCAGCCCGCCGTACCGGGTCAGGCATGCCGATGGGAGCTGGCGGCTCTTTATCGCAAACGGCACAACCTACACCGCCTCGAACGGTAACGTCTCTTTTGTCGGCATAGGCCGCGACCTTTCGGCGCAGAAGCAGGCCGAGGAGGAGCGGCTGAACCTGGAGCGGCAGCTGTTGCATGCCCAGAAGCTCGAAAGCCTCGGCGTGCTGGCCGGCGGCATAGCCCACGACTTCAACAACATCCTCACCGCCATCATCGGCAATGCCGACCTGGCGCTCATGCGCCTCAATCCGGAATCGCCGGCGCTGGAGAACCTGCAGAGGATCGAGAAGGCCGCAGCCAGGGCCGCCGACCTGGCCAGGCAGATGCTGGCCTACTCCGGCAAGGGGCAGTTCGTCATCGAGTCCATCGACCTGAACCGGTTGGTGGAGGAGATGGGGCATATGCTGAGCGTTTCCATCTCCAAGAAAGCGCTCCTGAGATATAGCCTCGCCCATCCCCTGCCTGCCATCGAGGTGGACGCCACCCAGATCCGCCAGATCATCATGAACCTGGTCATCAATGCCTCCGAGGCAATCGGCGACGACAGCGGGGTCATTGCCATCTCCACCGGCTGCATGGAGTGCGACGAACCGTCCCTGAAGGAGTTATGGCTGACCGATGCCATACCGGCGGGGGAATATGTCTTTCTTGAGGTTGCCGATTCCGGCTGCGGCATGGATGAGGATACCCTGGCCAGGATCTTCGATCCCTTCTTCACCACCAAGTTTACCGGCCGCGGCCTGGGGATGGCTGCGGTACTCGGCATTGTCCGCGGCCACAGGGGAGCCATCAAGGTCCAGAGCGAACCGGGGAAAGGGAGTTTCTTCAAGGTCCTCTTCCCGGCCGGCAGCCGGCAGGCGGAACAGCCCAACGGAGTAGACGGGGCCGAGACCTGGCGTGGCAGCGGGGTTGCCCTGCTGGTGGACGACGAAGAGACCGTGCGCTCCATCGGCGGCGAAATGCTGCTGGAACTCGGTTTCGAGGTGGTGATGGCGTCCGACGGGAACGAGGCGCTGGAGAAATTCAAGGCCAGACCGGAGATCGGCGTGGTCATTCTCGACCTGACCATGCCTCGAATGGGGGGCGAGCACTGTTTTCGCGAACTGCGACGGCTCGATCCGAATCTGCGCGTCATCATGTCCACCGGCTTCAGCGAGCAGGAAATCGCCCAGAAGTTTGCCGGCATGGGGTTGGCCGGTTTTGTCCAGAAGCCTTACAACTTCTCAGTCCTCAGGGATGCGCTCAGGAAGATTCCGGGCGGGTAACCGGGTTTGCGGACGATGCTCTGCGGAGTCGTTACCGCATCATACCTCCCGCTCCAGAAGAGCCTCGACCAGGCTACGTCGGTCGCTGTTTTCCGGCCCCCCTCGACGCCCCCCACTCCAGCCCCCCCTTCATCCAGAGCCAGACCAGCCCCAGCAGCAGAACGACAATGAAGAAGGTGATGTGGAGCAGGCCGGGAATCCCCAGGAGGTCCCAGGCCACGGCCCAGGTCGAAGACGATGAAGAAGATGGCGATCAGGTAGAAGGGGACCGGGTAGGCGAGCCGGGCATCGCCGGTGGGGATGACGCCGGACTCGTAGGGGAGCTCCTTGTTCCGGTTCGTACTCCGTGCCCCGAGCCACCGGGCCGCGACCAGGAGGACCCCGATGAGGGCCACGGCGATGGCCGTGTAGATTGCCATCGGCAGGAGCTCGGGATAGAGCTCCGCGAGGGGGGGAATAGTGGTTTTGTCGACCGGCATCGGGGCTCCATGGAGTGTCTGACGTATCCAAATGGTACCTTGAACCGGCACCGTGTCAACGTCTGGCGGGCTATGCGCGGTCGCCGGTCTGCCATGTCTGGGCGAGCAGGTCGGCCGCTTCCGTTGCCAGGATATGCTCTTCATCGGTCGGCAGCACCAGGATGCCGACCCCGCCATCCCCGGCGCTGACGTCTACCGGATCGGCGGCGACCCGGCGGTTCCGGTCCTGGTCGAGCCAGATCCCGAACTGTTCCATGCCGGTCAGGGTCAGCTCCCTGATCTGCCAGTCGCTCGCCCCGGTTGCGGAGACGATGACGACCGCATCCAGCGCGCCGATGACGGCCGCGTAGGCACCGATGTATTTCTTCAGGCGGTAGGCGCACATCTGCAGGGCGAGCCGGCAGCGCGGGTCGCCGTCGGCCGCCCCTTCCAGCATGGCCAGGCGGCTCGAACAGTTGCCGGTGATGCCGAGAATGCCGCTCTTTTGGTTGAGCAGCCGCTCCATCTCCCGGGCGGAAAGGTTCTCTTCCTGCATGATGAAGGTGGCGATCCCCGGATCGATGTCACCCGAGCGGGTCTCCATGATTGCCCCTTCAAGCGGGGTGAGTCCCATGCTGGTATCGACGGACCGGCCGCTGCGTATCGCGCAGAGGGAGACGCCATACCCCACGTGGATCGTGACCAGGTTGCAGTCGCCCGGCTTCCTGCCGAGCATCTCCGCACCCCGCAGCAGGGCGTAGCGGTGGGAAGCTCCGTGGAAGCCGTAGCGCCGCACCCCGTGCTTTTCGTACCACTCGTAGGGGAGGGGGTAGAGAAAGGCCTGTTCGGGCATGGTCTGGTGGAACGCGGTGTCGAAGACCGCTACGTGGGGGATCGTGGGGAGGATGGCCCGGGCCGCCTCGATGCCGGCCAGGTTGGGGAGGTTGTGGAGCGGCGCCAGGGCGCTCGCCTCGCGGATGCCGTCGAGCACGGCGGGTGTAATGATGGTCGCACTGGTGAAGTGCTCGCCGCCGTGTGCCACCCGGTGGGCAACGGCCACGATATCGCCGGAGCCGGCAACGATCCGGTGGACCCCGTTGCCGAGGAAGTGGAGGAGCATGTCAAGGGCGCTGCGAACGTCCGGGCAATCGGCCTCCATCACGGAGGCCTTGCGCCCCGGCAGCTCGAGGGTGATGAACGAATCACCCAGTTCCACCCGTTCGATGCTCCCCCGGGCCGCGACGGTGCGGGTCGTAGGGTTGTAGAGGTGGTAGCGGATGGCGTAGGCACGGCAGTTGAGGGTCAGGATGAACACGGAAAAACCCCTTTCCGGAGTAACTGTCCAGACCTTTTGTTTCCCTCAACCGGCCTGCAATTGCAAGGATTTTCCAGAATACTACGTTCTGTTTTGCAGCCAGGCCAGCACCTCGGAAGGGTGGGTTTCCGCCTTGGCCACCTTGGACCACTGTTTGACAATGGTTCCGTCCGGGTCGATGACGACCGTGGAGCGGATGGTGCCGGTGCTCTTTTTGCCGTACAGCACCTTTTCGCCAAAGGCGCCATAGGCGGTCATCATGGCGGCGTCAGGATCGGAGAGGAGGGTGAAGGGGAGCTGAAAGTCGGCGATGAACTTGTCGTGGGACTTGAGGCTGTCCTTGCTGACCCCGAGCAGTACGACACCGGAGCTGTCCAACTGCGGTTTCAGGTCCCTGAAGCCGCATGCCTCCTTGGTGCAGCCGGGGGTGTTGTCCCTGGGGTAGAAGTAGATGACGACCGTCTTGCCGGCGTAGTCGGCCAGTGAATGTTCTTTTCCGTCGCTCCCCATCAGCTTGAATCCGGGCGCTTTTTTCCCTTCGAGTGTCATGTCGGTTCTCTCCCCGTGTCGCATGGTGGTCTATTGGTCGCGGTTGCGTACATCAAATAAACCAGAGCCGGCAGGAATTGCAAACCTGCCGGCTCTTCTCCGTGGCGTTCCCTGATGTGTGAGATTCGATCGTCCCGCTCCGCTCAGAGTGCCGCTCACACCGCCGCTGTATGGCTCATTGCGCGCCGCCCCATCAACTCGCCCGTCGGGCTCAAACAGGATGGGCCGGCTTTAGCTCCATTTCGCCTACAGCGGCTGGTGCTCGGGCACATTCGCTCCGCGGGACGCTCGAATCTCGCGGTGTCAGGCTCAGATCGCCTTCCGCCAGGCCAACTGGCCTTCCAGCCAGCGGGAGAAGGAGGTGAAGGCATAGCAGAGGACGAAGTAGACGCAGGCGATGAAGATGAAGATTTCC